>JAZNIL010000054.1:0-54865 GCA_045577435.1 Faecousia sp. | reverse complement strand
CATCTTCTTCAGAAGCGGTGGATTCCTTAACGCCCCAGGTATCGTTGCAGACGGTAGCCAGGATAGGCATCTGCAGGTCAGCATCGGACTGCTGCAAAGCAGCCAGACGGATACGATCCAGAGTGGAAGCTGCGTACTCGTAGCCGTAACCCACAGCTGCGGTACCGATGTTCATGACGATGTTCTGGGGATCGATGCCCATGCCCTTCATCATGATGTTCAGCTGCTTAGCCAGGTTGATGTCGTCAGCGGTCTCAGCGCCGACCTTCTGGCCGCTGGCCAGAACTACGGAAGCGCCTACAGTCTTGTAGTTTTCGTTCTTAGCGGACATGAACAGAACGTTCTTACCGGCCAGCGCCTCAGCCATCTTAGTGAACAGTTCGGCGTCCTTTTCCACGTTCTTGCAGCCCAGAACAACGATGGGCTTTGCAACTGCCTCAGCAACAGCTTTGGCGTCAGCAACGCAGTCCTCAACAGAGCGGTTTGCGCCGTTGGGATCGGCAGCCACGAAGTTCAGCGCGATGAAATCGCAGCCGGGCAGTTCTTCTGCCTTCTTTGCCCGCTCAGCCATAGTGGTGCAGCCGGCGTAGAACTCTACGAGACCGGGAACATCCCAGCTGTCAGCCACATCGGAAACTTCCACACCGACCTTGGGTGCGTTCTCGATGGCTGCATCGAAGGTGTAGAAGGGCAGCACATTCTGACCGCCGAGGACGATTGCCGCGTCGCCGGTGCCCAGAGTAACGGCATTGATCTTGCCGCTGTAAGGCTGCGTCTTAGGTACGAAAGACATGATAAATATCCCCCTTAAAAAAATGGTTTATAAATATAATTTAAACTGAAACCGGACTTGCCGTATTCAGTTTGAATCCTTTGTTACAGGCCCAGCTTTTCCAAAATACCCTTCAGGGCTACCTTGACAGGATTGCTCTGGGGCAATTTTGCGGACGGCTCACCGTCGCAATCGCAGCGGTATACGCCCTCATCCTGGGGCAGCACACCCAGCAGGTTCAGGCCGTGTTTCTGGATTTCCTCCTGCACACCGGCCTCCAGCACGCCGCCCGGCGCCCGGTTGACGATCAGCCCAAGGACTCCGGGATTAAGCTCCATTTCCTCAATCATTTCCGCCACACGGGCTGCCGCCTGGATGCCCCGGCGGGAACAGTCGGACACCAGCAGCATCATATCCACCTTGGGAAGGGTTCCTCTGGCCACATGCTCCAGACCGGCTTCGTTATCCATAACGATATATTGGTAATTCCTGGCGTACTTGTCCATCTGGGTCTTGAGCAGCCCGTTGACAAAGCAGTAGCAGCCCTTGCCCTGAGTGCGGCCCATGACCAGCATGTCAAAGTCATCTTCCTCGATCAGGGCTGTGTTGAATTTGAAATCAGCATAGTCCGCCTTTGTCATACCGGCGGGAATGGTGCCCTTCAGCTCCGCCTGAGCCAGCTCCTCACGGATTGCCCCAAGGCTTGTCTCCATCTCGACGCCCAGAACCTCATTCAGGTTGGAATTGGCATCCGCATCCACCACCAGAACGGGACCCTTGTTCTTGCCGCAAAGATAATCTATCAGCATGCCGCAGGTAGTGGTCTTACCCACACCGCCCTTGCCGGCAACTGCAATGGTATAAGGTGTTGCCATGTTCATTCTCCTTGTTGGTGCAATGGGCATACTCCGCCCATATCGATACAACGGTATCATAACACAAAAAAGGAAGAAATTCAACCTGTTTTCCCGGAATGGATAATTTTTTTACAGAAGAATTATACCGGGGTAAAGATAAATTTCTGATGCAGCCCGTCTACTGTGGCATGAATGATAATCACACCGCCGGTGCCATCCTCCCGGGATAACTCCACAGTTCTGCCGTTGAGCATCTGCCGGACATAAGCCTGGGGATCGTCTGTCTGCACCTCTTCAAAAAAGATATCCCGCATTTGGTTGTTGGGGCATAGATTTTTGATTTCTCTGACCAGTTCATACTCCGCCATAGCACCGCCTCCTTTGTGATCCAGTATATCACATGCCAAAGAAGAATTCCACATCTTCGACAAATAGGTCTTGAATTTTTCAAGCAGCTTTGATATAATACCCTCACCTGCGCAGGGTTCGTATATCGGTAATACAACGGCTTCCCAAGCCGTGAAGGCGGGTTCGACTCCCGTACCCTGCTCCACGAAAAAGACCAAATTTGTCTGATAGACAAATGTGGTCTTTTTCGAACTAAGTGCGCCTGTCGGCGCGCGAAGCGATGCTGATGCATCGTGAAGTTGCTAACGCAGTGAAGTTTCTGCGGAAGTGAGTAGCGCACTTAACTTCACTTCGTGCGTGAGCACGATACTTCACAGCGGTATCGCCGCTACTTCACTTGGGCGTCGCCCAAACTTCACTAAATGTTGTTGATTGTAAATATTCATGGTATAATATTTAAATACATTTAAACAGGAGGTGCTACATGATCTCTGAAACGGAATTCAATATCGCGCGTAAGAAATTCGAGTTAGCAGCAAAAGAGTTTGGTTTTGTATTTCATAGCCCGTTTGCCTTAACAGACAGCCTTTCGGCATTTGGATATATAGAAAATTACGGAAGTAAAAACGGTACGGTTATATGCCTGACAAGTCCTCCGGATTTTCCAACGGATCAGGTTGTGATAGATTGGTGCAAGCAGATGGAATACTTTGTATCTTTTGTAAATATAGAGCCCCTCCTTACAGAATATAAGGCTTCTTATTTCAGAGAGACACTTCGAGATTGGGGCAGGTTTTAACACATTTGCGCACCTTTTCGCTTTTCATACCTACATTTATGCACCTTTATACTGTTCTTAGGCATAAAAGACAGAACGCCCATTTGGGTGTTCTGTCTTTTGTTCTAAAGGGGCAGGGAATCGAACCCATTTATATGCAGTTGTCCGGCAGGCTATGCTGACGGCAGAAAAGCAGCCTTACTTCTCAAACAGATCCCCATACACCTCCTGAAGCTGCCGCAGCATAGCTTCCGGAGAAACATTCTCTCCCAGCACATCCCACAAGCCCTGGGAGAAGGCCTGTTCCAGCTGTACCTGAACGCTGCTGCTATGGAAGTCCGGAGCACACAGTTCCTTGCCACGAAGGGTAACTGTTTTTTCATTTGCAACCTTCATCAACGGATAGATCCCCAGCAGTTCCTTGTCAAAAAACACATTTTTAAAGGGACTGACCTGCCCCAGCAAGGCACTGTGGATAGATATTTTATCGCAGATTTCCCATTTCAGGAATTCGGCGCAGGCAGATGGATTTTTTGAGTATGCGCTGATTCCCAGCATCCAACCGCCGATGAGCGCCTGGCTGCCAGGCAGCTTAGCAAACTGAACATTGCCCTCGGAGAAATTCAGATTGTCCTGTAAATGCACATTATAAGTGCAAATCATGGCAATATTCCCCTGGGAGAACGCCTGGATCTGCTCCTCCTCCATGAAATCCCCGCAATCCGGGTAGGAACATTGGAAGCTCTCCCGTAGGTTCTTTACCGCCTTTAAATTGGCCACCGATGCAAGATCCAGCCTTCCCCGGTCCAGAAAACAGCCCCCAAAGGACCACTATCTGGGCAGGAATTCCGACAAGATACCATTATTCTTCTGACCCACCAGGCATGTTCCATACTCCACCGGGGACTCCGGGTTCTGCTGCCGGGTGAAGAATTTGGCAATGAGATTAAACTCATTCCAGGTACGGGGCACCTGCAGCTCCACACCGTATTTCAGATACAGCTTTTTCTTCAAAAGGGGATCATCGAAAAGATCACTGCGGTAAGCCAGCATCTGGTGACCCACCAGAATGGGCAGTGCATAGATATCCTCACCATCAGCTTCTGAGAGGATGTAATTGCGCACCTCCCGCACATACCGGGGCATGATGGAATCCATAGTCAGCAGGTCATTAAGCCGGCGGAAAATATGCTCCTGCTTGAGCTGCTGCATCCAGTGCATATCCGCCATAATAATGTCGTATTCACTGGTTTTGTTTTTGGCGTCACTGCGAATAATCCGCTCCAGTTCCTGCTGGCTGGCTGTGGTAACACTGATTTGGATACCTGTGTTAGCGGAAAAGTTTCTGGACAGTTTTTCCACCGCGTCGCTGATGTTGGACTTTAACATTAAAAGCTTCAGTTCCCCAGGCTTGTGCTGCTGGAGGCAACTGTAATTCGGCTCCTCCAGGTTCTTGTCGTGCAGCTCCACGGTGATCTGCCTGGTATCAAAGGTAATGGGGTTTTTAATATTGCGCAGCAGCAGTTGAGCGGCTTCCATACCGCACAGAATAGCTTTTCTGCGTAGGTAGAAAATACTGTCCCCCCGGTGGCTGTACCAACTGTCGCCGGAAAGGGCATAAATACCAATGCCCTCCATTTTCAGCAGGCTGCACACCTCTGACACGATTTTGGCCAGATTGGCGCTGGAAACAATGATGCTCTCCGGAACCCGTTCCATGGAGCAGATAAAGTTCATCAGTCCGGAAAAAGCGCTCTCTTTGCCAAACTCCGTCTGGAACAGGATTCCCCCCCCGCTGTACCGCCGGGTCCAGGCTCTCCAAATACGCCCGGATACAATCCTCCTCCGAGCCAAGGAAACTGTTGCCGGTGATCAGCGCGGTCCGCTTACCCCCAGCCATCAGCGTCTGGGTCAATCCCCGGACAATATGGTAATTGTCAAACCGCACCGTGTTATGCTCACTGTCTGAAGGATAGAAATCCGCAAACACCACAGGGATGCCCGCGTCAGTATAGTGCTGGATCAGTCCCCGGTCCAGATTGGAGGAAATAATAATGATACCGCTGACATTCAGCTGCAGCAGTTCTTCTATCTGCCGGTGCTCCTCTTTGGGACTTTTGGCGATCTTTAAAATAGGCTGGCATCTGGCCTCACGGGCCACCTGGTTGATGCCGTCATAGATCTGGTGATAATGTCCTGAAAGAGAGCTGACGATGACACCGATAAAATTAATGCTCTTTTTCCGCAGGTTCATGGCAAGGAAATTGGGATGATAGTCCAACTCCCGCATGGCCTGGATCACCCGCTGGTGCAATTCCTGGGACACAGAGATTTTCTGGTTAAGGATATTGGACACGGTGGAAACGGATACCCCCGCCAGCCTTGCCACATCTTTGATATTTGCCATACTGCCCCCACCTGCTTTACAAATATAATCTAACATACCATAAATCTGCCTGTACCGCAACACCGGGAGTCACTTTTCCTTGGGGTTTGTTAAGAAAGGGCGCCAAAATTGGCTCCCTTTCGGTTACTGGTCTTCCGGCTTGTCCATCAGGCACAGGGGATAATATCCCAGTTCGTTAACCTGGAAGCCGTTGGCTTTGTACTGCTGGTAGTCAAAAGCATCCAGCTCGTCCATCGCCAGCTTGTGAAACTCATAGAAGTTGGGCCACCAGGTATAGTCACTCCCCAGGGACGCACTGAGGTAGGCATCCGCGATGGCCTTACCCATCTCCGGTGCCACATAGAAAGCACCCATTGCCAACACATTCACACCGTTTCCGGTGATCGCGCGACGGGCAGCAGGAACGCTCTCCACCACACCGGCATGAACGCCGGGGCATTTGGAGGCAGCAATGTGGATTCCCATACCGGTGCCGCAGAAGATCATAGCCCGCTCAAATTCCTTTTCTGTAATCATAGAACCCACCCGCAGGCCAATACGGTGGAACATCAGCTTAGGATCTTCGGGATCATCCGGGTTCTGCACACCAATATCGGTGATCTTCCAACCCTTACCCTCTAAGTGCGCCTTCACAACATTCTTCAGCGGGCAGCCGGCAAAGTCGGCAGCCATCAGCAGTTCCTTATTCGCAACCGTTTTCATAGACACGGATTCCTTTCATACATTTTTTATAAAAAGGATAAAACTCTTACAGTTCAACAACCTCAATGCCCAACTGCTCAGCAAACAGCTTCAGATCCTTGCCGATATATGCGGGGCATGCGATTGCATGGTGGGCAAAGCCATTCTGGATGACATGCTTGTAGTACTCACGCACGGGCTTGTCAACCTTCACGATGCAGGTAGACTCAGCAACGTCCAAGAGCTTGGTATCGGGGATAACGCCCTCGCTGATGAACATCTTCCAGTCACCGGAATGGCTGATGATGTGGCACAGGGTTACAGGACCAGGGCCAAAGCTTGCTTCCAGACCGGGCGCCTTTCCTTCCCAGCCCCACTCTTCGCAAGCCATACCCAGCTTGACCTTGCGGTCCTTACGGGTGGATCTGGGATCTACAAAACCGTGGCCCAACAGGCAGACAGCGTTCAGCTCGGTGTCGATTTCTTCCCACTCACCGAAGAAGGGAGTGATGCCGCCGCTCATGTCCTTCATAACCTTGCAGATGATCAGGCCAAGGATATCTCCTTCGGTAACACAGATTGCCTGGTCCTTCTTCAGGATGTTGGCAAGACCCAGGTAAGAGGTGGTCTTGAACTCGGGCTCGATGAAGTGCTGACCCAGCAGAGCCAGACCATCCAGCTTGTAGGTCTCAATCAGATCGCTCATCCTGAGGATCAATACCATCAAAGATCTTACGCAGGTGCTTGATGTCGATGTCCATGATATGGAGTCCCAGCTTGCCGTTGATGTCGGTCTTGTCGTACTGGAAATCATACATACCACGCAGGATGTGGCCAATGAGACCGATGTTCCAGAAGTGCAGGTCACGGATGGTCTTACGGACCTTGATCCAGCGCATAATGTCTTCCTGAACGTCAGGATCGTCGATGCAGCCAACCACCACTTCGTAGGGCATGAAGCGCTTCATCTTGTTCAGACCACAACCAACCTGGGTAACACCCATAGGACCGGAGTTACGGCATGCGCCCGCATAGCCTTCCTCATAGTTGATGGTGTTCCGCTCCTGGGAAGCGAACAGCAGCAGGGGGGTGCTTTCAGGCACGTGCAACAGAGCCTGATGTACCAGGTAGTCGGTGGTGTAGGTACCTTCAGCAACGATCAGCACGTCCACACATTCCTTACGGAACAGAATACCAGCATCGTTGGAGTCATCCAGCGTCTGAATAAACCCGGGGTAAACCAGGTTGCAGTGGGGGCCAGCATTTCGGCAATGTGGTCCATGTTTGCCTTGACCTTGTCGCCCAGGCCGGGATACATACGGAAGAACTCAAAGTAACCGGTAGCCAGCAGGCCCACCTTCAGTTCACCCAACTCCAGACGCTTGGAGATCAGGTCGCCGGACTTGCCGCCGCCCACGATCTCAAAGGACTGAATATACTCGTCGCTCTTAGTGGTTGCAGTACGCATTTCTGCCATGATAATATCCTCCTAAATTGAATTGTTTACTGCTTTTTCGGACTTAAATATGTATACTTTAAACCCGTCATACGGGCAAAAAGCCTGAATTGCTCTACCCAGTCACCCTGGAGTCCCACCCAGTGGTGGCCCGCACCGGCCTGTGCCAGAATATCCGGCACGGTCCGCACGTCCCCATCGAACCGCAGCGCCAACGGATTTCCCTCATAGCCGGAGGGGTCTGCCACACTCTGGGCCCGCATCACACTCAGCCGCAGATGATCTCCACCATTCATAAGGTTCACAAGGGTCACTGTCCCGGGCATCTGTGTTTCGTAGAACACGCTTAAACCGTCGTTGGTCTCAATAGACCGCTGCAGGCGGATATTTTGGTGACAACCTGCCAAAGACAGAGCGCCCGCACCGCAATGGGAAAATGTGATAATGTTATCCTTCGGAGTAAGCTGCAGGAAATCGCCGTTGAAGGCTGCCTGTCCGGACAACCACCCCACCATAGTCATCAGTATGGAGGCATGAATATCTCCTTCGCAGCCCGCGCCAATACGGGCATCATTGAGCATGGCGATTCCAAGGCAGATTTTCGCCTTCAGATTGGGAAAGCAGTTAAGGGAATAGGCTTGCAGGTGTTTTGCTTCTACCTGTGCCCGGGCAGCCAGATAATACCGGATAGACAGCAGCCCGTCCTCCGGACGCACATCCACGCATCCAAAGCAGCCCCGCATAGATTCCCACTTCTGTCGGATTTGCTCCGGATCCTGTTTCTCCGCCTCTTTGTAGAAATCCTCAATGGGCAGATTCACCACCGTCACACCCAGTTTCTGATCCAGCAGGTACTCATTGGCAGCCATGGAATACATGATCTCCGGCTTATGACCGCTGTAACCGATTCTCGCACCCCGCAGGCGGTTTTTCAGCATAGCTGCTTTGCTATACCTGTAAAGCTGCTCAATGCAGTATTCATCGTTCAGCTCCCCGCTCACCACACAACAGTCCCTGCCCAGATTCTTCAGCGATGCGGTAATCAAAGGGGTGCAGACCATGGTTATACACGTGACCTCCCTGTCCGGCGCCCACAGGAACACTGGCTTGTTGCAGGCCTTGGCCAGCTCTGTCACAAAGTAATCCGCCACAAATGTGGTAAGCAGCACCACAAGGCAGTCCACATTCTCGTTCCTGAGCATAATGCCGGCGGAAAAAGCGTCGTCCGGAGAGTATACCGCCGGGGCAGCGCTCAGCTGATAGCCGGCCTTCTCCAGGGCGGCAATACCCTCAAGGCGTTTATCCTCACACATTTCCTCGCCCATAAAGTATCCCGGAAGGGCCATGGCAACAAACCCCAGTTTTGGAATCGTCCCTACCAAATTCTTCACTCCCTTTATAAACACAATGACACAAGGCACATACACCGTCTTTTTAAAGCACTGGGTACACGGCCTTGCGGTTATAAAATAGCACGTAAATATTTTACAAGTCAATATTTACACTTTAAGTTCAACAAACCAATAAGTTTATTGATTTTTGTATCGTTTTACGGATATATTTTGACGAAATTTACCTTCTGTTTTTGTGCAAAGTTTGTAATAAAACGCCACAAAAATGCAAAGCTATTTCAAAAAGGACTTATCCCGCGGGGACAGCTTTTCCTGTTAAATCCCCAACAGTTGAACATTCGGCAGGGTATTAGCAAAATGCGAAACTTGGGATAAAATGGGATAGAGGCAAAGGTGTCTTTGAGGGCGCACCCCTTGAGGACGCCATTTCCTTTTCTTGAAAGAAAGGAGAGAATAACCATGGCTTATATTGATGAGGTAATTCAGCGGGTCATTGCGGAAAATCCCGCGGAGCCGGAATTTCACCAGGCAGTGCAGGAGGTTCTGCAGTCCCTGCGGCCGGTGGTGGAGGCCAATGAAGAAAAATACCGCCGGGAGGCTGTGCTGGAGCGTCTGGTCAATCCGGAACGGCAGATCAAATTCCGGGTACCCTGGGTAGATGACCGGGGTCAGACCCATGTAAACACCGGTTACCGTGTCCAGTTCAGCAGTGCCATTGGCCCCTATAAAGGCGGCATCCGTCTGCACCCCTCTGTAAATTTGGGTATTATTAAATTTCTTGGCTTCGAGCAGATTTTCAAAAACTCCCTGACCGGCCTGCCCATAGGCGGCGGCAAGGGTGGTTCGGATTTTGACCCCAAGGGAAAATCCGACCGGGAGGTCATGGCCTTCTGCCAGAGCTTTATGACAGAGCTTTACCGGCACATCGGCGCTGACACCGATGTGCCCGCCGGGGATATCGGCACCGGTGCCCGAGAAATTGGTTATATGTACGGCCAATATAAGCGTATCCGGGGTCTTTTTGAGGGAGTGCTCACCGGCAAGGGACTCTCCTACGGCGGCTCACTGGCAAGAACAGAGGCTACCGGTTTTGGCCTGCTGTATATCACCCAGGAGATGCTGCGCTGTAATGGGCATGACCTGGCAGGAAAAACCGTAGCAGTATCCGGCTCCGGAAACGTGGCCATTTACGCCATTCAGAAAGCCCAGGAGTTGGGAGCAAAGGTGGTCACTGTGTCTGACTCCACAGGCTGGGTCTACGACCCTGAGGGAATTGATCTTGCCGCGCTCAAGCAGATTAAGGAGAAAAACCGGGAACGGCTTTCCCAATACCAAATATTCCGTCCCCATTCCCAGTACCATCCCGGCAAGGGCGTGTGGAGTGTGCCGGCAGACGTGGCGCTGCCCTGTGCCACCCAAAATGAGCTGACACTGGAAGACGCCAAAAAGCTGGTGGCAAACGGTGTGATTGCCGTTGCCGAAGGCGCTAACATGCCCACAACACTGGACGCCACCGCTTACCTGCAGCAGGCAAGTGTACTGTTTCTGCCAGGAAAGGCGGCAAACGCCGGTGGCGTGGCTACCTCCGCCCTGGAAATGTCCCAAAACAGCGAGCGCCGGAGCTGGACCTTTGAAAAGGTGGACGCACGGCTGAGAGGAATTATGGTGGATATTTTCCACCACGTGGACGATGCTGCGAGAAAATACGGCATGCAGGGAAATTACGTTGCCGGTGCCAACATTGCCGGTTTTGAAAAAGTGGTTGACGCCATACTGCTCCAGGGTATTGTGTAAGGGAGGTGCGGCAATGAAACGGTTATGGGACTATCCTGTACACCATCTGGGTCCTCTCCACAATTTTCTGATTGGGCCGTGGGAAGAAAAATCTACACTCCCTTTTGTGCCTTGTGAAGAAACGGACGGCAAGGATTTCGGAGACGAAAGAAAGATACAAACGCATACACAACCCTCCACCCCACCCGAATCCTCAGGAAAATAGCCAAAAGGCTGCGGTATCCCACATTTTGCAGGATGCCGCAGCCTTTTTATTTACAATGTTGCATATTCTGTTACAGGGTGCTATAATGTTCTGGAATTTTCGCCCTCTCTAGAGGGGAACGAACTTAATTTTTGACCATCAGAGGCGACCCCCATGGAACTCATCGACATTCATACCCATGTATACCCTGCCCCCATTGCCCGGAAAGCAGCTGACAGTATCCGGGATTTTTACCAGCTTGGCACGGAGGCTATGGACGGCACCACAGACACCCTGCTGGAAGCAGGCAATCGGGCAGGCATCGACCGTTTTGTGATCCTGCCGGTGGCGGTGAAGCCGGACAAGGTAAATCATATCAACAACTTTATTCTCGACCAAGCCGTTGCACAGCCCCGGTTTATTGGCTTCGGCACTCTCCACGCGGAAATGGAGAATATCATCCAGGAGACCCAGTATATTATGGACAAGGGTCTTAAGGGCATCAAAATGCACCCGGATATCCAGGCCTTCGCCATTGATGATCCACGCCTGTTGCCAGTCTACGAGCATATTCAAGGCAGACTGCCGGTGATTCTGCATATGGGGGATACCCGTTATGATTTTTCCCATCCTGTCCGGCTGCGCCGGGTACTGGAATTGTTCCCCAAACTACAGGTGATCGCCGCCCATTTTGGCGGATACAGCATGTATGAGACTGCTTACGAGGTGCTCTATGACAAGGAGTGCATTTTCGATGTATCCAGTTCTCTCATGTTCATGGAGGATGGGATCGGTGAAAAATTCATCAATATCTACGGCGCTGAGCGAATGGCTTTCGGAACAGACTATCCCCTGTGGGATCCTGTTAAGGAGACAGCGCGTTTTCTGCGGCTAAAACTGACGGAGGAACAATTCGATCAGATTGGTCACAAAACCGCAGAGCGGTTTTTGGGGCTGTGAGCCTTTGTGAAAGTGAATTGTTAAGCGGGCAGACCTGTGGTCTGCCCGCTTCTGATTTTTCAGTATCCAGATAATTACTTCTCCGTTACGGCAAGTTGTGCGCCCAAATCGTGGAAGAACGCTTCATCCATGTCTTGAGAACAGAACGTGTAAACCCGCTGACCAAATTCATTAGACCACCGGATCTGATAGCTGTCCTCCCCGTCATAATACACGGCAAACGCCGCATTATCCGTTGCGGTATGGCTGAGTTGCCTATATTCTGCCATAGTTTCTTCCCTCTCTGGGGTATGGTACGCCACCGTAAGTTGAACGAACGCATTCCGCAAACTACCGATGGACAGCACCAGCACAGTCATTGCTCCCACAAGCGCAAGGGCAAGAATAGCCGCCCGCACAGCCCATCTGGCAAACAACCAAGCTGATTTCTTTCTTTCCGGGAAAAACATCTTCTGGCATTTCCGGTCAAATTCCACGGATACCACCGGGGTCTGGGCCGCGTCAAATTCCCGCAGCAGCTCCTCTCCCAGTTTTGCCAAACCCTCATGTTGTGTTTCATGGTTCATGTTTTATTCCTCCTTACCCTCCAGGATAGCCTTGGCCCGACGCCTGGCCCGGGTCAGCATAGTGCGAACGCTGGCTGGGGCACAACCTAAGATGCCGCTGATCTCGGCATCGGTACAGCCGATGATGTACTTGCAGTGGAGCAGAAACCAGTCCCGCTCCGGTAATATCTGTTTCAATACCGCAGTATCCCATTTTGCCAGATACCCTTCCTCCGGGTCACGGCCCGCCAGATGCTCCAGAATGTCCTCTGTTAACGCCTGTTCCCTTGTGGGTCTGTCCAGCCAGACGGACCGAACGGTCAGATACAGATAACCCGCAAGCGCCTTTTCTTCCAGCTTCCGCAAAACCGGTATATTCTTCATCAGCCGCAACAGCGCGTCATGGACAAGATCCTCCCGGTCCGATTGCCCATCCGCAAACTTGCCCGCGGCAAAAAACAGATAGGAAGTATACCGCTGATAAAGCCACAGCATAAATTCACGGTCAAACTTATCCAACGGTTTCCCCACATTCCTCTCTCTATCCATTTCCGTTCCTGACTGCAATATCACGGAATCTTCAACCGTGTCGGATTGCTGCCATCGGTTCCCATAACGTAGATGGGTCTATCCTCACCTTCAGCCGCAACCGTAGTTACAAAGATTTTACCGGTTCCCGGAACCGTAAACACCTGATAAACAGAAGCTGGCAATGTGACGATCTTTTCTATCTGTGCGGGATCTTCCTTGGGAAAACGGTAAAGGTCATAGGAATCCAAAGTCCCATACAGCTCCCCATCCGTATACAGCCGGAAATAAAAGTACTCATCATCAAAATTCATACTGGCCGGAAGAATGGGTTTATCCAGCAGCAATTGGCTGTTGGATCCGTCCATGTCGCAGCGATACAAGTAGTACCTATCCTCGTTCCATCCCGTATTCACATAATAGATATGGTTTCCCTCTACCATGCAGAATACGCCTTCCAGCAGAACCTCCTCGGCGCTGTTATCCCCATGCAGATCCACCCGAACCACTTTTTTCTCGTCTATACCATACAGATAATCGCCGAATACCACATTCCAGTAATACTTATAGTCCTCCAGAAGCGTCCTGGGTTCTCCCTCTCCGCCGGCATAGACACGCAGTTCACGCTTTTCATGATTCCGGGCAAGCACATACAGGTCTCCAGCGCCATGCCAGAAACTCCAGGCATCATTTACCAATTCTGTCCATTTGCCATTGTCCAGCACCTTGACACCATAGTCAGAATCCCGAGTATAGAGTTTGCCGCTGTACTGCTCCAGAAATCCATTAAGGTTGGCACCTAAGCACTGGCCGCCACTGTGATCACAACCCTCCCGGACGCAGAAAAGGCGCACTTCCCCTGTGGTCAGGTCATAGGCCCGAAGGGTGGGACTCGCCCCCGCTTGAAAAACAACCACACCGTTGTAGTACAGAAAATTTCCGGAGGGCAGATTGATCTGCATATTTCCGTACTGGTAATAGTCGTCCCCCATTGTAAACTTTACAGGCACAGTGTCTTTCTGTGTTTCCTGAGGTTGTGTAGTAGATTGTGTACTTTGGATCTCCTGTTCCCGGGTTTGCTCTGTTGACTCTGTTGTTACGGTTTCCTGGGGCTGCATATGTATTTCGGCCTCACATGCGCTCAGCAGCAGACATATACTCAGCAAAACCCCGATCATACGCATTTTCATTCTGTTTTACTTCCTTTCTCTGCAATATTTTTTACTTCCTACTTATTAAACGATTTTCACCTCCAAAGTGCAACATACCATTACCTATTATCTTTAACGCTATGCCGGGGGGCTTGTTTACATTGGCATGATACCTTTTTGTAAAACCAAAAGCAAGACACACCTATTGGCGTGTCTTGCTTTTTCGTGTGGGTATTCATAACGTACTTAAGGCAACACTATTTCTTATCCGTTCTGCCAAGAAGATAGTCAGTAGTAGTCTCATAAAAATCAGCAAGTTTAATCAGAACCGCAGTGGGGATATCATTTTCCCCGGTTTCATATTTGGAGTAACCGGTCTGGGACATACCCAGCAGCTGGGCTACTTGCTTCTGTGTCAAATCACGGTCTTCCCGCAGATCACGAATACGCTGATACATGAGATCACCTCAAAGGATATCCTACAGCAACCTGAAATTGGTCACCCTTTGCCCGTGGTATCTTAGAAGCCCAGAGGATAGGTCCAGCCCATGTCATCCTCTACCACGCCGGTCTGCATGCCATAGAGAGTGTCGTACAGCTTCTGGGCAACAGGGCCTACCTTGCCGTCGGCAACCTGCATGTCCTCGCCCTTAATGTTCAGCCAGCCGATGGGAGAAATCACCGCCGCAGTGCCGGAGGCGAAGATCTCCTTCAGAGAGCCATCCTTGGAGGCAGCTACCACTTCATCGATGGACAGCTTGCGCTCGGACACCTTCACGCCCCACTTCTTCAGCAGCTGGATAACAGAGTTACGGGTAATGCCGGGCAGAATGGTACCGCTGTCCAGAGGCGCGGTGATGACTTCGTCGCCAATCATAAAGAAGGCGTTGGAGGTACCGATCTCCTCCACATACTTGTGCTCAGCGGCATCCAGCCACAGTACGTCCTTGCAGTTGAACTTGATGGCATCCTGAGAGGCACGCATACCGCCGCCGTAGTTGCCGCCCACCTTGGCGTAGCCGGTACCGCCCTGGGCCGCGCGGATGTACTTATCCTGCACATAAATACGGGTGGTGGTCAGGCCTGCGTCATTGGCGGCATAGTAAGAGCCGGTGGGGCTGAGGATGATCATAAACTTATAGTGCTGAGCGGGCAGCACGGAGAAGGAGACCTCATCACCAAACAGGAACGGACGGATGTACAAAGAGGTGTTCTTGCCATGGGGAATCCAATCCTTGTCTGCTTCGATGACAGCCTTCAGGCCTGCCAGGAACAGGTCGCCGGGAACCTCGGGCATGCACATACGCTCGCAGGTGTTCTTCATACGGGCAATGTTCATATCCGGGCGGAACAGCTGGATGGAGTCATCGGGCTTGCGGTAAGCCTTCATACCCTCGAACATCATCTGGGCATAGTGCAGCACGGCAGAAGCAGGCTCAATGAGGAAAGGCACATGGGGCTCTACCCGCCAGGAGTGCCAGCCCTTGCCCACGTCATATTCCATGACGAACATGTGGTCAGTGAAGTATCTTGCAAAGCCCAGCTTGCTCTCGTCGGCGGGACGGGGCTTGGGATTGGTGTTTCTGATTACAGGAATTTCGTAGGTCATGATAAGTTCCTTCTTTCTTATAAGTTGTAAAGCTCCGGACGGCGGTCACGGAAAACCGGGATACTTCCCCGGATATTGGTGAGGATCTGCATATCACACTGGGCTGTGAGAATCTGTTCCTGTTCTCCCGCCAGAGCAATGGTCTCGCCCCAGGGGTCAATCACAGCGGAATTGCCGCCGTAGACCGTTTCTCCGGCTGTGCCGCAGGAATTACAGCAAACTACGAACATCTGGTTCTCAATGGCTCGGGCAGTGGTCAGGCTGCGCAGATGGAAGGTGCGCACCTTCGGCCACTGGGACACCACGAACAGCATGTCCAGTCCCGGCACGGTCAGGCTGCGGGTCAGCTCCGGGAAGCGCACATCGTAGCAGATAATCAGGCCGCATTTCACACCATCCAGGGTAAATGTGCACCGGTGGTCACCGGGGGTGAAGTAGTTATCCTCTCCCATGGGGGTGAACAGGTGGGTCTTGTCATAAGAGGCAACGCACTGGCCGGTGCGGTCAAAGACCATGGCGGTATTATACACCTTGCCGTCCCGTACATTGGCAACACTGCCGGCAACAATATTGACGGAGAATTTCTTTGCCAGCGCCCCAAAGACCTCCTTGACCTGCCGGCCATCCCGGTCACACAGGCTTTCCAGGTTTTCCTTGGGGAAGAAACCGGTGTTCCAGGTCTCCGGAAGTACCAACACATCAGGCTTCTCTTCCATGGCTTTTTCCACCAGCGCCGCGCTGTGGAGGAAATTCTCCTCAGGGCAGGCCAGCTTCATGTCCATTTGCAGGCAGGCAACTTTCATCCGTTATATTCCTTTCCCAGCAGCAGCGCCTTCATATTCAGCTCCACCAGTGCCGCCTTCTTGGGGGGCACCAGCTTTGCCACCACTGCGTCAGTGCCTGTGAAGCTCAGCTCCGGATGGTTCTGCAGCACATGGCCCATGATGATCATATTTGCCAGGGAGGCAATTTGGTTGTCCTTTGCCATCTGGGTAGCGGGGATGTAGAACACCTCCACATCTGTCCGCTCCACCTTTACGCCGATCAGGGAAGAATCCACATACACCTGACCGCCGGGGTCCACAGTGCCTATGTACTTCTGCAGGGAGGGCAGGTTCATGGCGATCAGCACGTCCGGCACTGTGATGATGGGGCTGCCCACGGGAGTGTCGGAGAGAATCACGTTACAGTTGGCAGTGCCGCCACGCATCTCCGGGCCGTAGGAGGGCAGCCAGGAAACCTGCAGTTCTTCCATCAGGCCCTTATAGGCCAGAAATTTGCCGGCAAACAGGATGCCCTGTCCGCCAAAGCCCGCAATCAGAATCTGGGTCGTTTTCATTTCTGCTCGGCCTCCTCGGTTCTATCCTTGTATACGCCAATGGGGTAGTAGGGCAGCATATCGCTCTCCACCCACTCCAGAGCCTTCTGGGGTGTCATGCCCCAGTTGGTGGGACAGGCAGAGACCACTTCCACCAGAGAGAAGCCCTTGCCGTCGATCTGGTTCTGGAAAGCTTTCTTGATGGCCTTCTTGGCGTTTTTCACGTTCTTTACATTGTTCACCGCCACACGGGTGACGAACTCAGGGCCCTCCAATGTAGAGAGCATCTCGCAAACCTTGATAGGCCAGCCGCAGTGCTTCACGTCACGGCCATAGGGGCTGGTCTGGGTGACCTGGCCGGGCAGGCTGGTGGGCGCCATCTGACCGCCGGTCATGCCGTAAATGGCATTGTTCACGAAAATGACGGTGATATTCTCATTTCTGGCGGCGGAGTGGACAGTCTCAGCCATGCCGATAGAGGCCAGGTCGCCGTCGCCCTGATAGGTGAACACGATGTTCTCCGGGCGGGAGCGCTTAATACCGGTGGCAACCGCGGGAGCACGGCCATGGGGGGCTTCGATCATATCGCACTGGAAATAGTCATAGGCCATAACCGCGCATCCCACAGGGGCTACGCCAATGGTCTGACCCTCGATTCCCAGCTCGTCAATCACCTCAGCAACCAGACGGTGGATGATACCGTGGGGGCAGCCGGGACAGTAGTGCAGAGGGATATCTGCCAAAGACTTGGGCTTTTCAAAAACAATTGCCATGGTTAGAACTCTCCTTTCTGCGCCTTGCGGATGGATTCCAGCACCTCATCGGGGCTGGGGATCATGCCGCCGCAGCGGTTACACAGGGCAACGGGCTTTTTGCACTGGGAATACAGCCGTACATCCTCGATCATCTGGCCCATGCTCAGCTCCACGCTGATAAAGCCCTTGACCTGATCCGCTGCCTTCCCAATCGCATCCTTGGGGAAGGGCCACAGGGTAATGGGACGAATCAGACCTACCTTGATACCTTCCTTTCTGGCGGCCACGATGGCATTCTTTGCCACACGGGAGGCGATACCGAATGCCACCACGCAAAGCTCTACGTCCTCCATCATGTACTCTTCCCACATGGCTTCCGTTTCTTCCACCAGCTTATAGCGCTCATAACGCTGGAAGTTCTTTACCTCCAGCTCATCAGGCTTTAAGTACAGGGAGTTGACCACGTTGTGCTCACGCTTGCACTGGGTACCGGTCAGCGCCCAAGGCTTCTCGTACTCCTCAATCTGGGCGTCCTCAAAGGAGATAGGCTCCATCATCTGTCCGATAGTGCCGTCTGCCAGAATCATAGAGGTCATCAGATACTTGTCAGCTAGGTTAAAGCCCTTGATGGTCAGGCTGGCCATTTCCTGCACAGAGGCAGGAGCCAGAACGATCATGCGGTAGTCACCGTGTCCGCCGCCCTTGGTAGCCTGGAAATAGTCGGACTGGGAGGGCTGGATACCGCCAAGGCCGGGGCCGCCCCGCTGCACGTTCACCACCAGTGCGGGAACATCCGAACCGGCAATGTAGCTCAGGCCCTCAGCCTTCAGGGAGATTCCGGGGCTGGAGGAGGAGGTCATCACACGCACGCCTGCGGCGGCTGCGCCGTAGACCATGTTGATGGACGCAATCTCACTTTCTGCCTGCAGGAACACGCCGCCGATCTTGGGCATTTTCTTTGCCATATAGGCAGCAATCTCTGTCTGGGGGGTGATGGGGTAACCGAAGTAATGACGGCAGCCGGCACGGATGGCGGCTTCGGCAATGGCTTCGTTGCCCTTCATAAGTACTCTTTCAGCCATAATGCTCCCTCCTTATTTCTCCACGGTGATAATGCAGTCGGGGCACATGGTAGCGCAGAACGCACAGCCGATGCACTTATCCTCAGCGATCATAACCGCAGGTGAATAACCTTTGTTGTTGATCTTGTCTTCCGCAATGGCCAGACAGCCCTTGGGACACGCATTGACGCACAGGCCGCAGCCTTTGCAAAGATCTGTATTAAACGTTAATTTTGCCATACAGGTTCCTCCTTCTGGTGATTACTCAGCCATTTTCTGGTCGGGTAGGTCAAAATATTTTTCCTGCAGGTGCAGGGGAAGTACATTGGGAATGGTTTTCTCCAGCGCCGGGGCAAGGCCGCTGCGGACGGTGGTCATAAACACCGGCAGGCCGGAAAGCCGGCTCAGTTCCCGGATAAAGTCCTGAGAATCCAGCACTGTCTGGGGGTCGGTTTCTGTGCCCAGATTGGAATTATTCACGATGTCCGTAAAGGGAAGGCCGCAGGCCGCCTCGATCTCCCGCATCACCTCCAGCGCTTCCTGGGCTGTGGGGGTCAGGGGGCGGTAGCAGTTGGCCACAAATACCATGCGGTAGTCCCCTTCTTTTTTAATGTAGGGCACATAGCGGCCCAGAGCGTACGCGCCCCGGTCATCTCCGCCAATGTCTATCACACCGGAAACGGTTCTGTCCTCTACAAGCTTGTAGGCCTGGGCAGGGAGTGCGGGGAGGTCCACATTGGAGTTGGCAAACTGGGGGCTGATCAGCTCCACCCCCGCCTTCTCCAGGACTTCCCGGCTGTCCGCGGTGCGGAAATAGGGATTGACAATATCCAGATCCGCGATACAGACCTTTTTCCCTTCTGCAGCCAGTGACAGGGCATAGTTTACGGCGATATTGGTCTTGCCGCTGCCATAATGGCCGGCAAACAGGGTCAGTCGTTTATGTTCCATAGTTAACATCCATCTATTCCCCAAACAGGGGAACAGAATCCATCAAAGCTGCTTTCGAATAATTTTACCGCTGGTGGTCTTAGGCAGGGAGTCCCGGAATTCCACGATTCTGGGATACTTGTAAGGCGCGGTGCGGCTCTTTACGTAGTTCTGAATCTCCTTGCGGAGCTCATCTGTGCCTCTGAAGTTCTTCACCAGCACGATGCTGGCCTTGACCACCTGTCCTCTGACCTCATCGGGAGCGGCAGAGACACCGCACTCCAGAACATAGGGCAGCTCCATAATCACGTTTTCGATCTCGAACGGACCAATCCGGTAACCGGAGGACTTGATCACATCGTCCGCCCGGCCCACATACCAGAAGAAGCCGTCCTCATCCCGCCATGCCAGATCGCCGGTGTGATACCAGCCATCCCGCCAGGTCTCAGCGCTGACATCGAGACTTCCCTCATAGGCGTAGCTCAGGCCGCAAGGCAGACCCTTGGAAATATCGATGCAGATCTCTCCTGTCTCGCCCGGCGCCGCAAGATCGCCGTCAGTTGTAAGCAGCTCCACATGGTACAGGGGAACAGGCTTGCCCATAGATCCGATCTTGTGGCTGTCGCCTGTAAGATTGCCGATGATCAGGGTGCTCTCGGACTGGCCGAAGCCCTCCATGATCTCCAATCCTGTTGCCTTCTGGAACTGGCGGAACACCTCGGGATTCAACGCCTCGCCGGCGATGGAGGCATGCTGGATAGAGGAAAGGTCGAACCGGCTCAGATCCTGCTTGATCAGCATGCGGTACATAGTGGGAGGCGCGCAGAAGGTAGTGATCTGGTACTTGGCAAACAGGGGCAGGATCTTCTCCGCGTCAAACCGGTCGAAGTCATAGACAAACAGGCCTGCTTCGCACAGCCACTGGCCGTAGAGCTTGCCCCACATGGCCTTGGCCCAGCCGGTATCGGAAATGGTCAGGTGCAGGCCGTCGGGCCGGACACAGTGCCAGTACTTGGCTGTGATGAAGTGGCCCAGGGGATACTTATAATTATGCGCCGCCAGCTTGGGATAGCCGGAGGTGCCGGAGGTGAAGAACATGAGCATGGGGTCATCGCCGCAGGGGGCACCCTCTGCTCTTAGGAAGTGGCTGGAGTACATGGTGTACTCTCCGTCGAAATCATGCCAGCCCTCCCGACTGCCGCCCACCAGAATCTTATGGGCAAGGGCGGGGTGCTGCGCCGCCGCCTCATCCACCGCATCGGCAACGTTTCCGTCAGCGGTACACAAAACAGCCCGCACATCCGCCGCGCCAAAGCGGTAAGCAAAGTCCTTGGCAAGGAGCTGATTGGTGGCGGGGATTGCAACCGCGCCAAGCTTATGCAGACCCAGCAGGGCAAACCAGAACTGGTAGTGGCGCTTGAGCACCAGCATGACCCGGTCTCCCCGCTTGATGCCCATAGCCTTGAAGTAATTGGCTGCCCGGGCAGACTCCCGCTTGAAGTCCTGGAAGGTGAAACGGCGCTCCGTTCCGTCCTCACTCAGGTAAACCATGGCAAGACGGTCCGGCTTGTTGGTGCCCAACTCGTCCACCACATCGTAGGCGAAATTAAAGGAATCCTGATTTTTAAAGGAAATATCCACCAGCTTACCGTTGTCGTCCTCTGTGGGGACGATAAACTTCTGGTACACACGGCTCTGGCTATCCTGACTCTTGTGACCCTTGGGGGCAGTCGCCACGGCAGCGGCCTGCTCGCCCTCACGGGCGGCAGAGTTGCTCAGCACAATGGCGTAGAACGCGCAGTCCTCCCCGTCCACCGCAATCATGCCGTGGGGTGTGGAGGAATCGTAGTAGATACAGTCACCGGCGTGGAGAACCTCGGTCTTGCCGCCAATCTGGATGCGCATGTGACCCCGGATTACAATGTCGCACTCCTGACCCTCATGGGTCACCAGCTCGATATCCTCGTACTCTGCCCCGGGCCGGTAGGCCAGTTCCATATAAAGGGGCAGGGCGATACGGTTGCGGAAATCCGCCGCCAGGTTGAAGCCCACCATGTGGTGCGCCTCCTCAATACGCTGGCCCTCACCCTTGCGGGTCAGTGCGTAAGAACGCAACTTGGGGCTGTGACCTTCCAGCAGGTCGCCCATGTCCACGCCGAAGCTCAATGTACAGCGGTACAGGAAGGCAATGCTCAGATTCCGGTTGCCGGCCTCACACTGGCGGTACTCCTCCACACTCATGTCCGTGCGGAGCGCCATTTCCTCCTCGCTCAGGCCTGTAATCAGGCGCAGTTCCCGGATTCTGCCGGCCATTTCCTTGATCTTATAGGTCATTCCGGTCATATTCTGTTCCATAGGTCATCCCTCCGGTTTTCCGTTTGAGACGCAAAAACAGCCCGTCTCAAAGATAAGATTCCTTGAGACGAGCTGCCAAAAAGCATAGCCCGCGATACCACTCAAATTGCATCCGCCTCACAGCGGACACCACTCATCGGGTGCAGACACACCCTAAGCACTGACGCAGCTGACGCGGGGAGGTTCTACTTGCTTTACGCGTTCTTCCTCCCGGCTCCGGAGCTACATCACAGTCCTGCCTGCCATGGCTTGCACCAACCGCCATTTCTCTGAGACAGCTTCAGGGTGTGAACTCTCCATCCTTGCCTTTCCTCTTGGAAATCATATCACTTTGCTGTTAAATTGTCAACATCCAAGTTATTTACAGCTTATTACGCATAATTTTACCGCTGATAGTCTTAGGCAGTTCGTCCCGGAATACCACAATTCTGGGGTATTTGTAGGGTGCGGTATGGGTCTTGACGTAATTCTGAATCTCTTTCTTCAGTTCCTCTGTGCCTTCCGTGCCGGGTACCAGCACAATGCTGGCCTTGTCCACCTGGCCTCTGACCTCATCGGGAGCGGCAGAAACACCGCACTCCAGCACATAGGGCAGCTCCATAATGGTGGACTCAATCTCAAACGGTCCAATCCGGTAGCCGGAGGACTTGATCACATCGTCCGCCCGGCCCACATACCAATAATAGCCATCCTCATCCCGCCAGGCCACATCGCCTGTGTGGTACATGCTGTCGTGCCAGACCTCTTTGGTCTTTTCCTCGTTGCCGTAGTAGCCAAGGAACACGCCGCAGGTAGGGGCGGGGTCTGTGTGGATCACGATCTCGCCATTGACACCGTCCTCCACAGGGTTGCCGTCTGCATCCACAATGTCAATGCCGTAGCCGGGAATGGGCTTGCCCATAGCGCCGGGCTTGATCTCCGTGCCAAACAGGTTGGCAATGCCCAAGGTCATCTCCGTCTGGCCAAAGCCCTCATGGATGCGCAGGCCGGTAGCCTTTTCAAACTGGTAGAACACTTCCGGATTCAGCGCCTCACCGGCAGTGGTTGCATGGTGAATGGAGGACAGGTCGAAACGGCTCAGATCCTGTTTAATCAGCATGCGGTACATGGTAGGCGGTGCGCAGAAGGTGGTGATGTTGTACTTTGCGAACATGGGCAGGATCTTCTCCGCGTCAAAGCGGTCAAAGTCATAGGTAAACACCGCGCCCTCGCACAGCCACTGGCCATAGAGCTTGCCCCACAGGGCCTTGCCCCAGCCGGTCTCGGAAATAGTAAAGTGCAGGCCGTCCCGCTCACACAGATGCCAGTACCGGGCAGTTACATAATGTCCCAGAGCATATTTATAGCTGTGGGTAGCGATCTTGGGGTAGCCGGTAGTGCCGGAGGTGAAGAACATGAGCATAGGATCATCGCCGCAGGGCGCATCCTCTGCCCGGACATAGCGGCGGCTGAACAGACCGTATTCCTCGTCAAAGTCGTGCCAGCCCTCCCGGCTTCCGCCTACGATCACCTTTGTCAGGCTTCTTCCGGAAATTTCCTCGGCCAGCTCGATCTGGCGGGCAGTATCTCCGTCAGCGGTGCACAGGATAGCACTGACACCGCCTGCCTGGAATCGGTAGGTAAAGTCATGCTCCACCAGCTGATTGGTGGCCGGAATGGCAACCGCGCCCAGCTTGTGCAGGCCAAGGATGGCGAACCAGAACTGGTAATGGCGCTTGAGCACCAGCATGACCCGGTCTCCCCGGCGGATGCCAAGGGACTTGAAATAGTTGGCGCACTGGGAGGAGGCATCCTTCATATCCTTGAAGGTGAAGCGGCGCTCGGTCATATCGTCGGCGACGTGGATCATGGCCAGTTTTTCCGGGTCCTTCCGGGCAATGGCATCCACAGTATCAAAGGCGAAGTTATACCGGTCCGTATTGGCATAGTTCAGCCCTGTCATAGCGCCGCTGTCATCCTCGGTGCCCCATACAAATTCGTTGCACAGCAGCCGCTGCTCCGGGGTCAGCTCCTTGACGGTGCGCTGGGGTGTGATTTTCAGCGCCTGGTCGGTCTTGTCGCTGGCCATAATCATGGACAGGAACACACAGTCCTGACCGTCGATGGCGATCATGCCGTGGGGGGTGGAGGATTTATAGAAGATACTGTCGCCTTCCCGCAGAACTTCCTCATGCTCGCCCACCTTAATGCGCATAGCGCCCTTGATCACCAGGTCAAATTCCTGGCCATCGTGGGTGGTGGTGTGGATGGGTTCATCCTGCAGTTCCTCCGAGTATTCATAGGTGACCCAGTAAGGGGTTGCCAGCTTTTTGCGGAACATGGCGGCCATATCCTGAATGGTGATGCCATCCTCGCTGGCAGTGACCATACCCTTGCCCCTGCGGGTAACCGCGTAACCGGACAGCTTGGCGCTGTGACCTTCCAGAAGCTCTGTCAGCTCCAGTCCGAAGATCTTTGCGCATTTATGCATAAAGGAGAAGGGCAGATCCGCCAAACCAGCCTCATATTCTATATACAGCTCCTGGGGAATCTCCGTTTTCTGCGCCATCTCGGCTACGGTATAGCCCACGATCTCACGCATTTCCCGAATACGCAGTGCCACATCCAAAAGCTGGTTGTTCAGTGTGCTTTGGTTCGTCATAAGAATCCTTCCTTTCACAAACAAAAAACCGTCCCAAGAAAACTCTTGAGACGGGTATAAAAACTATACTCGCGGTACCACTCAAATTGCGGCTGTTCTGCCGCCACCTTCAGCCTCCAGCAAGGCCTATCCTTTAACGCAGGCATACGGGAGAAACCTACTAATCATACCGTTCAGTCCTCCGGCTCAGAAGGGATGGGTGCTTAGACCGGCAACTGTCGGCTCTCACCATCCGCCGACTCTCTGAGAGATTGCCAAATCTGACCGTCTTCGTCAAAGCCATTTCATATTTGATGTTACTTTAGCATGTCCGCGTGAAAAAGTCAAATATTTTTCGCTCCGGGACATGGTAAAAAAACATTTTCTTTCTTTTCGCATTTTTGTGCAATATAACCCATAATTTTTTCCCGTTTCCCGTTGACAAATCCCCGCCTTTATGTTTAAATAACCATAATTAATAAAAGACGTTGAAGGAAAACTCGTCCCGCAGTGGATGCTTCAGAGAGCCGGCGGTTGGTGTGAGCCGGTGCGGACAAGCGGGAGGATCTGGTTCCTGAGTCGGTCTTGTGAAAGCTTTTGCCAGTAATGAGACCCGGTTGCCCCCGTTACGGGATAGGACTTTGTTGGAAGTCTGAAGAGATTTCCCTGTTGGGGAAATAATCAGGGTGGTACCACGGATGTATGTTCGTCCCTGAGGTCAAGTTGGCCTCAGGGACTTTTTTATTCCAATGCAAGGAGTTTTGTGCTATGAAGCAAATTAGAATCAGTGACGTGACCATGAAACAGAATACCGGGGAGATTTCCCTTTCTTTTAAGGAGAAGATCGAGCTGGCAAAGCTTCTGGATAAGTTGGAAGTATCTGTGATTGAGCTGGAGGGTATCCACAATTCCAAAATTGACGCCCTGCGGATCAAGTCTATCGCCACTGCGGTACAGGGCAGCACCGTGGCTGTTCCGGTAGCACTGGACGAGCAGAGCGTAGCAACTACATGGAACGCCCTGCAGCTGGCAAAGAAACCCCGCCTGCAGGTGTGCGCCCCTGTCAGCTCCGTGCAGATGGAATACCTGTTCCACAAAAAGCCCGATGCTATGGTGACCGCCATTGCCCAGACCGTAGCCGCCTGCCGGGCGGTGTGTCCGGATGTGGAGTTTGTGGCAGACGATGCCACCCGCAGTGACAGTGCCTTCCTTGCCCAGGTGATTCAGACCGCCGTGGATCAGGGTGCCACTACCGTCACCCTGTGCGACACTGCCGGTACCATGATGCCGGAGGAATTTGCCGCTTTCGTCCGTGACATATACGCACAGGTTCCCGTCCTCAAAGAGGTTACCTTGGGCGTCAGCTGCTCCAACGACCTGTCCATGGCGGATGCCTGCGTGATCGCCGCGGTCTGCCAGGGTGCGGGGGAAGTAAAAACCGCCGCCTGCCCTGTGAGCACAGCCTCCCTTTCCAACGTTTCCCGGATCATTGCCTCCCGTGGTGACAGCTTCGGTGCTGCCTGCCAGCTGCGGGTGACCCAGCTCAGCCGCACCATCAGCCAGATCCAATGGATGTGCCAGACCGGCCGCAGCAAAACCTCCCCCTTTGACAACGGTGTACAGGAGGAGGACAGCGGGATCTATCTGACCGCCCATGACGAGATTGCCGGTGTACTGAAGGCTGTGGAAAAGCTGGGCTATGACCTGTCGGAGGAGGACGGGGCAAAGGTATTTGAGGCTTTTCAGGCCATTGCCGCGAAAAAAGAGAAGGTTTCTGCCAAAGAGCTGGATGCTATCGTAGCCTCTGCCGCCATGCAGGTACCTCCCGCCTATGTGCTGGATGCCTATGTGATCACCTCCGGCAACACCATCTCCGCCACTGCCCACATGAAGCTGGTAAAGGCCGGGGTAAAGCTGGAGGGCGTGTGCATCGGTGACGGCCCTATTGACGCGGCTTTCCTTGCCATTGAATCCATCACCGGACACCATTACGAGCTGGACGATTTCCAAATTCAGTCTGTTACCCAAGGCCGGGAAGCCATGGGCCAGACGGTGGTAAAGCTCCGCTCCTCCGGCAAGGTTTACTCAGGCATGGGCATTTCCACTGACATTGTGGGCGCCAGTATCCATGCCTACTTAAGCGCCCTGAACAAAATCGTTTACGAGGAGGACGACGTATGAACCTCTCCTTTTCCACCCGCGGATGGACGGACCTGACTTGGGAGAATATGCTCCAGACCGCCCAGGAAATGGGCTTTGGGGGCATTGAAGTTTACAATCTTCCCAAATTTGACCCCATGCTGGACCGCAGCGGCCCGTTCCATAAGTACCAGAGCGCTGCCACTGTGCGGCAGCTCCGGGACAAAAAGCTGACCATCCCCTGTTTTGACACCTCCTACGACCTGTCGGAAGGCACGGAGTGCGTGTTCTACCTGCGGGGATTGATGGAGGTAGCCCGGGATACCCACGTACCCTATGTGGCAGCCTGCGCCCTCCGGGAGGAGGAAACCCTGGTAATGCAAAACCTTACCACCCTGCTGGAAACCGCGGAGCAAACCGGGGTGACTCTGTTGATTAAGACCAGCGGCATTTACGCCGATACCGCCCGGCTGCGCCGGGTTTTGGATCAGTTCGCCAGTGACCGGCTGGGTGCCCTTTGGGACGTACACCACACCTTCCGGGACTTTGGGGAAACCGGGGATACCACCATCAAGAATTTGGGTGCTTATGTGTCCCACGTACACCTGCGGGACTCTGATGAGCAGGGAGAATATCAGCTGATTGGTGAGGGCACGCTGCCCATCGATGATTTTGTCCGGGCGCTTTCCTCTGTGAACTACGACGGTTTTATCTCTCTGGAATGGAAACCGGAATGGATGGAAGATCTGCAGGACCGGGATATTATCTTCCCCTACTTTGTCAACTACATGAGCCGCTTTGGCAGTACCCGGGGTTCTAAAAAGACCCTCTACTTTAACCACGACGGCACTGGCCAGTACATCTGGAAGAAGGATGAGCTGATCGACCTGACCTTCCCCCAGGTTCTGGACCGGGTTGCGGAAGAATTCCCCGACCAATACTGCTTTAAATACACCACCCTGGACTACACACGCACCTATCAGGAATTCCGCCGGGATGTGGATGACTTTGCCCGGGCGCTGGTATCGATGGGTGTAAAGGCCGGCAGCAAGGTGGCTGTCTGGGCCACCAATGTGCCCGCATGGTACATTACATTCTGGGCTGCCACCAAAATCGGCGCGGTTCTGGTAACCATGAATACCGCTTACAAGATCCATGAGGCGGAATATCTGCTCCGCCAGTCCGACACCCACACTCTGGTGATGATCGACTCCTGCCTTGACTCCAACTACAAGGCCATTATCAACGAGATCTGCCCGGAAATCGCCTCCACCAAGGCCGGTCAAAGCCTGCACTGCAAGCGGCTTCCGTTCCTGCGGAACGTGATTACCGTGGGCTTCCAGCAGCCCGGCTGTCTGACCTTTGACCAAGCCATGGCCCGCAAGGAGCTGGTCAGCTCTGCGGAAGTGGCCCGGCTGGCCGCGCAGGTGCGCCCCGATGACGTGTGCAACATGCAGTATACATCCGGCACTACCGGATTCCCCAAGGGTGTTATGTTAACCCATTACAATGTGGTCAACAACGGTAAGTGTATCGGTGACCGGATGGGTCTGTCCACAGCGGACCGGATGATGATTCAGGTGCCCATGTTCCATTGCTTTGGCATGACCCTGTCCATGACCTCCTCCATGACCCATGGCGCTACCATGTGTCCCATGCCCTACTTCTCCGCAAAATCCTCTCTGGCATGTATCAATCAGGAGCGGATCACCTGTATTAATGGTGTTCCCACCATGTTTATCGCCATGTTCAACCATCCGGACTACCGGAAAACCGATTTCAGCCACATGCGTACCGGTATTATGGCCGGCGCGGGCTGTCCCCCGGAGCTGATGCGCCGGGCAGCTCAGCCGGATGAGATGAATATGACCGGCATCGTCAGTGTCTACGGCCAGACCGAGTGCGCCCCCGGCAATACCATGTCCGCATGGACGGACTCTCTGGACGTACGCACCAACACCGTCGGTTATGCTTTCCCCCATGTGCGGTGCAAAATCGTGGACCCCGAAACCGGAGAGGAAGTAGGCCCGGGCGTGAACGGCGAGTTCTGCGCCAAGGGCTACAACACCATGAAGGGCTACTACAAAATGCCCCAGGCCACCAAGGACACCATTGACGCAGACGGCTGGCTTCACTCCGGCGACCTGGCCTGCCGGGACGAGGATGGCAACTACCGCATTACAGGCAGACTGAAAGACATGATTATCCGGGGCGGTGAGAACATCTACCCCAAGGAGATTGAGGAATTTATCTACACCCACCCAGCTGTAAAGGATGTTCAGGTCATCGGTGTGCCGGATAAGAAATACGGTGAAGAAATCATGGCCTGCATTATTCTCAAGCAGGCAGGCTCTGTGACCGTGGCGGAAATGACCGACTACATCAAAGCCAGCATGGCCCGGCACAAGGTGCCCCGCTATATCGAGTTTGTAGACGCTTTCCCCATGAACGCAGCGGGCAAGGTGCTCAAGTACAAAATGCGTGAAGATGCCGCGGTGCGGCTGGGGCTTACCGGCGACGGTTCCAACACCGCCGGCCCGGGCAAATAAAACCCATTTATAAAATTTAAAACGCCCCCTTAGGATATATTCCGCAAACAAACGCTTTCGGAACTACCCTAAGGGGGTTCATTTTCAGGAAGTGGGATAGGATAAACCTGCGGGGATATTCGGTAGTTATACGTAAAGTTCATAGAAAGGTATCCTTCAGAAAAACCTGTAAAAAAACGCCATGGTTCTTGACAAACGCTACTCCACAGGCTATAATTGTTGCAATCGCAACTGTTGCGTTTGCAACGATAAGGAGGTATGTTTATGGCAGGAATCATCTGCGACCTTACCTATATTGCCCGGTGCGGTAATCGCTACCGCACCCAGCAGCTTGAAAAATTGGGGCTTACCGCAGGGCAGGCTTCCTCCCTGCTGGCCATTTGCAAGGAGCCGGGTCTTACCCAGGATCAACTGGCTTACCGGGTGGTACTGAACAAAAGTAATATCACCCGCCAGATAGCCACGTTGGAGGAGGCTGGCTTTGTGCGGCGCTGCCCCAGTCCCACGGACAAACGGAGCATCCAACTGTTCCCCACGGAAAAAACGCTGGAGATTTTGCCCCAGATTCGCCAGGTTTCCCGCCAGTGGCGGGAGGATTTGCTTCAGGATATGACCCCGGAGGAACAAGAACAGCTGGAAGTGCTTCTGCAGCGGATTAAGGGCAGGGCTGCCCAATGGATCGAGGTGCATCTTTATGACTAGGCTTTCCCGCTATATCCGGCCCTATGGCTGGTACTTTCTGCTGACGCTGTCCATTAAATTTGCCGCCACGGTCATGGATCTGCTGATCCCCCGGCTTATGGAGACCATTTTGGACAAAGCCGTTCCCCAGGCGCAGCTGACCGGGCAGACCGGACGGATCTTCCTGCTGGGCGGCGGCATGCTGCTATGCGCACTGCTTGCCTTAAGCGGCAACATTCTGGCCAACCGCATGTCCGCCAATAGTGCCGGAAAAATTACACAGGCATTGCGCCACGACTTGTTTAGCAAGCTGGAGACTCTCTCTGCCCGGCAAATGGACACCCTTACCACTTCCTCGGCAGTTTCCCGCCTTACCAGTGATACCTATAACGTAAACCAGCTTTTGGCCCGGGTGCAGCGAATGGGTATCCGTGCCCCGATCCTGCTGATAGGCGGCGTGTTTATGATGCTGAGCATGGATGTGCAACTGTCGCTGGTGCTGATCGGTATGCTTCCGGTAATCTGCATAACCGTTTTCTGGGTAACCAAAAAGACCGTCCCGCTCCACGGGAAAGCGCAGCAGATTCAGGACGACATTGTCAGGGTCTGTCAGGAAAACATTACCGGCATCCGGGTAATCAAAGCCCTGAGCAAGACCCAATATGAGCGGGAACGCTTTGACCGGGTTAACCACGAGCACACTGCCACCACCCAAAAGGCGGCTACATACAGCAACATTTCCAGCCCCGTAGCTAACCTTTCCCTGAACCTCAGCCTGACACTGGCAGTGGTGGTGGGCGCTTACCGGGTGAACGCGGGGGACATTGAACCGGGCGTAATTGTGGCATTTCTGCAATACTTTACCATGCTGCTGATGGCTACCCTGGGCGTAACCAGAATTTTTATCATGTGGGCCCAGGGCGAAGCCAGCGCCCGGCGCATTGCCGATGTGCTGGAGCTGGAGGAAGACCTCCCCGTACTACCGGAACAGAAATCCGCTCTTACGGACAATCCGGCTCATATTGAATTTAAAGATGTGACCTTCTCCTACACCGGGGTGGACAGCCATCTGCAAAGCATCAGCTTCCGGCTGAAGCACGGTCAATCTCTGGGTATTCTTGGGCCCACAGGCTCTGGAAAATCCACCATTATCCAGCTGCTTATGCGGTTTTACGACCCGGATCAAGGTTCTATTCTGCTGGATGGGCAGGACATTCGCACCATCAGCACAGAACAGCTGCGGCAGAAATTCGGCGTTGTGTTCCAGAACGATTTTGTCACAGAGGGCACACTGGGCCACAACATCCGGTTTTTCCGGGAACTGGAGGAAAGCGCTTTGGAGCAAGCCGCTGACCACGCTCAGGCGGGCTTTATTTTCGAAGAAAAAGGCGGTTTGGGGGGTGAAGTGGTGATCCGGGGCAACAATCTCTCCGGCGGCCAGAAGCAGCGGCTGCTCATTGCCCGGGCTCTGGCAGCAAACCCTGAGATTCTCATTCTGGATGACGCTTCCTCCGCTCTGGACTACCAGACCGACGCCCGGCTGCGCAAAGCGCTCCGGGAAAATTACCGGGATACCACCACCGTGCTGGTGGCTCAGCGGATCAGCTCCCTGCGCCACTGCGACCTGATTTTGGTGCTGCAGGATGGCAGGCTAATCGGTGCGGGAGACCATGCCCACCTGATGGAACACTGTGAAGAATACCGCGTCACCACCCAGACCCAGATGGGCGAGGGAGAGGAGGCGGTATAATGGCTTACGGAACCATTGGCGGCGGCCGCTATGCCCGGGGCGAAATGAGCGGCGACAAGCGCCGTTTCGAGGGTAAGCAGTTAGACCGCAAGACTCTGCTAATACGCCTCTGGAAGTACCTTGGCAAAAACCGTTTCCTGCTGATTATGGCTGTATTCTTTTCCATTTCCAGCAGTGTCCTGGCGCTATATGGACCGAAGCTCTCCGGCCAGGCGCTGGATGCCATTGACTTTGGAGCAGGAAGGGTTGATTTTGAAACGGTGTTCCGCTGTGCGGTGCTTATGGCTGTGTGCTATATCTGTTCCGCGGGACTATCCTACCTGCTGCATTTTGTAATGGTGCGGCTGTCCCGGGCGGTCACCAAGCAGATGCGCCATGATATTTTTCAGAACCTGACCGTTCTCCCGGTGAGTTATTTTGACAAGTACCTGCCCGGCAACATTATCAGCACCATTACCTATGACGTGGCAACAGTGAATCAGTCCCTGTCCGCGGATTTGGTGCAGATTCTCCACAGTGTTGTTACCGTGACCGTGTCCCTTATTATGATGCTCACCATTGCGCCGCAATTGGTGCTGGTGTTTGCGGTCACAGTTCCCTCTACCTACCTGCTTACCAGATGGCTGACGAAAAAGGTTCGTCCCCTGTTCCGCCGCCGTTCCGCCCGGCTGGGCGCGCTGAACGGATTTGTGGAGGAAATGCTCTCCGGCCAGAAAACCATCAGGGCCTATGGCCGTGAAAAAGCAGTGCTGGAGCACTTTGACGAAAAGAACGATGCCGCCGTTCAGGCCTTTACCAAGGCAGAAGCCTTTGGCACCATGACCGGCCCGGCGGTTAACTGCGTGAACAATGTATCTCTGGCGCTGGTGTCTGTATTTGGCGCAGTGATGCTGCTGCGGGGCTATGTGACCCTTGGAAACCTGAACAGCTTTGTACAGTACTCCCGGAAATTCTCCGGTCCAATCAACGAATTTGCCAACATTCTTTCTGAACTGCAAAGCGCCTTTGCTGCCAGCGAGCGGATTTTCACCCTGATAGACGCGGAGCCGGAAGCAGCGGATGCTCCCGACGCACATGTTCTTACGGAAGCAGCGGGCGATGTGCGCCTGGAGAATGTGGACTTTTCCTACGTACAGGGCAAGCCCATTATTGAAAACCTCAGTTTTCATGCCAAGCCCGGCAGTCTAACGGCTATCGTCGGCCCCACAGGCGCGGGTAAAACCACCATTATCAACCTGCTGATGCGGTTTTACGATGTGGATTCCGGCACAATCCTGGTGGATGGCACAGATATTCGGGAGCTGACCCGCTCCTCTTTGAGGAAAGCCTACACTATGGTACTTCAGGACACCTGGCTGTTCCATGGCACGATTTTCGACAACATCGCCTACGGCAAGAAAGACGCTACCATGGAGGAAGTGGTCAATGCCGCCAAGGCAGCCCACATCCACAATTACATTTCCAAGCTGCCCCAAGGCTACCACACTGTCCTTACGGACAACGGCTCCTCCATTTCCAAAGGGCAAAAGCAGATGCTTACCATTGCCAGAGCCATGCTTCTGGATGCTCACATGCTGATTCTGGACGAAGCCACCTCCAATGTGGATACCCGCACGGAGCAGCATATTCAGGCGGCTATGCGCAGCCTGATGAAGGACAAGACCTGCTTTGTCATTGCCCACCGGCTGTCCACCATCCGTTCTGCAGACCACATTCTTGTGCTTGACGGCGGACAGGTGGTGGAGCAGGGTACCCATGAAACACTCATGGCAGCAAAGGGTTTCTACTATGACCTGTACCAGTCCCAGTTCGATTCCGTCTCTTAATAGGTACAAAAAACCGGCGTACACCCCAACGTGTACGCCGGTTTTTATATTTCATTAGAACAGCAGGGGGATAAACTCACAGCACAGCACCACCATGATCAGCGCCAGAGGATAGGTTGCCGCATAAGCGGTTGCTACTGCCTCTGTCTTGGTGGTCGCCATCAGGGTGCCCAGAGCGGGGGTACTGGTCATGCCGCCGCAAATAGAGCCCAGTGCGCTGAGCACATCGATCTTGGCTACCTTCACCGCAAGGATGTATCCCACGATCATAGGAACAATGGTCATTACAGCGCCCCACAGGAACAGGGACACACCCCGTGTCTTCAGGACTTCCAGGAAACCCTGTCCGGCCTCTGTGCCCGCACCCATCAAAAACAGGGCAAGACCCACTTCCCGAACCACATCCAGAGTCTTTTTAGGCACTTCAATGGACACATTTCCAATATGGGCAAAGTGTCCCATCACCAAGCCTGCCAGCAGCGGGCCGCCGGAAGTTCCCAGAGCAAAGTGGGCACCGCCAGGCAGAGGGATAGAGATTTTGCCGATCAGCACACCCAGAACAGCCGCCACGGCAAAGGCCAGCAGGCCGAATTCATCCAGGGGCTTATGGGCCTTTTTCTGTACCTGCGCGCCATTGTCGGTTTTCTTCTGCATTGCCGCATTGAGCCGCTCACGCTCAGCGGCAATGTCGATCTTTAGCAGTTTGGGAATCAGCTGCACAAACAGCACCACGCCAACCACACCGAAGGGATAGGCAATGCCGTAGCCGATAGCCGCGCGGCTTCCCTCGCCGGTGGCTTCCTTGGCAGCCGCCAGACCGGGGGTGCTGGTCAGAGCGCCGGACATCATGCCAACAGCCAGGTCGGTATCGATCTTGCCCAGTTTCATGGCAACGACACATACCACACTGCCCACCAGAATAACAACGATGCCTAAAATCACGTAGAATATGGCGGATTTCTTGAAATTGCGGAAGAAATTGGGACCTGCGATAAAGCCCACCGCAGTCACAAAGCAGATCAGGCCAATATCCTTAAGCACATCGGGAACCAGCAGGTCAAAATGGCCAAACACCAGCGCCACCAGTAGGATACCGGAAGTGCCAAGGCTCAAGCCCTTGATCTCCACGCTGCCCAGCAGGTATCCCAGAGCAGCGATGCAAAATACGATCACAATATCACTTGTAAAAATGCCGGAGAGCCAGCTAAGAATCGCTTCCATTTTTATACCTTCTTCAATTATTTTCCATCCAGATACGCCTTGCGGCCGGATTCATAAAGGTTATTGCCCTCACAGTCAATGATAACGAACAGGGGCATATCCTCCACATACAGCTTACGCAGCGCTTCCGCTCCCAGATCCTCGTAGGCGATCAGCTCCGCACTCTTGATGCACTTGGCCAGCAGCGCGCCCGCGCCGCCGATAGCGCCAAAATACACGCCGGAGTATTTCTTCATGGCTTCCACCACTTCCGGAAGCCTTGCGCCTTTACCGATCATGCCCCTTGCGCCCACAGACATCATGGTGGGAGCATAGGCATCCATACGGCCGGAGGTGGTAGGTCCGGCAGAGCCGATGACCTGACCGGGCTTGGCGGGCGTAGGGCCTACATAGTAAATGGTAGCATCCTTGGGGTCAAAGGGCAGTTCCTCCCCCCGGGCCAGCGCCTCGCACATCCGCTTGTGACCTGCGTCACGGGAGGTGTAGATGGTGCCGGTAAGGTAAACGGTGTCACCGGCCTTCAGGCTTTTTGCCACTTCCTCAGTCAGAGGCAATGTGATACGCTTTTCCATTACAGCACCTCCGTCTTATGCCGGGTTACATGGCAATTGATATTGATGGCGCAGGGCATGCCGGCGATATGGGTGGGCAGGGTCTCAATGTTCAGACCGATGGCTGTGGTACGGCCGCCGAAGCCCTGAGGGCCAATGCCCAGTGCGTTCACCTTCTCCAGCATTTCCTCCTCCAGCTCCGCGTAGAACGGATCGGGATTATGGGTATCCAGAGGGCGCATAATGGCCTTTTTCGCCAGCAGCGCGGCCTTGTCAAAGGTACCGCCGATACCAACGCCGATCACCATAGGAGGACAGGGATTGGGACCGGCCAGTTCCACCGTTTCCAAAATAAAGTCCTTAATGCCCTGCAGACCGGCAGAGGGCTTGAACATGCGGATAGCGCTCATATTCTCACTGCCGAAGCCCTTGGGGCCAACGGTGATCTTCACATTTTCACCGGGTACGATCTCGGTGTAGAGCATTGCGGGGGTGTTGTCCCCGGTGTTGCCCCGGCGGACAGGATCTGCCACCACGCTCTTGCGCAGGTAGCCATTGGTATAACCCCGGCGGACACCCTCGTCCACAGCTTCCCGCAGATCGCCGCCCACCAGATGTACGTCCTGACCAATCTCCAGAAACACACAGGCCATGCCTGTGTCCTGGCAGATGGGGACATTCTCTTCCCGGGCGATCTGATAATTCTCAATAATCTTATCCAGCACACCCTGTGCAATGGCACCATCCTCGCAGGCGCGGCAGGATTCAATGGCGCAGGCCACATCCCCGGGCAGCTTGGTGTTTGCCTCAATGCACAGCCGTTCCACGGTCTGGGTAATCTTTGCTACATCGATTTCACGCATAGCACTTACCTCTCATGGCGGGCATATTTGGGCAGCAGCAGGGGAGAAACACCCTCCTGCTCGCAGCCGGCAGCCTCCAATTCAGCGGCATAAGCCTTGATGTGGTCCAGGTTCATAGCGCCCAGTTCCACTTCCTTGGCCTTGCGGGCAGCAGCTTTACCAGCATTTCTGCCGAACACGATGATATCCAGCAGGGAGTTACCCATCAAACGGTTGCGGCCATGGATGCCGCCCACCGCCTCACCGGCCACCAGCAGGTTGGGGATTGCTTTGGTGTAACCCTCGCCGCCAATCTCCAGGCCACCGTTTTGGTAGTGCAGAGTGGGATATACCAGAATCGGGAGTTTTCTCATATCAATGCCGTAGTTTAAGTACATACGGAACATTGCAGGAATTCTCTTTTCAATGGTGCCTTCGCCACCTAAGATCTCAATCATCGGGGTATCCAGCCATACGCCACTGCCCAGGGGGGTATCTACACCCTTGCCGTTGGCACATTCACGAATGATGGCAGATGCTGAAACATCTCTTGTTTCCAGAGGATGCGCATAAGCCTCGCCATCTTTGTTAACCAACATAGCACCCAAAGAACGAACCTTTTCCGTAACCAGCGCGCCGAAAATCTGGCTGGGGTAAGCCACGCCGGTGGGGTGGTACTGAATGGTATCCTGATACAGCAGGGGCGCGCCTGCCCGGTAACCCAGAATCAGGCCGTCAGCGGTAGCGCCGTAGTGGTTGGAGGTGGGGAAGTTCTGATAGTGCAGACGTCCCGCGCCGCCGGTGGCGATGATCACCGTCTTTGCCCGGGCAACCATGTAGTCACCGGTCTCCATATTCAGCAGGACCGCGCCTGCTACCTGACCCTTGTCGTCCTTAATCAGTTCCACAGCGGAGGTAAACTCCACCACAGGAATGTGACGGTTGAGCACCTCGTCCCGAACGGTACGCATAATTTCCGCGCCGGAGTAGTCCTTGCAGGCGTGCATACGCTTGCGGGAAGTACCGCCGCCGTGGGTGGTGACCATACGGCCATCTTCGTCCTTGTCGAACATGACGCCCAGCTTGTTCAGCCACTGGATCGCGTCGGGAGCTTCCATCACAAGACGGCGCAGTAGCTCCGGACGGGCAGCAAAGTGGCCGCCGCCGAAAGCATCCAGATAGTGCTGCACAGGAGAGTCATTCTCCTTGTCCGCAGCCTGAATGCCGCCCTCTGCCATCATGGTGTTAGCGTCGCCGATACGCAGCTTGGTGACCACCATAACATTGGCGCCGGCTTCATGAGCCTCGATGGCTGCGGAAGCGCCCGCGCCGCCGCCGCCGATAACCAGCACGTCCACATCATAGTCGATCTTGCCAAGGTCAATATCCACACCCAGCAGACGGCTGTTGGAGTGGAGCAGATCTGCCAGCTCCACAGGGGCTTTCTGGCCCTTGTTGGGGCCAATCTTGATTTCCTTAAAACCCTCAGGACGGTAGTCAGGGTGGTAAGCCTTCAGCAGCTCACTTTTTTCCTCCGCGCTCATGCGGCGGGGCTCCACGCCCATACGCTGGGCACGTGTGGCTTCCACTTTTTTGATGGATTCCAGCATAGATTCCGTAAACATAGCCCTGCCTCCTTACTTTTCAATGTCCCGGTTGTTGTACAGTTCCTGCATTTCGCTGATGGGCTTCTGCATAATGGCCTCGATCAGCTCATCGTAAGCGCCGGAGTTGATCTCATTGACCCTGTTCTCCAGATGCTCAGACTTGGGGGCAATATACTTGCCGGTGAGACGCCGTGCCAGCAGACCCACCATGGGGTGGCTGATCCCGGCGGGACAGCGGACAGAGCAGCAGCCGCAGCCCACGCAGTCGAAGGATTCTTCCGCGCACTTTTCAAACTCGCCCCGCTGGGCGTAGGCAATGTACTGCATGACGTTCAGGCTCTGGGTACAGGCCTTGGTGCAGGCATTGCAGCCGATGCAGGCATAGATTTCCGGGTACAGCTCCATCATGACCCGCTGATCCGCTTTCAGACCCTCGATGTCATAGGTACGCTTGTCCGTGGGGAAGAAGGGGATGGATGCCACATACATACCCTCCTGCACCTGGGTCTGGCAGGCCAGACAGGTCTTCAGCTCATTCTTACCCTTAATGCGGTAGATGGTGGCGCAGGCGCCGCAGAAACCGTGACGGCAGCCGCAGCCCCGGGTGAGTGTATAGCCGGCGTATTCCATGGCGGTCATAATGGTCAGATCCCCAGGCACGGAATACTTTTTGCCGAAGAAATAGACATTTACCATATTTTCCATATCAGGTATCGTCCTCCTTAATATTCATTGGGCAGCTCGTCGATCTGGTCAAAGCGGAACACAGGGCCGTCCTTGCAGACGTACTTGGTGCCGATGTTGCACCGTCCGCACTTGCCCACGCCGCACTTCATCCGCAGCTCCAGGGTGGTATAGACCTGCTCATTGGCAAAGCCCATTTCCTTCAGGCCCTGAAGCACAAACTTGATCATAATGGGGGGGCCGCAGACCAGAGCGGTCTTATTGGTGTCGAAACCGATCTCCTTGAGGTACGCGGGAACAAAACCCACATGTCCGTCCCAGCCCTCCTGGGGCCGGTCGATGGTCACATACACATTCACACCGGGGGCAACAGACCAAACCTCTTCAATCTCCTTGCGCTGCACCAGATCATCGGCAGAGCGGGAACCGTAGAGGATATCCACTGTGCCGTAGTTTTCCCGGTTGTCCAGCACATAGTTAATCACACTGCGCAGGGGCGCCAGACCGATACCGCCGGCGATAAACAGCAGATTCTTGCCCCTCAGTTCTGTTTCCACAGGGAAATGGTTGCCATAAGGGCCACGAACCGTAATCTCATCGCCCACCTGCAGAGAGTGCAGGTAGTCTGTCAGCACGCCGCAGCGCTTGATGGAGAATTCCTGGTAATCCTTGTTGGTGGGAGAGGAGGTGATGGAGAACATGGCCTCACCCACGCCGGGGGCGCACACCATGGCGCACTGGCCGGGCATATGCTCAAACAGCTTGCCGCCGCCGGGAGCGTTTACCCGGAAGGTCTTGACATCAGGGGTCTCCTGGCGAATGTCCGTGATCACACCTACCATGGGGATCAGGGTGTCGTGGACAAATCCGGGATGACAGCTGCATTCGTGATCGTGCATCATGCTTCCTCCTTTCCAAAGGCCTTGATGACCTTAACAATGTTCAGGTGGCTGGGGCACTTATCCACGCACCGTCCGCAGCCCACGCAGGAGAACATCCCATCGTTATTGGCGGGGAAATAGGCCAGCTTATGCAGGAAACGCTGGCGGTAACGCTGCATCTGGGTGGTACGGTTGTTACCATGAGCCATCATGGTAAAGTCGGAGTACATACAGCTGTCCCAGCAGCGGTAACGCTGCACGCCGGAACTGGTGGTGTAGTCCTTAATGTCATAGCACTGGCAGGTGGGGCACACAAAGGTACAGGTGCCGCAGGCCAGACAGGCACCCGCCATCTCCTCCCAAATGGGGGAGTCAAAGCGTTTTTGGGCAGCCTCCGCGCCCCATCCCTCCAGGGACAGGTCCTTCAGGGGCAGCCGCTCCCGAATGGCGCTGATGGCAGCCTTAGCCTCTGCCACAGCCACCTCATCCGTCTGCTCCAGTAGGTCGCCCGCAGCCTGTGTCAGGGCTTCGCCCTTTTCCGTCTTGGGCTGCCAGTACAGGTAATCTCCCCACAGCCAGGCGGCCACATCCGCGTCTGGCTCGGTGCAGTCAATGCCGAAAGCGCCGCAGAAGCAGGAAGCAGCGGGGCGGGCGCAGGCAAGGCTTACCAGCGTGCCCTTTTCCCGGCGGGCAGCGTAAAAGGTATCCACAGGCTCGGACAGGAACACCTTGTCCAGCACCCGGATGCCCTGCACATCACAGGGACGAATGCCCAGCACCGCAAAGGGACGCTCCCGCAGCTGCTCCGGGGTAACCTTCAGCTTGCCCTCCTCCCGGCTGACGCTGTAAAGGGTCTCGCTTTGTGGGAAGAACACATCCTTGGGGGATTTTACGGTTTTTAGGGTGTCAAGGTCCGCTTCCTTACCCCCTGCCCACAGACCGAAATTGGTCTGGCCGCCGCTTTTCAGGGGCACAAACACATCCATAGACTGGGCAAGGCGGGCATAAAGTCCGGTGAGGTCATCTTTTAAAATTCTATACATATCCATTACCCCCTGTTCACACCGGGCTCGGCGTCTTCCTGGGTATAGGAGGTCAGCGGGCTGCGCTCCCGAACCTGGTCACCGGCCTGGTAATCGCCATAGAGGCTGTTGATATCCTTGATAAACTTCCGGTTGAACAGATGCAGCGGAATGCCCTGAGGACATACACGGCTGCACTCACCGCAGTCGGTGCAGCGGCCAGCCACATGGAACGCCCGGATAATGTGGAACATCTTCTCCTCAAAAGAGGTGGTGTTGGCCTTCCGGTCGGAGTCGAAGTTGGTGCTGTCAAACACGCACTTGCGGCAGGAGCAGGCGGGGCATACATTCCGGCAGGCATTGCAGCGAATGCACTTGCTCAGCTCCTCCTGGAAGAAGGCAAATTTCTCCTCCGGACTCATGGCCTCAATCCGTTCCACCTCAGCGAAGCGATCCGCATCCAGCGTATCCGCGCTTTCGCCCAGCAGCTCGTCATAGACCATGTGCTCTTTGCCCTTGCACACGTGGCAGCGCTCCAGCATGGCATCCTTATAAGCTACCTGTACATCGCCGTACAGGGTCTTTACGGTGAGCGTTTCCTCACAGTCGGGATAGCCGGCGCCCTGCACATCCAGAATGCCCTCAGCGGGAATATTTTCCACCTTCAGCTTGCCCTTGCAGCCCACACCGATGATATAGGCCTTCTCCCGGCTTACCCGGTGCTCAGACAGCAGCTGGTTAAAGCTGTATGTATCGCAGGGCTTTAGGAACACCAGGGTCTTACCCTCTTTTTTCCCTGCCTCGATCATGTACTTGCTCAGGTTAGCGCCGCAGAAGCCGTTGTAAACAAACTCCTCCAGGCTCTCCTCCGTCTGGAAGAAGGCGGGGTTGGGGTCATAGCAGTGCTCGCCACGCTTCCAACCCAGCACACGCTGTACTGTGCCGTCTGCCAGCAGCTGTTTTGCTCTAACAATCAGTTCTTGCATCGCAGATCCCCCAATCTCACACTGGGTCCAAGGGCACGAACCTTGGCCACAAAATCATTCATGGTATCGGAGAACTTTACACCCTCCGCGGCGGAGACCCACTCCACTCTGGTTCTTCCATCCTCCACACCCAGATAATCCAGCATGGAGAACAGCAGAGTCATACGCCGGCGGGCGTAGTAGTTACCGGTGGAGTAATGGCAGTCGCCGGGATGGCAGCCACACATAATCACACCGTCAGCGCCCTTCTCAAAAGCGCGCAGGATAAACATGGGATTGACCCGGCAGGAGCAGGGCACCCGGATAATCTTCACATCCGCAGGATATGCCAGACGGCTGGAGCCAGCCAGGTCGGCGCCTGCGTAGCTGCACCAGTTGCAGCAGAAAGCCACAATGGTGGGCTTAAATTGTTCGTTGTTCATCGACATATTGCATCCACCTCCGCAATCAATTGCCGGTTGGAGAAGCCCTGCAGGTCCATAGCGCCGGACGGGCAGGTAACGGTACATGCGCCGCAGCCCTGGCACAGGGCGTTATTGACCACCGCGATCCGTCTGACCTCCCGGATACCGTGGTCGTTGACCTGACGGTCCTCATAGGAGATGGCGCCGTAGGCGCACACGTTGGCACACTGGCTGCAGCCGTTACACCGCAGCTCGTCTGCCTTGGCGGTACAGGGATTGGTCTTGAGCTTATCCTTAGCCAGCAGGCCGATCACCTTCACCGCTGCCGCGCCTGCCTGGGCGACGGTTTCGGGAATATCCTTGGGACCCTGGCACACGCCGGACAGGAACACGCCTGCCGTGGGGGACTCCACAGGGCGCAGCTTGGGATGGGCCTCTGTGAGGAAATTATTGGTATCGATGGAGGCGGTGAGCATGGTGGCGATCTTGCGTACATCGGGATTGGGCTCGATAGCGGTAGCCAGAACCACCATATCCGCCTTCTTCAGAATCCGCTTCTGGTCCAGCAGATCCACACCCTGGACCAAAAGGCTTCCATCGGGCTGGGGCGCAACCTTGCCCACCTGACCCTTAATGTAATTGACACCGTAGTCCTCCACTGCCCGGCGGTAGAATTCATCGAAGTTCTTACCGGGGGTACGCACGTCGATGTAGAACACCGTAACATTCACATCGGGGTATTTATCCCGGATGAGCATAGCGTGCTTGGCGGTGTACATGCAGCAGATTTTGGAGCAGTAGGGCTTGCCCCGGTCGTCGGAGCAGCGGCTGCCCACACACTGGATGAACACGATCTCCTTAGGCGCTTTGCCGTCGGACAGGCGCTCCAGATGACCCTTAGTGGGGCCAGCGGCGTTCATGATACGCTCCAGCTCCAGAGAGGTGATGACGTCCTTGCTCTGGCCGTAGGCGTATTCGCCGTACTTATCCAGCTTAATGGTATCAAAACCGGTGGCAACCACGATGGCGCCGTAGTTCTCTGTGATGATTTCGTCCTTCTGGGTGTAGTCAATAGCGCCTGCCTGACAGACCTTCTGGCATACGCCGCATTTTCCGGTCTTCAGCTTAATGCATGCGGCAGGGTCAATCACAGGCACATTGGGAATGGCCTGTGCAAAGGGGGTATAGATGGCGCTGCGGGTGTTCAGACCCCGGTTAAATTCATTCAGGGACTTCTTGGAGGGACACTTTTCCTGGCACACGCCGCAGCCTGTGCACTTATCCATATCCACATACCGGGCCTTTTTACGGATATCCACGGTGAAGTTGCCCACAAAGCCGGACACCTTCTCCACCTCGCTGTATGTATGGATGGTAATATTCTCATGGGAGGCCGCTTCCACCATCTTGGGGGTCAGGATACAGGCGGAGCAGTCCAAAGTGGGGAAGGTCTTATCCAGCTGGCTCATTCTGCCGCCAATGGAAGGGGTCTTTTCCACAATATCTACCTTATAGCCTGCGTCGGCGATATCGATTGCGGTCTGTATGCCGGCAATACCGCCGCCAATAACCAGCGCCCGCTTGGTAACCAGGCTCTCGCCAGCCTGCAGGGGGGTATTCAAATGCACCTTTGCCACAGCAGCTCGCATCAGGATGACCGCCTTCTCCGTAGCCTCCTGCATATCCTTGTGAATCCAGGAGCACTGCTCACGGATGTTAGCAATTTCCACCATGTAGGGATTCAGGCCGTTGACCTCCGCGCACTTGCGGAAGGTGGCCTCGTGCATACGGGGGGAGCAGGAGCAGACCACAAGGCCTGTCAGCTTCTTTTCCCGAATGGCCTGGGCGATTCTCTGCTGTCCGGCCTCACTGCACATATAGGGATAGTCCTCAGCATGAACCACGCCCTGCTCCTGCAGAGCCAGCTGGGCCACCTTCTGTACATCTACCGTGGCCGCGATATTGCTGCCGCAGTGGCAGACAAATACACCAATTCTTTGCAAAGCGCTCACCTCCTGTACTTTCTGAATGCGCTCATCAGCAGCTGCTGAGGTGTTTCCTCATCCAGCAACTGAGGGATTTCATCGGGGCTCAGGCCCTCCTGACCACGCTGACGGATCAGCATCTGCCGGGCAGCGTCCACCAGTTTGCCGGGCTTGACCCCTCTGGGGCAACGCTCGATGCAGGCAAAGCAGCTCAGGCATTTCCACACGGACTTGCTTTCCATCAGGGACTGGATATCCCCGCTCTGTACGTAACTGACAAACTGGTGGGGCTTAATGTCCATCTCCTCATAGCTGGGGCAGGAAGCGGAGCATTTGCCGCACTTCATACACTTAAGGGGATTGACACCGCTGATTTCGGCAATGATCTGGGCAGTTTTGCTCATAGCGCATCCTCCTTTACTCCCAGAGCCTCTGCCAGAAGCTCTGTGAAATAAACCACAGGCAGCTTGCCGCTGCGGTTGAGATTATACTTACACAGCGGACAGGCTGTGACCAGACACTCTGCCTCAAAGCCCGCGGCGCTGGTAACGATGGTGTCGCACAGATTGTCTGCCAGAGGCTTGTCCTTCATAGATACATAGCCGCCGCAGCACTCATTGCGGTAGGGATAGACCACAGGTGTTGCTCCCAACGCCCGGATGAAATCCTCCAGAATGGTGGGGTTTTCCGGATCGTCAAAGGCCATCACAGCACTGGGCCGCAGCAGCAGGCAGCCATAGTAGGCGCCGATTTTCCGGCCCGTGAGAGGATTGACCACCTGCTTCTTCAGCTCCTCAAACCCTACCCGGTCCCGCAGGACTTCCAGATAATGCAGCAGCTTTGTCTCGCCTGCATAGGGCTGGGGCAGCTCCATATAGTTATTGGCCCGGATGCGGATATCCTCCACATGTCTCATATCGTCATTGACCCGCTTGAGCACATGGTAGCAGGCAGAGCACACCGCCACCAGATCCGTACCCCGTTCCTTCGCCTCATTCAGCGCGCGGACGGAGGGCAGCTTGCTGGCGATCTCATCCTCCCCAAGAGGGTATACGCCGCCGCAGCACTGCCAGGTATCCAGTTCCTCAAGCTGGAATCCTAATTTCTCGGCGCAGACCCGTGCGTACCGGTCCAGATCTTTGGCTTTGTTCCGCAGGGTGCATCCCGGATAATAGCTGTACTTCATAACAGGCTCCTTTCAAAGAAGAAATTTTTCTGTCTTCTTACATTATAATGTATAAGGCCCCTGAGATACAACCCCTCTTTAGGGAAAAAGGGCCTTTTTCCACGAATTATTTAATTGCGCTGAGCAGAGATTAACCGGTTTATTTAAATCTATTCTTATCGATATCCTATTATAGATATAATTTATAATAAAAGCAAGCCCTCAAAACAAATATCTGCGAAAATAACAAAAACCCCTTTGCCTGTATAGGCTTTTTGGTGGGGTATGATACGTCCCCTTTCCTGGGTACTCTATTTATGTAAAGTTTTCTTGACTTTGGTGTTCAGAACCGATATGATTTCCGTAAGAAGTTCATAAGGAGCGATCTATGCAATACGTTATCTCTTTTCTGGAGGGGATCATTACCTTTCTATCCCCCTGTCTACTTCCCATGCTGCCCATTTATATCTCCTATTTCGCGGGGGGTGGACAGCAGAGCATAAAAAAGACCCTTTCCAACGCCGGCGGCTTTATTCTGGGCTTTACCTTGATTTTTACTGCCATGGGCGCTCTTGCCGGCACAGTGGGAAGTTTCCTTACAAAACACCAAACCGCTGTAAATATCCTATCCGGACTGGTGGTCATTTTGTTCGGTCTAAACTACCTTGGGGTTTTCAAGTGGAATCTTTTCCGGGGAACGAACCGATCTATGGGTACAAAAGACCTGGGTTTTTTCTCCTCCTGCCTGTTTGGCATTGTTTTTTCCGTGGGCTGGACCCCCTGTGTAGGCGCTTTTCTTGGCTCGGCGCTGATGCTGGCAGGTCAGCAAGGACATGTATTGGAAGGCACCGTGATGCTCCTTGTGTATTCTATGGGCCTTGGGATTCCTTTTTTCCTCAGTGCCGTGCTGATTGACTGGCTGAAGGACACTTTCCGTTTCATTAAAACCCATTACGGGATTATCAACCGGATATGCGGTGGATTCCTGGTTTTGGTGGGCACGCTGATGGCAACAGGTCTATTGAACCGTTTCCTGTACCTGTTTACCTAGGAGGTAATTTATGAAAGATAAAAAAATTCTGATTCTGATTTTGGTGCTTGTTGTGGTACTGTTGGGTGCGTCCCTGCTGTACACCTATGCTACCGGCATGTGGGATGCCTACAAACAGCTGGGAGACGAAAGCGGCAGGCAAGAAAATGTTGCTCCGGATTTTACCATGTATGACCAAAACGGAAACGAGGTACACCTGCAGGATTTTGTGGGCAGGCCCATTGTTCTGAATTTCTGGGCAACCTGGTGCGGTCCTTGCCAATCAGAGATGCCCACCTTCAACGAAAGCTATCTGGCGCTGGAGGATGATACGGTGTTTCTCATGGTCAGCGCAGACGACAGTGGAGAAAAAGCCTTCTCTTATGCTGAAGAAAATGACTATTCCCTGCCTATCTACCACGACACCGACGGTGAGGGCGTGGCAGCGTACAACATTACCGCCTTCCCCACAACCTATTTCATTGACAGGGAGGGCTATATGGTGGCAAGAGGCATTGGTGCCATCTCCGCAGAGGGTCTCAACGCCGGTATCGACATGGCAAAAAAGTAATCCTATAAAAAGATCAGCTCTCCGGTGGAGAGCTGATCTTCTTTTTTACCGAAAACCATATCCTGCCTCCAGCAGGCGGGTCAGAGCCGTATTGGCCTGTTCATCCGTAAACAGAGCGGTGAAGGGCTTTTTTACTGCCAGCGCCTCCAGTGTCAAATCCAGCCGCCCTTTCTGGGCAAGCTGGTCGAACCCGTCGCTGGGGCGGTGACCGCCCAGAATCCGCTGCGCCTGCTTCCGCCAGTCCCCCTCCACAGGGCGCATCCGCACCCCAAGAGTCTGCGCCTCCCGGCGGCAATCCTGCCAGGCCTGGGCAAATTTCTGCTCCATGTTACTTCTCCAGAATCAGCGGGCCGTTGCTGTTTGCAAGACCCTCCAGAATATACCGGGCCGCCTCCCCGGGCTCCACCGTTACCTGCTGGCCGGTGGCCATATCCTTTACAGAGCACTTTCCGGCTGCAAGCTCATCCTCACCCAGCAGCACCACATAGGGAACGCCCAGCTTGTCCGCGTAGCTCATTTTCTGCTTGAATTTTTTCTGCTCGCCGTACAGCTGCACCCGGATACCCTGGCTGCGGAGCTGCTCCGCCACTGCCACACAGGCAGCAGTGTCCTGGGTCATAGGCAGAACCAACGCGTCCGCAGGGGCGCTGGGCAGGTTGGGGTTCAGAAGCCCCTGCTCGTCCAACACATAGAAAAGCCGGGTAAGGCCAATGGAGATACCCACACCGGGCAGGCTCTTGTCTGTATAGTACTCCGCCAGATTGTCATACCGGCCGCCGGAGCAAACAGAACCGATCTCCGGATGATCCAGCAGTGTGGTCTCGTAAACCGTGCCGGTGTAGTAGTCCAGACCACGGGCAATGGTCAGATCCACGGCAAAATTGTCCTCCGGCACACCAAAGGCAGACAAATTGGCAGTAACGGCCTTCAGTTCCTCCAAGCCCTTGTCGAACATCTCGTTCTTTCCGGCGTAGCCCTCCAGAGCGGCCACCACCTCTGCGTTGGTGCCCCGGATGCCGATAAACTTCAGAATCTCATCTGCCTGTTCCTGAAAAAGGCCGCATTCCTCCACCAAAATGGCAGATACCTTCTCCGGGCCGATCTTGTCCAGCTTATCCACCGTGCGCATAATTTCGCCGCTCTTTTCCGCCAGCTCCATCATGGCGTAGAAACCGTTAAGAATCTTCCGGTTGTTCACACGGATCTGGAACCGGTTCAGTCCGAAGCCCCGGAACACCCGGTAGATAATAGCGGGAATTTCCGCCTCGTTGAGAATATCCAGCTTGCCATCGCCGATAATGTCGATGTCAGCCTGATAAAACTCCCGGAAACGGCCCCGCTGGGCACGTTCTCCCCGGTAGACCTTGCTGATCTGGTACCGGCGGAAGGGGAAAGCCAAATCGTTGTAGTGCAGAGCAACATACTTAGCCAGAGGCACTGTCAGGTCAAACCGCAGGGCCAGATCGCTGTCGCCCTTCTGGAAGCGGTAAATCTGCTTTTCCGTCTCGCCGCCGCCCTTCGCCAGCAGGATCTTGGCGTCCTCAATGGCAGGGGTATCCAGAGGCGCAAAGCCGTACAGGCTATAGGTATCCCGCAGTACCTGCATCATTTTTTCCATTTTTGCCTGCTTGCCGGGCAGCAATTCCATAAAACCGGACAGGGTCCGGGGGGTAATTCTTTCCATATTTCTTTCCTCCAAAGCTATACAAATGCCGCCCAACCGATGGTTGGGCGGCTGGTTCTCTCAAAATCAGAATTTCGGTTTGTTATGGTACATTTCACGCCAATCCAAGTCGCCCCTCTGCAGACCCATGATAAACATTTCCGCACTGCCCAGATTGGTGGCGATGGGTACATTATGCTTATCGCAATGGCGGATAGTCTCGATCATCTGGCTGTCGTCCCAGGGATCGGTGGTATTGGGATCGGTGAACAGCAGCACCAGGTCAATCTCATTATAGGCAATACGGGCATTGATCTGCTGGTGGCCGCCCTGCTTATGGGACAGCAGCAGGGTAATGGGCAGGCCGGTGCTGTCAGCAATCAGACGTCCTGTGGTAGCAGTGGCAAACAGGTCATGCTTTGCCAGCACGCTTTTATACGCGGTACAAAACTGCACCATCAATTCTTTCTTTTTATCGTGAGCCAAAAACGCGATATTCACTACCAAACACTCCTTCTCTATAAGGTGACGGCTATAGCCCGTCCTTGAATTCTCTTTGCGATTCTCCGGCAAGCGGCTGCGGCGCCTTTGGATGTATACCCCAGCAGAGGCTGACGAAAGGCTGCCGAAAGCACCACATTTTCATCCTCCGGCACAATGCCCAGCAAGGGAAGCCCTGCCTGATCCATAATATCATCCACCGTCAGATCCATGGCCTTAGCCATTTTTCTGCTCAGGCGGTTCACAATTAGCCGCACATTTGTCTTTCCCATCTGCTCCAGCACCTGTCCCGCCCTTGCGGCGTCCCGAATAGAAGCGGGGTCCGGGGCAGTGACGATTACCACACGGCTGGCATACCGGGCAGCCATGGCAAAGCCGGCCTCGATTCCCGCGGGGGCATCCAGCAGCACATAGTCAAAACACTGGGCAGCCTCCCTCAGCAGGTCAAAAAACGCCTGTTGGGGTACTGCATCCGCCGGGCATTCCACCGGCGCGGTAAGAAAACACAAATTGGGGTATACAGGGTGCGCAGTGGCCATATCCAATCCATACTCTCCCCGGCAGACCTCTAAAAAGGAGATAGCCCCCAATTCACTCAGGCCCAGGGCAATGTCCAGATTTCTCAGCCCCACATCGCAGTCCATGCACAGCACACGCTCTCCGCTGACGGCCAGCGCCTCCGCAATGCCTGCGCACAGGGAGGTTTTTCCCGTACCGCCCTTGCCGGACAGCACCGCAATCACTTCGCCCACCAGGCTTCCTCCCTCACTGCATAGTCTTAAGACCATTATAAAGGGATATCGCACAAAAAGCAAGCATTTTTCACGTCAATATTTAAGGCTTTTCATCATTTTAAACAAAAGTTATTGTGCCTGCGGCCTTTTTGTTCCAAGTATAGCTGTATTTTCCATTTTTCCTCAAAAACCCATTTACTTTTTTCATTTCATCGTGTATGATAAGCGGGAACAGAGTAGGAGATCCCGCGTGAAGTGCTGCCATAATGGGGAGTTGTCTGGCAGACGAAGGATGTACGTCCGCGATGGGATATCCGCGCCCGCTGCGCCATAATGGATAACCTCCTTTATGTAGCAACGATACTCGGTCGGGTGACTGGCGTTTTCTGCCGTCCATTCCCGAAGGGTGAAATATGCCGATTGACTCCCTGGGCGCATTGCGTCCGGGGGTTTTTTATCTGGCGTTTCCCGGGATGCAGAGTACCTTTCCGTCACCTACATAAAAGGAGGCATTATTATGCGTAAAAACACAATCCTATCCACCAAAACTCTGGCTTTCTGCGCGCTGCTGGCAGCGCTCAGCGTGGTCCTTGCCCGGCTGATTATTCCAATGCCGGACTCTTCCACCCGGTTCTCCATTGAAGCTGTACCCATCTTCCTGGCAGGTATGCTTTTCGGGCCTCTTGCCGGCGGACTCGTAGGCTTTGCCGCCGATGCCGTAGGCACCCTGTTTTCCGGTTTCGGATTTAATCCCTTATTCTGTGTACCCCCTATTTTGTACGGTGTCTGGGGAGGTCTTTCCCGCCGGTATCTGGGCAAGAAGGTCAGCTTTCTCCGGCTGATTCTGGCGCTGCTGCCCCCAGTGGTATTGGGTTCTGTGCTGTACCAGAGTTTTACCCTTGCTTATGTGTATTTTTATGAGACATTCCTGGAAGGTCTTGTTTTAAAACTCACCACCCGTTCCGTCCAGTTTGCCATTACCATGGTACTGGACGCGGTGGTCATCCAGCTGCTGATGAAAACCCGGCTGTTTGACCGCATGGGTCTGTGGCCTCCCAAATGCCGGAAAGAGGTAGAAGAATGAACGCAGCAGAAGCCATCGCATATATCCACTCCGTATTCTGGAAGGGAAGCATCCCCGGTCTGGGACGAACCAACACCCTGTTGGAGAAGATGGGGAACCCCCACAAAGATTTGAAATTTGTCCATATCGCCGGAACCAACGGCAAGGGCAGCACCGCTGCCATGACCGCATCCATTCTCCGTAAAGCCGGCTACCGCACCGGCCTGTACACCTCCCCCTATATCTACACCTTCCATGAGCGGATGCAGGTAGATGGGGAGCTGATCAGCGACGAAGAACTGGTGGCTATCGCCGAATATGTAAAGCCTCTGGCTGACTCCATGGAGGAATCCCCCACGGAGTTTGAGCTGGTCAGCTGCATTGCCTTTGAGTATTTCAAGCGCAAGGGCTGCGACATTGTGGTTCTGGAAGTAGGCATGGGCGGTGCGCTGGACTCCACCAACGTGATTCCCGCGCCGGAAGTGGCAGTGATTACCAATATCGGTCTGGACCACACGGATGTGCTGGGTAACACGCTGGAAGAAATCGCCATGAATAAAGCAGGTGTTATCAAAGCCGGCAGCCACGCGGTGATCTACCGGGGTCAGCCCTCTGTGGAAGCGGTATTTGAGCAGGTATGTCAGGAAAAGAATGTGCCTCTGAAAAAGGCGGATTTTGACAGCCTTACCCTCCATAGCCATGATCTTTTTGAGCAGGTATTCGACTGCGGCGGCTACAAGGACATCCACCTGCCCCTGCTGGGCGACCATCAGCTGCATAACGCCGCTGTGGTGCTGGCTGTGGCGGACACCCTGATTCAGCGGGGCTGGAACATCTCCCGGCAGAATATCCTTGAGGGTATCCGGGACGTATCCTGGCCCGGACGGTTCGATATCGTCAGCCGGGATCCCCTGTTTATTATCGACGGCGGCCACAATCCCCAGTGTCTGGAAGCGCTGGTTAAAAACATTCAGGACTATCTGTCCGACAGACGGGTGATTGCCTTGACCGGTGTTCTGGCTGATAAGGACTACGGCGACATGTATAGGCCTGTGATGCCCCTGATTGAGCAGTTCGTCTGCGTCACACCTCCCAACCCCCGGTGCTTGCAGGCTCAGGAGCTGGCGGAGCATTTGCGCCGGGCCGGTGCCACAGCTACCCCCTGTGAGGAGATTCGTGAGGGCGTCCGCAAGGCCATAGAACTGGCAGGTGCTGACGGTGTGGTGCTTTGCTTTGGTTCGCTTTACACCATCGGCGATATCCGCAACGCCCTGCTGGAAGAAAAATCTCTTTGACATCCTCTCCGGGATTGGCTATACTAAATTAAAAAAGAAAAGGAGAGATTCCTATGGGTCACCACGATCATTCCCATGAACATACCCATTCCCATGAGCATACCCATGGCGGCGCTGCCCATACCCACCAGCATGCCCACAGTCATGCGCATGACCATGACCACCCCCACACCCATGACCACCTCCATGAGGATGGCCACACCCACCACCATGACCACAGCTGTTCCGGCCAGTGTCAGGGCTGCGCCAGCCAGTGTGAGCACACTCCCATGGACGAGCTTGTGGCGCTGATGAAGTATATGGCAGGTCACAACGCCGCCCACGCAAGAGAGCTGGCGGATCTGGCGATTCAGCTGGAAAAGGCCGGCAGCCACGCTGCTTATCAGCAGGTCATGGCCGCTGTTTCCGACTTCGAGAAGGGCAATATGCGCCTGACCGTAGTGCTCAACAGCCTGGACGTGAAGTAAGGAGAAGCTGCTATGTGTCTTTCTACTGTCTATAAAAACACTAAGACCGATGATATGGTCATTATGAAAAACGTGATGCGTATCGACTGCAAGGACGGCTGCGTGATCCTCACCGATTTGATGGACCGCACCGTAACCGTGGAAGGCAGTCTGGAGTCGGCCAATTTGGTGGATGGCTTCGTAATTGTAAAAACCGCGTAAAACGATCCCGGGTGGCAGACAGCCATCCGGGATTATTTGACTTTTTCCCGACCTAATGGTACAATTACGGGGAAATTGATAAAAAGAGGCGGTTTTTTTGGATTCACAGGAGCAGAAGTTTATTACCATGACCCAAGGGCCTGTGGGCAGGGTGATCTGCAAGCTGGCTGTGCCCTGCATTATCAGCATGCTGGTCACTTCCTTCTACAATATGGCGGACACCTTCTTTGTGGGTATGCTGAAAAGCAACGCCGCCACCGGCGCGGTGGGCGTGGTATTTTCCATGATGGCCATTATTCAGGCTGTGGGTTTCTTCTTCGGGCAGGGCAGCGGCAACGCCATCAGCCGCATGCTGGGCCGCAAGGAGTATGACAAGGCCAGCCAGATGGCTGCCACCGGCTTTTTCACCTCCCTGGCTGCCGGTGTTCTGATCTGCGTTGTGGGACAGATTTTTCTGGAGGATCTGGCCTATCTGCTGGGCTCTACCGACACCATTCTTCCTTATACCAAAGACTACCTGCGGATCATCCTGCTGGGCGCCCCCTGGATGACCGCGTCCCTGGTGCTGAACAATCAGCTCCGTTTTCAGGGCAGCGCCTCCTACGCCATGGTGGGCATCACCGCCGGTGCCATACTGAACATCGGTTTGGATCCCATTATGATCTTTACCATGAAGATGGGGGTTGCCGGCGCGGGCTGGGCTACCATCATCAGCCAGTTTGTAAGCTTTCTGATTCTGCTGCGGGGCTGCACCAAGGGAGGAAACCTCCACCTTTCCATAAAGAACGTGCGGATCTCCCGGGAAAATCTCACCGATATCTTTAAGGGCGGCCTGCCCTCTCTGGCGCGGCAAAGCCTTTCCTCCCTTGCCACCATCTGCTTAAACCATGCCGCCCGTCCCTACGGCGATGTGGTGATCGCCGCAATGGGTGTGGTGCAGCGTATCGTGATGTTCGGTGCTTCCGCCATGATCGGTTTTGGCCAGGGCTTCCAGCCCTTCTGCGGTTTCAACTACGGCGCGGGCCTGTACCGCCGTGTGAAAAAGGGTTTCTGGTTCTGTGTAAAGGGTTCTTTCTTCTTCCTGTTGGTGGTAAGCGCGGGCGTTTTCTGCTTTGCGCCCCAGCTGGTGAGCCTGTTCCGGGATGACCCGGAGGTGATCGCCTGCGGCGCTATGGCTCTGCGGATGCAGTGTCTCAGTTTTCCCTTCCACAGCTGGATCGTTATGAGTACCATGATGGAGCAGGTCATAGGCAGAACCGTACCAGCCACATTCCTGTCTGTTGCCCGGCAGGGTGTGTTCTTCATTCCCCTTGTACTGATTCTGGCATCGGCTTTCGGTATCTTTGGTATCCAGATCACCCAGGCAAGCGCAGATTTTCTGGCGCTGGCCTGCGCCATTCCCATCCATATCCGGGTAATCAAGAATCTTCCCAAAGAAGACCGGCTGTAATTTTTGCTGATTCTTTATTGCCTATTGGGCCTGTTTATGATAGGATAATGGAAACTGCAATTGTGTGAGGAGACATTATGCTTCCCAAATATTTATCCGTTTTCTTTATTTCCATGGTTCCCCTGGTGGAGCTGCGACTGGCTATGCCGGTGGCAGTGGGTATGGATCTTCCCTACTTCCCCGCGCTGATTGTATGTACTTTGGGCAACATGGTGCCTGTGCCTTTTATCTATTTCTTTGCACGGAAATTTCTGCTGTGGGGCGAGAATAAGCCCTACATTGGCAAGGTTTGCAAAGTCTTTCTGGAAAAGGGCGAAAAAGCCGGACAAAAGCTGGTTTCCAAAACCGGCCGGGGCGGTATGTTTGTGGCATTGCTGCTGTTTGTTGGAATCCCCCTGCCCGGAACCGGCGCCTGGACAGGCACGCTGGCGGCCAGCTTTTTGGATCTGGGCTTTAAGTCCACTGTGGTTTCCGTTTCCCTCGGGGTTCTCATGGCCGGTATTATCATGGCGCTTGCCAGCACCGGCGTATTCGCAATGATTGGCTTATAAGGAGTGTTTTTTATGGAAAATTGTCTGTTCTGCAAAATCATCGCAGGTGTCATTCCCTCTACTAAGGTGTATGAGGACGAGACCGTATATGCCTTCCGGGATATCAATCCCCAGGCTCCTACCCACGTACTGGTAGTTCCCAAAGTCCACATTGCCGGCTGCAACGGCATTACCGCAGAAAACAGCGCTGTGGTGGCCCATATTTTCCAGGTGATTCCCCAGATTGCAGCGTCAGAGGGTCTTACCGAAGGTTACCGGGTGGTTTCCAACTGCGGAAGCGATGCGGGCCAGACGGTACAGCATCTGCACTTCCATATTCTGGGCGGCAAAAAGCTTGCCTTGGAAATGGCTTGACAATTGGCCCAAATCGGGTATAATAGACCCAGCCGCATAACAAATCAATCTTCGGGGAGCCGGATGCAACCGGCTGAGATTAGGCATGCATGCCTTGACCCGTGAACCTGATACGGTCAGTACCGTCGTAGGAAAAGATGTAAACGGGATACTTTTTAAGTGTCACATTGCACCTTGACGGGTTCAATGTGACATATTTTTTAGGAGGTATCTCTCATGAAAAACAAGTCC
>JAZNIL010000053.1:0-2554 GCA_045577435.1 Faecousia sp. | reverse complement strand
CACGCAAGATTGTCTGAACGGATCGTCCATCCCGCGCAGGTCGTAGATTTTTGAGCAGCAAGACCGTCATAAGACAAGGCGGCACTTCGATGATGGGCTAAGTCGGAGGCCAAGCGGTCTTAGGAAGACAATTAATTAAGGCAACTCCTTGGCTCACAGAACGACATGGCTACGATCCGACTTCACGCAAGATTGTCTGAACGGATCGTCCATCCCGCGCAGGTCGTAGATTTTTGAGCAGCAAGACCGTCATAAGACAAGGCGGCACTTCGATGATGGGCTTGTCGCCCTTCGAGAAGGGCCAACGCCGTATTAGGGCGGACTTGCGGTTCAAAAACGGGTTCGGATAGTACCGCTCAGCCTAAAGAAAAGGGCGGCGAAGCGGTTGCTCCGTCGCCCTTTTACTATGCAGTCACTGCTGCGGCTTTCACAGGCCGAATGGGGGCCAGGGTAGAGATGGCATGTTTGTAAATCATTTGCTGCTTGCCGTCGCTGACCAGTACCACCACAAAGCTGTCAAAGCCGGTGATGGTCCCCCGGAGCTGGAAACCGTTCATCAGAAAAAGTGTCACGGGTACTTTTTCCCGTCGCACCTCGCTGAGCACGGCATCCTGTAAGTTGATGGATTCAGACATATGTATTCCTTCTTTCTTTTGGGATACACAAATCTTACCATTATTCATTTGTCACATTCGACAAGAATCTGTCGAGCCTTTGTAACTATTTCCTCGGTGCCCTCTCCGGTATCACGGCGCAGCCAGTGTATCCTGGGATTTCTGCGGAACCAGGTCAGCTGCCGTTTGGCGTACTGTCTGGAGGCTTGCTGCACTTGAGCTGCGGCATCTTCTACAGAGCACTCCCCTTGCAATGCGCAAACAAACTCTTTATAGCCGATGGCCTGCATGGCGGTGCATTTGGGAGGGATTCCCTCTGCCAGAAGTCCCTGAATTTCCTCTATCAGACCCATTTGGAGCATGGTTTCCACCCTGCGGTCAATTCGGCGGTACAGGTCATCCCGGTTGGTATCCTCCAGCGCCAGCCACAGGGGGGTGTATTTTGGAGGGAGGAGCTGGGTGCGGCGGTTGTGTTCGGTGATGGAAATGCCTGTTTCCAGATACACTTCCATAGCCCGGATAATACGTTTCTTGTCCGACGGATGCAGCCGTGCGGCGGATTCGGGGTCCACCTGCTCAAGCTGGCATATTACAGCCTCTATTCCTTCATTGGCAGCCAACTGCTCCAGCTCCTGCCTGCGCCCGGTGGCGGGGTAGGGGGCAAAGTCGTTGCCCTTTATCAGGGCATCCATGTACAGCCCGGTGCCGCCGGCAATGATGGCGGTTTTGCCCCGGCGCACAATGTCATCCACAATGGGGCTTGCCATCTGGCAGTAACGGCTGACGGAAAAATCCTCCCAAGGCTGGCATACGTCCAGCATGTGGTGGGGGATTCCCTGCATTTCATCGGTGGTGGGCTTGGCTGTGCCGATGTCCATGCCTCTGTATACCTGCATGGAGTCACAGGAGACCACCTCTCCGTCTGTCAGGTGGGCCAGTTCCACAGCAAGGGCTGTCTTGCCGGAGGCAGTAGGTCCTGCGATACATATGATGTTGTTCATAGGCAGAAACCTCCCAAAACGGCTCGTTAGAATTATGTTCTCTTAAACTGCTTTTCCAGTTGTTTTCTACTTAATGTAATGCAAATTGGTCTGCCATGGGGGCAGTACTTTAAATCTTCCCGCTCCATAACCTGCTTTACCAGAATCTCCAATTCCCTAGGATCGGTTTTCCGGCCGGCCTTGATAGCGGCCTTGCAGGCAACGGTGTGGAGCATTTCATCACGGACGGTGTGCCGATCTTCCCGGCGGCCCTTCATAAGATCGTTTGCCAGATGAGTAAGGGCATCAACGGACTGGCTCATATCCAGATCCATGGGTACCCGGCGGATGAGTACAGTGCTTTGGCCAAATTCGTCGATCTCAAAGCCCAGTTCTTCCAAAAGAACCCGGTTTTCCAGCAGCAAAGCCGCTTCCTCCGGGGCCAGATCACAGGGCATGGGGGTCAAAAGAGTCTGAGAGGAGATTGCCTCCTGATTGGCCTTCATCTTTTCAAACAGGATTCGCTCGTGGGCGGCATGCTTGTCGATGAGAAAAGCCTCCTCACCCTGCTGCACAAGCACATAGCTGTTATAAAGCTCACCTACCACGGTCCAGGGAATGTCCATGGGGATTTCTGCCATGGCGGTCTGCTCCGGCTCCTGCACGGGGGCGACTGGTATGGGAGTGACTGGCTTTTCCACAGGGGGAACGGCAGGCTTAACCGGCGCATAGGCCTTGACCCCAGTGGAGGGAATCAGCACTTCCTGGCGCAGAGGCGGCAGCCATTGCAGTACTGGGCAGCCGGATCAAGGGTACCCATGTGCATGACAACTTCCGTAAGGTTGACGACCATTTACCGCCCACAGAAGGGGAGATTGACTGGAAAGTAATGATGCAGGCATTGAAAGCCACCGGATTTGACGGATATCTGACTTTGGAAGTGCACTATTACGACTGGCT
>JAZNIL010000052.1:0-4029 GCA_045577435.1 Faecousia sp. | reverse complement strand
CTCATCATTTTTTCCTGTATGGAATCGTCTGACGGTTCAGCAGCAAGCTGTTCTTTCGGGCAGTGTTTTCAGCCGAAAGGTGAACAAGGGCGATGTGATTCACAATGGCGATGCGGACTGCACCGGACTTCTCCTTGTCCGCAGCGGTCAGCTTCGGGCATTTATCCTGTCTGAGGATGGGCGTGAGATCACCATCTACAGGCTGTTTGAACGCGATCTTTGTCTGTTTTCTGCATCCTGCATGATGCGCTCCATTCAGTTCGACGTTGTAATTGAAGCGGAGAAGGATACCGAACTTTGGGTGGTTCCTGCTGAGACCTACAAGCAGCTCATGGATGAATCTGCGCCTCTGTCCAACTTTACCAACGAAGTCATGGCGACAAGATTTTCCGACGTCATGTGGCTTGTTGAGCAGATCATGTGGAAAAGCTTTGACAAGCGTTTGGCTGCTTTCCTGCTGGAGGAAGCATCTATCGAAGGCACGAACGAACTGAAGACCACCCATGAGATCATTGGCAATCACATGGGCAATCCCCGCGAGGTTGTCACCCGCATGCTGCGCTATTTCCAGAATGAAGGCATGGTGAAGCTGTCGCGTGGAACGATAGAGATCACGGATCAGAAGAAACTGGAAGAATTGAGTGAATAACGGTCGAATGTCCGCCGGTGCAGAACACATGGCGGACATTCGCTGTTTTTCTATAGATCGCCGGTATTACAGGATCTCGTTCAGAACATATCCTGCTTCCTCAATAGCATATCTGAGGGTTTCGTCTGCAACGATCGGATCAATTATTACTGTGGCCGATTTGTTTTCAAGGCTCACGATCACTTCCTGAACGCCGGGGATCGCTGCCAGCGCTTTCTGAACATGCATCACGCAGTGATCGCACATCATACCTTCAATGCTCAATGTTTTTTCCATATATGAATCTCCTTCTTTGCCTATACGCGCCGCCATTGTGGGGGCGCTGTTGTTTTGCCCGTGCGCTGTGTGCCTGGGTCTGAACCACCTGAGCCGCAGCGCGTTGGTTACTACGAAGACCGAACTGAAGCTCATGGCGAAAGCACCGATCATAGGATTCAGCTTCAGCGCGAAGGGAATGAAGAACAGCCCTGCGGCAATAGGGATGCCGATGATATTATAGATGAACGCCCAGAACAGATTCTGTTTGATATTGCGGATAACGGCTTTGCTGAGTTGAATGGCGATGGCGACGTCCAGCAAATCGCTCTTCATCAGGACGATGTCCGCAGATTCGATGGCCACGTCCGTTCCCGCTCCGATGGCGATGCCGACATCTGCCCGTGCCAGAGCGGGCGCATCATTGATGCCATCGCCCACCATGGCAACTTTCTTGCCTTCGCTCTGCAGGCGGCGGATCTCCTGTTCCTTATCCTGGGGAAATACATCAGACACAACCCTGTCAACGCCTACCTGACGGCGGATGGCCTCTGCGGTTTTAGCGTTGTCGCCGGTGAGCATAACCACTTCAATGCCCATGTCGGACAGTTCCTGCACAGCCTGCCTGCTGGTGGGTTTTACAACATCTGCCACTGCGATCATGCCAATCAGCTGTCCCGCACGAGCGAAAAACAGCGGAGTTTTTCCGTTTGCCGCCAGTGTTTCTCCCTGATTGAGAAGTGCTCCGTTAGGTATACCATGCGACTTCATCAATCGGGCATTTCCTGCCAGACAGAGTTGATCATCAATGACTCCGGTAATTCCCTGACCGGGAATCTGCTTAAAATCACTGACGTTGAAATACGATACTTCCCGTTTTTCTGCCTCGGTGACAATGGCGTCTGCCAGTGGATGCTCCGACAGCTTTTCAATCGATGCTGCAATCTGCAGCAGTTCATTTTCCGTAATCCCCTCGCTGCAAATGATATTCGTAACTTCAGGTTTTCCCTGAGTGATGGTACCGGTCTTGTCCAGAACAACCGTATCAATGCCGTGTACCGTTTCCAGCGCCTCTGCTGACTTGATCAGGATGCCGTTTGCTGCGCCCTTTCCGGTGCCTACCATGATGGCGGTAGGTGTTGCAAGCCCCAATGCGCAGGGGCAGGAAATAACCAGTACAGAGATACCGATGGAAAGCGCAAACTCCAGTCCGTAGCCTGCCAGCAGCCAGACGATGGTGGATATCGCGGCGATTCCGATCACTATGGGAACAAAGATCCCGCTGACTTTATCTGCGAGCTTGGCAATGGGCGCTTTGGAGCTTGTAGCTTCATCTACAAGGCGGATGATCTGCGCCAGAACAGTGTCTTCACCGATCTTGGTGGCCTGCATCTTAATATAGCCCGATTTCAGGATGGTAGCGCCTATGACCTTATCTCCGATGTGCTTTTCCACCGGGATGCTCTCGCCGGTCAGGGCGGATTCATCTACGGAGGAGGAGCCCTCGAGCACTATGCCGTCCACCGGAATGGATTCACCGGCCTTGACGATGATCGTCTCTCCTGATTGCACCTCTTCTACCGGGATCTCCAGTTCTCTGCCATCCCGTATAACGGTGGCAACCTTGGGGGCCAGATTCATCAGCTTGGTAATGGCTTCGGAAGTCTTGCCCTTTGCACGGGCTTCAAGTGTCTTTCCGAGGGTGATCAGAGTAAGTATCATGCCCGCCGATTCGAAGTACAAGTCCATCATAAAGGTGTGGACCAGCTCCATGTCGCCGTGACCCATGCCGATCCCGATCTTGTAGATCGCATAGACGCCATATACCGTTGCGGCGCTGGAGCCGATAGCGATCAGTGAGTCCATATTCGGAGCGCCGTGAAACAGGGCCCTGAAGCCTGTCTTGAAATACTTGCTGTTGATGACCAATACCGGGAGCAGCAGAAGAAACTGCGTGAAAGCGAAGGTCATCGCATTTTCCATGCCCAGCAGCCATCCGGGAAGCGGCCAGTTCATCATATGTCCCATGGAGACATAGAACAGCGGAATGGTGAACAGTATAGAGAGGAACAGCCTCCGTTTCATCGCCGTATATTCTGCCTGCGCCGTATTTGCAGCCGCAGTCTCCGGATGCCTGGCCGCATCGCTCCGATGCGGAGCAGACGTTTGCGGAATGGCTCCATATCCCGTGTTTTCTACAGCGGCGACGATACCGGCAGTATCCAGCGAATGTTCATCGTAGGAGACCACCATGCTGTTTTTCAGCAGGTTCACAGATACTTCGCTCACACCAGGCAGCTTTCTTACGCATTGTTCCACTCTGGTGGAGCAGGCTGAGCAGGTCATACCCGTTATATCAAACTTTTCTTTTTTCATATCCAGCCCTTCTTTCCGTAATTATCTCTTGTATGGTTTATTATAACCAAATTGCAGGGCTGTTTCTGTGATAACATCACCATATCGAAAAAAGCAGCAGCCACGCATTCCTATGAGAAACGTGGCTGCTTTTCTGTATTCACTTGTCCATGCCGCAGGCATAAGCCTTTTCGATCAGCGCGCGATCATTCATGACCGCATCGTAAAACCGGAATCCTCCGGCAAAGTTATAAGCATCATAACCGTTGCCCTCCAGAATACGGCTGGCAATGTAGCTTCTCAGGCCGCTCTGGCAGATGACATAAACGGGCTTGCCTTTTTCGACCTCGTCCAGACGATCGCGCAGTTCATCCACGGGGATGTTTCTGAAGCCTTCGATGTGTCCCCGGGAGAATTCAGCTGCGGTTCTGGTGTCCAGCAGCGTAACGCTTCCGTCGCGGGGCAGTTTTGCGGCATTCTCCAGCCGCCACTGCCTGAGAGTTCCTTTGGCGATGTTCTCGATCATAAACCCTGCCATATTCACTGGATCTTTAGCGGAAGAATAAGGCGGCGCATAGGCCAGATCCAGATCCTTCAGCTGGGTAGCCTTAAGTCCTGCATGAATAGCGGTGGCCAGCACGTCGATGCGTTTGTCTGTGCCCTCATACCCCACGATCTGAGCGCCCAGCAGGCGATAGGTTCCTTTTTCAAAGACCACCTTCATCGTCATCACCCGGCCGCCCGGATAGTAGCCCGCATGGCTCATGGGA
>JAZNIL010000051.1:0-51151 GCA_045577435.1 Faecousia sp. | reverse complement strand
GGAGCCAGGTCGTTCAGAGCCTTAGCCATGGGAGCCAGGCAGTTGGTGGTGCAGGAAGCAGCGGAGATGATGTTGTCTTCCTTGGTCAGGGTCTCGTGGTTGACGTTGTAGACGATGGTGGGCAGATCGTTGCCAGCGGGAGCGGAGATAACGACCTTCTTAGCGCCTGCGTCGATGTGAGCCTGAGCCTTAGCCTTGGAGGTGTAGAAACCGGTGCACTCCAGAACGACGTCGACATCCAGCTCGCCCCAGGGCAGCTCAGCGGCGTTGGCCTTAGCATAGATGGTGATCTTCTTGCCGTCGACAACGATGTTGTCCTCGCCAGCCTCGACAGTGTGGGTGCCGAAGGGCAGAGCGTAAGCGCCCTGAGTGGAGTCATACTTCAGCAGGTGAGCCAGCATCTTGGGGCTGGTCAGGTCGTTGATAGCGACAACCTCGAAGCCCTCAGCACCGAACATCTGACGGAAAGCCAGACGGCCGATACGGCCAAAACCGTTAATAGCAACTTTTACAGACATGGTTATTTCCTCCGTTTTAAAAACTTACCGCTGCGCGGCAAAATATACGTATTTGCTGGGGCGACAGAACCCCACACGACACCATTATACAATAACAAAAACTTAATGTAAAGTGGCGGAATGGTTAAAATAGATAATTTTTTACGGATTTCTTTTGACACAGACTACAAAAACCGACAGTTTCTGCCATCACAGCCGGAAATACTCCCGGACCTGCGCCGCAGTGGCTTTCAGATTTCCCTGAAAGGCTTCCGGCTTTCCGCCGCCCCGGCCGTTCAGCGCCGCCGCGGCAGCTTGTCCTGCAGGCCGCACGTCCATATGGCGGGAGACCATGCATACAGCAAACTGGTCCTCACCGCTGGCAGAGAGAACTGTGGCGATCCCTGCGCAGCAGGCGGCTATGGCATCGGCCAGCTCCCGCACCTGACCGGGGGTCAGTCCCTCCTCCAGATGGACGGGATTTTCTGCTCCCTCATAGCGGCTTGCGATGAAGGCGAACAGCCGCTTCTGCAGCCCGGCGCAGCGGAATTTCTCATCAGCAAGCTGCTGGTTCATTTTGCTGGCGGCCTGTCCGGTTTGCAGAATCTTGGCGGAGAAGGCCTGACTGACCAGCTTGTTCTGCTCCCACACCTGGGACAGAAGACCCAGCGCCCGCCCGCCGCAGGCCATCTCAATACGCACGCCCTGATGGAATTTCACACAGGACAGCAGTTTGATAAGCCCCACCTCTCCTGTGCGCTTTACCTGTGTGCCGCAGCAGGCGCACAGGTCGATGCCGGGGATTTCCACAATCCGCACAGGCCAGGGCAGATCCTTCTTCCTCCGGTAGGGGACGGTGGGCAGCTCCTGCTGGGAGGGATACCACACCCGCAGGGGAAGGTTCTCCCACACAGCTCGGTTGGCTTTTTCTTCAATAATTTCCAGCGTCTCCGCTGGGATCATACCGTCAAAATCGATGGTTACCAGCTCACTGCCCATGTGGAAGCCTACATTGTGGTAGCCAAACATGCTGTGGATAATGCCGGAGACGATGTGCTCGCCGGAGTGCTGCTGCATCAGGTCGAACCGCCGCTGCCACTGAATGTTGCCCTCCACTATGCTGCCCGGAGTAAGGGGCTGGTCGCACAGGTGCACCACCTGCTCACCCACTTCCTTTACCTCCAGTACCTGCGCCCCCGCCAGTGTGCCCAGGTCGCAGGGCTGTCCGCCACCTTCCGGATAGAAGGCGGTGGCGTCCAGAGTCACGGCGTAGCCGCCCTTAGCGCTCTGGCAGTCCAGCACTGTGGCGGTGAAGGCGGTGAGGTGGCTGTCCTCATAATACAGTTTTTTAACTTCCATAAGACCCGCTCCTTGAGGAATTTTCCCCATTGTACCACAGGAAAAGCCCCTTTGCAACGAAAGGGGCGCTTAATCGGTCGAGGAATTTTTAGAATATGGGGGCTTGATTCGTGGAGTTTCTAAGGGATTTTTTCTTAAAATGGGGATACTTTTCCAATTTGCTAAGGAGGACAGGCCATGCAGTGTCAGAAACTGAGAACCTATATGGAAACAGGCCGGGTGGTGTTTCTGCCGGCCAGAGCGATCCACCCAAACCCGGCACAGCCCCGGAAGATTTTCCGGGAGGAAGCGCTGGAGGAATTGACCGCCAGTATCCGAAGCCATGGGGTGCTGCAGCCCCTGTCGGTGCGTCGGGTGGGCACAGCCTATGAGCTGATTGCCGGGGAGCGGCGGCTGCGGGCGTCCATCCGGGCCGGACTTACGGAGATTCCCTGTATTATTATGAAAATGGACGATCAGGAGTCCGGCATGGCGGCGTTGGTGGAGAATCTGCAGCGGCAGGATTTGGATTTTTTGGAGGAGGCCAGAGGGATTCTGCTTCTGATGGAGAAGTTTTCTCTGAGTCAGGATCAGGTGGCAAAGTACATCGGCAAGAGCCAAAGCGCGGTGGCCAACAAGCTGCGGCTGCTGCGCCATTCCGGCCCGGTGCTGGAGGCCATAAGAGCTGCCCAGCTGACAGAGCGCCATGCCCGGGCGCTGCTGAAGCTGCCCACAGAGCCTCAAAAGCTGCAGGCCATTGAGATGATCCAAAAGTGCGCCATGAGCGTGGCCCGGACGGAGCGGTATATTGAGCAACTGTGCGCCGAGCCGGAGTCCCGGCAGGAGCAGGCTAATGTTGGGTCCTTTTTACACCACCTGAACCAGACCTTGGCAAGAATCCAACTCAGCGGTATTCCAGCGGTCTCCGAGCGCAGGGAGACGGACAGCCAGATTGTGCTCACCATTACCATCCCAAAGGGCCGCCCGGCAGACAGGTCTCAGCCCGCAGACGGCTAAGCTGAGAAGGTCGGAAAATCAGCAAATTTCTTTGAAAATTTTAAAAAAGGTATTGATTTTCTGAAAATACCGCGCTATAATGAGCAAGTCTATGACTAAAAACTTGAACAGGAGGTGTAACGATGCCCAACATTAAGTCCTCTAAGAAGGATGTCCTTTCTTCCAAGATTGCTTACGAGAAGAACAAGGCTAACAAGTCCGCCCTGAAGACCGTCATCAAGAAGTTTGATGCAGCTCTGGTTTCCGGCGACAAGGCTGCCGCAGAGGGTGCTTACAAGATGGCTGTTAAGGCTGTCGATCAGGCTGTCACTAAGGGTCTGATGCACAAGAACACCGCTGCCCGCAAGAAGAGCAGCATGACTCTGCAGCTGAACAAGCTGGCCTGATTTCTCTGAAAATATCTCCTTCCGCCATTTCCGGAAGGAGTTTTTTCATGCCTGCAAGGCAGGCAGCTAATTCGCACTGGGTTGATCAATAGTCTTTTCTTCCCTAACCCGCCCGGTGACGCTTCTGCGGAAATGCAATTATATTCTCGTAGGGGCGGTCATTGACCGCCCGAGTCGGCAAGGCCGACAGCTAATGCGCACAGAGGTGATCGGTAATCGGTTTTGACTCACCCGGTGACGTTTTTTCGAAATATTTATAAATGCATTTCGGGCGATCATTGATCGCCCCTACAAGAACACATAAACAGTTGTGGTTAAGAATAGGCGTGTCGGCAGACACGCCTATTACTTTTTGTATAGCTTGGTAGCGCAAAAAACAGCACCGGAATTTCCGGTGCTGCCAGTTTGCCAAATTAGCCTTCTGCGCGCATCTGAGCGAAGCACTCGCTGCAGAAAACGGGGCGGTCAGACTTGGGCTGGAAAGGAACCTTTGCCTCACCACCGCAACGGGCGCAGGTAGCGGTGAAGAACTCACGGGGGCCACGGGCGCTGTTCTTACGAGCGTCACGGCAAGCCTTGCAGCGCTGGGGCTCATTCTGGAAGCCGCGCTCTGCGTAGAACTCCTGCTCACCAGCGGTGAAAACGAATTCGCTGCCGCACTCTTTGCAAACTAAAGTCTTGTCTTCGTACATTGATCTTACCTCTCTTCGGTTGTTGTCCCCGTGAAAGCCCACCAGTTTAAAATGGATATAACGCAGGGTTGTATACTTATGGCATTCTATTGCCACAAGTCGGATTATACACAAGCAGGTATCTTTTGTCAATCCTTTATGAAATTTTTTCTGGCGAAAAATACCAGTTTATGCAAATTCCCCAACAAATCCCAGGGTCAGATCTGAAACTGCGCCTGTCCGTCATAGGGGATATGCAGATGGTCATAGGCCAGAGCGGTGACGCACCGTCCCCGGGGGGTGCGGGTCAGGAAGCCCAGCTGCATCAGGTACGGCTCGTATACATCCTCCAGCGTGATGGCCTCTTCGCCGATGGTAGCGGCCAGGGTTTCCAGACCCACCGGGCCGCCGGCGTAGTTGCGGATAATGGCGGTGAGCATCCGCCGGTCAATCACGTCCAGACCCAGCGCATCCACCTCCAGCCGGGAAAGCGCCAAATCAGCAGCTTCCTTGGTAATGGTGCCGTTGCCCAACACCATGGCAAAGTCCCGTACCCGGCGCAGGAAACGGTTGGCGATACGGGGTGTGCCCCGGCTGCGGGAGGCGATTTCCATAGCGCCCTGGGGCTCAATGTCCATGCCGAGAATAGCGGCGGAGCGGGTGACGATCCGGGACAGCTCCTGGGGGGAGTAAAGCTCCAGCCGCAGGCTCACACCAAACCTGTCCCGCAGGGGGGCAGACAGCTGTCCGGCCCGGGTAGTGGCGCCGATCAGGGTGAATTTGGGCAGATCCAAACGGATGGAATTGGCGGACGGGCCTTTTCCCACGATGATATCGATGGCAAAATCCTCCATTGCCGGATACAGGATCTCCTCTACCACCCGGTTGAGCCGGTGGATCTCATCAATAAACAGAATGTCGCCCGGGTTCAGGTTGGTCAGCAGTGCCGCCAGATCGCCGGGCTTTTCTATTGCCGGGCCGGAGGTAATACGGATATTGACCCCCATTTCATTGGCGATGACACCGGCCAGTGTGGTCTTGCCCAGACCGGGAGGGCCGTACAGCAGGGTGTGGTCCAGGGGTTCTCCCCGCCGGCGGGCGGCTTCAATATATACCGACAGGTTTCCTTTGGCTTTCTCCTGACCGGTGTAGTCTGCCAGCAGCTTGGGCCGCAGACCGATCTCTCCCGCGTCCTGAGGGACAAAGGTGGGGGAGATAATAGGATTATCCAGTTCCTGTGAAAATTCTAAACTCATAAAAATCTCCAAGCTTCGGGTCAGGCCTGTGTTTGCCTGAGTGTCCCGTTTCTCCGTTGCAGGGCTGTATCGATGTTATTAAGGATCACGCCAGCTGTTCCAGCGCCTATCCTTTCATCACCATGGCCCGCAGGGCATAGCGGACCATTTCCTCTGTGGAGGCGGCAGGGTCTACGCCCTTTAGGGCATGGTTGACCTCCGCGGCGCTGTAACCCAGCTCCTGCAAAGCCGCGGCGGCAAGGGCCGCGTGGTTTCCCGCGGCAGGCGCGCTGGAAACGGTGGGGCCGGAAAAGTCCAGTTCCACAGAACTGCCGCCCATTTTATCCTTCAGCTCCAGAATGATTCGCTGGGCGGTTTTCTTGCCCACGCCCTGAGCGGCGGTGAGAAGCTTTTCGTCCCCGGTCATCACCGCCAGAGTAACATTCTGGGGACCGGAGGACAAAATCGCCATAGCCGCCTTAGGACCAACACCGTTGACGGAGGTAAGCAGCTCATAGCATTTCTGCTCCTCCCGGCTGATAAAACCGTACAGGTCAAAGGCATCCTCCCGGATGGATTCGGTAATATACAGTTTGGCTGGAGCGTCCAGCTTTAGCTGGGCGGCGGTATAGGCGGTAACACGGCAGCCGTAGCCCACACCGCCCACGTCAATCACCGCAAGGCCCGGCTCCAGGACAGTAACCTGTCCGCGAACATAATATAACATAGTCAGATCCTCTTATCGGGAAGGGTTTTGTACTTTGGAAAGCAGAGAGGTAGCGCTTCGTCCATGGCAGAGGGCGATGGCAATGGCATCCGCCGCGTCGTCGGGCTTTGGCATTTGGCTTAAGTTGAGGATTCGCCGGGTCATATCCATGACCTGGTGTTTGGTAGCGCCGCCGTAGCCCACCACCGCCTGCTTCACCTGCATGGGCTTGTACTGATACACAGGCAGGCCAGCCTGCCGAACTGCCAGAAGAATGACCCCCCGGCTCTGGGCAACGCCGATAGCTGTGGTGACATTGTGGCCGAAGAACAGCTCTTCAATAGCCACCGCGTCCGGCTTGGATACCTCCAGCAGCTGCTTCATATCCTCGTAAATAATCTCCAGCCGGGCGGAAAAGTCCATGCCTGCCGAGGTAGTGATGGCGCCGCAGCGCAGCAGGGAAAACCGGTTCCGCTGGGCATCCAGCAGACCGAAGCCGGTGATGCCGTAGCCCGGGTCGATTCCCAGAATCCGCATTACAGGCCACCTCTCATCAGGTTTACATAATACATAAAGAGCAATGCAAGAAATACAATCAGCAGCACTCTCGCGCCCCACACCTGCCATGCCGGCCGGGGCGTATGTATCTGCTCATCCTGGGGCAAAGTATCGTTGGTCTGTTCATCCATAGAGCTCACCTCATCTTACCATGATAGCACATTTGTTTTCATTTTGCTACAACTTTTTTATGCATATATTCCCTGTTCCATGGGAAATACTAGGACAAAAGGTGGTGCGGATTTGGAAATTTTTCATTGCAAAACCAAGCTGTACGCAGGCAGCGGCGCCCTGTCAGCGCTGAAGGAAATAGACAGCCGCCGGCTTTTGGTGGTCACAGACCCCTATTTTGAGAAAAACGGCATAGCGGCGCAGGTGGCGGAGCAGGTCAAAGGCGCTCAGTGCAGCTTCTTTGGGGAGGTTGCCCCGGACCCTTCCGCGGAACTGGTGGCTCGGGGCGTAGCCCAGCTGACCAAATTTCAGCCGGATACGGTAATCGCCCTGGGCGGAGGCAGCGCCATGGACTGCGCCAAGGCCATGGTGTATCTGGCGGAGGAGCCGGTACGTTTCGTGGCGGTGCCTACCACCTCCGGCTCTGGTTCGGAGGTGACGGACTTTGCTATTATCACCGCCGGAGGCATGAAGCAGGTGCTCAGGGACGCAAAATTGCAGCCGGATATGGCGATTCTGGACAGTGATCTACTGACGGAACTGCCCCGGACGCTGGTGGCGGACACTGGCTTTGATGTGCTTTCCCACGCGCTGGAGGCGCTGGCGGCTACCGGGTCGGGCATGATGACAGATACCCTGGCTACAGAGAGCTTCTGCCAGGTGTATTCCCTGTTGGAGCGTTCCTTCAGCGGGGACAGGTCTGTGCGCCAGAGCATCCACACCGGGGCGACTATGGCGGGCATGGCGTTCTCCTCGGCGGGTCTGGGATTGTGCCATGCCATGTCCCACAGTCTGGGCGGCATATTCCATTTGCCCCACGGACGGCTTAACGCTATGCTTCTTCCTCATGTGGTGGAGTGCAATGCCGCTGGGGCTGGGGAAAAGTACGCTGCTCTTGCCCTGCGGGCGGGGATGGGGGCTTCGGCTAAAACATTGGGCGTGAAGAACCTGAAAAATGCCCTGGTCAGGCTGCGGCAGAACCTGCAGATGCCTGCCACCCTTGCCCGGGCGGGCGTTGCGCCTGAGAAGCTGCGGCAGGAGAAAAAGAGAATTGTGGAGGCGGTGCTGGCCGACCCCTGCTGCAGCACCAACCCTGTGCCTGTGACGGGGGCTATGGTGGAGCAGGTGCTGGACAAGGTGGCCGGGCATGGATAAGACGCTGCTGTCCGTGGGGATTGACGTGGGCACAACCACCAGCCAGATGGTGGTGTCCCAGCTCACCGCCCGGAACAAAGCCTCCGGCTTTGCGGTGCCCCGCATGGACATTACGGAACGAAAGGTTCTCTATGAAAGTCCCGTCCACTTCACCCCCCTGCTGGGAAAGGATTTGGTGGACGGGCAGAAGCTGCGGCAGCTGCTTCAGCAGGAATATGAAAAGGCCGGAATTACTCCTCAAATGGTGGATACCGGGGCGGTGATTATCACAGGCGAGACCAGCCGCCGGGAAAACGCCCGGACGGTGGTGGAAAACCTGTCCACACTGGCAGGAGATTTTGTGGTGGCTACCGCCGGCCCGGATCTGGAGAGCGCTTTGGCCGCCCGGGGCGCCGGGGCGGTAGCCTACTCGGAGCAGACAGGGACAGAACTGCTGCACATGGATATCGGAGGAGGCACCAGCAATCTGGCACTGATCCGGGACGGTCGGGTGGTGCGCACCGGCTGCCTGAACGTAGGAGGGCGGCTTATCAAGCTGGAACGGGGAAGAATCACCTATATCTCCCCGGTGCTTCAGGGTTTGACGAGCCTGCAGGTGGGGGATACCCCCTCCCAGCAGCAGCTGGAACAGGTGGCGGAGCTTTTGGTGTCTGCCCTGGAAATGGCGGCGGGGCTTACCCCGGTGACGGAGGTGTTCCACGCCCTGTCCACCCGGGAGGCAGCTCCGTGGCAGCCGTATAAGGCTCAGATGGTGTCCTTTTCCGGAGGTGTGGCGGAGTGTATCCGGCAGGACATGCCTTGGGATATTTACGGCGATCTGGGAGTGCTTTTGGGTCAGCGCATTCGTGGGAGCAAGCTCTGCGCCCAGCCCTATTACCTGGGGGAGCAGGCCATCCGGGCCACGGTGATGGGCGCGGGCTGTTACAGTGTCCGGCTGTCCGGCAGCACTGTATTCTGCCGGGGGGTGAATCTTCCTGTAAAAGGACTTGGGGTAGTACCGGTTGCAGAGGAGGAAGATGTGTCTGCCTGTTTGTCCCGGCTGGATGGGCCGGGAATCCTGTATTTCCCCCATGCCCGGCCGGGAAACTATGACACGGTGCGGCAGCTGGCCCGGAAAATTACCCAAGGGGTAAAAACCGGGGATATTTTTGTCTGCACCAATCAGGATATGGCCAAGGCGTTGGGGCAGGCCATAGCCCTTTTGTGCCCGGACCGGGGCTGTGTATGCCTGGACGGTCTGGAGCCGGAGGAGGGCAGCTATCTGGATATTGGCCAGCCGGTGGGGCCTGCCCTGCCGGTGGTTATCAAAACTCTTATTTTAGGGGCGTAATATGAAACTGAAAACCACATTATTGGGAAAAACCTACACATTCCGGGATTTGAAACAGGTGCTTGCCAAGGCCAACGAGGAGAAGACCGGAGATAAGCTGGCAGGGCTGGCGGCGGAGTCCGCTCAGGAACGGGTGGCAGCCAAGGTGGTGCTGTCGGCGGTGACACTGGGGCAGCTGCGGGAGCATCCTGTGGTGCCCTATGAGACCGACGAGGTTACCCGCATCATTCAGGACGATGTGAATGAAAAGACCTATGAGCGTATCCGCAACTGGTCTGTAGCGGAATTCCGGGAGTGGCTGCTGGATGAAAATACAACCGGCGAGGACATCCGCAAAATCAGCCGGGGTCTGACCAGTGAGATGGTGGCGGCGGTATGTAAGCTCATGAGCAATCTGGACTTAATCTATGCCGCATCCAAGATCACCGTCACGGCCCACTGCAATACCACCATCGGCCTGCCGGGCACACTGTCCTGCCGGCTGCAGCCCAACCACACCACTGACGACCCGGACGGCATTACCGCCAGCACCTTGGAGGGACTTAGCTTCGGTGCCGGTGACGCGGTGATCGGACTGAACCCGGTGACGGATTCTCCGGAGCAGGTGGGCACCGTGCTGCGCCGTTTCCAGCAGATCAAGGAGCACTGGCAAATCCCCACCCAGATCTGTGTACTGGCCCATGTGACCGCCCAGATGCAGGCAGTGCGCCAGGGAGCGCCCTGTGACCTGATCTTCCAGTCCATTGCCGGAAGCCAGAAGGGCAACGAAGCCTTCGGCTTTTCCGCCCAGACCCTGCAGCAGGCCCGGGAGCTTCTGCTGAAGGAGGGCACTGCCCAAGGGCCTAACGTGATGTACTTTGAGACCGGGCAGGGCTCGGAGCTTTCCTCCGATGCCCATTTCGGGGCAGACCAGGTGACCATGGAGGCTCGGTGCTATGGCTTTGCCAAGCGGTTCCAGCCCTTCCTTGTGAACACCGTGGTGGGCTTCATCGGCCCGGAATATCTCTACGATGCCCGGCAGGTGACCCGGGCAGGTCTGGAGGACCACTTTATGGGCAAGCTCACAGGCATCCCCATGGGCTGCGACTGCTGCTATACCAATCACATGAAGGCAGACCAGAATGACATTGAGAATCTTGCCACGCTGCTGACTGTGGCGGGCTGCAACTATTTCATGGGCATTCCCCATGGAGATGACATTATGCTCAACTACCAGACCACCGGCTTCCGTGAGACGGCGGCGCTGCGGGAGCTGACCGGCAAAACCGCCATCCCGGAATTCCAGCAGTGGCTGGAAAAGATGGGCTTTGTGGAGAACGGAAAACTGACCAAAAAGGCCGGCGACGGCTCATGTCTGCTGTTTTAAGGAGAGAGGCCTATGAACAAAAAGGAATTGTCCGCGCTGGTAGCGCAGATTATGCAGGAAATGGAGCCGATGGTCAAGGGCAGTGACTACCGTCCTACGGACCCGGGACCCCAGCCGGTGGATACCCACCTGCAGGACGGGGATTTTGTGGAGGATGTGACTAAGCTGGACCTGCGGAAGCTGTATCTGCAGGAAAATGCCAAGGATAAGGCTACCTTTGCCCGGCTGAAGGAGAAAACCCCGGCCCGGCTGGCAAGCGGCAGGGCGGGCGCCAGATATAAGACGCTGACCATGCTCCGTTTCCGGGCGGACCATGCCGCCGCCCAGGACGCGGTGTTCTCCCAAGTGCCGGAGGATTTTGCGGGGATGAACAACCTGGTTGCTCTGCAGACTAAGTGCCGGGACAAGGATGAATACCTGACCCGGCCGGATTTGGGGCGCACCTTTGATGAGGAAAACCGAAAAAAGATCAAGTCCGCCGTACCCCAGCCGCCCCGGGTACAGATTGTGGTGGGAGATGGCCTGTCCTCCGCCGCCATTATGGCCAATGCCATGGACTGCCTGCAGGCAATCCGGGATGGGCTGAAGCTGAAAAATATTGAAACCTCCCAGCCGCTGTTTGTCCGCTATTGCCGGGTAGGCGCGGGAGACGCAGTGGGGGATGTGACCGGATGTGAGCTGGTGTGTGTACTGGTGGGAGAGCGGCCGGGTCTGGTGACAGACAAGAGCATGTCCGCCTATATCACCTACAAGCCCCACACAGGAGTCTCCGAGTCCAGCCGGACAGTGGTCAGCAATATCCATGCCCAGGGAACCCCCGCGGTGGAGGCAGGCGCTTATGTTGCTGAACTCATTGACACCATTTTGCGGAAAAAGGTCTCCGGCGTGGGACTGCATCTGGAGGGCGCGGTATGTTTCCGGTGAAGGTGCTCAGTGTGCAGTATCTGGCAAGCGCCTCCCCGGAGCTTTGCAGGAAGCTGGGCGCGCCTAAGGGTTACCCCTGTCTGGGACTGATTACCACCGACTGTGACGATGCCACCTATATCGCTCTGGACGAGGCCACAAAGGCGGCGGACGTGGCGGTGGCGTACAGCCACAGCTTTTACGCCGGCGCGGCCAATGCGTCCACCCCCTTGGCCGGAGAGGTGATCGGTATTCTGGCAGGGCCTACCCCCGGGGCGGTGCGCAGCGGTATGGAGGCGGCGTTGTCCGCGTTGGAGCGGACAGGCTTTGACGCGGTGGGGGAAATTCCCTACCTTGCCCACACGGTAAGCCGGTGCGGCAGCTTTTTGGCCAAGGAGGCGGGTGTGCCGGAGGGGTCGCCCATTGCCTATCTGATTGCGCCCCCTTTGGAGAGCATGTATGCCATGGATTTTGCCCTGAAAGCGGCAGATGTAAAGTTATGTAAACTATATACCCCTCCTTCGGAGACCAATTTCGGGGGAGGTCTGCTCACCGGGACCCAGTCCGCCTGTGAAAGTGCCTGCGGGGCATTTGCCCAGGCGGTAGCCCGGGTGGCGGCAGCTCCCAAATAGGGAGCGGAAACAGGAAGGAGCGTCATTTTGGAACTGGACAAGGATTTGCAAGCCCGGCAGCAGGCCCGGGATTTTGCGAAAAAGGCGGAGGAAGCCCAGAAGGTGCTGGGCCGGATGACCCAGCAGCAGCTGGATGCCATTGTGGAGGCGGTGGCAAAGGCCTTTGCCGCTGCCGCGCCGGAACTGGCGGATATGGCGGTACGGGAGACGGGCTTCGGCAATGTGGACGATAAGATCACCAAGAACCTGTTTGCTTCCCGGGACGTGCATGCAGCCATCCGGGATATGAAGACCGTGGGCGTATTATCGGAGAACAAACAGGAAAAGCTATGGGAGGTGGCAGTTCCCGTGGGGGTGATCGCGGCCATCGTTCCCAGCACCAACCCCACCTCAACAGTGTGCTACAAGGCCATGATTGCCCTGAAGACCGCCAATGCCATCGTGTTTTCTCCCCACCCCAAGGCTCTTGTGTGTACCCTGCGGGCAGCGGATATTGTAGCAAAGGCGGCCATGAGCGCCGGCGCGCCGGAGGGGGCGGTGAGCTGTCTGGGGATTCCCTCCATGGCAGGCTGTCAGGAGCTGATGCACACCGAGCCGGTGAAGCTGATTCTGGCTACCGGCGGCCCGGCTATGGTCAAGGCGGCCTATTCCTCCGGAAAGCCAGCCATCGGTGTGGGTGCGGGCAACGGGCCTGTGTATATTCACTGCTCTGCCGATGCGGACAAAGCGCTGGAGGATATCCTGCGCTCCAAAACCTTTGACAACGGTACGGTGTGCGCCTCAGAGCAATCCATTATAGTGGAGCGTTCTCAGGAGGAAAAAATCAGGAAGCTGGCCTCCCAGAAGGGTTTTTACTTTATGGACAAGGAGCAGGCCGGGCGTCTGGCTGGGCTGCTGTTCCGCCCCAACGGAACGCTGAATCCGGAGATCGTAGGCCGTTCGGCACTGGATCTGGCGGAAAAGGCGGGGATCCGGGTACCTGCCAATACCAGAATTTTGGTAGCCCGGGAGCAGGAGGCTGGCCCTACCCGGCCCTACTCCATGGAAAAGCTGTGTCCTGTGCTGGCCTTTTTTGTCATGGACAATGAGGACGCGGTACTGGAAAAGGCCATTGAGGTGCTGATCCATGAGGGCAGCGGCCATACCTTTGCCATGCATGCCCAGGATGAGGCGGTGGTGCGGAAATTTGCCCTGAAAGTGCCCGTTTCCCGGTTCTTGGTGAACACTCCTGCGGCGCTGGGTGGTATCGGCGCTACCACCGGGCTGTTCCCGGCGTTGACCCTGGGCTGCGGCGCGGTGGGAGGAAGCTCCTCGTCCAACAACATCTCCCCCATGGACCTTCTGAACATCCGGCGGGTGGCTTGGGGGAACGAAAAGCAGTCTACCCATGGGTGTGTGTCCGTGCATGCCGATGAGGAACTGATTCGGCAGATCACGGAAAAAATACTGCAGCGGCTGGGGTAAGTCTGTAACAGCAGCGCAAAGGAAAGGAACATCATTATGAACACAAATTCTTTGGGAATGATCGAAACAAAGGGCCTGATCGGCGCTATTGAGGCAGCCGATGCCATGGTCAAATCCGCTAACGTGCAGCTGGTGGGCAAGGAGCAGGTAGGCGGCGGCCTGGTGACCGTGATGGTCCGGGGCGACGTAGGCGCGGTGAAGGCGGCCACAGATGCGGGCGCGGCGGCAGCAGAGAAGGTGGGAGAGCTGATCTCCGTCCATGTAATCGCCCGTCCCCACACGGAAGTGGACAACATTCTGCCCCACGGCCGGCTGGGCCAGAACCAGACCCAGGCGAAGTAAATGCTCTACACCAGACAGGCCGTTCAGGAGAATGTGCGCAACCGGGACGGCAAGCGGGTGTTCTATCTGGGAAAGGGGCATCAGCTTACCAGCGATGCCCGGGACTGGCTGACCCGGGAACGGATCACCATTCTCCCCGCTGACCAGGCAAAGCCCGAGCGGTACGCTCTGGAGGGCGGCGGATTTATGGAGGAAAAGCCCGAGCATATGACCCATCTGCATGGGAACGTGCTGGTGCCCAAAACCCATCCCCGGATTGCCTTCCGGGGAGCCATGGACACCCTGCAGGCGGAGCTGCTGCTGTGTATCCGCCAGGCGGACAAGCCCTGGAAGGCGCTTCTGGAACAGGCGCTGCATACAGCGAAAATGGTGCTGTCCTGGGAAGTGATGGAAGAACCTGCCGGGGAGGTGGAGCTGGGAGGGATGTCCCCCCAGCAGCTGCGGGACAGGTCCCACCGCCCCCAGGACTACTACGGCCAGCCCCATTTTATGCCCTCTGGGCAGGATAGCCAGCAGCTTCTGCTGGTAAACCGGGCGCGCACTCTGGCCCGGCAGGCGGAACTGGCGGCCGCCCGGGCGTTCTGCACAGAGCAGGGGGTTCAGCGGCAGGATCTTATGCAGGTGCTCAACCGGCTGAGCAGTTTTTTATACCTGATTATGATCCAGATGAAAAGGGAAATGAGGGAAACGAATGGATCTGCAGGAACTGACCCAACAGGTCATTGACAGAATTTTTGTGCCCATGGAGGCCTCCGGGCGGCATGTGCACGTGACGGCCCAGCAGGCATTGACGCTTTTTGGCCACCCGCTCACGCCACAGAGGGAGCTGTCCCAGCCGGGACAGTTTGTGGCGGCGGAGCGGGTCACTGTGATTGGGCCAAAGGGAGAATTTCGGAATGTGGCGGTGCTTGGCCCGGAACGGCCTGAGGCACAGGTGGAAATCTCCCTGACCGACGGAAAACACTTGGGGATCAACCCTCCTGTGCGCCTTTCCGGAAATGTGGAGGCCACCCCTGGGGCGGTGCTTCAGGGGGACAAGGGCCGGGTGGAGCTGAAGCAGGGCGTGGTAGCCGCCCAGCGCCATATCCACATGAACGAACAGGACGCCGCCCGGTTTGGGGTGAAGGATAAGCAGGTGGTGCGGCTGCAGACCATCACAGAACGCCCCCTCACCTTTGACAGTGTGGTAGTGCGGGTTCACCCGTCTTTCAACACCAGCGTGCATCTGGACTATGATGAAGCCAACGCCTGCGGCTTCCAAAAAGGTGACCTGGGGAGGATTTTGGGGTGAGCCGGGCGCTGCTGATCGGGGCAGAGCCTGCCGGTCTGGAGGGCTACACCTATGTGGCCCAGCCGCCCTATGACACGGTGATTATCGGTTCCCTTCCCCTCTCCCAGGCGCTGCAGCTTACGGATGACAGGGTGCTCTCCGCATTGGCTGAGGGGATGGGCGTAGTGCTGTACACACCGGGCCTGCCCCAGGTGCGGGGAAACCGGGCGCTGGCCGCCAGCCTTGCGGCGGCCTACCGGCAGATGAAAAACTGGGGCATTTTGTTTACAGAGGGGAACCAGAAAAAACTGGTGACCGCCCAGCAGGCAAGAATCCTGCGGCAGACCGGCAGAGCACCGGCACCGGGCTCGGTGCTGACACCTCTGGCCAAGGAAATTTTGGAGGGGGACTAAGGGTTCGCTGCCCGGTGGGCAGACCCCGCAGGCAATCCGGCACTACGCCGGGAGCGCCTCGCAAGACCCTGTCAGGAGGAAGTTATGAAAATTGGAACAGTGACCGGCGCGGTCTGGTCCTCCCGAAAAGCGGAGGGTCTGGCCGGCCAGACCTTTCTGGTGGTGAGCACCAGCCAGGGCGAAGTGGTGGCGGCAGACCAGGTGGGCGCCGGAACCGGAGACCGGGTGCTGCTGGTTACCGGTACACCGGCGGCGAAATATTGCATGGAAGCACCTGTAGACGCGGTGGTGGTAGCCATTCTGGACCCGGAGAAAAAGACCCATTGACACCCCTGCCGAGAGGATGTATCCTACTATTGGTAATATTGGTAATAAAGGAGGCTCCCTATGTCTGTCCATGAGATATTGATTTTTATTATGGCGGTTTTCGCCGTGGCGGGCGCGGTGGACCGGATTCTGGGCAACCGTCTTGGTCTAGGTGAGGAGTTTGAAAACGGCATACAGGCCATGGGCGCCCTGGCGCTGGCAATGGTGGGTATCATTTCTCTTGCGCCGGTGCTGGCAAACCTGCTGCGTCCGGTGGTGGTGCCGGTGTACGGCTTTCTGGGGGCTGACCCGGCCATGTTCGCCGGTACGATTCTTGCCAGCGACATGGGCGGCGGCGCCCTGGCCAGTCAGATGACCGCAGACCCCCAGGCCGCTCTCTTTGGAGGTGTTCTGTGCGGCAGTATGATGGGCGCTACCATTGTATTTACCATTCCCGCCGCCATGGGAATTTTGCGGGCGGAGGACCGCCCTGCCCTGGCCAAGGGAGTGCTGTGCGGCATCGTTACCATCCCGGTGGGATTGGTGGCAGGCGGTCTTACAGCGGGCTTCCCTTTGGGGATGGTGCTCAGGAATACACTGCCCATCGTGATCATCGGAGCGGTAATTGCTTTTGGCCTGTGGCGGTGGGAGAACGCTATGATTAAAGGCTTCGGCTGGTTTGGACGTGGGGTAGTCATCCTCATCACCATCGGCCTTGCGGCGGCTATTTTTCAGGAGCTGACGGGGATTACCCTGATTCCCGGCCTTGCCCCCTTGTCCGAGGGATTTCAGACCGTGGGCGCCATCGCTATTGTGCTGGCAGGCGCGTTCCCCCTGGTGTATGGCATCACCCGGGTGCTGCGAAAGCCTCTTTTAAAGTTGGGAAAGCTGCTGGGTATCAACGATACCGCGGCGGCAGGCCTGATCGCGAGCCTTGCCAATTCCATTGCTACCTTTGGTATGGTCAAGGATATGGACCAGCGGGGCAAGGTGGTCAACATGGCCTTTGCGGTGTCTGCCGCCTTTGTGTTCGGTGACCATATGGGTTTCACCGCGGGCTTCGCACCGGAATTTCTTCCGGCGGTGATCGTGGGAAAACTGACCGCGGGTGTGACCGCGGTGGCGGTGGCGCTGCTGCTGACACGAAACAGGGGCAAAAAAGGCCGAACCCAAGAAACCAGTTGACAAAACTTACCTGTTTGGGCTATAATAGCCAAGATACAGGTAAAAAAGCTGTGAACAGAAGAGTAATTCGGGCGCGCCGTTCAGAGAACCCTGGCTGGTGAGAATGGGTACGGAGCAAAGGAATGAACATGGTCTGGGAGCTGGGATGCCGATAGGTAGGTATCTCCGGGTGCGCCCGTTAAAGCGTTACGAGGCAGCGATTTGCTGCGAACCAAGGTGGTACCGCGAAGTCATAACTGTCGCCCTTGCATGCGCAAGGGCGATTTTCTATTTGAAGGAGGAACGAAAATGAGCGAAAAGAAACCCTATTATATTTCCACAGCCATCGCCTATACATCCGCCAAGCCCCACATCGGCAACACCTATGAGATCGTGCTGGCTGATGCCATTGCCCGGTATAAGCGTCAGGCGGGCTACGATGTCTATTTCCAGACCGGCACCGATGAGCATGGGCAGAAGATTCAGCAGAAGGCGGAAGCCGCCGGCATCACCCCTCAGGAGTATGTGGACAATGTGGCAGGCCAGATCAAGAATATCTGGGATCTGATGAATACCACTTATGACCGTGTTGTGCGCACCACCGATCCGGAGCACAAGACCAAGGTACAGAAGATCTTCGCCAAGATGTACGAAAAGGGTGATATCTACAAGGGCAAGTACGTAGGCAAGTACTGCACCCCCTGTGAGTCCTTCTGGACCGAGAGTCAGCTGGTGGACGGCAAATGCCCCGACTGCGGCCGTGAGTGCGTGGACGCGGAGGAGGAAGCCTACTTCTTTAAGATGAGCAAGTATGCCGACCGGCTGATCGAGCATATCGAGACCCATCCCGAGTTCATCCAGCCGGAGAGCCGGAAGAACGAGATGATCAACAATTTCCTCAAGCCCGGCCTGCAGGATCTGTGCGTATCCCGTACCAGCTTCACCTGGGGCGTGCCTGTGACCGTGGACCCCGGCCATGTGACCTACGTGTGGCTGGATGCTCTGAGCAACTATATCACCTTCTGCGGTTACGACCCCGACGGCAACCATGACCAGCACTACAAGAAGTTCTGGCCCGCTGACCTGCACCTGATCGGCAAGGATATCGTCCGCTTCCACACCATCTACTGGCCCATTTTCCTTATGAGCATGGGTGAGCCCCTGCCAAAGCAGGTGTTCGGCCATCCCTGGCTGCTGGTAAAGGGCGACAAGATGAGCAAGTCCCTGGGTAACGTGATCTATGCCGACGATCTGGTAGAACTGTTCGGCGTGGACGCGGTGCGCTACTTTGTGCTCCATGAGATGCCCTTTGCTACCGACGGCATTATGACCTATGAGCTGATTATCGAGCGGATCAATTCCGAGCTTGCCAACATTCTGGGCAACCTGGTGAACCGTACCATTGCCATGAACAACAAGTACTTCGCCGGCGTAATTCAGGCACCCACCGCTCCTGAGGCGCTGGACGAGGAACTGAAGGCTGTGGCGCTGGCTATGCCCGCTAAGGTAGAGGCAAAGATGAACGAGCTGAAGGTGGCAGATGCCATTGACGAAATCTTTGTGCTGCTGCGCCGCGCCAACAAGTATATTGATGAGACCGCGCCCTGGGCGCTGGCCAAGGACGAGGCCAATAAGGCCCGGCTGGGTACGGTGCTGTACAATCTGCTGGAGAGCATCCGCTTTGCCGCCATTGCGCTGGAGCCTTACCTGCCCGACACCTCCGCCAAGATTCTGGCACAGATCAAGTCCTGCAACGGCAGTTTGGAGAGCCTGACCAGCTTCGGCGTGACCGCTCCCGGCACCCAGCTGGAGGCTCCGGAGATTCTGTTTGCCCGTCTGGACATGGAAAAGAAACTGGCGGAGATTGACGCGTTTAACGCGGCCAAGGCCAAGGCTGCCCTGCCTCCTCTGGAAATCGAGCCCTACACCGAGGAAAAGGTGGATTTTGACACCTTCTGCAAGTCCGATTTCCGCGCTGTAAAGGTACTGGATTGCCAGAATGTGAAAAAGTCCGACAAGCTGCTCCAGTTCACTCTGGACGACGGATCCGGCACACCCCGGCAGATCCTTTCCGGCATCGCCAAGTACTATAAGCCCGAGGAACTGATCGGCAAGACTCTGGTGGCCATCACCAACCTGCCGCCCAGAAAGATGATGGGCAAAGAGTCCAACGGTATGCTTATCTCCGCCGTACACACAGAGCGGGGAGAGGAAAAGCTGAATCTTTTGATGGTGGATGACGCCATCCCCGCCGGCGCCAAGCTGTGCTGATAAAAATAGACTCCCAGAGCTGAAAAGCTCTGGGAGTTATTTCCGCAAAATGTCATATTCCCTATGTAGGGTCGGCAGTGCCGACAAACAATTCGCACCGGGCTGGTCGGAAATCTTTCTTTCTCTAACCCGCCCGGTAACGTTTTTGCGGAAATGTAGTTTTATGCTTGCAGGGGCGGTCAATGACCGCCCCTGCAATATCTCACGAAATTTACGGAAAGCGTTTTAGAGTATGGCTCCTGTTTGGCAGGAATGAAAACAGGGAAAACTAACCAATGGAGGGTTTTACAAAAATTTCATAGATTTTCCGCAAATAAGTCTTGCTTTTTTTAAAGCCTTAGGCTATTATATAGCTGTTAGCACTCAAAAGAAAAGAGTGCTAAATGTCTCGTAGATATGTGCAGCCCCGCTGCAATCTAAAATACAGTAAGTATATGGAGGATACGATATGAAACTCAAACCCATGGCAGACAATATTCTGCTCAAGGCCGCAGAGGCAGAGGAGACCACCGCTTCCGGCATTATCCTGGCTACTACCACCAAGGAAAAGTCCGGCATTTATGAAGTTGTTTCCGCAGGCCCCGGCACCAAGGACGTGACCGTTACGGTTAAGCCCGGCGACAAGGTTGTTATTGCCAGCTTCGTTGGCAGCGACATCAAGCTGGACGGCGTGGACTATAAGTTCGTCAAGCAGGATGAGATTCTGGGTGTCATCACCGACTAATTGATATAAGGAGTATTTATCATGGCAAAGATGATTGTTTACGGCGAGGAAGCTCGCAAGAAGCTGCAGTCCGGTATTGACCAGCTGGCCGATACCGTTAAGGTTACCCTGGGCCCCAAGGGCCGCAATGTGGTGCTGGGCAAGAAGTTCGGCGCTCCCCTGGTCACCAATGACGGTGTAACCATCGCCAAGGAAGTGGAGCTGGAGGATGCCTTTGAAAACATGGGCGCTCAGCTGATCCGGGAAGTGGCTACCAAGACCAACGATGTTGCCGGTGACGGCACCACCACCGCTACCGTTCTGGCACAGGCCATCACCCGTGAGGGTCTGAAGAACCTGTCTGCCGGCGCCAACCCCATGGTTATGCGCAAGGGCATTGAGAAGGCTGTTGCTACCGCTGTTGCCGCTTTCAAGGAGCATTCCGTTCCTGTCAACGGCTCTGCTGACATCGCAAGAGTGGGCACTGTCTCCTCCGGCGATGAGACCATCGGCGCTCTGATCGCTGAGGCCATGGATAAGGTGGGCACCGAGGGTGTCATCACCATCGAAGAGAGCAAGACCGCTGAGACCGGCCTTGACGTGGTAGAGGGCATGCAGTTCGACCGGGGCTATATCTCCCCCTACATGGTTACCGATACCGACAAGATGGAGGCTGTCCTGGACGATGCCTATATCCTGATTACCGATAAGAAGATCGTCTCCATTCAGGAGATCCTGCCCATTCTGGAGCCTGTGGTCAAGGCCGGCAAGAAGCTGATGATCGTGGCTGAGGATGTGGAAGGCGACGCACTGGCAACCCTGCTGGTGAACCGTCTGCGTGGCAACTTCAACGTTGTGTGCGTGAAGGCTCCCGGCTTCGGTGACCGCCGCAAGGAAATGCTGCAGGATATCGCCATCCTCACCGGCGGTACTGTTATCTCCAGCCAGCTGAACATGGAACTGAACCAGACCCAGCTGACTGATCTGGGCCACTGCCGCCAGATCGTGGTTACTAAGGATACCACCACCATCGTTGACGGTGACGGTACAGCCGAGGCTATCCAGGGCCGTGCCCAGCAGATCCGCGCTTCCATCGCCACCACCACTTCCGACTATGACCGTGAGAAGCTGCAGGAGCGTCTGGCAAAGCTGTCCGGCGGCGTAGCGGTTATCAAGGTTGGCGCCCAGACTGAGGTAGCTATGAAAGAGAAGAAGCTGCGTGTGGAGGATGCGCTGAACGCTACCCGCGCTGCTGTTGAAGAAGGCATCGTGGCTGGCGGCGGTACTGCCCAGGTCAACGCCATTGAAGCAGTGGAGCAGTTGGTGGAAACCCTGACCGGCGACGAAAAGACCGGCGCTAAGATTATCGCCATCGCTCTGCAGGCTCCCATCCGCCAGATCGCCCAGAACGCCGGCGTGGACGGAAGCGTGGTTTACGAGAAGATCCGCACCTCCGGCAAGGTTGGCTTCGGCTACAACGCCTACACCGAGGAGTATATGGATATGATCACCAATGGCATCGTGGATCCCACCAAGGTCACCCGCTCCTCTTTGGAGAATGCCGCTTCCATCGCTGCCTGTGTGCTCACCACCGAGAGCCTGGTAGCAGACCAGCCCAATCCTGCTGCTGACGCCGCTATGAATGCGGCAGCCGCTGCAGGTGGCGGCATGTACTAAGCCAAAAATGATGACAGGGGGCGGGTAATCCCGCCCCCGAAATTTTGAAAACAGGGGCTTTTCGGGACAATTTCCGAAAAAACCTATTGACAAGAGGGAAATCCTGTGTTAGAATACCAGGGTAATAAAGAAGGCTGAACGTCCGCCTCACCGTAAGCAAGCTGCAAAACGGTTAATATTCCTTCCTTCCCCCTGCCATAAGGGGTGTGTTGTGAGTATGCGGATGGACTGCCATCCGCTTTTATTTTTGGCAAATTCTGTTGCCAAGGGTTCTATTTTTTGGAGGTGCTTACCATAGCCAAGTTAGATCATCAGCTCAACGAAGAGATCCGTGACAAGGAAATCCGTGTGATCGGTGCCGACGGTGCCCAGCTGGGTATTATGTCTGCCGCCCAGGCCAATGAACTGGCGGAACAGCAGGAACTGGATCTGGTGAAGATCTCTCCCAACGCGGTCCCCCCCGTGTGTAAGATTATGGACTATTCCAAGTTCTGCTTCGACCAGAAGAAGCGTGAGAAGGAAGCCAAGAAGAATCAGCGGGTTGTGGAAGTGAAAGAGATCCGTATGAGCCCCAGTATTGACACTAACGACTTTAACACAAAGGTGAAAAATGCCCAGAAGTTCCTCAAAGAGGGCAACCGGGTAAAGGTGAGCGTACGTTTCCGCGGCCGTGAGATGGCACATACCAATCTGGGCGAGAAGCTTCTGATGGACTTTGCCGACTCCTGCGCCGAGACTGCCACCATGGAGAAGAATCCCAAGCTGGAGGGTCGTTTCATGGGTATGTTCCTGGCCCCCAAGAACAGCAAGTAAAACAATTTATTTTGTATTACCAAAGATACGGAAGGAGATCCAATTATGCCCAAGCTGAAAACCCATAGCGGTGCTAAGAAGAGATTTAACCTGACCAAGTCCGGTAAGGTCAAAAGAGCCCGCGCTTACAAGAGCCATATCCTCACTAAGAAGGATACCAAGCGTACCCGTCGTCTGCGCACCACTGCTTATGCTGATGAGACCAACGTAGCAGTCGTCAAGAAGATGATCCCTTACAAATAAGCTCTAGGAGGATATTGAGAAATGGCAAGAGTCAAAGGCGCAATGATGACGCGCAAGAGAAGAAACGCTACCCTGAAGCTGGCTAAGGGCTACTGGGGTTCTAAGTCCAGACATTTCAAGATGGCCAAGCAGGCTGTCATGAAGTCCGGCAATTACGCATATGTTGGCCGTAAGCTGAAGAAGCGCGACTACCGCAGACTGTGGATCACCCGTATCTCCGCTGCAGTTGCTCCCTACGGCATGAACTACTCCACCTTCATGAACGGTATCAAGAAGGCGGGCATCGAGATGAACCGTAAGAGCCTGTCCGAGATGGCTATCCAGGACAACACCGCGTTCGCCGCTGTTGTGGAACAGGCTAAGGCTGCTCTGAAGTAAGACCTTTTACAGGCTCCGCTTTGGCGGAGTCTGTTTTTTATGGAGGAAAACACATGGAACTACGGCATACAGCCCAGCGGGAGGATCGCCTGTCCGTTTTTTTAAAAAAGGAGCTGGGGATGTCCAGCGGGCTTATGAACCGGCTGAAGTGGCAGGATAAGCTGTTTGTCAACGGGGTGGCAAGACATACGGATTATCCTGTCCGGGTGGGGGATGTCATTACCGTCCCTCTGGAGGATGCGGAGCCGGAGTATCCGGCAGAGGATGGGGAACTGACCGTCTTGTATGAGGACGAGCATATTCTGGCGGTGGACAAGCCTGCCGGCATGCTGATCCACCCCTCCCGGGTAAGGATTACCGGCACACTGGCAAACCGGGTGCTGGGCTATTACAAAAGAAACGGACAAAAAAGCGCGTTCCATCCCATTACCCGGCTGGACCGGGACACCTTTGGGGTGGTGCTGCTGGCAAAAAACGCCCATATCCACGCCAAGCTCAATGTCCAGCATGCAGCCGGCGGCTTTCACAAGGCTTATCATGCCCTGACTTGGAGCGGACCGGAGGAGGACAGGGGTGTGATTGACGCGCCCATTGCCCGCCTCCCCCTGCCCAGCCTGCTGCGGACGGTCAGCCCTCAGGGAAAACCGTCACTGACGGAGTTTCAGGTGCTGCAGCGGTGCAATGGTATCTGCAAGCTCCGCCTGCGCCCGGTGACGGGACGCACCCATCAGCTGCGGCTGCACTGCCTGTACAGGGGCTTCCCTATTTTGGGAGATCCCCAGTATACCACACCGGAATCCGCTGCCATGTCCGGAGAAATGGGTTTGCAGACCCAGCTTCTGTGCGCCAGAGAACTGCAGTTCCAGCACCCCGTCACCGGGGAGCCGCTGTGCATTCTGTCAAACATGGATGTTCCCGGTATGGAAACGCTCACCCTGCCCTGACGGTCACAGAGTGCAATCCGGCATATCCATACCGGTCTGCTGCCGGGTTGTGTGCTGTACCCGGTTTTCCAGATGTCCGGAGCGGATCACCGGGGGCTTGGGGTCTACCACATCCCAGGAGATTTGTCGTTTTTCCTCTTTTTCTTCTTTTCGCATAAAAATCCCTCCCGTGTCTAGTATGGACAGGGAGGGATTTTTCATTCTTTTTTTGAATTAGCCAAAGGTCACAGAACCAGTCATATCGATTACCGCGCAGTAGGTATGGCCCACACCCAAGGTGGCTTCAGAGCCGTCCTCCAGGAAGAAGGAGAAGGGCTGGTGCACATCCTCACGAGCCCACTTAATGGGAACAATCTGTCCGTTAATAGCCAGGTAACCGGTGCCTTCGCCGTAGAGCTCGTAGACGGAGTGGTCATATTTGTTGCGCAGCTTGGTCTGCTGGGCATACAGCACCACAACATTCTCAAAGCACAGGGTCTCGTTGTTGTTGCCGTCGATCCAGGTGCCGCCGTACTGGGCAGCCTCGTAGAGACCGGTGGTCTCATTATAGGTCATGTTGGTGTCCTTACCGCCCCGGAAGGTGATCTCGATCCTGTTGGCTTTGTCGCCGCCCAGATCCACATTTTCCTGGAAGGTGTAACCGTAGTCTACACCGTTTTCATCCACGTTGTCATAGTAACCCTTATGCTCCATGGCGGCTTTCAGCTTCTCACCGGTGGTGAACAGGGTGTGCTCATAGGAGTAGCCCCGGCTGGAGCGGTTCTTATCCCGGAAGAAGAAAGAACCGTAGGAAAATTCGTCAATATCCCGGTAATCTTCCAGAACCTGGTTCAGAGCGTGCATATGGTCGGATGCCATGTAGCTGCCGCCACAGTGTGCCAGAGGGGCGTTGAAGGAAGCAGAGAGACTGATCAGGTAAGTACGGGCGCTGCGCACCGGTCCGATGGTCTTAATATTCTCCAGATCGGTGAAGATGGCCAAGCCTCTGGTGGTGCCGCCCTCGGTCTCGATTTCAAAGAACCAATCCGCCTGGGTAATGCCGTGATGGGGCAGAGCCGCGGAGGAATTGTTAATGGTGGAGGCGGTGGGCCAGCCAACATAGGGCTCGCTAAGGGTTTCGCCGGTCAGGGGATGGACAGGCAGAGCAGGCTCAGTGGTTTCCGTGGTCTCCACAGAAGGGGCTTCTGTGGTGGGAGCCTCCGTAGTGGGAGCTGCAGTAGAAGGCATTTCTGCTGTGGGCGCGGAGGTTTCCGGTGTTTCCTCCTTACCGCAGGCACAAAGCAGGAGGCACAAAGCAAGGAGCAAAGCAAATAATCGTTTCATGGAAAATATCCTTTCTCTTTACATTTTGACCCATTATATCAAAGCGTCCCGGTTTTTGCAACTGTTAGTTTATTCCGCACCGGTGGAATCCCCGGAGGGAGGATCCACGACAATGCTATCTATGGTTTTTCCTAAGGAGTAGGAGAAAATGTTGTCCCTGGCGGGGGAAAGCGCTGTAAGCATACCCCGGGTGGCATATACGGAGTAACTGCCGGTGAGTACCGGGCACAGCCTGGAGTCATCCATAACCGCCTTGTGGAGGGTGTAATAGTTGCCGTGATTTTCCAGCGCCTGCTGGCAAAGCTGGTAAATGCCATCGTCACTAATGCCGCCCCGGCTCAGTTCTCCATAGGGGGAGAAGAAGGGGGACAGATCCATATTGGGGGAAAGCTTTGTCTGCCCCAGATACAGGTCATACACCCGCATTAACTGGGAATCGGTATAGTCCTGGCCGTTGATCTCCTTCATGGTTACCACCAGGCCGCCCTCCTCCAGCATTTCGGCGATGGCCCGGGCAACCCGAACCCGCAGGGAATCATCGCTGTTCACCAAAAAAGTCACCTTGGCACCGGTCATGCCGGCATCCTGCACCGCATTGGCAAATTTTTCTGGGTTATAGGTATATTTGCTGGCCAGAGATTGACTGTAATAGGGAGACAAGGGTGAACAGGGCAGACTGGCGCTGCGGGCAAAGCCCCGGTAGTATTCTGCCACCAGACGGTCCCGGTCAATGGCGTAGGTCAAAGCAGACCGCACATCCGGGTCAGAGAACACATCGCTGCTGGCAGAGCAGCCAAGGTAGGTGAACATACCATTCTCACAGTCCCACAGCTCATAGTCGCACCGGTAATCCACATACCGGTCAGAGCCGGGATCCGCGCACACCAGGCTGACATCAAAGAATTCAAAGTTGTCCCGGATATGGGTGGGGGATTGGGCCGCAACCAGTTTGATGGAGTCCTGGGAGATAACGCCGTCACCGCTGCACCACCAATTGACTTGCTTGCGCAGAGTGCCGCCATTGAGTCCGTCATAGAGGATATAGGGGCCGGTGCCCAAAGGCCGGTCAGAATCCAGTTGATCTTTTTTCAAAATGGGAATGTCCAGCAGCAGGGGTAGGTTTTCATATGGGGTATGCAGGGAGATGGTGATGCCACCGTCGGCAGACAGTTCAATGGAACGGACATAAGTAAATCTTCCTCCATAGTACCGGCTTTCCCATGCCGCGTGGAGACTGGCTACCACATCCTCGGCAGTCACATAAGTGTTATCAGAGAAAGTGGCCTGCTCAATATAGAATGTGTAGGTCCGCATATCCCGGGACATCCAGTAGCTTTTGCAAAGCTGGGGAATCACGTTGTAGCTGCGGTCAATGGAGAAAAGCCCCTGGTACAGCAGGGAAAACAGCGCCCTGTTGGTAAAATCCGTACAAGTGTAGGGATTCATGGTGATGTTCTGGTAATAGGCCAGCACCAGGGGGGCCACTTCCGGGTCTGCCTCCAGAACCTGGGGGGAGGTTGGCCCATTACCCCAGTCCAGGGCATCACCGGTGGGGGTGTGGGGCTGTGTACTGCTGCTGCAGCCGGACAGTGCCACACACAGGCACACAGCCAGAGCCAAAACACGTTTCATCGGGAACCCTCCTGTCTTGTAATGAATGCGCCCTGGGAGCCACGCAGACCATTGGTTGCCCGGTGGGACCAGTAGAGGTGGCAGCTGCACATGGTGCACTCATCGCTGATGGCAATGTTTTCCACCCCTGTCCGCTGCAGAAGCAGAGCGTTGATCTTTTTCAGATCCACATAGTATTTTTCCTCTGCCCGGCGGATGCAGGTCTGCGCCTTTTCCCCCAGAACAGCTTCCATTGCCTTGGGAACGTCCCGGTCAGTCTGGAAACAGCAAGAGCCGATATTCGGCCCGATGGCACACCGGATATCCTCCGGACGGCAGCCAAAGTGGGTCTGCATAGCCCAGACGGTTTTCCCCGCGATGTCCGCGGCAGTGCCTTTCCAGCCGGCGTGGGCCGCGCCCACCGCACCGGTGACAGGGTCATGGAACAAAATAGGGGTACAGTCAGCGGTAAACACCGCCAGAGTCACCCCCGGTTCATTGGTAATCAGGGCGTCGCATTCCGGACCCTGATGGGAGTCGGTGAACAAATTGGCGTCCCTGCTGCCCACAGCCCGGACGATATCCGTATGGGTCTGGTGGGTCAACACCAGTTTCTGAAGATCAAATCCCAGAGCCCCACTTAAAATCTTATAATTTTCCAGCACATTCTCCGGCTTGTCTCCCCGGTGGGCACCCAGATTCAGCGATGCCAGATACCCTGTACTCACACCGCCCAACCGGGTGGTAAAGCAGTGGGTGCAGGAGATGTTTTCCGACGTGAGATAGTCCAGCACGCCGATTTTCTTGTGAATGATGTTCATAATCAGCTTTCCATGCCGGCAGCGATATCCTTATCCCGGCAGCATTTTTTGTATTTTTTACCGCTGCCGCAGGGGCAGGGATCGTTTGGGCCGGCCTTCTTCTGTACCCGGACGGGCTGGGATTTCACGGTCTTATCAGCGTTGCCGGTGGATAGCTCCTTGGCTACTTTTTGCCGCTTGACCTCCTGCCAGGGGCGCAGCTGTACCTGGAACATACGCTGGATGGTCTGCTCACGGATGGCCTGGATCATGGCCTGGAACATCTCGTAGCCCTCTTCCTTATAAGCGATGACCGGGTCATGCTGGCCGTAGGCCCGCAGACCGATGCCCTGCTTCAGCTCGTCCATGGCATCGATGTTTTCCATCCAGTATTCGTCCACAACCCGGAGCATCACAACGCGCTCCAGCTCCCGCATAACCGGGGGAGTGTAGGCGGCTTCCTTTTTCCGGTAATACTCAGCTGCCAGCTCGTATATGCCGTCGCTGAGGGTTTGGGAAGTCAATTCGCCCTGAGGGATACGGTATGCGCCCTTGGGGAAATAGAGCCCCTCGAACTGGCTTAGGATGGCTGCCACAGAGGCGCTGTCCGCCACACCGCCGGTATGGCTCAGTCCATCGGATACCGCGGAATCCACCACGCCCCGGAGCATGCTCATCATATTCTCCCGCAGGTCCTCACCATCCAGCACCTTCTGCCGCTGGGCGTAAATCACCTCACGCTGGGTATTCATCACGTTGTCATATTCCAGAACGCTCTTTCTGGAACGGAAATTCCGGCTCTCCACGCTCTTCTGGGCGTTTTCCACAGCGTTAGAGAGAATTTTGGCATCGATGGGGGTGTCCTCGTCCAGACCCAGAGAATCCATCATAGCCATCACCCGGTCCGAGGAGAACAGCCGCATCAAAGCATCCTGCAGGCTCAGGTAGAACCGGCTTTCGCCCGGGTCACCCTGACGGCCGGAACGGCCACGAAGCTGGTTGTCGATACGCCGGGACTCGTGGCGCTCAGTGCCGATGATAAACAAGCCGCCGGCCTGACGGACTTTCTGGGCTTCCTCCGCAAGCTCTGCCCGGAACCCGGACAGGAGCTGCTCGTATTCTGCCCGGATGGCCAAAATTTCGGCGTCCTCGGTCTCTGAGTAGGCGTTGGCCTGCTGCAGCAGTTCCTCTGGGATGTCCTTTTTTCGCAGCTGGGTAATGGCCATGTGCTCAGCGTTGCCGCCCAGCACAATATCCGTACCACGGCCTGCCATATTGGTGGCGATGGTCACAGCCCCAAACTTGCCCGCCTGGGCAACGATCTGGGCTTCCTGCTCGTGGAATTTGGCGTTAAGCACATTGTGGGGAACGCCCGCCCGCTTCAGGAGTTTGCTGAGCATCTCACTTTTTTCAATGGACACAGTACCCACCAGCACAGGCTGACCCTTCTGGTGGCAGGCGATTACCTGCTGGATGATCGCCCGGAACTTGCCGGCCTCGGTCTTGTACACCACATCCGGCTGATCGTTTCTCAAAACAGGGCGGTTGGTGGGGATCTCCACCACATCCAACCGGTAGATAGCACCAAACTCCTCCTCTTCGGTCAGAGCTGTGCCGGTCATACCGGAAAGCTTGTTGTACAGCCGAAAGAAATTCTGGAAGGTGATGGTGGCCAGAGTCTTGCTTTCGCCGGCAACTTTTACCTTTTCCTTGGCCTCGATTGCCTGATGCAGGCCTTCGTTGTACCGCCTGCCGTACATAAGTCTGCCGGTAAATTCGTCTACAATGATTATCTGGCCGTCTTTGATCACGTAGTCAATGTCCTTTTTCATAATGCCCCGGGCTTTCATGGCCTGGTTGATATGGTGGGACAGGGTGGTGTTTTCGGCATCGGCCAGATTCTCAATACCGAAGAACTTCTCCGCCTTGGCAATACCGGAGGCGGTAAGACTGACACTCCTGGACTTTTCGTCCACGATGTAGTCGCAGTCATAATCGTCATGGACTTCCTTTTCGTCGGTCTTGGCAAAGACCTGTTTGCGCAGACCGGCCACGAATTTGTCCGCCTGCTCATAAAGCTGTGAGGAGTCCTCTCCCTTGCCGGAGATAATCAGAGGGGTGCGGGCTTCGTCGATGAGGATGGAGTCCACCTCGTCCACAATGGCAAAATTGTGCCCCCGCTGGACAAGCTCGGATTTGTAGATGGCCATATTATCCCGTAGGTAGTCAAAGCCCAGTTCGTTGTTGGTGCAGTAGGTAATGTCCGCGGCGTAGGCTTCCCGGCGCTCTGCGGGCTTCATACCGGGGATCACAAGACCCACGGAAAGACCCATGTACCGGTGCACCTTGCCCATCCACTCTGAGTCACGCCGGGCAAGGTAATCGTTGACTGTGACCACATGGACGCCCTTGCCGCTGAGGGCGTTTAAGTAACAGGGCAGGATGGCTACCAGGGTTTTGCCCTCGCCGGTTTTCATTTCCGCGATACGGCCCTGGTGCAGGATAATGCCGCCAATGAGCTGCACAGGGTACGGCCGCATACCCAGCACCCGCCAGGCGGCTTCCCGGATAGCGGCAAAGGCTTCCGGCAGCAGGTCATCCAATGTTTCTCCTGCGGCAAGACGCTCTTTGAACAGAGCGGTTTTCCCCTTCAGCTCCTGCTCGGAAAGGGCTTTGTATTCCTCTTCCAGAGCAAGAATGTTATCTACCAGAGGCTGTATCTTTTTCAGTTCCCGTTGGGAACGGGAACCAAACAGCTTTGTGATCAATCCCATGATGTACGCTCCTTTTGCTGGTGGCAATATTTTAACCATTATAGCACACATCGCGGTAAAAATATAGAATTTTTTGTTAAATTACCCCTTGTTTCAAAAGAAAAACACCCCCAAAGACCGTGATTTTCGGTCTTTGGGGGTGAATGTGTAAAAGATCAGGCTTTCAGCGCTTTGCGCTCTTCTTTGGTGCGGAAGAACTTTTCCAGCTCAGGCACCAGAATCAGGCAGATCAGCGCAGCGGTGAAGCCGCCGTTGTACAGGCAGAAGCCGCCGTGGAGGGTGGGAACGCTGGTGACCAGCAGATAGTGCATTACAGCGGCGATGAAGCCGTACTGCCAGCCATACTTGTCAGAAATGGGGCTCAGACCGTTGGCGTAGCACAGGCCTACACAGATGGCCTGGGCGTTGATACCAAGGGTGAAATTGCCGCCCAGCAGAGGGGAAATCCAGCCGCACACAGTGGAGGCCACCACGTAGCCCAGCATAATGGGCCACACGTTTCCGGGATGAGAGCCGGAGTTGCAGCAGGCCAGCATGCAGAAGATAATGCCAAAGGTCACACCGTTGAAGGTGGCGCCGATCAGGTTGTAGTAACCCAGAATGAACAGGCCGTACACACCCACATTCATTAAGAATGTGGCGTTGCCGTAGGTGGAGGAGAAGTTGGTTACCAGCGCCGGATCCCGCAGCAGCTTCCAGTAATCCTTGGGAGTGGAGCCCAGCAGCAGGGCAATAACAATGCACAGGCCGAACACCACGCAGCAGAAGATGTTTGCGGTTGCCTGAGAGGCAACCTTCATAGAGCCTTCCATCAGGGTGTCCATGGCGCTGGGCAGGGAAACGCCCATAGTTTTGTACAGGGTGGCATTCAGGAAGAACGCGGTCATACCCACAGGCAGGGCGGCAGAGTACAGGTCAAAGCCCTTATGTACCTTGGGGGAGTGGGCAAGGCCTGCGGGGAGGAAGAAACCGATCACAGCGCCAACAGCCAGGGCAATGAACAGGCCAGGCAGGTTAAAGCCCACTACTTCCCCATGGGGATAGCGGATCAGCAGATCGGTGATCAGGGGGGCGATACCGGTGGAGAACAGCATGGCATTCACCTGTCCGCCCAGTTTTTCCTTCTTTACCAGGCAGTAGAGCATGACGCCAAAAATGCTGGGCCACATGTTGAGGATGTTGATACCCCAGGAGCCGAAGCCGATGGTCAGGATCACAGCCAAAGTGGAGACATTGTTGGGGGTACCCTTAAACATCACAAAAAGTCCCAAGCTGATAAGACCCACCAGACCCATGTTCAGGAATGTGGCGGCATAACCGCCCATGGCAAAATAGTTGGCGGAGATTTTGCTGGGCTGGGACAGAATGTTCCACAGGCCGGTGAACATGCTGTTTCTGTCGGGCATGCAGACAGCAGCGACAATAAAGCAGAAGGACAAAAAGGCGAACAACAGCTTCAGAAAGCTGCCTTCACTGAGGGTCTTGATCTTTTTCATAACGCACCTCGACTTTTTTATTATACCAAAAAAGGGCAATCCAGTTCCCTAAAAACTGAATTGCCCAGACGGCCGGCACAAAACTCTTACACTTCCCCGCGTTACTTCGCGAAAACCGTCAGTCATGTAAGATAGTACCTATATTGTATTGGAAAACTTCCCTTTTGTCAATAGAAAAAGGGGGAAAACCCAGAAGAAAGGGTGCTGATGGGAGGTTTCCCATCAGGCATCCTTGGGGACATTGTGCTGTCTGGCGCTGGTGCGCTCGTCGGGCCGAATTTCCCCAACCGCGGTAAGGGAACGCTTGGTCAGCGCCGGGCCTACCAGTTCATATATAAGCACCGCAAACAGCACCACATTGCGTACCAACGCGCCGTTGGGCAATGCTCCGGCGGTCAGCGCCATGCCCAGAGCCACACCTGCCTGGGGAAGCAGGGTGATGCCAAGGTTCTTGGTAATGGGCGCAGGCTGTTTGGTCAGCCGGCAGCTGTATGCCGAACCAAAGTACTTGCCCAAAGACCGGGCCAGAATATACACCACACCTACCAGTATGGTAATGGGACTCATCAGCACCTGCAGATCCAGTTCCGCGCCGGAGATTACAAAAAACAGCACGTTCAGGGGCATAGTCCAACCATCCACACGGCTCATCAGCTCCTCAGAGGTGGAGCAGATGTTGCAGAAAATAGTGCCGGTCATCATGCACACCAGCAGCAGAGAGAATCCGCAGTGCACGCCTGCAATCTCGAAGGACAGGGTACTCAGACCCACTGTTAGCAGCACGAAAGCTACGGATATGGTCATACGCTTACTGCGGGAGTGGAAAAATTGTTCCACCCAGTTCAGCAGCCAGCCCATAATACAGCCCAGTCCCAGAGAAAGTACAATCTCCAAAAGGGGTTCAACCACCACACCAAGAACGCTCACCTGCCCATTGGACAGAGCGGTAGCCACACCGTAGGAGACAGAGAACAGCAAGAGACCTACCGCGTCATCGATGGCAACCACCAACAGCAGCAGTCGGGTCAGAGGACCGTCAGCCTTATACTGCCGGACAACCATCAGCGTGGCTGCGGGGGCAGTGGCGGAGGCAATCGCGCCCAAAGTGATAGCAGCAGGCAGGGAGAGGGTCTGGGGCATGCACAGGTGTAGGCAAATCAAAATGATATCCACCACCACAGTGGTGAGTACTGCCTGCAGAATGCCAATGGTAATGGCCTTGCGGCCTGTGGCCTTCAGCTGGCTCAGGCGGAACTCGTTGCCAATGGTAAAGGCAATAAAGCCCAGAGCGGTCTGGGTGATGGCGCTAAAGCCTTCCACCTGCTCCAGGGAATTAAAGCCCAGCCCGGGGATTTTCAGCATGCCCAGACAGAACGGACCCAGTAGAAGCCCCGCCACCAGATATGCGGTGACAGCCGGGAGGTTCACCAGCTTCGTTAGGCGGGACAGCAGCAGCCCGCCAACAAGGGCTACTGCAAGACAAATCAAATAAATTTCCACACAATACGCCTTCTTCTTAAACGATAATAACAGGTTTGCGGAATGCCGTAAACTTATTCATAATACCACCAATTATTTTGGACATCAAGAGCAATTTCTGCCAAAGATTTTGCCGCGAATACCCTTTCTTTGTTGAAAATTTATAGGAAAAGGGCAAAGAAAGGAGGCCGCGTCAACGGCCTCCCCGAAATCTATAAAATTAAGCCTTCTCAGCAGCCTCAACCACGTGCTTCATCAGCACACTGGTGGTAACGGCGCCAACACCGCCGGGGACGGGGGTGATGGCATCAACGATGGGCTCAACCTCATCGAAGATAGCGTCGCCGGACATGCCGCCCTTACCCTTGGCAGTGATCTTCTCAGCGTCCCAGTTCATGGAAACGTCGATGACCACCTGGCCGGGACGGACGTAGTCAGCGGTCAGGGACTTCAGAACACCGGCAGCGGAGATAATGATGTCAGCCTGCTTGCAGATAGCAGCGGTGTCCACAGTCTTAGTATGGCATACGGTGACGGTGGCGTTCTTCTGCATCAGCATCATGGCGGCGGGCTTGCCAACCACCAGGCTGCGGCCGATCACAACAGCGTTCTTGCCCTTGCAGTCGATGCCGTAATGGTCCAGAATTTCCATACAGGCAGCGGGGGTGCAGGGTGCGTAGCCCAGATCGTCACGGCCTTCGAAAACGCCGGCGTTGGATAGGTGGGTCATGCAGTCCACGTCCTTCTTGGGATCCAGACGGTTGCAGATCTCATTCTGGTCGTTTTTCAGGTGCTTGGGCAGGGGGCGGAACATCAGAACGCCGTGGATGGAATCGTCAGCGTTGACCTGATCGATCATAGCCAGAACCTGCTCCTTGGTAGCGTCCTCAGGCAGTTCAAACTTCTTCACTTCTACACCGACCTGCTCGCCCTTGGTGGTAGCGCCCTTTTCGTAGGACAGGTCAGAGGGGTTCGCGCCAACGCGGATAATGCCCAGAGTGGGGACAACGCCCTTCTCACGCAGAGCAGCGGTACGGGCCTGCAGAGCGGCAACCAGAGCCTCATTGACTTCCTTGCCCAGTAATCTCTTAGCCATTGTTATATTCTCCTTAAAATGTTTTAATTATTAACGATGTAATCATATCTGACGGTCTCCGGGAAATGTAACAGTTCCAGAGCCGTCACGGGTTGTCAGCAGCTTGCCGATTAAACACCAAAGCCGGCCTTGACGGAATCGAAGATCTCATCAGCCATGGCGCAGTACTTGGCCATCATGCCCAGAGCCTTGTCGTTGAGCTCCTGAGCGGTCTGACGGTTCTTCAGAGTCTTGGTGTTGATGAATACGTTCAGGGAAGCGGCCTGCAGGGCGGCCTTGCAGCAAACAGCGCCGCAGCCTGCGTCGGACACTGCCAGACGGCTGCCCTTGGCAGCAAACACAGCAATGTACTCAATAGCCTGGCAGCACAGCTCCATGATCTTCATGGGGGTGGAGCAGGCGATCAGGGTAGCTTCTTCCATAACCTGATCCCGGGTGGGGTCGTCCTTGGGGATACCGTAGGCCTTTGCCAGAGGCAGGAAGTTGACCTCATCGGCCTCCACCTGATCCAGCAGCTCCTTCTGCAGAGCGTCGCACTTGGCCTTCAGGTCAATGATTTCAGCTTCCACATCGGCGTACTTCTTCTTACCGACGGTGAGAGAGCCCACCATATTGCCCAGAGCGGTACCGATGGCGCCAACCAGAGCGGCAGCGCCGCCGCCGCCGGGAGCGGGGGCGTCAGATGCCAGAACTTCCACAAATTTCCGGCAGGTTTCCATAGTCATATCCATAGAATTGTTCTCCATTCTTGTCTTTATAGGGAGGGCGAAGCCTGACGCGGCAGGTTCCCGGGGTGGTGCTGCCGCCGGGGGCTTCCCGCGTCAGGCTCCGAACCGGCCCAAAACGACAGGTTTTTTACAGTGTAATATATGCCCCAAAAGCACAGGCGGAAATCCGCCTTTGCTTTTGAAGTTAGTTTGGAATTAGAACAGGCCGGAAACCTTGCCGGTCTCGGTGTCGATATCCACGCGGCGGTATGCGGGGTCAGCAGCAGTACCGGGCATCATGGAGATGGTACCAGCCATGGGGCACAGGAACTTAGCGCCGCCGTACTCCAGAATGTCACGGATGGTGAGCTTCCAACCGGTGGGAACGCCCTTCTTGGTGGGATCGTCGGACAGGGACAGGTGGGTCTTAACCATCATGGTGCAGTAGTCAGCGTACTTGGGATCGGACTCGAAGCGCTCTGCCTTCTGCACAGCCAGGGGCTGCCAGATAACGCCGTCAGCGCCGTAGACTTCCTTAGCGATCAGCTCAACGCGCTGACGGAGGGGCATCTCCAGATCGTACAGGAACTTGATGTCCACGGGATCCTCACAGGCCTCCACAACAACGCGGGCCAGCTCAGCAGCGCCTTCGCCGCCGTAACGCCAGTGGTTGGACTCAGCGCAGCGGATACCGCGCTCAGCACACAGTCTCTTCAGCAGAGCGATTTCCGCGTCGGTATCGGTGTAGAAACGGTTGATGCAGACCACGGGGTTGATGCCGGACTTCTTGATGGTGTTCACATGGTGGAACAGGTTGCAGGTACCCTTCTCCAGCAGTTCCAGGTTCTCCTCGGTGTATTCCTTGGGCAGGGGGGCGCCGGGGGTAACCTTGGGGCCGCCGCCGTGCATCTTCAGGCTGCGGACGGTAGCAACCAGAACGGAGACGTTGGGAGTCAGGCCGGACAGACGGGTCTTAACGTTCCAGAACTTCTCGAAGCCGATGTCGGCAGCGAAGCCGGACTCGGTGACATGGTAATCAAACAGCTTCAGAGCCAGACGGTCAGCGATAACAGAGGACTGGCCGATAGCAATGTTAGCAAAGGGACCGGCGTGGATCAGCACAGGCTGATGCTCCACGGAGTAGCACATGGTGGGGTTGATGGCGTTACGCATCCAGGCAGCCATTGCGCCGGCAACGTCCAGATCCTCACAGGTGACAGGCTCACCGGTGCGGGAGTAAGCCACAACGATCTTGCCGATACGCTCGCGCAGGTCCTTCAGATCCTTGGCAACAGCCAGGATAGCCATCAGCTCGGAGCCGACAGCGATGCCGAACTTGGATTCCATCATGAAGCCGTCCAGACGGCCGCCGATACCGATGATGATGTTACGCAGGCTCTGTGCGCAGAAGTCGATGATCCAACCCATCTCCACACGCTTGGGGTCGATGTCCAGACGCTTCAGGCCCTTCTTAGCCAGCCACTCGTCGGTGTTGTTGCGCTCGTGCTGCATACGGGCGGTCAGAGCCACCATAGCCAGGTTGTGAGCGTTCATGATGTCGTTGATATCGCCGGTCAGACCCAGGGAGAACTCGGTCATGGGCATCAGCAGAGCGTTGCCGCCGCCTGCCGCGGTACCCTTAACGTTCATGGTGGGGCCGCCGGAGGGCTGACGCAGAGCGCCGCCTGCGTTCTTGCCGATGTAGCCCAGACCTTCGATCAGGCCCAGAGAAACGGTGGACTTACCTTCACCGAAGGGGGTGGGGGTAACAGCGGTAACTTCAATGAACTTGCCGTCGGGCTTATCCTTCAGACGGTTCATAACCTTGATGAAGTCGATCTTGGGGGTCTTGCCATAGGGGATGATCTCCTCGGGCAGCAGGCCCAGCTTCTCACGGAAGTAATCCACGGGGGGCAGGGTCTTTTCTGCTTCTTCAGCGATCTGCCAGTCCTTGTAGATGGTGGGGTCCAGCTTCACAAAACCCTTCTCGTCTACATACTTGCCATCAACGAAATTGATTGCCATAGTAAGTTTCCTCCTTGTTTTTCGGTGCCTTTCCGGGCACAGTATTTACGTTTTTTATTATACTACCTCAATATCAGCTGCGTCCCGGATCAGGCGCATGACCTTGGTGGTGAGTACACTTTTTAACACTGCCGCTTCAAAATCGGCATCATAGTAGTCCTTCAGCTGCTCCATGGTCAGACCGTTCTGGCGGCAGATCATCACAAGCGCTTCGGTAATCTCGGACTGCTCCGGCTGCAGGTTTTCCAGCTCCACGATTTTATCGATGGCGGCCAGATTCCGCAGGGCGGCCTCCGCGGCGGGATAGGCATCCTTACGCAGATCCTCCGGCGTGGTGTTCATAAACTGGCAGTACATTTCCATGCTCAGACCCTTCTGGCCCAACTGCGCCTTCAGGCTCTCCAGCTGCTCCTGCACAGCCTGCTCCAGTTCCTCCGGGGAAACGGAGAACTCCAGTGTGGCAGCTGCCTGCCGCAGCAGACGATCCTGTAGATCCATTTCACCCCGCTCATCGGAGTAGGCCTGCAAACTGGTCCGGAGCTTTTCCCGCATTTCCTCAATGGACTCGCTTTCGCCCACTTCCCGGGCGAACACCTCGTCCATCTGGTAGGTGCTCTTAATACGGATCTGGTGAATCACACAGTGGAACTCTGCCTGCTTACCGGCAAGGTTGGGGGCGTGGTATTCTTCCGGGAAGGTGACCTTTACAACCACCTTTTCGCCGGGGACCTTATCCAGCAGCTGTTCCTCGAAACCGGGGATGAACATGCCGCTGCCCAGCACCAGGGTCTGCTTTTCAGCGGTGCCGCCGGCAAACTGCTCACCGTCGCAGTAGCCTGCGTAGTCCAGAACCACCTCATCGCCGGCCTGGGTAGGGCGGTCGTCAACTGCCTGAATGCGGGGTGTCTGCTGCAGCAGACGCTGCATATGATGGTCAACCTCTGAGGAGGTGATAGTATGTTTATTCAGTTGGCCTTTTAGGCCGCGGTAAGTAAATTCCATCTGGATGCTCCTTGCAATATAAATAAAAGGGCAATCCAGTTCCACAAAACTGAATTGCCCAGACGGTCGGCATGAATACAACGCACACACTCCACCGCGGTAACCCGCGAATTCCGTCAGTCATGTGGCATCGCTTTTATGATATATGAAAAAGAAGGATTTGTCAAGGGAAAAGAATGGCTTTCGGTAAAAAATTACGGATATCAATGGATTTACAGCCGGTACAGCCGTTTGCCGTTTTCTGTGGTGGCGGCGCAGACCTCCTCCAGAGAAATACCCCGAATCTCGGCCAGCTTTTCCGCCATCCGGTACAGAAGACCCGGGTGGTTTCTTTTGCCCCGGAAAGGCTCCGGCGCCATAAAGGGACAGTCGGTCTCCAGAACGATCCGCGCTAGGGGGATAGAGGCAGCGGTTTCCACCGCCTTGCGGGCGTTTTTAAAGGTGATCACGCCGGTAAAGCCAATGTACCAGCCCAGATTCACCAGCTGCCGTGCCATTTCCGCAGAACCGGAGTAGCAGTGGAATACGCCCTTGACCTTGGGAAATTCCTTGATAATAGCAAGCCCGTCGTTGTGAGCATCCCGCTCGTGGACGATCACCGGCATATCCAGCTCCTGAGCCAGTGCCATCTGCATCCGGAAGGCCTTTTGCTGGATTTCCCGGGGGATGTCCTCATAGTAATAATCCAGACCGATCTCGCCAATGGCCTTTACCTTTTCGTGGCGGCACATTTGCCGGTAGGCTTCAATGACCTCCTCGTTTACTTCGCTGGCAGAATCGGGATGGCTGCCCACAGAGGCATACAGCCAGGGGTATTGCTCTGCCATGGCGATGATATCCCGGGAGCTTTCCAAAGAGCAGCCCGCGTTCATCACAAGCTCCACTCCCGCGTCCCGGAAGCTTTCCATCAGTGTCTGCCGGTCTGGGGCAAAGGCCGGGTCATTCAGGTGTGCGTGTGTGTCAAACAGCATGTGTGTTCCTCCGAAATTACGGCCACATAGCAGCCGTGGATAGTGGTGATTCTGGGGTCCTCCGGGCAGAAATCCGTGTGATTGGGATACCCACGAAGTCCCTGGCCGGTGCATTTAGCCTGGGCTTCCTTCAGTACCCACAGCCGCAGCAGGGCGGCCCGGGGATCTGGGGATGCCTGCCACCGGGCAAATTCTGCGGGGGAGAGGATGTTTTCTGCCAGCTTCAGGCGGACAGCCCTGTCTGTTTCCTCCGCGTCAATGCCCACCGGGCAATCCGCCAGCACGCAGAAGGCATGATGCCGGGTGTGGGAGATAGAAAAATGAATGTGTCCGTCGGGGAAAAAGGGCTTCCCCTCTTTTGTCGTGGACACAGGGGGCAGGGTTTTTCCGAACCTGGCTTTGTACATATGCTCCAGAAGCAGCCGTCCGGTTCTGTGAGGGGTCAGGCCGGTTACTTCCATATGTCCTATCTCCATAAAACCCCTCCTTATTCTGGGTATAGTATAGCGCCGGGATGTATCTGTTGTCAATCACCGGTTCTACCCGGGAGCCTTTTGCATAGGCTTGCCACAGGAGGGATGTACATGGAAGACAAACTGCTGCTACCACACAAGCTGACCCTCAATGAGCGCAGGGACCTGTCCGTCACAGGGGTTACGGAGGTGGTCAGCTTTGATGAGGAAGCGGTGATCCTGAAAATAGGGTCGGATACCCTGTCAGTACGGGGGGAGAACCTGCACATGAAGACTCTGTCCCTGGATGCCGGACAGGTGGCGGTGGACGGGCACATAGGGGCGCTGATATATGAGGAGGGACGTGCTCCCGGCAGCCTTCTGCAGCGCCTGTTTGGATGATTGCCCCCGCTCTGGCCGCCCACAGGGCGGCAGCGGCGTTGCTGATGGGGTGTGTTTGCGGCCTGCTCCATGGCTTTCTGCGGCCCTTACGGCACAGGCATGGTGTGTTGGCGGACCTGCTTTTCTGCGCCGGACTTATCTGGGCCTGGGTGTATGTGGGCTTCGGGATTTGTCAGGCGGATCTGCGCTTTGGAACTACGGGGGCGCTGTTTGCAGGCGTGTTGGGGTGGGAGTGCAGTTTCGGCAGGCTGCTTACACCCATATTTTCGGCTTTTTGGAGGGGAATTTACAAATTCTGGGGAGCAATAGCCAATACATGGGGAAGAATTTTGAAAAAAATTTCGAAATTTCTGAAATTTCTCTTTGCAACAGGGAAAAAATGGGGTACAATAAAGTGTAAACATTGTCCTGCCCAGGGCCAGACCGCCGGAGGTATCCCATATGACAAAACGCAGAAATCCCCTGCACCGGATCAAGCTGGTGTACCGGCGCAGTTCCCCGCTTCTCAAGTGCGTGGTGTTGGCCGCCATTGTGTTGTCGCTGGCGGCGCTGCTGGCGCTGCGGGTATCCCTGCTGGACGAGCAGGAGCGAAACCGGGAGCTGCAAAACCAGGCCGCGGAGCTGGAGGCCGAAAACAAACAACTGGAGGAAAACATTTCCCACGCCGGCTCTCAGGAGGGCATCGAACAGATCGCGGGAGAGAAGCTGGGTCTTGTGGACCCTGACAGTTCGTTCTTTACCCCTGTTGATTAAAATTTTTGGAGGAAACAGATCAAGTATGGAGTTAACCGTAGGAGCAGTTTTAGAGGGAAAGATTAAATCAATCACCAACTTCGGCGCGTTTGTGTCCCTGCCAGAGAACAAGACCGGCATGGTACATATCTCCGAGGTGGCCAATACCTATGTCAGTGACATCCGGCAGCACCTGACCGAGGGACAGGATGTAAAGGTCATGGTCATCGGCACAGACAACGGTAAGGTGAACCTGTCCATCAAACGGCTGGAGGCAAAGCCCCAGCGGGACAGCCGGGCACCTGGCGGACGTCCCGGAGCAGGTCCCCGCAGGGAAGGTGCGCCCCAGCAGGCCCGTCCTCAGCGCAGTGCTCCCACACCTCCTCCCGAACCCAAAACCGCTGACCAGCTTTTTGAGGAGAAGCTAAAAGCCTTTATGTCGGAATCCGACAGCAAGATTTCCTCTATCCGGCAGTATTCTGACCATCGCACCAAGAGCCGCAGAAGATAAGTAAAACGGCTGCAAAAGCAGCCGTTTTTTTATAAAGACCCAAGACGGTCTGCTGTTTTCAGGAGTGTTACCATGTCAACTGTTGTTGTTACTGGCGGTTCCCGGGGAATCGGGGCAGCGGCTGTGGAGCTGTTTGCCGCCCGGGGAGATACCGTGTATTTTCTTTATGAAAAGGAGCATGAAAAAGCCCAAGCTGTTGCCCGGCGCTGCGGCGTTGTAGCTCTTTGCTGCGATGTGGCAGATGGGCAGGCGGTGGAGGCGGCCTTTGCCCAAATCCCTCAGGTGGATATCCTTGTGTGCAACGCGGGAATCGTGTGGGTGGGCTTGCTGGCCCAGATGCCCCCGGATCAGTGGGACAGGATTTTTGATGTAAACGTCAAGGGCATTTACCACTGTGTAAAAGCGGCCATGCCCAAATTCCTGCAGACCCATTCCGGCAGTATCGTCACCGTCAGCTCTATGTGGGGGCAGGTGGGCGCCTCCTGCGAGAGCGCGTATTCCGCCACCAAGGGAGCGGTAATTGCCCTGACCAAGGCGCTGGCCCAGGAACTGGGACCCAGCGGCATCCGGGTCAACTGTGTGGCTCCCGGTGTAATCCAGACGGATATGTGCGCCCAAGTGGAAGAGGAGATTATGGACCAGCTGCGGCAGGAAACGCCCATAGGCAGACTGGGTACTGCCCGGGATGTGGCGGAAGCCATCGCCTATCTGGCAGACGCGCAGTTTGTCACAGGGCAGATTTTGGGCGTCAACGGCGGGTTTGTGGTTTGACAGACCCAAAGATTTAAGCTATACTAGGCTGTATAAATACTACTTAGGAGGAACCAAATATGAAAATCGCAATCGGCTGTGACCACGGCGCACTGGCGCTGAAGGATGCTCTGGTAAAGCGTCTGCAGGCCCAGGGTCATGAGGTAAAGGACTTTGGTACCTATTCTCTGGACAGCTGCGACTATCCCGACTATGCCGCTCCCGCTGCTCAGGCCGTGGCAGACGGCCAGTGTGACAAGGGCATCGTCCTGTGCACCACCGGCATCGGCGTTTCCATCACCGCCAACAAGATTAAGGGCGTGCGCTGCGCGCTGCTGTCTGATGTGATGAGCGCCCGCATGACCCGTGAGCACAACGATACCAATGTAATGGCCATCGGCGCCGGTATTGTGGGCCAGATGCTGGCTTTTGAAATTGTGGACACCTGGCTGGGTACGGAATTCTCCGGCGATGCCCGCCATCAGCGCCGTATTGACAAGGTCATGGCTCTGGAAAAGTAAAGCTAGCAAGACAATCCCCTGCTGCATATGTGCAGCAGGGGATATTTTTTGGATATTACTGCATGGAATCTCTGTCCGGCAGGCCGTGAAACTGCTTCAGTTCCTCATAGAACAGGGCGTAGGAGGTTTGCACTAAGGGCTTTTTCCACACCAGCAGGACAAACAGCGCCACGGTGTAAAGGATGTAAAACAGGAAATACGCCAGATCCGGGTTGGAGAACAGCTCCACGCCCAACAAAGTCAGCAGAAGATCCCCATAGCCGATAACCGTTACCAGCGTTTGCAGCACATAGAACCACCAGAACTGCAGATCCAGACGGAACAGCGCCCGGCACTGACCCCGCATAATGCGGATACTGCCCTTGAGCACCCGGATGCCGGTGAGTTGGGGGTAGTCCATCAGCAGCAGCTCACACATCCGGAAGCGGTACAGAAGGGGAATGGAAACCACCAGGAATACACCCAGGAACAGCAGTAGCATAGGCAGAAGAGAATCCATAACCACGGCCAGGGTGGCCTCATCCATGTACAGATTGCCGGACATAATATTCTCCTGGCTGAGTATGGGGGCAATGGCCTCCATAAAAGGCCGGGCCAGAGGGGTGGCAGTGAAAATGCCGGAGCAGATGTAGAAGCAGGCCAGAGCCAACAGGAAAATCAGCACACTCTGGGAAAACAGCATTACCAGAATTGTGAAGAACCGGCGAAAGCCATCCAGAAGCATATCCGTGCTGAGCCGTTCTTTTCTGGCCATGGACAGGGCAGCGCCTGTGTAACCGATCTGCCAGAAAGGCATTAAAAGGATGCTGGCAAACTGGAGCAGTACCTGTACCGTGCTTAGCACGGAGCGCAGTCCCATTCCGGACAGGCCGGAGGTGCTGCCAATGCCTTCACCCACAATAAAGTTCAAAACCGCTATTACCAGAGAGAAGCCAAGGGCGATACCGGCGTGAATCACGGTAAATTTTCTGGGGGACTCTGCCGCACCATCCAGACAGGATTGGGCACGTAAAATAATGTTTTTTGGTTTTTCCATGGAGAAAGATACCTCCTTAATCACTATAACATTAGTTATACGGCATACCGGGGAAAATAGCAAATGAATTTTTTGTGGACGGGGGGATTTTTTTGTGGTACACTGGGGGTAAATATAAATTACCCGGAGGGGTTTTATGGAATTAGGTCAGCGGCTGAAGCAGGCGCGGCTGGAAGCGGGGCTTTCCCAGCGGCAGCTGTGCGGGGAGGAAATCACCAGAAATATGCTCTCCCAAATTGAAAATGGCGCGGCCCGTCCCTCTATGGACACCCTGCGCTATCTGGCGGGGCGGCTGGGCAAGCCTGTGGGCTATTTTCTGGAGGAGAACGCGGTGATCTCCCCCAACCAGCAGGTGATGGAGCAGGTTCGGGCTGCCGCGGGCACAGAGGTGTTAGACCTTTTAAAACAGTACAAAGCTCCGGATCCGGTATTTGACCGGGAGCGGTATTATCTGGAAGCCCTTGCCTGTATGGAAGCAGCCCGGGAGAGTATGGACAGGCCCGGCTATGCCATGAGCCTTCTGGAGCGGTGCCAGGTTACGGGGGAGAAAACACATTATTATACCCCGGCGCTGGAGCGGGAGCGGCTGCTACTGTGCTTTGAAACAGGGTTCATGGGGGCTGGGGAGTTGGAATCCCGGCTGCCGGCAGATGACCGGGAACTGCTCCTGCGGGCACAAAGCGCGCTGGAGCGGGGAGAGCCGGACGCAGGTGTCCGCATTTTGCAGGCAGCCCGGGACAGAAGTGAGCGGTGGCATGATCTTATGGGCCGATGCGCCATGGCGGCAAAGGACTATCAACAGGCGGCGTTCCATCTGGAGCAGGTGCAGGACACCTCTTTGCAGCGCTACGGGGCGCTGGAACGGTGCTACAAGGAACTGGAGGACTACAAAAAAGCCTACCATTATGCCTGCCTGCAAAGGCAGCAAGGTAAATAACGAAATGCAGCGCGCCCAAGGCTTTTGCCTTGGGCGCACAGTTTTTAAAGGGAATGTGCTTTACAGTTCATACAGAGGACATACAGGGTCAAAGCCCTGGGGCTTATAGGTAACCGAGCCAATGGGCTTTCCGCTGACGCCGTATTTGGCGTTGTAGCCAAAGAGATTTATGTACCGGTGCAGGTCATTGCGCTCCAGCTCCATGGCTTTCATTACCTCCACCGTGGCAAGCACATCGTCCACCGCCCGGTGGGAGTTGACCACCTTGCCGCTGAGGCCGTAGGTGTCGATGGCGTTGCACAGCTTGTGGGGATAGCTGCGCCGGTCTTTGTACACTGTCAGCAGATCCAGCTTGTCCTTGCCTTTTAAAATACCGGGGTTGCCGCTGCGCAGCAGCAGGTAAAACAGAAAGCTCAGGTCAAAGTGGGCGTTGTAGGCAAGCAGCAGGGTGTTGCCCTCCAGCATCCGGGCAATGTCGCAGCATACCTGGGTCTTGGGAATGCCCCGCTGCCGGATATCCGCATCGGTAATGCCGGTGAGCTGCTGGATTTTTATAGGAACGCAGCCGCCGGGGCTGAGGGTGATCAGCTGGTCATATTCCTCGGCCACCGTCACCTGTCCGTCTATCCGTTCTACCACAACGGCGGCAAACTCGATGATTTCGTCCCGGCAGTAATCCAGTCCGGTGGTTTCTGTGTCAAACAGCACCAGACGGTCGTAGGATTCAAATAAAGTATCAAAGCAGGTCATGTTTATTCTTCTGTCAGCAGCAGGGCGCGGCGAAATTTACTGACAGGCGCCTCCTCTAAGGAAAATCTCCGGGCAAGCTCCCGGGCAAAGGAATCCAAAGCCTCCGCAGAACCCTCTTTCAGCTCTGCCTCCAGTTCGCACAGGGAGGATTCCTTGCCGCCGCCTATAAGAACCCCTTCATCCAGAGCAAGCTCGGCAACGCAGTTTGGCAGATGGACGGTTCTGGCGTGGCGGGTGAACTGGGCACCGCAAATATTTACCAGTGGCGCACCCGGAAGAAAGGACAGGGCATCCCATCCTGTAAGTTTACATAACTCCGAAACGGCATCCTCAATGGTATCTTTTTGAATCTCCCACTCTCCCCGGACGCCGCCTTTTGCCGGAGTTTTCAGGGTGCATACGCTCACACCGTTCTCCATACGCCGGCGCAGGGTGCACCGCAGGGCGCTCAGCCGGCGGTCGGGGGTGTCATAGTAGGCGGTTTCCATGGAGATGGTCTGCCACTGACCGGGGAAAGCCTGCTGTACCTGACGGTGGATTTGCCCGGTGGCTCTAAACTTTTTTTCGTACTCCTGTCCCACAGAACCAACCGCCTTTCCTTTTTTCTGCCTATTATACATCCGCCTTATCCCGGATGCAAGAATATTTCCGTCCTCTTTACTTTCCGACAAAAAAATCCCGGCGAACATGATAGGATTTTCTTAAATCAGGAAAGGCAGTGGTCCCATGAACTCCATACAAACCTATTTCCACCGGGGGCGGCAGATGGTCTGCCGTGCCTGGGCAGACCAGCGTTTTCACAGGCTTTTGCAGGTGGCTGGATATTTCTTCACAGGCTTTTTTCTCAGTGCGGCGTCCCTGGGAAATTTCCTGCAGCCGATCGCTATGGGATTTGTATGGGCCTGTTCGGGAGTGAGTGCGTTGCCTGCGGCAGTGGGCAGTATGCTGGGATATGCATGCTTCTGGCCGGGAACGGCGCTGCAGGGTGTGGTATGGATAGGTTTGGCACTTTTTGGTAAATTATTTACAAAAGAGGTTCCTTCCGAAGGGGTGGGACAACTGCTCCTGCCTGCTATGGCGGCGCTGATGGTTGCTGCCAGCGGGGTGGGTTTTCAGATTCTCGCGGCAGACGATACCCCTGTGACCATTTATCTAATCCGTGTGCTGCTGGCAGCGGGGACAAGCTGGCTCTTCACCCGGGTGTTGGAGGGACGAAGTCCGGTTTTAGAGTGGGTGGCAGGAGGGCTGTGCGTGCTGGCGCTGGCACAGATCATGCCCATTCCTTGTCTTAATTTGGGCATTCTGGCAGCGGGAGCACTTACGGTGGCCTACACCTTCCCCGCGGCAGCGCTGGCGGGACTTGCCTTAGATCTTGCCCAGATCACCCCGGTGCCTATGACGGCGGTGATGGTACTGGCTTTTTTGGCAAGATTCCTGCCCCGGTGTCCCCGGTTGGTGCTGCGGCTGGCTCCCGCAGCGGTGTACATAGGTGTGATGAGTCTGCGGGGGAGTCTGGACCTGCAGCCCCTGCTGGCGCTGGTATTGGGAGGGATTCTGGGCAGCCTCCTGCCCGGGCCTGCCCGGGTGAACCACCGCCGGGGGGAGACCGGGGTGGCTCAGGTTCGTCTGGAAATCGCCGCGGGGGTGTTCAGTCAGGTGCGGCAGATCCTTTTGGAGATGCCCCCGGTACCGGTGGATGAGGATGCCCTGATTTGCCGGGCGGCGGAACGGGCCTGCGGCAGCTGTCCTGCCCGCAGCTCCTGCAAGGACTCCCGGCGGCTGCAGCAGCTTCCCGGGCTACTGCTCCACAAGCCCCTGCTCCACCCGGAGGAGCTGCCGGTGATGTGCCGCAAAAGCGGACGGTTTCTGGCGGAGCTGCACCGTTCCCAGGAGCAGCTGCGCTCCATCCGGGCTGACCGGGAACGGCAGCAGGAATACCGGGAAGCACTGACGCAGCAATACGGCTTTCTCACAGATTTTTTGCAGGATTTGGCCGACCGCCTGTCCACCCGTCCTCAGAACCTTCAGCCATATTATAAACCCCAGGTTCAGAGCTTTGGAAACCGGCCCCGGCAGGACAATGGGGACAGGGTCATTCAGTTTGCCGGGACCATGTGTAGGTATTATATTGTGCTGTGTGACGGCATGGGTACAGGCATAGGGGCTGTTCATGAGGGTCAAATGGCGGCGGCCATGCTCCGGCGGATGCTCACAGCGGGCTTTCCCGCGGAATACGCCCTGCGCAGCCTCAACAGCCTGTGCGCTCTGCGGGACAGGGCGGGGGCGGTGACGGTGGATATGGCAGAGGTGGAGCTGTACACCGGAAAAGTAAGCCTGTACAAATGGGGCGCTGCGCCCTCCTGGCTGGTGTGGACATCGGGTGTGGAAAAATTGGGCACTGCCAGCCCGCCGCCGGGTCTGTCGGTGGAGGCTGACCGGGAGCAGGTGCAGACCTTTTCCCTGCGGCGGAATCAGACCCTTATCATGGTCAGCGACGGGGTTGACGAGGAGGCAGCCAGACGGTGCTGCCAGAACCATGCCGACCGCTCTCCCGGGGAGCTTGCCAGAAGTATCCTCACCTGTTCCCAGGTTCAGGGGCAGGATGATGCTACGGTGGTCACCGTAAGGCTGACTCTGGCGGAAGAAAGTTATCAGAATGAAAGACAAAAAGAATAACCTCTTTGGGCGGATTCACATAGGGATTTATACGGTTTTGAATGAATCTTTTCCACCACAGCGGCCCCCATCGCCCTTGAAATACACAAAGTATTTCTACGGTCGCCGGTGACCACTGTAAAGAAAAATCTTCCATTCAAAACTGCAAAGCACTCCAAAGCGAGAGAATTTTCCGCAAGACAAGATAAAATGCCACGGCAAGGCTGGCGGTATTGGGGAAAAAGATCCGGTTTGGAGCGCATAAATCCCTATGTGAGTCCGCCCTTTTGCTGTCATTGCAAACCGGCGCAGCTACCGGGGTGGAATGACAGCGTTATTATTTCCGGAATAGATTGGAGAAAATGTTCAAAAATAATTCAAAATGATTCCCTTGACACTTTTAGCACTCTATGGTATAGTGTGCTTAGCACTCAGGTAAAAAGAGTGCTAAGCCAAGGGAAGGAGGCATATCATGGAACTGACAGAACGAAAAAAGAAGGTGCTGCGCAGCGTTGTGGATCTGTATATCCGCACAGCGGAACCGGTAGGCTCCAAGGCCATCACCCAGCTTCCGGATATGAACTACTCCTCCGCCACCATCCGCAACGAAATGGCAGAGCTGACCACCATGGGTTATTTGGAGCAGCCCCATACTAGCGCGGGCCGTGTGCCCTCTGCTGTGGGCTACCGGCTGTATGTGGATGAGCTGATGGCGGACTACCGGCTGAGCATGGACGAGACCAAATCCATCAACCTTGCCATCGAGGAAAAAATGCAGCGGGTGGATAAGATGGTGGAAAAAGTGGCAAAGCTGGTATCCCAGGCCACAGACCTGCCGGCCATCTCCGTAGCTTCCCGGCATACGGGCGCTAAGGTGCGGCGGTTTGAACTGATTCTTGCAGGGCAGGGCAGCATCATTCTGGTGCTGATGCTCTCCAGCGAGGAAGTGGTCAACAAGCTCATTAAGCTCCCAGTGGATGTGACAGAGAGCGATTTGAAGCTCCTTTCGGCAGTGCTCAACGCCACCATGGCAGACCTGAGCCCCGAGGAATTTACCCAGGACCTGTTGGATCGGGTGATGCGCTCAGCAGGCGCGGCGGCCAGTCTTGTTCCCATTATTATGGAATTTACCGCCGAGACCCTTCGCCGGCAGGATAGCACCAATATGGCTGTGGCCGGACAGATGCGGATCTTGGGTCACCCGGAGTACCGGGACGTGGACAAAGCCCAGCGGCTCATGTCCTCTCTGGATGAGGAGGCGCTGAGCAACCTGCCGGCGGTCATGCAGAACGCCAACGGCACCAAGGTGCTGGTAGGCCCGGAGAATGTGGCCCAGGAGCTGAAGGATACCTCCGTGGTCATGACCAAGTTCGACATAGGCGACGGCATGCAGGGCATGATCGGTGTGGTGGGTCCCACCAGAATGGACTACGCCAAGGTGACCGCCAGATTGAGTTATTTCGCGGAGAGCCTTTCCAAAATGTTTACAAAACCGGAACTGCCGCAGCTTCCCCAGCCGGCACCGGAGGAAGATAACGCCAAGGAGGCATAAACGTGGCAAAGAAGAAACAAGAAACGCCCCAGGAGGAGATTCCTCAGGAGCAGGCCGTAGAGACGGAACAGACAGCCCCTGAAGCAGAGGAAACCCAGCAGCTGCCTGTGGAGCAGGCAAATCCCTGGGAGGAAAAATACAACCAAGAGCATGACGCTTACCTGCGTCTGGCAGCGGATTATGACAATTTCCGCAAGCGTACCATGAAAGAAAAAGAGCAGTCCTACGGCAACGGCAAGGCCGACGCTGTGGAGAAGCTGCTGCCGGTATATGACAATCTGGAGCGGGCGCTGAACCAGCCCACTCAGGACGAGGCCTACAAAAAAGGCGTGGAGATGACCATGACCCAGCTTGTGGGGATATTCACCGGATTGGGTGTGGAGATTTTCGGCAATGTGGGCGATACATTTGACCCCAATATCCACAATGCCGTGATGCATATTGACGATGAAGCCGTGGGAGAAAACGTGATCACGCAGGTGTTCCAGAAGGGCTTCAAGCTGGGCCAGAAGATCGTACGTTTCGCCATGGTTCAGGTAGCGAACTGATAAATTTCCGCCATTGGGGAACAGGAAACCTGTTGAAAGTTCCGGCCCCCAATGACCGTATCAAACAGTAAACACTTTTCATTTATATAGGAGGAAACAATTATGGGTAAAATTATTGGTATTGATTTGGGTACAACCAACTCTTGCGTAGCTGTTCTGGAAGGCGGCGAGCCTGTTGTGATCGCCAATGCCGAGGGCGGCAGAACCACTCCCTCTGTGGTGGCATTCTCCAAGACCGGCGAGCGTATGGTGGGTCAGGTGGCAAAGCGTCAGGCAGTTACCAACGCCGACCGTACCGTGGCTTCCATCAAGCGCCACATGGGTGAAAACTACAAGGTCACCATCGATGGCAAGGGCTACACCCCCCAGGAGATCAGCGCCATGGTGCTACAGAAGCTGAAGGCGGATGCCGAGGCTTATCTGGGTCAGACCGTTACCGAGGCTGTTATCACTGTTCCCGCTTACTTCTCTGACGCACAGCGCCAGGCCACCAAGGATGCAGGCAAGATCGCCGGTCTGGAAGTCAAGCGTATCATCAACGAGCCTACCGCGGCTGCTCTGGCCTACGGTCTGGACAAGGAAACCGAGCAGAAAATCATGGTTTACGATCTGGGCGGCGGTACCTTCGACGTGTCCATTCTGGAAATCGGCGACGGCATCGTGGAAGTTCTGGCTACCGCCGGTGACACCCGTCTGGGCGGCGACGATTTCGACGAGCGGATTATGAACTATCTGGTGGATGAGTTCAAGAAGGCAGAGGGCATTGACCTGCGCAACGACAAGGTAGCTATGCAGCGCCTGCGTGAGGCTGCGGAGAAGGCTAAGATCGAGCTGAGCGGTATGACCACCACCTCCATCAACCTGCCCTATATCACCGCTGACGCCACCGGCCCCAAGCACCTGGATGTGACCTTAAGCCGCGCCAAGTTCGACGAAATGACCGCAGACCTGGTGGAGCGCACTCTGAAGCCTGTCCGTCAGGCTATGTCTGACGCAGGTCTCAGCGCTTCCGACCTGCACAAAGTACTGCTGGTGGGCGGTTCTACCCGTATCCCCGCAGTGCAGGAG
>JAZNIL010000050.1:0-22729 GCA_045577435.1 Faecousia sp. | reverse complement strand
AGCATCTGCCACTTTTTCCGGAACAGCGGAATGGAAATATCCGTTGCTGTAGCAAGCAGTCCAATGATTTGTCCGATCCAGTAGTTCATAGCATATGTCCTTTGCTTTTAAAAAAGGCCCGCGCACAGCGCAGGCCTTTTTCTTATTTTGCGTACTCGACAGCCTTGGTCTCGCGGATCACGTTGATCTTGATCTGGCCGGGGTATTCCAGCTCAGCCTCGATCTTCTTAGCCACGTCCCGTGCCAGCAGGATCATGTTGTCCTCACTGACCTCCTCGGGCTTGACCATAATGCGAACCTCACGGCCGGCCTGAATGGCGTATGCCTTCTCAACACCGGGGTAGGAGCCGGTCAGCTCTTCCAGTTTCTGCAGGCGGCGGATATAGTTCTCTACGTTCTCACGGCGGGCGCCGGGACGGGCGGCGGATACTGCGTCAGCAGCCTGCACCAGAACCGCAATCACAGTCTTGGGTTCTACATCACCGTGGTGGGCTTCGATAGCGTTGACCACTACGGGATTCTCCTTGTACTTGCGGGCAAGATCAGCGCCCAGCTGCACATGGCTGCCCTCTACCTCGTGGTCGATGGACTTGCCAAGGTCATGCAGCAGACCCGCGCGCTTTGCCAAGGTCACGTCCACGCCCAATTCAGAGGCCATCAGACCGGCAATATGGGAAACTTCAATGGAGTGGTTCAGCACGTTCTGGCCGTAGGAGGTACGGTACTTCTGACGGCCCAGAACCTTAATCAGTTCGGGGTTCAAGCCGTGGACACCGGTCTCATAGCAGGCCCGCTCGCCTTCCTCGCGAATGGTGCGGTCTACGTCCTTACGGGCTTTCTCCACCATGTCCTCAATGCGGGTGGGGTGGATACGGCCGTCGGCAATCAGCTTTTCCAGTGCCAGGCGGGCAACCTCCCGGCGGACGGGGTCAAAGCTGCTGACGGTGATGGCCTCGGGAGTATCATCGATGATCAGGTCAACACCGGTGATGGTCTCCAAAGTGCGGATGTTCCGTCCTTCACGGCCGATAATGCGGCCCTTCATTTCATCAGTGGGCAGGGCCACCACGGAAACGGTGGCTTCCGCCGCATGATCGGCGGCGCAGCGCTGAATGGCAATGGACAGGATCTCTCTTGCGGCTTCGTCCGCGTCGTCCTTCAGCTGCTGCTCAATTTCCTTGATCTTCATGGCAGATTCGTGGCGGACTTCAGCCTCCACGCTCTCCAGCAGGTACTGTTTGGCCTGCTCCTGGGTCAGCCCGGAGATTTTCTCCAGGGTAGCAACATGCTGCAGCCTGACTTCCTCTGCCTGGGCTTGGGCTTGGGCAACCTCCGCCATGCGGCGGGCCAGCTCCTCTTCCTTGCGCTCAAAGGCATCGGTCTTCTTATCCAGGGTGGCTTCCTTCTGTTCCAGCCGGCGCTCCTGCTTGCTCAGTTCGGAGCGGCGTTCTTTTACTTCTTTGTCGTGCTCTGTACGAGATCTATGGATTTCGTCCTTGGCTTCCAGAAGCATTTCCTTTTTGCGGTTCTCACCGCTGCGGATCGCTTCGTTGATGATGCGGGTAGCTTCTGCCTCGGCAGACCCAATTTCGCGCTCACCGACACGCTTGCGGTAGATAATACCGGACGCAAAGCCCAATGCCAGCAGCACAACACTGCCCAGAACGGTCAAAATAATTTCTAACGGTCCCATAATTCTTCCAGCACACCTCCTTTATAGAATAGGCATCTGCAAAGAGGTGGGCGTAATGGGCCCCATGTTGTTAAATTGGTAAAATTCAGCCGCCAAAAGGCGGATATATACGCAAGAAACGCCACGAGGCGAATACGCAAACCTCCGACAAATGCCGGATTTATGAAACGCAGTGGACAAATGTCCCAGCTGCGCACACCATACCGAATCTATTTTACTTGTCTGCACCGGGAAAGTCAAGAACAATTCCATAAAATCGCAAAGTTTTTCCCCGGGTTTTATGCAACAAGCCCAAAAGCTTCATAATACTGTGGATTCCGACGACAGGGGGGTCCACAGACAATAACAACCACCGGTCTATGCAAGGGAAAGACCGGTGGTTATGTTTTTGGGTAAATTTGCTTGTTACAGGCGGATGCGTGTGGCTCAGTTTTTTCCACTGCCTGTGCTCCCCCACAGAAAGGTAGTGCCATCCACACTTTCAAAAGCCTGACCCATCTAATGGCCTGCCAGAATGCGTCCATCCGGAAGTTCACACAGGACAGGAAAGGCGGAATTACTTGCTCGTAGCGGGGGTGGGATTTTCGTAAATGTAAGAGGAATATAAAGCTTTCATATCAATCGATCTCGAATATAGACATGTAATAGTGCAAGGTATGTCATTGACAGACCCGGACGGGGTCTGGTGAAGATCTTAAAATATATTAAGGAGTTGGATGTTCAGGGGTAAAAAGAAATTATCCCAGTTCCTCCTGCTGACAGGAATCTCCTCTTTCCGACCACGTGACCCGCCATCCATGGCGCTTGAGCACATAGTAGATCTGGCTGCCTCCGATGGCATGGCCAACTTTTTCTTCATAGGCAGCCTTAATATCCCTGGGCGTCACACTCTGACCGGCGTTGACCTTTTGCTGGAATGGCCGCAGAAACTCGGCTTCCTCCGCGTGGGTCATATTTCTCCGGTTTCCTGAGTAGCGGCTCTTGATAAATCCTTCTAATCCTTCAGTATGGTACAGCCGGAGAAGCCTGCCTACATTGGACACATGAAAATCGGTTTGTGCCGCGATTTCTTTTAGTTTTTTGCCCTCTGCCCGCAAAATAAGTACTATCAGGCGCTTTTCGAGGCGAGGATTGGTGTTATTGCCAAGAACCTGTTTGATTTCCCGCAACTGTTTTTCTGTGATCTGGTATTTCATTCCATCACCTTGTTATGAGGTCTTGATTTTGTATAGGTATCCGCTGTTCAGGCGTTTCCGGCGGCAAGGCATATTTGTCTTGCCGCCGGTAAAAAACAGGTCCTGCTCGCTATGGACGGTTAAAGTCCCTTCTCCTGAACAAAGGCCTTCAGTTTTTCCATCTGCTCGTCGTTCAGGCTGGAGTAGGGAGAACGTCTCCAACGGGTGCCAATCCCGGCGGTTTCGTACATACCCTGAATGACTGCGGAGAAGTCCAGTCCGTTTTTCTTGATGAAATCTGTGAACAGCCCGATGTCGTACTTTTCCACCAGCGCTACCGCTTCCTTCATATTTCCATCGGTGTAGGCTTTCCAGAAAGCGGTGGAGACCTCGGGATACATACGGGCATAGACGGACAAATAGCCATCAGCGCCGTAGGGAGCAGACATCAGGAAGTTGAAGGCTCTGCCTCCGGACAAATAGGCCATTCTTTCACGGATGTGGGGAAGAATATTGCTGGCATAGGGCCAGGGTGCATCGTCCTTAATAGCAACGATACCGTCGTCAGCAGAGAGCTTGTCCAGCATGGAAAGGGGAATACCACCCATCATGCAAGACAGGAGCATTACCGGCATTACAGAGCCAAGTTCCCGGAGACAGGCGACAACAGCTTCCTTATCCAGGCCGCCGCACCAGTTGGGATAGAAGGGCAGGAATATGTCACAGCCGTCCTCCCGGCTCTTCTGGGCAAATTCGACCATTTGCTGCTGATTCCACTCTTTACTACCTGCGATCACCATGGCTCTGCCGTTGGACACCTGAGCTACGAAACGGTTCAGGGCAACGACTTCCTCATCAGACAAGATGGTCAGCAGACTGTCGCCAAAGGTAATAAGCAGTGCCTTGGCACCACCGGCAATGCAGTTTTCCACCATCACACCGGTGGATTTCCAGTCGATCTCGCCGTCTTTGAAGAACAGAGGGGTAACGGAAGGTACCGGAGAGGTAAGGACCTCTCTTACACGGTCAACATCATAGAACTTGGATTTCATAGTGTTCTCCTCCTGAATCATATGAATTGAAATTGTTTAAAGGTCTTTCACCTTCAATATCACTTTTTTAACTTTGTCCCCATTGTCACTGGTCAGACAGGGGATGTGGGCATCCTCCGGGAAGGTGATGCAGTAATCACCGGGACGGAGGGTCACATAGTCTGCCCTCCCCTCCAGCAGGATGTAATCTTTGTCCTCGTTGTAGTCGGTTATGGGCTTGAGCGTATCCACATGGGCAAACCCAAACCGTTCTTCCCCCTGGAGCACATAGTGAATGTCGATGTTTTTTCTGTGAGCTTCAAAGCATTTACGGCTTCCATCCGGGGATGTGTCGCTTTTTTTAATCACAGAAATACCGCCCCAAACATCTTCCTGCTCGATGAATTCTTCCAGAGAATCTTCGTTCAGAGTCTGAAGGAACGCAAACGCCCGGGAAAAGGCGTCGCTTATGCTGCTGTATCTTTTGCAGTTCTGGATGTTTCCAATAATCATAAATTCACCTGTCACTTTCCTGTTAAAATATATGTTGTGTCGTCCGGTGTGCGGCTCACTGCTATCCCAGTGCCGCTACAATTGTAAGAGAGCAATCTCCCTACAAAATAAGTTAATCACAGCAGGGTTTGGATTACAATAGAATAACAGGACATATTTAGCATTATATGGCACATAATGACAAGCAACTCGTTGATTCAAATGTATATGGCATGTTATACTAACACCACATAATACTACAATATAACATGGAGCTGATGACTATGGAATCCCAAAACACCGCCTACTACGGACATACTTCCCTCTTTGAGGAGGACGTAAACAGCTTTCATATTAATATTGAAGATGCGGAAGTGACACTTCTGGTAGACTCGGGAACCAGGGTAGTCAAGACTAACCCTAACGCAAAGGTCTTTCCGCTGCACTTCCATCCCCACTATGAGCTTTTCTTTGTAGATGAGGGAGCGTTGAGAATTTTGTTTCAGAATGAGGAGGTTATTCTGGAGCAGAATGACCTGATTATTATTCCCCCTAAGGTGGAGCATCTATCTGTCAGGACAGGCAGCAAAGTCCACCGTTATAATATCAAGTTTCATATCCGGAGAAACGGCCTGAATGTGGACATGCCTCTGTTTCAATCGCTGTACGCGGCTTTTGCTGAGCCCTATGTGATTATGCGGGATTGTCCATTGTTTGGGGATGCTATCAAGAACCTGCAAAACTGCATGCTGAGTCAGAACAAACTCTATGCCAGCTATTATTTCCTTAAATTCGCGGTGCGGTTTTTAGGACTTACACCCAGCCTTACAGAACAGGCACAGAAGAGGTCGGTTCATCTGGAGACCAATATTATGCGTTTCCACACCATATCTTCCGTGATTAACGGCCAGTTTAAGGATAATGTTACCCTGGAGCACATTGCTAAGCTTTTGAACCTGAGTGTGCGGCAGACCCACCGGATTATCCAGGAATGTTACGGTGTTCCGTTTTCCGAGCTGATTCTGGAAAACAAGATGCTTTACGCTGCCAACCTACTGATTAATACCGAGCTTCCGGTGGTAGAGATTTCCAGAAGGACGGGCTATTCCTCGTTAAAGGGCTTTTACCACTCCTTTAAGAAAAAGTTCAATTGTGTGCCTTCAGAGTACCGGAAGCTGCATAGCTCAAAAAAACGGGTGGAATTGGAGGATGAGGACTGACCGTATGAGCAAGGCGGACAGCGAATACCCACCCAGCGGGCAAGTAGTGGTTACGCATCTTGTTTGTTCCCGGTAACGGAAGCCTGATTGTTATATATACGGGCGGCCATTGGCCGCCCGTATCGGTAAGGTAGGCAGTTAATACACACCGGACGGGTTGGAGATACCATTTCTCTGACCCGCCCGGTAATGTTTTGCGGAGTATAATTTATAAATGTATTCTGGGGGTCAATGCCCGCTCCTACAATTGGCAGCCGTTGCTGCAATAGCTTTGCTGCGCTCTGTCATACGAACACGCCTGTTTTTTAGGGGCAAAAGAGGTAAAATTATACAGTTATTGGTAATAATCCCCAACTTACTTATGCTTCTGCATGTGCCAATTGACAAAACCGTGAAAAAACCATGGAATCTTTGTAATCGCAGGTCATGTATTTCACATGATGTCCGTTCAACTCATTGTAAGAAAAAATAAGATGTGCTAAAAAATATGTACCAACACCAAGTTGGAAACAAAAAAACAGGAGGATCTAAAATGAAAAAACTGTTAGCCTTGCTGCTGGCTCTGGTTATGCTTGTTTCTTTGGTCGCTTGCGGCCCCGAGAAGCAGCCTGATGAGACCAAGGCTCCCGCGGCAAACCAACCCGACGAAACCAAAGCTCCTGATCAGACTGACGGTCCTGATCAGACCGAGGCTCCTGCCGGTGAGAGCGAAACTCCCCTGCAGCTGATGTGGTCTCAGTCCAACGGTATTGAATCCCACTTCCAGCCCCCCAACAATGATAAGCCGTGCCTACTGCCCGATACCATTTTTAACACCCTGTTTTACAGTGATTACAAGACCCGCGAAAGAATTGGTGGCCTGGCAGAGGACTGGGGCGTCAATGCGGACAACACTGAGTTCTGGATTCAGGTTCGCAAGGGCGTAAAATTCCATGACGGTCACGAGCTGGATATCAACGACGTATACTTCACCTTCATGTACTACACCTGCAGCCCCGCCTCCAAGAGCAAGACTGTTCTGAAAGCGGTGGAAGGCTATCAGGAATTTGCTGATGGCACCGCAGACACCATCTCCGGCATGCGGATTGAAGGCGACAAGATTTTCTTTAAACTGACCGCCCCCAACGCACGGTTCCTCAACTCCATCAATATTTATGTGTATCCCGAGCATTGCTTTGAAGGCCTGACCTGGGAAGAGATGGACGACTCTGACTATTGGAAGAAGCCCATCGGCACCGGTGCCTACAAGCTGGACGAGGTAGCATTCCCCGATTACTGCACCGTTGTCCGCAATGATGATTACTTCTGGCCCGCAGCCGGCATCAAGAACATTACCTTTAAGAGCTACCAGTCCGGTGGTAACGATGCCCAGATCACCGCTATCATGGCAGGTGAGCTGGACTACATCTCCCCCAAGGTAGTCACCACTTTGGAGCAGGCTGATGCCATTGAGACAACCAACCCCGACGTGGAACATGTGGTCACCCCAGTGGGTAACTACCGCGCATTCGTATTCAACCTCTCTGGCCGTGCTGACGGAAAGACCAAGGAGTTGTTGAAGGACCCCGACGTCCGTAAGGCAATCTCCCTGCTGATCGATGAGGAAACTATTGCTTCCTTCTATCCCGGCATTGGCCAGGCTACCTGCGTGCCCATGCACCCCAACTATTCTGAAGCACACCCTGACATCATGGCAAACCATGTTGGCTACGATCCGGAGACCGCTAAGGCACTTCTGACCGAGGCAGGCTGGGACTTTGCCAATGATATTCTGGACATCGCCTACTTCTACACCGACCAGACCTCCTACGATATCATGGGTCTGATCATGCAGCAGTTCCGTGAGGCCGGTGTGAAGGTGAATCCCTGGCTGATGCAGGGCAACCTGGTTGACCAGATCTACACCGAAAAGAATTACGATATGCTCCTTTCGTATCTGGAGAGCGATCCTTTCTCCCCCGCTTCTTCTTTGAAATTCGTAGCCTCCACCAGTACTTACACCTTCATGGGTGACCTCGAGAACCGCACCGAGCGTTATGACGCTTTGTTCACAGAGTACACGGCTATTGATGACCAGGCAAGACGTAAGGAACTGGCACTGACCTTCCAGGAGTATAACTACGAAGATACCTACATCATTCCCATGTATGTCATGAACACCATTTCCATGTACAACTCCGCACATATTCAGCTTCCCGAGGACTTCTTTACCTTCGGTGATCCCAGCTACTTCAGATGGGACGAGTGGAAGATTCTGCATTAATCCACGCTGCTGTTTTGGTAGTTTAGCAATCTAAATAATTTGTGGGTTGCAGCATAATTTGTTGCAACCCACATTTTCATCACTGCACCCGGACACCTGTTGTCCGAAAACAATGTCATTCACTCCCGCAACACGGATGTTCTGCCGGGCCTGGATGTTTGATTTGATAATAGAAAGGAGTTTTCAGGTGTTTAAATATGTTCTGAAACGAATCCTGTTAATTATTCCTAAAATACTGGCAATTTCCATAATCATATATGCCTGTATGGAATTGCTTCCCGGTGACCCGCTGTCCCGTACCATGGATCCCCATACTTACATGGAACTGACGGAATATCAGCGGGAGTTGCAAAGAGAGGCGCTTGGTCTGAATGATCCGGCTCCGGTCCGTTATCTTCGTTGGCTGGGCGGTGTCCTCCAAGGCGACTTTGGCTACTCCGTTTCCACCGGTCAGTCCATTGCCGAGATGGTGGCTGCCCGTTTGCCCGCAACCATCGAATTGAATATCTTCGGTATAGCCATTGCAACACTGCTTGGCATTTTCTTCGGCTTTGTGGCCGCGATATTTAAAAATACGGTCTTGGACTATTCCCTGTCGACCGTCAGTATCGTGGGCACAACGATGCCGCAGTTCTTCTTCGCCATTTGCTGGCTTTTTGTCTTTTCCCTGTCATTAGGCTGGTTCCCTGTTGGCGGCCGCATGAACCCCGCTGGCGGCAGCCGGATTCCCTACATGATCCTGCCCATTTGGACGATCGTCTTTGGCATGCTCGCCGGCATGCTCCGTGTGGTACGTATTTATATGTTGGACACCATGGAGAAAGACTATGTAAAAACTGCCCGCAGCAAGGGACTGTCCGAAACCCAGGTTTATACCAAACACGCCTTCCGCAATGCGCTGATCCCTGTTATGACTGTTGTGGTCATGCGTATTCCCGGCATCATTGGCGGCTCGGTGGTTATCGAGCAGGTGTTTAACTATACCGGTATTGGAATGATGGGCCTGACTGCCTTGACAGCCGGTGATTACCCGGTTACGCTTTTTTCCATATTGATCAGTGCGCTTCTGAGTATGCTTGCCAGCACCTTGTGCGATATTGTGGCGGCCGCGCTGGATCCCCGTGTCCGTGTGAAGTGAGGAGGCAATTATGTCAAAACTGAAAACAAAAAACATTCAAAAATCCTCGCTGACAAAACGGGCTGTCCATAAATTTCTGAAGAACAAGATGGCAGGTGTTGGATTTATCCTTGCCAGTATTATCATTCTCGCCTGTATCTTTGCTCCGCTGCTGACGCCCCACGATCCTGCTTTTATTGATCCGCTCAATAAAAATCTGGATCCCTGTTGGGAGCATCCCCTGGGCACAGACCGCATCGGCCGCGATGTGTTTGCCCGCTTGCTTTACGGCGGCAGAGTCTCTATTTTTATTGGTGTTTCTGCCGCGCTCATTTGCAGTATTATCGGTAATGCCCTAGGCGCCATAGCCGGTTATTTCGGTGGCAAAACAGACCTGATTATTATGGCAATCACTGAGCTTTTCGGATCATTTCCTTCCACATTGTTGATTTTGCTGCTGACAGGTGTTTTTTCACGCTCCATATGGACAACACTTGCTGTCATGGCGTTGTTTAGTTGGACAGGTTCTGTGCGAATGATCCGTGCCAGAATGCTCAGTATGCGTGAGGAAGCCTTTGTGGAGAGCTGCCGTGCCAACGGAATCAGCACCAGATCCATCATTTTCCATCACCTTCTGCCCAACCATATCGGCCCGTTTATTTTGGGTATCTGCACCAATATTCCTACCTTTATTCTGACCGAAGCCAGCCTGAGCTATTTGGGTTTCGGTGTTCCCATGGATGTACCCACTTGGGGCAATATCCTCAATGCTGCCAGAAATTTGGAGACCATTCAGGCCTATCCGCTGCTGTGGCTGGCTCCCGGCCTTACGATCTGCATCCTTTGTCTGAGCCTGAATTTTGTGGGCGATGGATTGAGTGACGCGCTGGATCCCACAAGGAAGTAAGGAGGCAATATGATGACAGAAAAAGATTATATCCTTCGGGTGAAGGATCTGAAAACAGAATTTAAGGTTGCCAAACGTACAGTACATGCTGTCAACAGTGTTACCTTCGATTTAGAGCGGGGCGAGACCCTATGTATCGTTGGTGAATCCGGCTGCGGCAAGAGTGTGTCTGCCCATTCCATTGTGCAGCTTCTGCCGGTAAACGGTCATGTTGTCAGTGGTTCTATTCAATATTGTCCTGAATCCGATACGGCGATGGAACTTGCTTCCTTTAACAGAACTGACCGCCGCATGCGGAAAATCCGCGGCAAGGAAATCGCCATGATCTTTCAGGATCCCATGTCTTCTTTGAATCCTGTTGTTTCCGTCGGCCGTCAGGTGGTGGAAATGCTTATAGAACACGAACCCATGAGCAAAAAAGATGCCCGTGCCCGTGTGGTCAAGATGATGGCAGATTTGGGAATTCCCGACCCTGATGTAAGATTTGACCAGTACCCCCATGAGTTCTCCGGTGGCATGAAGCAGAGAATGATGATTGCCATTGCCATGATTTGCAATCCGAAAATCTTGATTGCGGACGAGCCTACCACCGCGCTGGACGTTACCATCCAGGCCCAGATTCTGGACCTTATCAAGAAAATGCAGCAGGAACACGGTACTTCTGTGATCCTCATTACCCATAACATGGGCATCGTGGCGGAAATTGCCGACAGTGTTGCGGTTATGTATATGGGACGTGTTGTGGAGTACGGTTCTTTGGAACAGATCTTCAACAACCCCCAGCACCCCTACACCAAGGCGCTGATGAAGAGTGTGCCTGTTCTGGGTATGGATAAGAACCAGGAGCTGGCCACCATCGAGGGTACTACGCCGGATGCTTACACAGAGTTCCATGGCTGTGAGTTTGCTGAGCGGTGCCAGTTTGCCACCGAGGCGTGCTTTAACCGGTTCCCCAAGGACACATATGTGGCAGAAGGACACCGTGTGCGCTGCCTGTTGTTAGAGGAGGTTGAAACAAATGCTGAATGAAGAAAAAAATGTTGTGCTGAAAGTTGAAAACCTCTCCATGGAGTTTCGTGGCAGAAAACGTTTCCTCCAGAAGCCTAAGCCCGGTGTCAAAGCGGTCAACAATGTCTCCTTTGAGGTGTTGGAGGGTGAAACCTTTGGCCTGGTTGGTGAATCTGGCTGCGGCAAGACTACCTTGGGCAAGTGCGTTATGCGTTTGCTGGTGCCCTATGATGGTAAGCTGATGTACAATGATGAGGGCGAGTGGGTAGATCTTTTGAATGTGGAGAAAAAGCGGGGCTTTGAGCTGCGCCAAAAGCTACAGATCGTGTTTCAGGATCCCTTCTCTTCGCTGAATCCTATGCACACAATTCTGGAAGCTTTCGATGAGCCCATGCGGATTCACGGTATTGGCGGAGGCAGTAAGGAAAAGCGTAAACAAATTATTGCAGAAGCATTGGAGCGTGTAAACCTGCAAGCCGATTATATGTACCGTTATCCCCACGAGTTCTCCGGTGGTCAGCGGCAAAGACTTTGCATAGCAAAAGCTCTTGCGCTAAATCCAAAGCTGATTGTTCTGGATGAACCTGTTTCCGCACTGGATGTGTCTATCCAGGCACAGCTGCTGAATCTGCTGCGCAGGCTCCAGCGGGAGTTGGGAGTTTCCTTTATCTTTATTGCCCATGATCTGAGCGTTGTGCAGTACATATCTGACAGGGTTGGTGTTATGTACCTGGGCAATATGGTGGAATTGGCAGATGCAAACGAGGTGTACGAGAATCCTCTGCACCCCTACACAGAAGCGCTGCTCAGCGCGGTGCCTGTCCCTGTTGTGGGCGCTAAGAAGGACCGCATTATTCTTACCGGCGATGTTCCGTCTCCTATGAATCCCCCTTCCGGCTGCCCTTTTAATCCCAGGTGTATCAAGTGTATGGAGATTTGTAAGCAGACCAAGCCCGAACTTCGAAAGATTGGTGACAGCAATCACTATGTGGCTTGCCACCTGTATGACGGTCAGGAGTAAGGGTGGAGAGACCATTCCCCAGGGCGGGAAGGACAACGGAAGGTGTTCCTGTCCAAGTACCTGCCACTGACTTATTGTTATCGCTGTTTTTGAAAACGGCAAACCATTTGGAGGAAAATTGAATGAGATCTGGATTTGTACCAGCCCTTGGCACCCCTGTGGATGCCAACGGCAATCTGTTGGTAGAAAGCTACAAGAAACAAATAGATGACCAAATCCATGCCGGCGCGGCCGCTGTTTTGTGCATGGGTTCTATGGGTATTCAGCCTTATTTGAGGCAGAGCATCGCGCCCCAGGTGGCAAAGGCTGCTGTTGAAGCTGCTGATGGACGTGTTCCCGTGTTTGTGGGTGCTATGGATACCAGTATCCAGCGTGCCAAGGACCGCATGGCAGCTATGGAGGATCTGGACATTGCTGGCTTTGTGTTTACTACCCCATTTTATTACAGCTGCAGCCGTGACCAGATAATTAACTATTTTAAAGGTGTGGCGGCCGCTACCAAACATAAGGTGCTGCTGTATGACCTGGCGGTTGTTACCCAGTCCAAAATCACCTATGATATGGTTCTGCAAATGCTGGATGAGATTCCCAACCTTGCGGGTATTAAGTCTGCGGATACTATCATGTTCCGCAAGCTGAAGCTCAACCCCAAGGTTCCCGAGGACTTTATCATGGTCTATTCCGGGCTGGATTCCTTTGACGTTGCCTATAAGTGGGGCATTACCGCCTGTTTGGATGGTATGCTCTCCTGCACCCCCCACAACACAGGAACTCTGTTCAAGGCTATGGCCAGCGGGGATTGGGATACCGCTGCCATGTGTGTGAATAACATCACCACACTGCGGGATCTGTTCGCATCCCTGGACCTGTGGCCCTCCTTTACCGCTGCAATGAACCAGTTGGGTTATGAGGGTTATTTCCATCCGGACTATGTCAGCCCCTTGAAAGAGGGCTATTATGACCGGATCAAAGCAGAAATGCTCCGTATCGGAGAGCCTGTTGTATAACAGGGACATTTGATCTCTCCGGGTTTGGTGTGTCACTGCCGTGTTTGCGGTTGCCTCCGGCAGATACGGTGCTGACACACCAACTTTATGAGAACAGACAATTCAATTAAGAGGTGACAAAATGATTTCCTGTACTGAATTTATCCCCGCATACAGCGAGCTGTTTTCCTATCTGGAGAGCACCCGGGGCCGGGAGGAAGTGGACACTTTCTGGGACTATCTCTTTCAGCCCACCGGCCAGGGGAATCCTCTGATTAACTTTGTAAGCAAAGAGGGTATTCGCGGCTGCTTTTCCTATTGGGCAGGGACACTCAATGAGGAAGCTGCTGATTTCACCATGTACCTGAATGAAAAGAGCGGTTGGTTCCTGCTGGAAATGCACCGCTGTCCTTCCAAGGGAAGGCTGCTGAAGTTGAAAGAGAAAATGGGCTTAACGCCCTACCATGACTACTGCCTGCACTGTGACTGCTACCGTTACGCCATTGAAAAGGTTGGTTTGGGGTATATCTACAACTTTTCCGGCACTGACCATGCTGCCTGCTCCATTTTGATTTACGATCCCAAGATCTTTGATGGCAGGGTGATCGTAGGTGCGGACACAACGATCATGGACCGCAGAGCCGGAGATAACGAGTATTTCCATCCGGGCTTTCACCGCAGTTTGAACAGGGGGGTTGACTATCTGGGAAGTAATTATGGATTTGCTGCAGTGGAAGACTATCTGACCCAATACACAAAACACGTATACCATCCCATTATCGCAGACATAAAGGCAAGGGGGCTGAAAGCACTGGCGGAGAAGATTCGGGATACTTATGAGAAAGAGCATGCGCCTCAGGTGCTGACAATGGAGCTGACAGGGAATTGCCTTTCTGTGCAAATTAGTGCCTGCCCCGGTGTGACCTATCTGAAAGAAGCCGGTTATAAGGTTTCCTGCTGGTATCGCTACACTACGGAAACAGTCATGGGCACCCTGGCAGAAGCTGCCGGACTTGGATTTACTATGGAATCCTATGATGAGGAAACCGGTGCTGCTGCCTATTGCTTCCGGAGCAAGTAGAGAGGAAAAAAGGATGAAGGCAATTATCAACGGAAAGCTGGTTTTTCCTGACAGAATTTGTGGGGGCGTCATCCTTATAGATGGCGGTAAAATTATTGCCAGCGGACAGGTTTGTGTCCCGGAAGGCACGGAAACCATCGATGCCGGGGGATTGTATGTAGGCCCGGGATTTGTGGATCAGCATGTACACGGATATAGCAGCTACGGTGAGAGGATTGACGTGGTTGATGATCCCATATCAGTAGCCGAAAAACATTTAAAACATGGAACTACCACCATAATTCCCACTGTATCCTATTCCAATTCTATAAAGGACTTCTATAAGGTTATATCCCAGTGCAATCAAGCCATAGAGGAAGGAAACACCACAATTGCAGGCATCCATTTTGAGGGGCCGTTTATTAACCCCTCCAGAGGAGCCAGCTCCCACAGTGCATGGGAATATACACAGGAAGCATGCGACGGGATCTTTGCCGCGGCGAAGGGGAATGTTTTGCATTGCACATACGCGCCGGAAATGCCATTTGCGGAAAAAGTGGAAGAGGTACTGGGGAGATATGGTGTTATCGGAGATATCGGACATACCAATGCAGATCCGGAAAGTATCTACCGGGCTGTGCGCAATGGTGCCAGAATTGTAACCCACTTGTTTGATGCCATGGGCAACTATCGTCAGAATCCCGCTGAAGTGACCGGAGATCCACAGGATTGTGTTTCGGATATCGTTTTGAGCATTCCGGGGGTGTACTATGAATTAATTTGCGATTCAAAATGCGTCCATGTAACCGCAGTTTCCCAACGCCAGACATTTAAAAATGCTGGGGAGGATCATATTATCTTAATCTCGGACTGTACCGGCCGTAAGAGTGTGCTGGATCCCCAGTGTTACTCTCCCGAAGATATCAGAAGCGCAAGGGATCTGAATTTTAACTTGGAGGGCCAGTTGTCCGGCAGCTGCCTAACGGTGGCCATGTGTGCGGCTAATTTTAGAGCAGTGACGAGTGTTGATCATCGTGTTCTGTTCAAATGCGCATCCACAAATTCCGCAAGGGCGTTGAACCTGTATCATAGGGTAGGCTCCATAGATGCGGGTAAAGATGCAAACCTTGTTTTTGTTGATGAGGATTTCAACGTCAAAGATGTGTATTTCTTTGGCAAAAAGGTGTCCGATATCAGGTAGATCGGTATCGTTTGACATACCGAATTGCAGCATGAGGCAAAAGATTGTTTGTGACAGAGCAGAATCTTTTTGCCACAGGGGATTGTCCGTTGACAACAATACTCCGCCGTGGTAGAATAGTTTTGACGCGGGCGTGGTGGAATTGGTAGACTCGGTGGATTTAGGTTCCACTGCGAAAGCGTGCAGGTTCGAGTCCTGTTGCCCGCACCAATTCTGAGCAGGCTTCCCGCAAAGAAGCCTGCTTTTTATAAACAACCTATACCCGAGAAAGAAAGGACTTACTTCTATGAGACCTATGAAAAAGGCTGCGGATTCTCTGACAGAGCAGCAATATCTGATCTGTCCTGCCCATATCAATCACTACGGAAGACTTTTTGGCGGTCAGCTGCTGAAATGGATTGATGAGCTTGCCGGTATTGTGGCAATCCGCCATTGTGGTGCGACTGTTACCACCGCGGCTATTGACAATCTGCAATTCCGGGCACCGGCTTACTCCGGGGATATGATTGTGCTGCAAGGCATGGTGACCTATGTGGGCCGCTCCTCCATGGAAATCCGCGTAGATACCTTCCGGGAAGCTTTGGACGGCACCCGGGAAATCATCAACCGGGCATACCTCGACATGGTTTCCATTGACTGCAAAGGAAGATCTATGGAAGTACCGGGTCTGATTCTTGAGACGAAAGAACAGCGCTTAGAATACGAAGCCGCTAAAAAGCGCAAGCAGCTGCGTAACCAGCGCCGGCAGGAAGGCTTCTAACGGTTTACGAATCCCTATTTGCAAACAGGGCGTGTTTTACGAAACACGCCCTGTTTTTAATCTTCCTCCATACCCCTGTTCAGCCGAAACCATGCGCCCTTGCTGTCCAATATGCCTTCCCTGCGCAGCTTGCTCAGCTCCGCGGACATAGCGCTGCGTTCCACCCCTAAAAAATCCGCCAGCGCCTGCCGGTCAAGAGGAATTGTAAATTCCAATGTATTCTTTTGCTTGGCCTGATCCAGAAGATATGTCATCAGCTTTTCCTTGGTGGTCTTTTGGGACATAAACTGCACCTTGCGGCTCAGCAACAGGTTTTTCTGCGCCACCACCTGCAAGAGATTTTTTACCAGCATACTGTGAAAGCCGCAGGCATTGGTACACACCGTAAGCATACGCCGGCATTCCAGCCACATAATTTTGCTGTCCTGCACCGCATAGCCGCTTAAAGGCATGGTGTCTACCCCTGCTGCAGCGTATGCCTCCCCGAACAGTTCCCCTTGCTCTGCCTGCACCAGCAGACTGCGGTTGCCGTACAAATCGTCCCACACAATCTGCACCGCCCCTTCCAGCACAAAGCCGATGAATGCAGCCGAGTCACCCTCCAAAAAAACAGGCACGCCTTTTGGAAATTCCTCCACCCGTGCAGCAAGACAGTGCATCAGGCTGGTTAAATCCGCCTGCCCAATGCCCGCAAACAGTGGATTTGAGGATAAAATTTTAAAATATTTTTCCATAAGTGCCCCTTTTTGTTGGAAATCCAACATACTATTTTCACTTAGTATAGTAAAATAATCCCACAAAGTCAAGGAGGGATTGCTTATGATTTTACACGGATGCCAGGCGAAGCCCAAAACGCCCACCATTATCGAAAAAGTGTGTCCCCAGTGCGGACACGAAATTGAAATGTTTTCTATCGATACCCAAATGTCCTGTGAGCATTGCGGATTCGTTGCTTACAACGACACCTTAAGCTGCGTACAGTGGTGCGCCCACGCCAAGGAGTGTGTGGGTGAGGAAATGTATAATCAGATGATGAAAATTGTAGAAAACCAAAAGACAAGGAGTGCGTAATATGGTGCGCAGAATCATTCAGATCGATGAAAACAAATGCAACGGCTGCGGCGCTTGCGCCAAAGCCTGCCACGAAGGCGCTATTGGCATGATAAACGGCAAAGCAAAACTTCTGCGGGATGATTACTGCGACGGCTTGGGCGATTGTCTGCCCACCTGCCCCACGGGAGCGATTACCTTTGTGGAAAGGGAGGCAGCAGCCTATGATGAAGCGGCTGTTCTGGCAGCAAAAGAGCAGAAGGGCTGCTCTGCAGGGGGCTGCCCCGGTGCAAAAGCCAAAGTTTTACCCTTCAAGCATGCTCCCGCAGCCCCCGGAACAAGGGAATCCCAGCTTCGCCAATGGCCGGTACAGATTAAGCTGGCACCGGTAAACGCACCATGGTTTGACGGTGCTGACCTGCTGATTGCCGCCGACTGTACCGCCTATGCCTATGCCAATTTCCACAATGATTTTATAAAGGATCGTATCACGCTGGTAGGCTGCCCCAAGCTGGATGCTGTGGATTATGCCGTGAAGCTTACCGAAATTCTGAAAAACAACGATATCCGGTCTGTTACCGTTGTGCGGATGGAAGTGCCCTGCTGCGGCGGCATTGAATTTGCCGTAACCAAGGCACTTGCAGCAAGCGGCAAGCTGCTGCCGAAACAGGTCATCACCATCTCCACCGACGGACGGATTGTAAACCATACGTAAATAAGCAGCCAGTGTGCACCTAAAAAATCCCCCCGGCAGTATGGTCTGCCGGGGGATTCCTGTTATTCTCCAACAGCTTTGTTGGAATTGCCAGTACGGACAATACTAAAATGATACCCCTGGTTCAAGCGCGTCCTTTTTTCCCTTAAAAAAAGATTGACAAAATCTCCCTTCTGTGTATAATTGTATACAACAATGCACAGGAGGGATTATTATGCTTGAAATATCCGGTAAGACAAATCTATTGGAGAAGAAATCCTATAAATACTCTCTGCAGGATGTTGCCGAGCCCAATTTGCAGCGGGATCTCTATTCCTATGGTACTGTACCTAAGGTTGCCTTTAACCACCGCCGGGTACCGCTGAATATGCCGGAGGAAATCTGGATTACAGATACCTCTCTGCGGGACGGTCAGCAATCTGTAGAGCCCTACAGTGTAGAGCAAATCGTCAATATTTATAAGCTGCTTTCCAAGTTGGGCGGCCCATACGGCATTATCCGGCAGACGGAATTTTTTATCTACAGCAAAAAAGACCGGCAGGCCGTGGAAAAGTGCATGGAGCTGGATCTGAAATTTCCCGAAATTACCAGCTGGATTCGCGCCAGCAAGCAGGACTTCCAGCTGGTGCGGGATATGGGTATTAAGGAAACCGGTATTTTAGTCAGCTGCAGTGACTACCACATTTTCAAAAAGATGAAAATGACCCGTAAGCAAGCCTTGGAGCACTACTTAGCCACGGTGAAGGACGCTTTTGATGCCGGTATTGTCCCCCGGTGTCATCTGGAGGATATCACCCGGGCAGATTTCTACGGCTTTGTTGTCCCCTTTGTCAATGAGCTGCAGAAGCTGTCTCAACAAGCAGGGATTCCTGTGAAAATCCGTGCCTGCGACACCATGGGCTACGGCGTGCCTTATACGGAAGCCGCCCTGCCCCGCAGCGTATCCGGCATTATTTATGGCCTGCAGCACTATTCCGATGTGCCCAGCGAGTGTTTGGAATGGCACGGTCACAACGACTTCTACAAGGCGGTATCCAACGCCTCCACCGCATGGCTTTACGGTGCCTGCGCGGTCAACTGCTCCTTGCTGGGTATCGGTGAACGCACCGGTAATATCCCTCTGGAGGCAATGGTATTTGAATACGCCTCCCTGCGCGGTTCTATGGACGGCATGGACCCCACGGTGATTACGGAAATTGCCGAATACTTCCACAAGGATATCGGATATGACATCCCCGTAATGACCCCCTTCGTTGGCCGGAACTTCAATTCCACCCGTGCCGGCATTCATGCTGACGGTCTATTAAAGGACGCGGAGATTTATACCATTTTTGATACGGAAAAGCTCTTGAACAGAAAAGCCACCGTGGAAATCAGTAAGACCTCCGGTTTGGCAGGGATTGCCTACTGGATTAACTGTAATTACGGCCTTTCCGGCGAACAAGAAATCGGCAAAAATGATCCGCTGGTGGTTGCACTCAAGGAATGGGTGGATGCCCAATATGAACAGGAGCGGCAAACCGTTATATCTCATGACGAGCTGGAAGAAAAAATCGCAGAGCTTGCACCCGGCAGATTTGCCGCCCGATAGGAGGAAGCTATATGGCAGGATTCAAAACCGTTTCCCTGGCAGATCAGGTATTTGAAAAGCTGGAAGAAGACATTATCACCGGTGTCTATCCCCAAGGAGAAATTTTAACCGAGCTGAAGCTGGTGGAGGAGCTTGGTGTCAGCAGAACCCCCATCCGGGAGGCTTTGCGCCGTTTGGAGCAGGAGCGGCTGATTATGGAAAGCGGCAAAGGCTCTGTGGTGCTGGGTATTACCATAGAGGATTTGATTGACATAATGGATATCCGGCTGCGGATTGAAGGTCTGGCTGCCTACTATGCCGCCCGGAATCTTACCGAAGAAAGTCTTTCCCAGCTGCGGCAGATCAGCGAATTGCAGGATTTTTATTATGCAAAACAAGACTTAGATCACCTGCAGCAGATGGATGACCGTTTTCATGATGCTATCTTCACCCTCTCCGGCCGCCCGGTCATCCGGGACACCTTGCAGCCGCTGCACCGCAAAACCCAGCGTTACCGGAGAATTTCCATCGAAGATACCACCCGTCTTGCGCACTCCGTTAAAGAACATAAAGAAATTTTTGAAGCCATCGCCGCGAAAGACGGCGATCTGGCAGCAGAGCTTATCACACGGCATATTGAAAAAGCCAAAGCGAATATGATTGCGAGGTGCTACCGTAATGGGTAAAACAGTTGCTGAAAAAATTATCGCCGCACACCTGATTTCCGGACAGATGATTCCCGGGCAGGAAGTGGCCCTGCGCATTGATCAGACACTGACGCAGGATGCCACCGGCACTATGGCATACCTTGCCTTGGAGGCCATGGGCATTCCCCGGGTCAAAACGGAGCTAAGCGTTGCTTATGTGGATCACAATACCCTGCAGTGCGGTTTTGAAAATCCCGACGACCACCGGTATCTGCAAACCGTTGCCGCCAAATACGGTGTTCTGTTTTCCAGACCCGGCAACGGCATCTGCCATCAGGTCCACTTGGAGCGGTTCGGCAAGCCCGGCAAAACCCTTATTGGCTCCGACAGCCACACTCCCACCGCCGGCGGTCTTGGTATGCTGGCATTCGGCGCAGGCGGCATGGATGTAGCCGCTGCCATGGGCGGCGATGCCTATTACATCACCATGCCCAAAATGTACCGGGTTAATCTCACCGGCAAGCTGCGTCCTTTTGTCACCGCAAAGGATATCAGCTTGGAGATTCTGCGGATTTTAAGTGTAAAAGGCGGTGTAGGCGCGATTATTGAATGGGGCGGCCCCGGTGTTGCCACCCTTTCCGTCCCCGAGCGTGCTACTATCACCAATATGGGCGCTGAGTTGGGCGCTACCACTTCTATTTTCCCTGCCGACGCCGTAACCGAGCAGTTTTTGGCGGCACAGGGCCGGGCAGAAGACTTTGTGCCTATTTTCCCGGATGAAGACGCGGTATATGACCGGGTCATTGATATTGACCTGTCTGCACTGGTACCGCTGATCGCCTGCCCCCACAGTCCGGATAATGTGGTGCCTGTGGCATCCCTGCAGGGACTTCAGGTAGATCAGGTATGTGTAGGTTCGTGCACCAATTCTTCCCTTGCTGACATGCTGAAGGTAGCGGCGATTTTGAAGGGCAAGCAGATTGCCCCCAATGTCAGCATGTCTGTGTCCCCCGGTTCCCGGCAGGTACTGACTGCACTGACGAACTGCGGCGCACTGGCGGATATGCTCGCCAGCGGCGCACGGCTCTTGGAATGTGCCTGCGGTCCATGCATCGGCATGGGCTTCTCGCCCAACTCCGGCGGTGTGAGCCTGCGCACCTTTAACCGTAACTTCTTAGGCCGCAGCGGCACACCCGACGGTAAAGTTTATCTGGTATCTCCGGAAACCGCCGCCGCATCCGCACTGACAGGCTGCCTGACCGACCCCACAACCTTGCAGCCGCTGGCAGAAATTGCTATGCCCCCCAAGTTCTGTGTAGACGACACCGGTGTTTTGCTGCCCCTGCCGGAGCAGCAGGCACAACAGGCGCAGGTGCTGCGTGGTCCCAATATCAAGCCCATGCCCACAGCCCAGCCTATGCCCGATACATTAGCTGCTTCTGTGGTACTGAAAGTGGGCGACAATATTACCACCGACCACATTATGCCGGCAGGTGCGAAAATCCTGCCCTACCGCTCCAACATCCCCTACCTGTCTCAGTTCTGCTTCGGGGTATGTGATAAGGAATTCCCACAGCGGGCAAAGGCTGCCGGCAGCGGCATCGTCATCGGCGGCAGCAACTACGGACAGGGCTCGTCCCGGGAGCATGCGGCGCTGGTGCCCATGTACTTAGGCGTGCGGTGCGTCATTGCCAAGAGCTTTGCCCGGATTCATGTGGCAAATCTCATCAATGCCGGTATTCTGCCTCTGACCTTTGCCAATCCGGAAGATTATGATGCCCTGACCTTGGACAGCAAGCTTTGTATCGACAATATTTTTGCAGGTATGGAAAGCGGCAGCATTACCGCTTCTGACACTGCCACCGGCAGACAAATTTCACTGTGCTGCAATCTGACCCAGCGGCAGCAGCGTATCTTAAAAGCCGGCGGTTTACTGCCGTTTATCGGGGAGGGAAATGTATGAATCCCATAGATTCCGCTTGCGCGGCTTTCCGGCGTTTGCTGGAAGAACAGCAGCAGCGTATTTCTGATATTAACCGGGAAAAGACAGACTTTTCCCAAAAAGATGTGATTACCGTGGGCGTTATTGACGGCGACGGTATCGGGCCTTTGATCTTAAAATGTGCCGTCAAGGTCCTGCAGACCCTTTTAGGGGAGGATATTGCCCAAGGAAAAGTTGTTCTGCGCAAAATTGAAGGGCTAACCATTGAAAACCGGCTGGCACTGGGGCAGTCCGTACCGGATGATGTGCTTGCGCAAATCAAAGCCTGCGATGTGCTGCTGAAAGGCCCTACCACAACCCCCATGGGCGGCACTATGGAAAGTGCCAATGTAACATTGCGCCGGGAGCTGGATCTTTATGCCAATGTGCGCCCTGTCTCCATCCCTGAGGAAAATATCGACTGGATTTTCTACCGGGAAAACACGGAGGGTGAATATGTGCTGGGCAGCCGGGGTGTTGCACTTCCCGGCATGGCAGTGGATTTCAAGGTGACAACGGATGTGGGCACAGAGCGTATTGCCCGTGCAGCCTTCGATTATGCCAAAAACAACGGCAAAAACCGGGTATCCATCGTTACTAAGGCAAATATCATGAAAAAAACCGACGGTAAATTTACGGAAATCTGCCACAAGGTGGCAGAAAACTATCCGGGCATTGCTGCAGATGACTGGTATATTGATATAATGACCGCAAATCTTGTCAATCCGGCAATCCGCAGCAGCTTCCAGGTGGTTGTGCTGCCGAACCTGTATGGCGATATTATCACCGATGAAGCAGCCCAGCTGCAGGGCGGTGTGGGCACTGCCGGCAG
>JAZNIL010000049.1:0-36604 GCA_045577435.1 Faecousia sp. | reverse complement strand
GTAATCCAGTTTCTGCGCTACAAAAAAGACGAATCTTATCGCGAAAAATGGGATGTGGAGACACAGGACGAGCGCAACCATTTTATCCGCAACAAAGCGTGGGCATGGGCCGGATATCTGTTTGTTTTGATCGCAGCCATCTGTGCCATTGTTTTCAAGTTGCTGGGTCAGGATCTGCTCTCAATAACGGCAGGCTTTGCCGTCAGCATTCTGGTGCTTCTTTACTGGGTCTGTTACTTGGTGCTGAAAAAGAAATATTGATACCGTTTTATACAGCGCAGGCGGCGATATACCGCTTGCGCTGTTTGTCATTCTAGAAATTAACACTTGCGCATCCCCCAAAATCAGAATTTGTCGAAAGTGAGAAAAAATTAAAAGTCTCCTTTTTCGACATTCCGTCTATGTCAAGTTAAGGACTGCGGTTGGACGGTGTAAAAACATGCCTTTTACCGGCAAAAACGCATAAAAACCGCAGAAAAACACAAAATATTTTTGTCCCATACTTGACATCAGCGTGTCCGGCTCACCGATTATTCAAGACGGCAAACTGGTCGGTGCGGTGACCCATGTCCTTGTGAACGACCCAACCACAGGCTACGGCATCTTCATCGAAAACATGCTGGACGCGGCAGCTTAACGGGCGGATAATATCCGCCCCTACGACCTTCTTCGTTAGAATCTGTAGGGGCGGTTATCAACCGCCCGCAAAATGAAAGGAGAAATGATTATGGATTTTTTCAAAGTACCCTATCCGTTATGGGAAGTTACATTCCTAGAGCCGTCATTATGCGATCAAGCTCCGGAACACTGGAAATACCTCCGGATTTGGTGGTGGACAGTCCTGCGCTGGCGCAGGCAAAGCGGACAATGTCGGAAAGCTCATATGTATTCAGTTCGGTGGGATGCTTTCCGGTCTGCAGCAGCTTCCAGAGGGCGCTTCCGCCGAAGATATCTCCGGCTCCGGTGGTATCGATGACCTGAATGCCGGACAGGCCGGGCACATGACCCTCTGCAATGGCATTTTTGAAGAAGCAGCCATTCTTGCCACAGGTGACGAAGACCAGCTCTACACCAAAGTTTTCCAGTATGTGCTTTGCGCCGTCTTCCACGCCTAAGCCAAAGAGGAATTCCACTTCCTCGTCACTGATTTTTACTATATCCGCTTGTCCCAGCCCCCAGAGGAGCTGCTTTTTTGCTTCCTCCTGGTCGCACCACAAGGGCTTACGGAGATTGGGATCGTAGGTGATCAGCTTGCCGGCTTTCTTTGCGTAGGCTACAGCCCAGTAGGTAGCGGAGCGGGCAGGCTCGTGGGTTAAGGACAGAGTACCAAAGTGGAAAACCTTGGCTTCGTCGATGAGGGAAAGATCGATTTCCTCAACAGACAGGCAGATATCCGCGCCGGGCTTCCGGGAGAAAGCAAATTCCCGGTCACCGTTCTCGTCAAAGGTGACGAAGGCCAGGGTGGTGAATACATTGTCGGTGACCACCATGCCACGTGTCTCAATCCCGGCTTTTTGCAGAGTAGAAAGTAGGAGCTTACCGAAGATATCACTGCCAACCTTGCCAATCAGGGCGGTTTTGGCACCCAATCGGGTCAGCGCTGCCAAAAAATTGGCAGGCGCGCCGCCGGGATGTGCGGCCATAGTGGGATATCCTTCCGTATCCGTACTTTGTGTGGCGAAGTCAATGAGCAGCTCACCCAGTGCAACGACATCGATCATGGTCTGTTCCTCCTTAATGGTAATGACGGCCCTTATTTGGCTTTCGGATATTCGTTACACAGCAGGCGATAGGGGGGCTCGTCCTCCTCAATAGTGGGGAAACGACCTACCGGGGGATTGAAACGGTTGTCGGTGTTGTCATCGTTGCACTGGCTGACCTCTCCCAGCAGCACCGCGCCGCTGCCCTCTTCCACGGCAAAATCGTGATACAGGTACTGCTGCACATGGATGCTCTCGCCGGGGGTCAGACGGATCTGGGTGCCGGCAGGCACAGTATAGGTACGGCCGTCGGTATGCACCACAACATCGGATTCATAGTCAATCTCCTCGTTGGGCAGGCTGTTGTAGACCCGGATCAGCACATTGCCGCCGCCCCGGTTGATGATATCCTCGGTCTTGAACCAGTGGAAATGGTTGGGCGCGTACTGTCCTTCCTTCAGGTACAGCAGCTTTTCGGCATAGACCTTGGGATACTTGTCCGCCATGGCACGGTTGCCGTTGCGGATGGTGATGAGGGAAAAGCCGAACTTGTCAAAATCCCCCAAACCGTAGTCGGTGATGTCCCAGCCCAGCATGCAGTCCCGGACCTCATCGTACTCGTGGCCGATATCCTGCCACTGCTCGGGAGTAAAATGGCAGAAGGGGGGCAGGTAGCAATGCTCTTTTTCACACATGTCCTCCAACTGCCGCAGAGCCTTATTGATTTCTGATCGTTTCATATGTAGTACCTCCTGTGGGGGATAAGGATTTTTAACGAACAAATTTCAGCGTAATAAACGCAAAATTCTTTGCCGAAAGGGTAACCGATTTTTCGTCAAAGGGAAATTATATTATCCAATGTCGAAAACCGACCGCAAGGTGATGGTTTTGGGTGATCCTTCCAGAATTTGGACGGTTTTGCAACCTGGGTTCATATCGAAGAAATTATCGCTCAATATAAAATCCGAGTCGGGAGAATCGATCTGGACGGACTTTGCATACTTGTCGGCATACACTGTGATTTCGTTGCCATTTACCTGGCAGTGCAAGTTCGGGTCTTCAAAACAAAAATACTTAGGCGCAGTAAACAGAACGGAACCCTCACTGCAAATCTCCTGGTTGCAAATCAAGCGATAAGACAGATAGGTATTGTTGACATCACATTTGTGGAAGTCCATTTCGGGCAGTGTCTGTACCGACATAGGGGCCACAGTAACAGGGGTTTCTCCGCATTGTATAATATGGCCACCGGTATCTCTTAATTCCCAAATGGCAACAGCCGTTATCTCCATCAGGGTGTCATTGTGAACTGACAGCTGTGCTTTGGTTTCGTAATCAACAGTGCGCTCCATATTTACAATATTTCGGGTATCACGCTCTCCGATTTCCTTACACGAGATTAGGACAGGAGCGTAGAAGCGCTTGGCATAATACTGCAGTGCCTTATAGCGGCCAAAGTAATCAATGCTTGCCCAGGAAGCGCCCGGCCAAATGTCGTTCAGCTGCCAGTAAAGGGTTCCCATACATCTGCCCCGGTTGCGTCTGAAATGCTCCACGCCGTATTTGATGGATTCCGCCTGCAATAGCTGTGAGGTATACAACAGGGCACCAAATTCCGTAGGGTAGCGATAGGTGTCGGAGAGATAGTTCAGAATCTTTCCGTTAGCATTACCATTGCGCTGATGCATCTCCATAACCCTGCTGAAGATGTTTCTTTCCTCCGGCAGGGTGAAGCTGTTGATTGTTTTTTCGCAGGGGAAGGACTGGAAGCCGAATTCGCTGAGATATCTGAAAAACTTCTTGCGATACTCCGTAAAGGGCTTGTTCCCATGCCACACTTCCCAGTAGTGCATATCCCCGTAGTTTTCGTTCAGCGGATCAATAAAGTGACCGCAGGTGGTGGGACTGGATGGGATATAGGGAATGTAGGGACACAGCGTTTTCATCATTTCCGGCAGGATATCCTCAAACAGCTTGAGATAAGCAGGGTAGAATTCGGAATACTTCGGATTGCAGTAGATCTGTTCCACTTCGTTGTTACCGGAAATGACACCGATGCAGGCATGATGGCGCATCCGCTTCAGATTCTCACTGAATTCTACGGTAACGTTTTCCGTAAAGGCAGGATCATTGCTGACAAGGCAGCATGCAAACATCATATCCATAAAAACAACAATACCGAGTCTATCGCATAAATCAAAGAAGAAATTGTCGGGATAATAGCCACCGCCCCAAACCCGGATGGTGTTGAAATTTGCTTCTTTACATGCACGCAGAAGCTTTTCGCTTCGCTCCGGTGTAATTCTGGACAAAATATTGTCCTCAGGAATGTAATCTGCACCCATGGCAAAAAATGGCACGCCATTTACCTTGTGATAAAAGCTTTCACCCCATTTATCCCGTTTGCGTATCAATTCCAAGGTGCGCAGTCCGATCTGCTTATCGGACCGGTCAACTACAGTGCCGTTTTCGACAATTTCTGCTCTTACCCCATAAAGCGGCTGTGCTCCAAGGGTGTTGGGCCACCATAACTGCGGATCTATAATCTGCGTTTCTTTGTTGGGAGCGATTTCGAAGGTGCAGCCATCCGGATCCGTCAGGATCACGCGCAGATCACAGGGGCGGTCGGTAATTACATGAGGCGTAAGAAATACATTCCCGTTTTCGTGCCGCTGCATAACGTGGAGATCACAGATCCTGGCACTGTTTTGCTCCAGAAGATAAATATCTCTCCAGATACCTGCATCCGGAAGCCGGGGGCCCCAGTCCCATCCCATCATACAGTGGGCTTTGCGAATATGGGGAAATCCTACCATCGCATCAGTCGAAACCGGCGGTAAAAGATTCTGGGCCTGCTTTTCCTTGATGTAGCGGTCAACGGGATGGAATACCAGCTTGATCTGGTTTTCTCCGTCTGTCAATATATCGGAAATGTCGATCTCCCAGCCCCGGTGCATGTTGTCCGTATAGGCAATATGACTTCCATTTATGTAGATATCACAAAGGGTATCCAATCCGTCACAGTGCAGAAAAACTTTATTTTCTGCATGGTAAGAGAATGTTCTCGTAAACGTAAATTCATTATCCATCAGGGCAAGGGCTTGCAGTTCATTGTCTCTGTAGAACGGTTCATCGATCAGCCCTGCATCCAGCAAAAAAGAATATACAGAACCGGGGATCGTTCCTTCTGTCCGGTATCCTCCGCCACAGAGTGTCCATTTGCCATTTAAAGGGAATATTTTCATCAAAAAACCTCCTGAAAAGATTGACATTTGTATTATATTGTGGTAAGACATCCTTGTAAATGGTATTTTGGGTTGAGCTTTTGTACTTTCTTACGATTATAGGAGGCGTTATGCAGATTGTTTATGCCGGGACAGATTTCCCACATAAAAACGCCGAGTTCTGTCAAAGAATCCAACCGGATCTTTTTGGCCTGTTTTACTTTCACACCCCCTTTCTGTATGAGAAAGACAGAGAAATGCTCTGCGGGAACGCAGGAGAACTGCTGCTAACAAAGCCGGGACAGGTGGTCTATCACGGGCCCATCGACTGTGACCATAGCTTTGTTAATGACTGGATGTATGTTACAAAGGACCTTGCTCCACTTTTAGAAAAGTATCCGATTCCCTGTGCCACCAATGTGAAGCTTGGTAGCCAGAGAATCATGAGGCACGCCATCGAAAAAGCTACGGAAGAAAATATCAGAAAAGCAACAGGGTATGAGGAAAAGATACACTGTATTTTGACAGAAATGGTGATCGACCTGTACCGAGCCCAACTAAACTGTGGCGGCGAGAAAAGTACATTGTGTATCGAAGCTATCCATGATCAAGTCATGCACACCCCGGAGCAGGACTGGACCCTTGAAGAAATGGCTAAGCTCGCCGGCTTCTCTGTGAGCCATTTTTCGTGGCTATGGTCAGAACGATACGGCTATTCCCCCAAAGCCGAGCTTCTGCAAAAACGATTGGATATGGCAGAACATATGTTGGTTTGCAGCCAGCTTTCCGTAAGTGAGATCGCAGAGCGTTGTGGTTTTCAGTCGATCTATTACTTTTCAAAGTGTTTCAAAAAGAACCGCGGGATTTCTCCCCGAAAGTTTGCCCAAATACAGAAAAAGTGAGAAGCTTTGCATAAAATTAACCCATTCGACAAACTGTGATTGTCCTATATTCGCCGTATGATTTCCGAGCAAATTCTGTAATAATGTTAGAATCGGAAGCCGTAAACTGCAGCTCCCGGTTTTCTCATAAATGGGTTAAACACTTGCGCACCCCCCGAAATCAGAACTTGTCGAAAGTGAGAGAAAATTTAAAAGCGACCGGTTTCGACATTTCATCTATGTCAACTTAGGGATTCTTGTTGAGGCATGCCAAAACCTGCCTTTTACCCCGAAATACGCATAAAAACCGCAGAAAAACACAAAATTCTTTTGTCCCCTACTTGACATCAGCGTGTCCGGCAGTCCCATCATCCAGGACGGAAAACTGATTGGCGCGGTGACCCATGTCCTCGTAAATGACCCCACGACGGGATATGGAATCTTCATCGAAAACATGTTGGACGCGGCAGCATAATAGGTAACCAACGACCGCCCCCAAAGGAAAGGAGAGAAAAATTATGGATTTCTACAAAGTTCCCATTGGATTTGGTATGGCGTTGGCGCAGAATACCGCCGCCATGAATCGCTATGCCCACATGACCGAACAGCAAAAACAGGACATCTTAAAAAAGGCCCACAATGTCCGCTCCGAAAGGGAAATGTACTCTTTGGTAGCATCTTTGGCTAATGGTATAGTACAGTAATTTGGGGGCGGGGGTTTTACTCCCGCCCCACATTATTACCCTCCTGTGCATTACCTGGATTGTTGACATATTTATCCCTTAAGTATATAATTACCCTATTAACTGAGGTGAAATTATCCATACTTACCAGGAGGATCATATGAAACGAATATATTCTATCGACTTTTTCAAGTTGCTGTTCGCTTATCTCATTGCCCTCGGACACTTTGGTGCTAATGTTGCGCCAGGAGGTGGCGTAACTGTTCAATTGTTTTTTATTATTTCCGGCTTTTTCTTGGGAAAAAAGTTCTACGAAAAGCGTAATGCTAATTTAACAAGAGAGTACAACCAATGTGACTATACCAAAGACCATCTTAAATCGCTTTATCCGCATTATATTTTTTCTCTGCTAATACTCGCACTGTATTTTCTCCTTAAACAGCTGGTAGATTTATTACGCCAGCCTAGCCTATCCCAAGTTTCTGTAATTTTAAAAGACCTGTATTCCTTAATTCCTGAATTATTTCTCTTGCAGAATACGGGTTTCTTCGGAGGAGGAATCAATTATCCCCTCTGGCAATTATGTGTACTTGTCATCTGCAGCTACTTTATTTATGGATTATTATGTGTAAATGAAAAACTGTCCCGGGAAATAATTTTTCCTGCTGCCATTCTGATGATTCAAGCATTCCTGAAAACCGGTGTGAATCTTTGGGGCACAGAAGGCTTCTTCCATGTCCCTCTTCTGCGCGCATTCTCTCCGCTTTGTATTGGTGTTCTTACATATTACTTGACTACCACCCACTATTACAAGTATATCAAATCAAAAAAATGGCTGTTTAATATAGCGTCCATCCTTTCATTTGTGACGCTTTTCGTGTATAAGAGCCACGAAAGTGTTTTCCTGATAACTTTTGTTGTGTTGCTTCTGGCAATGTATGATACCGATTCTTGGATTAACAAATTGCTGAATTATAAAATATTTAAAAGCTTTGGCACCTTGTCCTATGCAGTTTACTTAAACCATGCGTTAATCAAATATGTGTTGGTTGAAGATATATTCCCCCGCATATCCAAACTATTTGATTTCCAGTTCTCAGATTCCCACAGAAATATAATTTTTCTTGTTGTATTGACAATATACTCCATCATCACTATGTGCGCCGTCAACAAATTTGTTCGTGTATTTCCAAAGAAAACACCGATTGCACAATCCCCGTAATTCTGACGGTAAATATTGTCCATAGTTGCAATTATCAGTCAACGGCGGTATTACCCATTCAAAATGACAAGATTGTGGATGCGACAACCCATATTCCGGCGAACAACACCACATGCTAGGGCATCCTCATGGAAAACATGCCAATTCAGCAAAAAATTATGACAGGGGCACGAAAGTCCCTGTCATTTTGCTGTCAGTCTGTCAATATAATTAGGGTTTACGGATAAAAACGTTCAGAATGAGCGCCACAAAGGTCAGCGCCAGCAGCATCATAAAGGTGGCAGTATACCCTCCGGTAACCTCCAGAACCTTATTGGACACGGTGGCGATGAGAGAGCCGCCCATGACGGTGAAGGTCATAAAAGCCATATTGGTGGAGAAGTACTTCATGCCGAAGAAAGAGGACGTGAACGCGGCAGTGATGGTGGGGCAAGCGCCGTAAGAGATACCGGTCAAGCACAGGCCTGCAATGCACAGGAGCAGCGATCCGATAGATACTGCCAGCAGCGTGATAATGGCAGCGCAAATGGTCAGCACATTGGCCCACAGCATGGTTTTGCGGCGGCCGATGGCGTCAAAGAGCGCGCCTGTGAGAATACGCCCCAGACCGTTGCACACAGACAGTACACCCACCAGAGAAACCGCCAGCGACTCGGCAGCGTTTACAGACAATGCCAAATCCTTGGCAAAGCTGATAACAGAGCTGCCCACAGCAGCCAGAAAAGAGATAAACACAAAGGCCATCCAGAAGGAGGGACGGCGGAGCATCTGAGAGGAGGTGTAATCCCGCTGCTCAAAGCTCTCTGACTTGCTGAGCTTGGGGGCTTTGGGCTGAGGAAGCACCACCTGCGAATCTGGCTTCTTCAACAGCAGGCCGGACACAAACTGCACCACACAAATAGCCACGCCCAAAATCATATAGGTTGTGCGCCAACCCAGTGCGCTTTTGAACAGAGCATCCGCCGCATTTCCCAGAATCAGTGCCGAAGCGCCGAAGCCCATCATCATCCATCCGGAACACAGGCCCTTCTTGTCAGGAAACCATGCGCTGACGGTGGCGATAAGTACATTGTAGGCAATGCCAATGCCCACACCGGCCAAAACGCCGTAACTAACATACAACATTCCCACAGAGGTGTTGCGAAGGAGCGCGGTGAGAATGAAGCCCAATGCGGACAACCCACCCGCGGCTAACAGTGCGATCCGGTGCCCCACCCGTTTGGAGATCTGAGCTCCCAGCAGACCGCCGATACAAAAGAAGCTCATTGCCAGTGTAAAATTCAGGGCAAGCTGGGACGTGCTCCAGCCAAACTCAGCAGCCAGAGGTGCCTTTAAAATGGACCATGCGTACAGAACACCGGCAAACAGCATGGCTATCACACCGACGGATAAGTAAATCCAACGCACAGAGACATCCTGCTTCATGTTGTTCATTGGTAGACCTCCTTATGTTGGATGATGTATGAAATATATTGTACTACTATTTACTAAAAAAGTCCAGTTATCCTTAACACCAAGCACCTGTGTGTCTTGCCTATCATTCAGTATAAATACTGGCAGGCACGGCAGAATTTCCTGCCGTGCCTGTGCGCTGTTTTTCAAATGTCTTCCAATGATTTTCTTTTTTATATACCCTTACGGTGGAGTGCATAGGAATAGATAAAAGGCGCCAAGACCATCAAAAGAACAACGGCTAAGAAGATCCAGAAGCCACCAAAGAAACCTGTCAGCATGATGATAATGCCGCAGATCAACCAAATCCGGCCGGCAAAGCGGTGGGTTCTGTTCCAATTTTCCTCGCTGTTCAGTGTCCAGGGGATCTTAATGCCAATGGTGTAATTCTGCTTGCACTTAGGCAGATAATTGCCTATAATCGCAAACAGAAGCCCTATAAACACAGGCATTACTACTTCCATCCGCACTTCTTTTCCCATAGCCACTGCAAAAGTGATAGCAAATAGCACAACAGACAGGATGGGAATGATCCAAAAGATCATGTTCAGAACTTTGCTGGGATGGCTCTCCTTCTTGGGATCCGCAAAAGTCCCAAGCACACACAGCCACTGAGCCGCCAGCAGGATCAGCGGTAAACCAAAAATAGCAAAAGGCTTGCTGCTCCAACCATCCACCTCACCCACAGCGTTCCAATGTGTGGGGATCTGTTCCGGCAGTTGATTCCACAGAATCACACCCGCCAAAACCGGCAGTAAGATTACCATCGATGTAAGGATCAAAACTTTCAAATTCTTCTTAATCATTTCCCTTCCCCCTTTAGGCCTGCAAGCCACAGCATGACTTCCTCCAAAACTGAGGCATTCAGCTCATAAAAAATAAATTTACCGCCCCGGGTATCCCGGATCAGATCCGCTTCTTTCAACACAGAAAGATGTTTGGAAACCGCAGCGCCACTAATGGGAAATTTTTCTCCAATCTCCCCGGCGGAAAGCCGACCAGACTTCAGCAGCTCCAAGATTTCCCTGCGAACAGGATCGGATAGAGCCTTCATGGTATTCTGAATCCCCAAGATATCAGCCTCCTTTCATTTAACCTATTGGTTAAATATAAAATAGCATAGATTTGGCTGCCTGTCAACAATGATTTAACCATTTGGTTAAATCATTTTGCATGTCTGGGAAAGACCATATCTGGCAAAGATACATTCTCAAACATGTTCCTATATGACACCAGAGAAAAACCTTATAAAAACCAGAATCTTGTTGGCAGCCGGGCATAAAGATGCCTTTTTCAGTGTTCATTGTCATGGTTTCAATTGATCTTTTCATTTCTGTTTGATATACTTGCCTTGGAAGGAGTGCGTTTTCATGTCAATTCTTGAAAGATCCATTCAGATTAACAACGGCCTGACCGAAACCAGCGGGGATGGTGCCGCTCTTGCTTTTGATTCCAAATACGGTATCATGTTCTGTGCTTATATGCCCGGATTCCAGGGTCATTACGGAGAATCCAGAGGAAAGGTCGCCCTTTCCTATTTCCCCGCGTCCCAACCCACAAATATCCGATTTGTGACCATTGCCCAGGGGGATGATGTTTACTGTCCCAATATCCTCAGCCTTGGAAACGGCAAGGTGAGGGTTTTTTATGAAAAAAACTCTCTGGCAGATACAGACCATTTTTTCTGCTACAAGGACTTCTGCTTCCTCACCGGGGAGTTAAGCCATGAGAAACCGGTCATGCTCCGAAAAGAGGACGGTACATGCCTGCCTTTATGCCTTTCGGAGGAATTTGCTTATCTGGAAGAACATGGCTGCTATGCCCACCGATATCTCAAATCTGAACAAGTGGGTCACTGCGCTATGTTTCGGGGTGAGGACGGCTATACATACGGAGCAGTGACCACCGTGTGCTCTGAGCCAATTTTGTTCCGCTCTGCCGATGACGTGGCAACGGTCGAGTTTTTCGCCATCTATCCCAAACCCGCCCAGTATGAATACGAATATAAATTCCTGGACGGGAAAATATACGCCATCTACCGAACCGACCGGGAGATAGACAGTATCTGCACTACTTTCTCCGGTGATATGGGAAAAACATGGAGTGAGCCGGTATATTTTACCGGAAGCATTCAGTGCCGCCCGCGCCTGCTGGTTTACAATGGGCAGATCCTCACCGCCTATAATTATTATAGCAGTGATACCGGGCACCGTCCGCAGATCCAGCAAGGAAGAACCTCTGTCCGCTTGCACTGGGGCACCTGTGCCAACCCTAACGAGAACCTGCTTCTGGTGGATCTGCACAGCAAATACGGCATAGTGAATATTGCTCTGTGCGATATCATGCATGACCTTTACCTGGCTTACAGCACCAGTGAGCTTGCTCTGGAATACCAGAACGGAAATCCCAAAGTGCGTGGCAAGGATGCCATCCGCTATGTAAAATTGGGTGATTTGATCCCCGCTGGGGACGGCGGCGACCACACTGTCTTGCGGTAGGCCATTTTTACTGGGAGGACAAATAAAGCTTTCCGGTACCGCCATATATCCCGAAACCCTTAAAGATAGGCCTGGTGCAGGATACAAGATTTATCGTCAGTATTTATAGGTGCGGTAAATCGTCCCTGTACCCGTAGGATATATAATTTTCATAGTTTTAGGGGCTGTTGCTTACTTTGCAACAGCCCCATTTTTATGCAGCTTCCGGATAAGCCGGACTTTTTATTCTATCCTGGAAATCAAAGATTCCCTACCGTGCCAAAAAAAGATACATCGAATTTTTTGATCTCCGCTTCCAGTTGACCAATCAGCGCTTCCTGACCAGAGTGGCCCAGCACGTGGCGTAAAATTGCCTGCCCAGCAGAGTCACACAGGGAATCATGGGTATAGTAGTAGTTTTCCGTGAGGAACCAAGCGTATTTCACAAGCCGCAGATCGCCGAAGATATCCCTGTCCTCCACATTGAGATTATCCACCGCAACCGTGTTGCCGGCAAGAATGTTCTCAGGAATCTTCTCCACATTTTCCGCGAACACGATGGTCCAGGTGTTATCAAAATCCTCACGGCCGTGGGCCAGCGCGCAATGGGAATCGCTGGAACCAACAATGGGTACCTTTTTACCCCCGGTACAATGCTGGTAGTATAGCTGTGCCTGCATTCTGTTGATCTTGTGGGGATTTCCCCCAAAATACTCGTAGGCATCAAACATCCCACGCCGAAGCACCTCATCACTGACCGGCTGACGCACCACATAGGAATCAAAAACCGTCCAGTAGGGATGGGCATAGATAGATATCCCCCCCGCTTCCCGGATTGCCTGGCTGATCCACTGGAACCATGCTACTTCCATGCGGGTATTGGAATCCTCTATATCCAACCCTGCGGCAATCTGTTCCACCTCCTGCCGGGTTTTTTCCGGCTGGTCATAGGCCCGCTGGTTGACACTGGACTTGCCGTTAAAATTCACCACGTGAAAAATCCCGGCAGACACAGGGTGAACCTCCTCACCAGGAAATATTTTCAGCGCTGTGTCAATATCCCGAAAGCCCTCAATCGCATCCAAAGAGGGTTGCATCATGTAGTGGTCTGTGATGGCCAGAAAATCAAAGCCACCCCGCCTGTATTGAGCCGCCACAGTCATGGGACCCATGTCACCATCGGAGCGGCAGGTGTGTACATGCAGGTCGCCCTTGTAGGGACGCTTGGTATACAGGTCATCATACAGGGAATACACACAGAAATGGAAGCCCGCCATCATGCCGCTGGTGCGCCATGTCCAACCATACTTGGCATTCTCCGGAGGAATATGCTTATCACTGCCGGGAGCAATCGTGATCTTCCACTGGTCCTCACCCTTGAAAAAATACGAGATGGACAGCACCCCGTCCACACTGTGGCAGGTAATGGTTTTGCTGTTATCCCTGCCACGCATCACAAATTCCCTGCCCTCAAAATAGTCCCAGCCATCGCTGAGTGGAGTCAGCGTTACACGGTAATCCATATCATCATAAAAGCGGCAGGATTCATCCAGTCCCTTGACCATAATAGTCTGCATGCTATCCGCCTTCACCACTCTAGGCGTTATGGCATATTTCAGTAAGTATTCATTCATCACAGACCCCCCCATTATGTTAAAGCTGCACAGCCTGATACACCAGATCTCGTACTGCACCGTGAGCGCCGGTAATTTTTTCCGGCCACCCCCGCAGGTGCATGGTCATACAGATGGACAGGTGATTGTCTGTGTCTGCCATCATATAAGAACCAGCCGCGCCGTCCCAACCACACTCACCCAGGGGGCTGCTCCCCGGGATGGTACTGGTCCGCACCCGTACTCCAAGGCCATAAGCATAGCCCGGACCCGCAATAGAACCAAAACCTTGCTCATCTGTGAAATGTACCTGCTTCATCGCATAGACGGTTTCCGACTTCAGCAGCCTGTATCCGTTCCAACCCACACCGTCACAAGCCATAGCATCGGCAAACAGCTTGTAATCCTCCAGCGTGGTAATCAGCCCCGCGCCGCCACTGTCATAATTCGGCCCGAGCACCAGCTCATTGACCTTTTCCATAGGAACAATTTTGCCGGCTTCTACCGTATACTGAGTCGCCACCCGTCTCACCGTCTGCGCGTCATGGCTTAAGGTGCTGTTTTTCATTTCCAGCGGTTGAAAGATGACCTTGTCCATGTAGTCACGGTACAGCATACCGGAAGCCTGCTGGATTACCATAGCCAAAATATCATGGCAAATGCTGTAATTGAATCTGCTGCCCGGTTCAAAGCCCAAGGGACGTTTGGCAAAGGCCTGTGCAACCTGCATGGTAGTAATCCCAGTGCCGTGTTTCTCCAGTGCCTCCTGCACATGAGGATCGGCGGCAATGGTATAGTCATAGCCCGCGCTCATGGTAAATAAGTGCCGTACCAACATCTCATTACGGGGTTTTACCAATCCTCCGTCCCGCAGCAAAGACACGCCCCCAAACCAAGGAAGATACCGGCTCACAGGCGCATCCAACTCCACAAGACCCTCCTCCACCAGCCGCAGACCCGCTACCACGGTCATAGGCTTCGTGCAGGAGTACATAAAAAACAGGGTATCCTCTGTCAGAGGTGTTCCTGCCTCCCGATCCGCGTATCCGGCACTGTACCGGTGCAGCACCTGATGATCACGCATCACTGTAACCTGACAGCCGGGAACACCCTTTTCTCCCACCAAGACACGGCTGATGTATTCATCTACCTGTGCAAACATGTCAGCCCCTCATTTCAATCAGTACTGTCTTTTGTGACAATTATAGCGCGATTCTCCGAAAGGTCAATCCCAATTTTGCATGCTTCATCCCGGTCACAGGCCAACACAAGGGCATTGCATTTTTATCCTTCAGCAGGTATAATCAAAGAAAAACCAAGGAGAAAACCGATGGGCTACAAGCTGATTGCCATGGATTTGGATGGCACTCTGAATAACGACCAAAAACACATCACCGAGAAGACCCGCGCAGCTCTTATGGCCGCCCAGGAAAAGGGAATCCGCCTGGCACTGGCCTCCGCCCGCCCTTCCCCCGGACTGTACAGAGAGTGCGATATTCTGCACATGCGGCAGTATGCCGGCATCTTAATGTCCTACAACGGGGGCAGAATCGTAGATGCGGCAACCGGGCAGCCCCTGTTCGAGACCACCATGGACATGCACACTGCAAAGCGAGTACTTGCTTTTCTGGAAACCCTCCCTGTGACACCCATTTTGGACGATGGCAGGCAATTCTATGTGACGGACAAATCCGCCTACAAGGTGGATTACGAGTGTAAAAACAACAACATGACCTGTACCGAGACAGGCAATCTGGCAGAGTTTCTGGACTTTGCCCCTGTGAAGATTCTTATGTCCGTACAGCCGGAGATTTTACCCCAGGTACAGGCCAAAATTGCCGCGTTTCTTCCCCCGGAGCTGACCGTGGTGCAGACGGCGGACTTCTATCTGGAGGTTATCCCCCGCTCCATCAACAAAGGACAGGGTATTTTGGATATTTGCAGGACCCTGAATATTACCGCCCATGAGGTAATTGCCTTTGGGGACGCGGAAAATGACATTCCCATGCTGCGGTGCGCCGGTACCGGAGTTGCCATGGGGAACGCCGCCCCGGCAGTGAAGGAAGCGGCAGACTACGTCACCTTGACCAACAACCAAGACGGTATTGCCGCCGCGCTGGAGCGCTTTTTGAAGGAGGAATGAACATGCAGCTGCGTTACGGAATTTTAAGCACATCTTCTATCGCTCCCCGGTTTATTGCCGGTGTGCGGACCGCCAATGGCGGAGAAATTGTGGCCGTTTCCTCCCGCACACTGGAAAAGGCCCGGGAAAAAGCCACCCTTTGGAACGTCCCCACCGCCTATGGCAGCCACGAAGCATTGCTTGCCGATGAAAACGTGAACATTGTATATATTTCCGCTGTCAACTCTCAGCACTATCCCCTGGCAAAGCTGGCGTTGGAGGCAGGCAAGCATGTGATCTGCGAAAAGCCCTGCACCACCACCGAAGCCAACACCCGCCGGCTTTATGCTCTAGCCCGGGAGAAGATGCTATTCTTTATGGAAGCGGAAAAGATGCTGTTTCTGCCTGCCCTGCTGGAAGTACGCCGGCAGATTCAGGAGGGAGTGCTGGGGGATATCCACTTGGCGGACCTCAGCCACAGCTTTCCCGCCGCTTACAATGGGTGGATGTTTGATGCCTCCTTGGGAGGCGGTTCGCTGCTGTCCAGCGGCATTTACGCAGTGCAGCTGATGCTGTGGTTGTTTGGAAATATTTCCCGCATTGGGGGTATACACAGCGCCCACAGTGACGGAGTGGAGTGGCAGTACATTCTCTCCGGTGTTACTGACAGCGGTATTCTCTTCAGCGCCAAAAACAGTACCGGGGCTATTTTGGACAATACCGCCAGAATCTTCGGCAGCAAGGGCTGGGTGGAGATCCCGGAATACTGGAAAGCCCGCAAGGCCATCTTCCACATTGCAGGAGAGGAAGACCGAACAGTAGAATTCCCCTGTGAGCATGAGCTTATCTATGAGGCAGCCCACATTCAGCAGTGCATGGACGGGGGTCTTCTGAACAGCCCCGTGGTGACGGAGGAAATTTCAGCCAGAGGCATTGCCCTGCTGGAACAGGTAAAATCTCATTGGTAACAAAACTGCCGTTTATACGGCAGTTTTTCTCTTATATCTCCCTTTCCCCCCAGCAAGGGTGCTTGTATTCCCTAAAAAATTATGATATGATTTTTTATTATCATAAAGGGGGGAACCGCCGTGGACTTACAGCATTTTTTTGCGCAGCACAACAAGGTAGCGCTGGCATTTTCCGGCGGTGTGGACTCGGCGTATCTGCTGTATGCAGCAAAAGCCTGCGGCGCGCAGGTAAAGGCCTACTTTGTAAAAACCCCTTTTCAACCTACCTTTGAATATGAGGACGCTTTGCGTTTAGCCCGGCAGCTGGGATTGGAGCTGAACGTGCTGGAACTGGATGTGCTCTGTGACCCCGTGATTGCAGCCAACCCCCCGGACCGCTGCTACCACTGCAAAAAAGCCATTTTTACCGCCATTTCCCATAGTGCAGCGCAGGACGGCTACCCTGTGGTCATTGACGGCACCAATGCTTCTGATGATGCCTCCGACCGGCCCGGTATGACCGCGCTGGCAGAATTAAGCGTTCTTTCTCCCCTGCGGCTATGCGGCATAACAAAGGATCAGATTCGCAAGCTCTCCAAGGACGCAGGACTTTTTACCCACGACAAACCTGCCTATGCCTGTCTGGCCACCCGGATTCCCACAGGTACACCCATTGACCGGGATGCGTTGGATAAAACCCAACAGGCAGAGGAATATCTAAAAGCCTTAGGTTTTCGGGATTTCAGAATTCGCATGCTGGGCAGCGACGCCAGAATACAGGTACGGCAGGAACAGCTGCCCTTGGTACTGGAGCACCGGCAGGAAATGATTGCAGAACTTAAAAAATACTATGACCACGTCCTTTTGGATCTGGAGGTACGTAAATGAACCATATCAAGGATATCTTGCTGGGTGTCCGGGAGGGTCGCATTTCTGTGGAGGATGCTCTGGTGCAGCTTAAACACCAGCCCTTCGAGGACATTGGATACGCAAAAGTGGATCTGCACAGGAAGCTCCGCCAGGGCGCCTGCGAGGTGATTTACGGCGCTGGAAAGACGGCGGAGCAGATCGCCGGTATTTTAGACACCTTGGCGCAAGGTGGGCAAAAAAACATTCTGATCACTCGGCTGGATCCGGAAAAGGCACAAGCAGTGAATCTGCGCAAATCCATCACCTACTATCCTGAAGGTCATATTGCCATTGCCGGTAGCAAAGCTGAGCCCTGGGGTATGGGCACCATCGTGGTAGCCACCGGGGGCACCAGTGACATTCCCGTAGCGGAAGAGGCCGCTTTGACTGCGGAGTTTCTGGGAAATGAAGTGGTGCGTCTCTATGACGTAGGAGTTTCCGGCCTGCACCGGCTGCTGAACCACTGGGAAGTATTGATGCGGGCCAGTGTGGTCATTGCCATCGCAGGTATGGAGGGGGCGCTGGCCTCCGTGGTAGGCGGTCTTGTGGACTGCCCTGTAATTGCCGTTCCCACCAGTGTGGGTTACGGAGCGGCATTTGAGGGCTTGGCAGCCCTGCTGTCCATGCTCAATTCCTGCGCCAGCGGTGTATCTGTGGTGAACATCGACAACGGTTTCGGTGCGGGCTATATGGCGAGTATGATGAATCACATGGAGGCAAAGAAATGAAACAGCTGTATTTGGACTGCGGCATGGGCGCTGCGGGAGATATGCTGGCAGCAGCCCTGCTGGAGCTGTTTGACGACCCCGCTCAGATGACAGACCGGCTGAATGCTTTGGGGATTCCCGGCGTGCGGTTTTGTCTGGAGAAATCTGTAAAGTGCGGCATTACCGGCAGCCATCTGCAGGTCTTGGTGGACGGTATGGAAGAACACTGCCACCACCACAGCCACAGCACCCTGGCTGATATCGCCCACATTATCTCTCATCTGCAGGTGTGCCAGCAGGTTCGGGAAGATATTCTCTGCGTGTACAGATTGCTTGCTGATGCGGAAAGTCAGGTGCACGGTGTCAGTGTGAAAGAAATTCATTTCCATGAAGTAGGCACTTTGGATGCCATTGCGGATATTGCCGCGGTGAGCTACCTTCTGTATGAACTGAAGCCGGAGCGGATTTCCGCCTCCCCTGTCCACGTTGGCTGCGGTCAGGTTAAATGCGCCCATGGACTTCTGCCTGTTCCCGCCCCCGCCACTGCCTGCCTTTTAAAAGACGTGCCTATTTACGGCGGCCAGATTCAAGGGGAACTGTGCACCCCCACGGGAGCTGCCCTGCTGAAGCATTTTGTTTCTGACTTTGGCCCCATGGCGCCTATGCGCACCACCGCCATCGGTTACGGCTTGGGCAGAAAAGACTTCCCTGCCGCCAACTGTGTACGGGCAATGCTGGGGCAGACCCAAGAGGACGGGGACACGGTGTTTGAGCTTTCCTGCAATCTGGATGATATGACCGGCGAGGCCATCGCCTTTGCCGCGGAGCAGCTTTTCCGGGCAGGGGCGCTGGATGTGTTCACTACCTTCATTGGTATGAAAAAAGGCCGTCCCGGCACCATGCTAATAGTTTTATGTAAACCTAATCAAAAAGATTCTATGGTGAGGTTAATTTTCCGCCACACCACCACCTTGGGAATCCGCCAATGCGAAAAGCGCCGCTATACGCTGGAACGGTCTACGGAAACAGTGCAGACACCCTATGGCCCGGTAAGAAAAAAGACTGCCAGCGGTTATGGCATTACCAGAAGCAAATATGAATACGAAGATCTGGCCCAAATCGCATTGCGGGAAGATCTTCCCCTGAATGAGATTATTAAATGAAGAGAAAGTGGCTTTTCCCCCTTGCGCTGGTTTTTTTCTGATTGTGTTTATTGTGGGCCGTTTTTGGACACCTTCAAGATTCTTTTTCTGCACGAAACAGGTGTAAATGCTAAGTATGGAGATAAACACATCACCCTCTCCACCTGCGAATACTCCCAGACGAACGGACGTCTGGTGGTAGTAGCCCGGCGGATTGACCCGGACACTGAATAATCAAGACCCCCAACCGGGACGGTTGGGGGCCTTTGCTGTTAAGTTAGATTACTTGCCGCACAGTTCCTTGGCAACCTCCACGATGTGGTCGCTGCACAGACCGAACTGCTTCAGCAGATCCTTAGCAGGACCGGAGTGACCAAACTCATCGTTGACACCAATGCGCTTTACGATGGTGGGGCACTTCTCAGCCAGCAGGGAGCAAACAGCCTCGCCCAGGCCGCCGATAACGGAGTGCTCTTCGCAGGTGATGACCTTGCCGCACTTCTTGGCTGCTTCCAGTACCAGCTCCTCATCCAGAGGCTTGATGGTAGCCATATTGATGACCATTGCATTGATACCAGCCTCTGCCAGAGCCTCACCGGCCACGATGGCTTCGTAGGTCAGCAGACCGTTGGCGATAATGGCAACGTCAGTGCCGTCCCGCAGGACTTCACCCTTGCCAATCTGGAACTTGTAGTCTTCAGCATGGAATACGGGCACTGCCAGACGGCCAAAGCGCAGGTAAACAGGGCCGTTCATCTCGTAAGCAGCGCGGACAGCAGCCTTTGCTTCCACATCGTCAGCGGGACAGATGACGGTCATGCCGGGAATCGCGCGCATCAGAGCAAAGTCTTCGCAGCACTGGTGGGAAGCGCCGTCCTCACCCACAGAGATACCGCCGTGGGTAGCGCCGATCTTCACATTCAGGTGGGGATAGCCGATGGAGTTACGCACCTGCTCGAATGCACGGCCAGCAGCAAACATTGCAAAGCTGGATGCAAAGGGAACCAGGCCGGCGGTGGACATACCGGTAGCCATACAGATCATGTTGGCCTCGGCGATGCCGCAGTCGAAATGACGGTCGGGGAATGCTTTCTTAAAAATGCTGGTCTTGGTAGCGCCTGCCAGGTCGGCATCCAGAACTACCAGGTTATCGAACTCAGCGCCCAGCTCTGCCAGAGCATTGCCGTAGCTGTCACGGGTTGCAACTTTCTTCATCTCTGCCATAATTATGCCTCCAATTCTGCCAGCTGAGCCTTCAGCTCGCTCATAGCCTGTGCGTACTCAGCATCGTTGGGAGCCTTGCCATGCCAACCGGCATTGTTTTCCATGAAGGAAACGCCCTTGCCCTTGACGGACTTGATGACGATAGCGGAGGGCTTGCCCTTGGTTTCACGGGCCTTGTTGAAGGCTGCCTCGATGGCGTCAAAGTCGTGGCCGTCGATCTGCTGTACAGCGAAACCGAAGGCTTCCAGCTTATCCACGATGGGATAGGGGCTCATAACGTCGGCAATATTGCCGTCGATCTGCAGGCCGTTGTTATCCACAACGATGCACAGGTTGTCCAGATTGTAGTGGGCTGCTGCCATGCAAGCTTCCCAGACCTGGCCTTCCTGAATCTCGCCGTCACCCAGCAGGGAGTAGACGCGGTTGGTCTTGCCGGTGTGCTTGGCTGCCAAAGCCATACCGGCTGCCACAGAAACACCCTGACCCAGGCTGCCGGTGGACATATCCACGCCGGGAACCATGTTCATGTTGGGGTGACCCTGCAGGTAGCTGTCGATATGACGGAAGGTGGGCAGGTCTTCCACAGGGAAGAATCCACGCTGTGCCAGTACGGAGTACAGGCCGGGGGTGGTGTGCCCCTTGGACAGAACGAAACGGTCCCGGTCTTCCCATCTGGGGTTCTTGGGATCAATGTTCATTTCCTTAAAATACAGGTAAGTATACACTTCCGCAGCAGACAAGCTGCCGCCGGGGTGACCTGCCTTTGCGCCATAGGTGGACTCAATTACACCCATGCGAACCTTGCAGGCTGTGATTTGCAGTTGCTTCTTTTCACTGGAAGTCATGATTTTCCTCCTTATTTTATCTTGTCCGTTTCCACGGACTTTGGATACAATACAGATTGTGGCAAATGGCCACAGTCACTTAGGATATTTTACCACCAAAACGCCAAAGTTTCAAGGGTTTTCCTGGATTTGTTCTTATTCCTTCCCTAAAAATTTATTCAGATAATTCAAAACTCTCTTTTTATCCCCAGACCATGCCGGCGCTACCAAATCTTTTTTTGCCCCGTCCCCGGTAATCCGGTGGACCACCACCTCCGGCGGCAGTTCCCGGAGGCACGACCGCAGGCAAGCAGCATATTCCTCCAGGGTCAGACACCGGAATTTCCCAGCCCGGTAATCCTTTTCCAGATCTGTGCCTGCCAGCACATAAAGCAGGTGAAATTTCACCCCATCGCTCCCTGCCGCCACCGCCGCTCTGGTGGTGTTTACAGCATCCTGCTCCGTTTCCCCGGGCAGACCGATAATAATATGAGTGATTACCTGAATATTCTCTTCCTTGAGCCGCTTCACGGCATCAAAGTATACTTCATTTCTGTAACCTCTGCGGATATACTCTGCTGTTTTCCCGTTCACCGTTTGCAGCCCCAGCTCCACAAACACCGGCTTGATCCGGTTAATTCTTCCCAAAAGGGACACTGTTTCCTCCGGCAGACAATCCGGGCGTGTGCCGATTGCCAGCGCCACCACCTCCTGCGGGGCAATGGCCTGCATATACAGTTGGCGCAGCCGGTCTACGGGGGCATAGGTATTGGTAAACGCCTGAAAATAGGCGATATACTTACCGTCCCGGTTTTTCTGCCGCACTCGGTTTTTTGCCTGCTCCAACTGGGTGGGGATATCCTGACCCTCCTGGGCAAATTCTCCACTGCCGTTGCAGAAAATGCAACCCCCTGTACCCAGAGTTCCGTCCCGGTTGGGACATGTAAAGTCGGCATCCAAAGACAGCTTGTACACTTTGCACCCAAAACGCTCCAGAAAATATTCATTCGCTGTTTTATACATCTCAAAACCTCATATAATTCCTGCCTTTGCCACCGCTTCACAGGTGATTCTTTGGGTCAAATAGCCGTACACAATCATTTTACTTTCTTCCCCGTAATCGCCGTAACGTACATCCACCGGTATTTCCGCCCGCAGCCGGTCAGGGCTCACCCTTTTTCCTCCATGGCGTATTTTTTGGGGGTAATTCCCTTTACCCTCTTAAAAACCGCTCCAAAATAATTGCTGTCATTAAAGCCGCAGGCTGCCGCCACCTGGCTGACCGGCATGCCTCCCTGCAGCAGTTTTTCCGCCGCTGTAATCCGGGAGAGCTGTATGTACTCGCAAATCCCAACGCCTGTGATGTCCTTAAACATTCTGGAAAGATAGCATGGGCTGAACCCAAACTGCCGGGCCAGATCCTGCAAAAACAGGGGCTGGCCAAAGTTTTCGCTGATATATGCCGCTACCTCTTGAATTAGAAGCTGGGATTCTGTCCATTCCGGCGGAACTATCTTCATTCTGTAGCGGTAAGCCAGCAGGATTAGCTGCTGGAGATACAACTCCTGCATCTGCCCACAATCGGATTCCTGTGCTACCTGCTCCTCCTCAATCAGTGTCAACAGCTTGTAGATTTTCTGCTTGTGCAATGGGGAAAAGCGCACCAGATGTTCCCGGTTCATCACCTCCAGGCGTTGCCTTGCTTCTGGCTGTAAAATATCCTCCCGAAACAGGAGCAATCTACGCACCGCCTCTGCCTTATTGGTATAGTTTGTCTGGTGGAGAGATCCTGCGGGTATAAAAATCAAGTCACCCGGCTCCATCATCAGAAGCTTGTTATCCACAAAGTACTGCACACTGCCTTTTTCCAGATAGTACAGTTCGTGATCCTGGTGGAGATGTGCCTTCTTCATCGTTTCCAGGCAGCCCGACCCCCGTTTTTCATACTGAAACCGCACGCCAATATCATAAATAACCTTGCCAACAGACTCCGCTTTCATACCCCACACCTCTGATATTTCCGTTCTTTTTAGCTATTGTATCAATCCGCTTGGAAATACGCAACAATAATTTCTTGTTTTATCGGATATTTCGCAAATATTTTAATGAAAATATTATTTTTTTGTTTTAAGCTAAATATAGCTTCATTTTACAGGAGGTACTTATGAACTATCATAACAAGACCGTCACAGATGTGAAGATCGCCTATATTGGCGGCGGTTCCAGAGGCTGGGCCTGGGGGCTTATGTCCGACCTGGCTGCCTGCCCCGACATGTCCGGCCGAGTGGAACTTTATGATATTAACCAGCAGGCTGCCCTGGACAACCAGCTCATAGGCAACCGTTTCAATGATCTGCCGGATGCCCGTGGCCATTGGGACTACAATGCATCCCCCACACTGGCACAGGCGCTCAAGGACGCGGACTTTGTTTTCATATCCATCATGCCCGGCACATTTGACGAAATGGAGTCGGATGTCCACGCCCCTGAACAGTACGGTATCTATCAGCCTGTTGGCGATTCCACCGGCCCGGGAGGTATTGTCCGTGCCCTGCGCACCCTGCCTATGATGGAAGAAATTGCCCTCGGGGTCAAGGAACATTGCCCCCAGGCCTGGGTCATTAACTATACCAACCCCATGACCCTGTGTGTGGCCCAGCTGTACAAAGCCTTCCCCCAGATCAAAGCCTTTGGCTGCTGCCACGAGGTCTTCGGTACCCAGAGCTTTTTAAAGCAAATTCTGCAGGATACCTGCGGGCTTACCGGCGTTCTGCGCAAGGACATCAAAGTCACTGTTACCGGCGTGAACCACTTCACATGGCTCACCACCGCCCATTACGGAAATATTGACCTGTATCCCATCTACCGGGACTACTGCAAGGAACACGCCTGTCACGGAACAAACAAGCAGGTAGACACCAGCTGGGCCAATGCTCCCTTTGTCTCCCATGAGATGGTAAAAATGGATCTTTTCCAGCGGACAGGTGTGATTGCCGCCGCGGGCGACCGTCATCTGGCAGAATTCTGCCCCGGGAACTGGTACCTGTCCAGCTCGGAACGGGTACAGGAGATGGGCTTTGCTCTGACTCCCGTGGCCTGGCGGAAAGACAATCTAAAGGACCGTCTTGCCCGGGCGCAGCGGCTGGCTTCCGGAGAGGAACCGGTAGTGATCCAGTGTACCGGCGAAGAAGGCGTGGAGCAGATGCGGGCGCTGTGCGGATTGAAGGATTTTGTCACAAATGTGAACCTGCCCAACCGTGGACAGGTGCCCAATCTCCCTCTGGGCGCTGTGGTGGAGACCAATGCCCATTTCTCCTGTGACCGGGTAGCCCCCGTCCTCAGCGGAGAGATTCCTCCCACTGTGCACCCACTGGTAAGTCCCATCAGCGCCATTCAAACCCTGGTTCTGGAAGCTGTTGCCCGCCGGGACTTGAAGATGGCCTTCGCCGCCTTCTGCGCCGACCCCTTGGTATCCTGTTCTCTGAAGGACGCATGGACACTGTTCTGCCAAATGGTTAAAAACACCGCGAAGTATCTGGATTCCTACGATCTGACCACATTAAATCATTAAAAAGGGATGTAATACATAATGAAATTCTATAAATCCTATGACTACATTGTAGAAAAGAGCAAGCAGACCCCGCCGACCATGGCCTATGACGGCAGCAGCGATCTGGCCCAGTGGCAGACCACTGCCAGGGCAAAGCTGGAGGAGCTTTTGGGGCTTCCCCTGCAGCGGTGTGATGACCAGTTCTCCATCCTGTCCACCACCCAGACAGAGACATATCTGCGCACGGAATTTGAATTCCAGAGCGAGCAGGGTTACTTCCAAAAGGGTGTTTTCCTGTACCCTCTGAACTGTGAAGGAAAACGGCCTCTGGCTATCTGCCTGCAGGGACACGCCACAGGCATGCACATTTCCCTGGGTGAACCCCGTTTCCCCGGCGATGCGGCTGGTATCGCAGGCGGCAGAGATATGGCAATTCAGGCCATAAATCGTGGCTACGGCGCAGTAGCCATTGACCAGCGGTACATGGGTGCCACCGGACAGCATCCCGAGAGCGGCAACCCCGCTTGTCTGTCCTATAACCACTGCATGCCCTCCCTCCTTCTGGGCCGTACCGCCATCGGTGAGCGGGTGTGGGATGTTCAGCGGCTGATTGATGTCATGTTTAGCCACTTTGCAGACTTTGTGGATCAGCGCAAGGTGATCTGCATGGGTAATTCCGGCGGCGGTACTACCACATTTTATGCTTCATGTATGGACAACCGTATTTCCATTGCCGTTCCCTCCTGCGCGGTATGCAGCTATGATGCCTCCATTATTCCCCTTTGGCACTGCCCCTGTAATTTCATTCCAGACATTCGGAAATACATGGAAATGGGAGATGTAGGCTGCCTGCTTGCTCCCAAACATCTGATTCTGGTGTGCGGTGTCACGGACAATATATTCCCCTTGGCGGGCACTGAGGAAGCTTACAGCAAGATTCAGAGCGCTTACCGCTGGCTGGGAAAAGAAGATCTGTGCACCATTGTCAGGGGTAACGGTGGACACCAGTTCTATCCGGAGGAGGCCTGGCCCCTGATTGACCAAGCCCTGTCCCGGTGATCTTGAAACAAAGACGACAATGAGGTGCTGATTTGAAAGAAAAAATTATTCAATTTGGTGAGGGCGGATTTCTCCGGGGCTTTGTGGACTGGATGCTGCAGCAAGTAAATGAGCAGACAGCATTTGCCGGCAAAGTGGTGGTGGTTCAGCCCATCGCCAGCGGCATGTGCGACATGCTCACCGCCCAAAATTGCGTCTACACCCATATGTGCCGGGGTGTGGAAGGGGTTGATGTGCGGCAAATCCAGGTGATTTCCCGGTGCGTAAAGCCCTATGAGGACTTTGATACCTATCTCCAACTGGCAGAAAATCCGGATTTTCGCTTCATTGTATCCAACACCACAGAGGCAGGTATCTGCTTCAGCAATCAGGATTCCATCCATGACCGACCCGCCAAAACCTTCCCCGCAAAGCTGACCCAGCTTTTGAAACACCGCTTTGATCTGGGACTTCCCGGCTTTGTATTTCTACCCTGCGAGCTCATCGACCGCAACGGCGATAACCTGAAAAAATGTGTCCTTCAGTACGCCGACCTTTGGAATTTGGGAGAAGCATTTAAGAGTTGGATCGAAACAGAGAACATTTTCTGCTGCACTCTGGTTGACCGGATTAACACCGGTTACCCCAAAGAGGAAGCGCAGGCACTGGGATATGAGGATAATCTGCTCAACACCTCGGAGTACTTCCACCTCTGGGTCATTGAGGGCTACAACAATTTAAACCAGGAAATTCCCTTTGACCGGTGCGGTTTGAACGTAGTCCTCACTGACAATCTGGAAATGTACAGAACCCGAAAGGTTCGGATTCTCAACGGCGCCCATACCTGTCTGGTTCCCTACGGCCTGCTTTCCGGCTTTGATACGGTGAAATCCTGCATGGACGACGAAAAAATGCTGGCCCATATCAAAGCCTGCGTCTTTGATGAAATCATACCCACCCTGGATCTGCCCAGAGAGGAGCTGGTGTCTTACGCTGAGGACGTGCTGAAGCGTTTTGCCAATCCCTATATCCGGCACTACCTGTCATCCATTGCCTTAAACTCTGTGAGCAAGTTTAAAGTGCGGGTTCTGCCCTCTATTACGGAGTATATCCGCCGGTTTGGCAAAATGCCAAAGACGTTACTGTTCTCCTTTGCAAAGCTAATCGCGTTTTACAGGACGGATATGCCCAACGACGACCCGGACGTGATGGCTTTTATGAAATCCGCAACCCTTGGACAGATCCTGTCCAACACCCAGCTGTGGGGAGAGGATTTGTCCTATTTGGAATGGGAGATTGCAAACTATGTTGATCAATAAGCTGGACAATGTGGAAATCCACATAGACGACGGTCACAAGTACGCAATCCGGGATATCGCCAAAGGTGAGCATATCATAAAATACGGCCAGCCCATCGGTCACGCTACAGAAAACATCAAAGCCGGGGAGCATGTCCATACCCACAATTTGAAAACCAATTTGTCAGGTATCCTGCAATACCGCTATGAACCTGTTACATATCCAATGGAAAAGCAGACATCGGAGCTGACTTTTCTGGGGTATGTCCGTGAGAATGGGGATGTGGGTATCCGCAACGATATTTGGATTATCCACACCGTGGGCTGTGTGAACAAGATTGGGGAAACTTTGGCAAAAATTACCGGTGCGAAAGCCTTCCCCCACCCCTTTGGGTGCTCCCAGCTTGGGGACGATCAGCTGCTGACCCAGAAGATATTAAAAGGGATGGTCAACCATCCCAATGCCGGCGGTGTGCTGGTTTTGGGACTGGGCTGCGAAAACAATAATATTGAGACCTTTAAAACCATTCTTGGCAGTTGGGATGATAACAGAGTTAAATTTCTCAACACCCAGGACTTCACCGACGAGATTGGAGAAGGCATCCGGCTGATCCGGCAGCTGCAGGCCCATGCGGCAAAGGCAAAACGTGTGCCTGTAAGCATTTCACAGCTAAAGGTGGGTCTGAAATGCGGCGGAAGCGACGGCTATTCCGGGATCACCGCCAACCCTCTGGTTGGCAGGTTCTGCGACAAGCTGACTTCCCTGGGTGGCAGTTGCGCTCTGACAGAGGTTCCGGAGATGTTTGGCGCGGAGCATCTTTTGATGCAGCGCTGCGAAACACAGGATGTTTTTGACAAAACTGTCCGGCTTATCAACGATTTTAAGGACTACTATACCCGCCACAACCAGGTAATTTATGAAAATCCCTCACCGGGAAACAAAGCCGGAGGTATCACCACACTGGAGGAAAAATCCCTGGGGTGCGTGCAAAAGGGTGGCCTGTCCCCTGTTGTGGATGTTTTGGACTACGGTGACCGGATCACAAAAAGCGGACTGGCCTTAGTCAACGGCCCGGGAAATGACATTGTGGCGGTCACCAATCTAATGGCTGCCGGTGTCCACCTGATCCTGTTTACCACCGGCAGAGGCACGCCCTTGGGAGGGGCCGTGCCTACCGTCAAAATCGCCACCAATCACCCCTTAGCTCTCAAAAAAACCAATTGGATTGATTTTGACGCCAGCCCGGTTCTGGATGGGCAGGATCTTACCGAAGAGCTGTTTGCCTATGTTCTCCAGGTTGCCAACGGTAAGCCCACCCACAATGAGGAAAACGGATACGAGGAAATTTCCATTTTTAAAGACGGTGTAACCTTATAAACTGCCGCCAAACGGCAGATAAAAAGGGGCTGTTGCTCAAAAGCAACAGCCCCTTTTTACTTTATTTCCCCAGCAGTTCCCGGAAATCATAGATATACCGGCCTGTCAGCGCTTTCATCTGCGCAATATACTCCTCTGAGAAGGGGTCATACACACCGCACACCTGCATGCCTGCCGACTTTGCCGTAGCACAGGAGTAATAATTGTCATCCAGAAACAGGATTTCCTCCACAGGCACGTCCAGCTTCCGGGCCACCATTTGGTAAATTTCCGGGTCTGCCTTGGTAGTCCCAAAATCATCACAGGACCATACGTTGTCAAACAATTCCCACATTCCCAGCCGTTTTAGGCACACGTCCAGTGTAACGTGGGGGCTGGCCGTGAGTACATTCAGCCCCGCTCCCCGGGCCTTCAGTTCCCGCAGCACTGCAACCACATGCTCCTTGGGCTGGATCTCATAGTGATAGCCGTAGAGCAGGTAATCCCGGATCAAGTCCTCCAGCTGCGTCTGTGTCAGTGGCACACCCATACCCGCAAGGTGCTTTGCCGACCCAGCCAGTCCCAAAGGGGTAACGGTCTTAATAATATCGCTGCCATAGACAATTCCGTGATCATCCAGAATCCGCAGGATGGTGGACGCGAAGGTGGGCATGGAATCAATCAGTGTTCCATCAAGGTCAAATAAATACGTCTTCATAGCTCTCCAAACCGGGGTCAAACCAATTCAATCAAACGGCACACACCCCGAAACAGTCCGTCTGTGATATAGTGGGTCTTTCCATCGATCTCATATTCCCGGCTGACATGGGCGTGTCCCGCAACGGTGGTAATAACTCTGGGATCGTGCAGCAGCTTATCCAGCATAGAATTGCTCACCCGGTAATCCTCCGGGGTCAGGCTGATGTTGGGGTGGTACGGTTCTGTGCGGCCAATCAAGGGGTCATTCAAGGGATCGTGACAGAACAGAATCATGGGCAAGCCTTTCTGCAGTTCCTTTTCAAACCGGCAGACAGTCTGGGCATTGAAATAATCCAGGCTGTTATCGGCAGTGACCACATTTACTCCGCCAATCACACGGCTGTCAAAATCCAGATCAAATTCAGGAAATTCCTCTGTCAGCTGCGTGCGCACACGCTGCACATAGTCCCAACCTTCCTCCATGGTGCGGACAAACCGGCACTGATGCTCATGCCCGCCGGGGGTGAACATCATATCATGGCCGTGGGCAATGGCGTGAAACGCCTCAATATTGCCCGGATTATGCAGGTCGATCACGTCGCCTGTCACCACCAACACCGTGCCCATCTCCTCGGCCATAGCAATGGCTTCCCGGAAATAATCCTCCGGATCCAGAGGCGCTTCGTTGAAGGTATCATACCGGGAGGGAAGCAGCTTTCTGTGTTCCAAGCTGTCCCTGTCACCGAATTTTGTAAGATGTACGTCTGTGATATGCAGCAGCTTCACCGGCTCTGGAAGCCCTACCTCTATACGTGTGCGCAGAATCTGTTCCAAAGGATTTTCCTCCCAGCGTATAGGATTTTACCGCATTATATTCCTTTCTCTCCAGTTTGTCAAGACAAACGCCCTGGCCCATTGTCACCGTACCCATTCAAAATCCTTAAAGCAGCCCCCTCCCCCGCCGGTACCGGCGGGGGAGGGGTTTTATGGGTATTTTCTTGCTCTGGGGTATTACAGGCGCACTTTCACAACGATTTTACGCACCTGGGTGTCCTGGCCATAACGGATACCGGGCTTGTGGATATCATTGGGATAGAAAATCGCAAAATCACCCTTTCCTGCCTGCATTACCGTCCGCAGACCCTGGCAGGTGAAGAATTCCACATCCTTCTCCGGATTATACTCGATCACAGATGTGGTCTGATCCAGATTGGCAGACTCCATGATCTCCTGACCCTCCAGAATAAACTGGATATCGATGTAATTGCGGTGTCCCTCAAACTTATCGTGATCTTCTTTACCCTGGTATTCCTGAATCATTGCATAGACATTTTTGCCGTCCAACTCGTACTTACCTATTTCGCCGCCCTCAGCCATTACCTTGGCGATGAAATCGAAGCCCAGTTTAAAGCCGGGGTGCAGTTTTTCATAAAGGGCATGGTTCTGCCATGTGTCAAAAATCATTGTAATTCTCCTTTCTGGACATTGCGTTCACAGCTTGTCCCCTTAAATTATAGCACATTTCCAGGAAATGGGCAATCACCATTTATTATGAATTCCGTTTTAACTTCCCATATAAATGGGAATGATTTTTTCACTCAAATACTTGGAGGTTTACTCATGGGCAGCTATTTTAGCGGCTGGTATTACCGCTGCCAGTCGGAAACGCAAACTCTGGCAATTATCCCTTCCCGCCACAAAACAAGTGTTGGCAATTTTTGTGCCATCCAGCTTATTACAGACATGGGGGCATTCCATATACCATTGCCATACAGGGATTTTCGGAAACAAGGCAATTGTATTGAACTTGGACCAAACCGTTTTACAGACAACCAAGTGTGCCTGAACATTCATACGCCCCGCCTGAGTGCCACAGGTACGCTACACTTCGGCCCTCTCACACCGCCACGCTATGACATCATGGGACCGTTTCGGTACGTACCCTTTATGGAGTGCCGGCACAGCGTCTTTAGCCTAAAGCATACCGTTGACGGTACGCTTTCCATCAACGGTACTTCCTTTGCGTTCCAAAATGGAATTGGCTATATAGAATCAGACCGGGGACACTCCTTTCCTAAGCAATACCTGTGGACGCAGTGCAGCTTCCCGGATGGGGCGTTAATGCTCTGCGTTGGACACATTCCCTTTGGAAGTTTTTGTTTTACAGGAATCATAGGAATTGTATATCTGCGTGGAAAAGAATACCGTATAGCCACTTATCTAGGGGCAAAGACTGTGCGCATTGGGCAGGATGAAATCATCATCCGTCAGGGAAACTACCGTCTGACCATACAGCCCCGGGACACCTCTGGGTATCCCCTCTGCGCCCCCGTAGGCGGCACTATGAGCCGCACCATCTATGAGCATCCTTCCTGTAAGGTTTATTACTGTTTTGAGAAAGACGGTGTCTCCCTTGTTGAATTGGAAGCAGCCAATGCCGCTTTTGAATATGAATATTGAGGGATGCAAGCACATCCCTCGTTTTTTTACAAGTCAAGCTGGGAGAAATCTGACACAGGTGCCTTGCATGCGCCATTTTCGCACAGATAGTACATCGCACCTTGTTCCGGTATGGGATAATCCGCGGTAAAGGGAGCAAACTCGGCCAACCACACCCCGTTGGATTCTGTTTTCAGAATTATCTGCAGATCGTCCGCCGGATTGTCTTGCAGATATACCCGCAATTCCTCCGGCATTGTATCTGTTGTTGTACAGACCAACTCCCGGTGGGGATACAGCCCATCCATCATGGCAAGCAGTCCGAAGCAGCTGCTTGCAGGATATTCAGATATACAATCCGCCAGAAACACCATTTGTCTCTGAGCGGCTTGCCTCCATTTTTCGTTTCCTGTCAGGGAGGCCAGCCTCTGCAATACCATTGCCGCGACGGAATTTCCGGATGGGATAGCCCCATCATAGGTTTCCTTGGGCCGGGCAATCAACACCTCCCCATCCGAAGCAGTCATAAAATAGCCGCTTTTTTCGGTATCTTCAAACAACTCCACCATCTGCTCTGCCCGGTGGATCCCCTTTTGCAAGTATTTCGTATCCAAAGTACAGCGGTATAGTTCCAGAAGCGCCAGGGCATACACTCCATAATCCTCCAACTGTCCCAAATGAGCTGCCTCTCCATCCCGGTAACGAAGGTAGAGCCGGTCATTGTCCGCGGTCATTTTCGATTCAATGAAATGGTGGACACGGATCGCGGCATCCAAATACCGGGGTTCTCCCAATGCCATGGCCCCTTGTGTAAGGCCAATCATTCCCCAGCTATTCCAGGAAAGCAGAATCTTATCATCCTTATGCAGTTTGGTGCGTTTTCGGCGGTAGTCATACAACTTCCCGATCCTTGGATCATCCCAGTCCCAAGCGGCACTGTTCTGTCCAATCCGATTGGGAATGCTCTTACCCTCAAAATTGCCCCGGTCCGTAATATCATACAGCTGGCAGAACACCCCGCCATCCTCCTGTCCCAGAACCTGTTTCACTTCCTGAGGTGTGAACACATAGTATTTTCCTTCCACACCTTCGCTGTCTGCATCCTGTCCACAGTAAAGGCCACCTGCATCATCAGTGAGTTCACGCAGAAGATACTGTGCTATCCGATGGGCTGTATCCGCAAAGCTTTCCTGAGCGGTATACTGCCAGGCTTTTGCATAGGTCATCAAAAGCAGCGCATTGTCATAAAGCATCTTCTCAAAATGGGGCACCAGCCACATTTCATCGGTGGAGTACCGGGAAAACCCGCCCCCAATGTGATCTTGGATACCACCTTGAGCCATATGGGTAAACGTGTGTTGAGCCATTGTCACAGCTTGGGAGTCTCCCATAATTTTTCCATAACGCAAAAGGAAGAGAAGATTGTGGGGTGTTGGAAACTTTGGCGCATGTCCAAAACCACCCCAGCTCCTATCAAAGACACGGGCAAGCTGAGACCGTGCCTGTTCCACCAATTTTCGGTCCGGCCCCTGTCCGGTGCCGCTCTGGCTGCGGTTAATTGCTTCCATGATTTGGTTTCCCCTGTGAATTAGTGCTTGCCTGTTCTCCTTCCATAGTACCACCACTTGTTGCAGCAGATCTATAAGTCCTGTTCTTCCGTAGGCACCCTTTTTAGGAAAATAGGTGCCTGCCAGAAATGGTTTTTGCTGGGGCGTCATAAGAACCGTCAGTGGCCAACCGCCGGAACCGGTCATCGCCTGACACACTGCCATATATACTGCGTCAAGATCCGGCCGTTCCTCCCGGTCTACCTTTATAGATACGAAATCCCGATTTAAAACATCCGCTACCTCCTGGTCTTCAAATGATTCATGGGCCATCACGTGACACCAGTGACATGTGGAGTAACCAATGCTCAGAAAAACAGGCTTATCCTCCGCCTCGGCTTTTTCGAACGCCTCCTTGCCCCAGGGATACCAGTCCACGGGGTTGTTTCCATGTTGTATCAGGTATGGTGATTTTTCTTTATTCAGTCGGTTGGCCATAATAATCCCCCTTATATTTCCACCAGCCGCAGCGCGGCCAATTCGTTTCATTATAGTGTATCCATTCTTGCCATTTTCCCTAAATGAAAAGCCGTAAATTCGCACGAGGAATTAGACATAAAAAATAAAGGTCAGCAAACAAACAGGTGGGCTACCTGTTTCTTTTACTAACCTTTATTACAAAAACATTTTCTTATAGGAATCTCTCAGGGGTCACCACGCGTCTGTGACTCACCGAAGAAAAGTACTGATAAAAATCAGATAAACATGCCCCAAACCAGGCTGAGCAGCAAAGAGACTACCACAGGGATAATACAGGATGTGACACACACGTCCAAATAAGATTCTTTATGAGTACAGTTGGAAACCGCCAACAGTGTCAGTACCGCGCCATTATGGGGCAGCGTATCCAGGCCGCCGGATGCAAGAGAGGCAATCCGGTGCAAATACTCCGGATTCAGCCCTATGGCTGCGGCTTTCTCCAAATACTGGGCACCCAACGCTTCCAGTGCGATGGACAATCCCCCGGAGGCAGAGCCGGTAGCACCGGCCAACACATTCACCGCCACTGCCTCGGAAAAAAGAATGGAACCGGGCATATTCAGCATGGCGTTTTTCAGCAGTGTGAAGCCGGGAACTGCCTTTACAACAGAACCAAAGCCTACGGCGCAGGCGGTGTTCATAATCGCTGGCATAGAACTTACAGCGCCATCATTCACAGCTCCCATCAATGCCTTCAGTTGCCGGATATTCATCAGACAAGCCGCCAGAATACCAGTCAACAGCGCAATTACGATCGCCTGACTGGAGGTAAGCTCTACAATTCCGCCATTTTTCAGGATCGGGGGCAAAACGTTCAGCATCAGCACCACTACCACCAAAGGCAGCAAGCCGCTAAGCCAGTGCCACTTGGGCAGTGCGCTCTCATCAAATACCTTTTGCTGTTGTTTGGAGTCCTCTACGAAATGCAGGCCCTTTTTCCGCGCGCAGCGGATACGCCATTCCAAATAGATGTAGCTTGGTACCGCAATCAACACAGCGCCCATGATACCCATTAGCGGCGCAGCCGCGGCTGTTGTGTTGTAATATGTGGTGGGGATTATATTTTGAATTTGGGGAGTACCGGGAATGGAAGTCATGGTAATGCCAAAGGCTCCAAACGCAATGGCACCGGGCAGGAGCGTCCGGGGCAGATCCGCCTCCCGGTAAACCGCATAGCCCATGGGATAGATCACAAAGACCACAACAAACAGGGATATTCCGCCATAGGTCATCAGCAGACAGGGCAAAACCACCGCCAGCAGGGCAAATCTGGAACCAATCAATTTGACAAGCTTATTTGCCAGGGAGCGGGCAGAACCGGTGGCATCCATGATTTTTCCATAAACCGCACCCAGGAAAAAAGTGGGAAACCAGGAAAAAACATAGTCCGCAACACCTTTCATATAATCACCCAAATAGGCTTCCAGCAGGTTCAGTCCACCCATGACAGCCACAATAATGGCACACACCGGTGCGATCCAAATGACGCTGTGCCCTTTGTATGCTAGAAAAATCAGCGCAACAAGTCCAAGTAAAATACCAATTAGAGATAAGATGGGTGTCATGATATGGTTTCCTCCTGTCACATTTTGGATATTTTCATTCTACTGTATTGTGTGGCATATAGCAAATTCATAAATGCTTGCTTATTTATGTCTTTTTGCTATAATTAAAAGGAGGTGAGCTTTATGGACATTCAGCACATACGTTATTTCCTGGCCATAGCAAAATTTCAGAGCTTCTCAAAGGCAGCTCAACAGCTTTACGTGACACAGCCAATTCTAACCCGCTGCGTTAAGAACCTGGAGAAAGAACTGGGTACACCACTGATTATCCGCAGCACAAAGTCCTTTGCCCTCACGGATGCGGGGAATGCCCTTGTACTGCACGGAACAGATCTGGTGCAAAAACATCAGGATATCTACCGGAACATTCAGGATGTGGAAGATTTTGAGGTAGGTGAAATCCATATCTCATGCCCAGGTGTGCTGCTGGATATGTACTTTCCTAAACTAGTAACGGAATACCGCAAACAGCATCCTGCTGTCCGTATTACCATTCAGGAAAGCGGCACACGCACCGTGGTGCGGGATGTGCAGGACGGCTCCGCGGATATTGGCCTGGTGATGCTCCCACTGGATAATGGGGAGAGCCTGAATATTGTCCCCATTGTTCACGACGAAGTGCATGTTTTTACGGGGAAAGAGCACCCTTTTGCAAGAGAGGATACCATCCATATCTGTCAGTTAAAGGGGCACGATATCATTACTTATAATCAAGACACAACGCTTTACAATATTCTTTTAAGGATGTGCCACGATCACAATTTTTCTCCCATCATAGCATTTCAAAGTATGATGCCGAATTTTATTATGGACATTTTAACGTACGGCACCTGCATAGGCGTGCTCCCCGCACCTATACTGCAGCGATTCCCGGAAAAGAATCTGGTGAGCATTCCATTAAGGCCCCATTTTCCATGGGAGATAGCTATCATCACCAAGAAAAACCGGTATATTTCCAGGGCAGCGGAGAGTTTTCTGAAATTTACTCGGGATTTTATCACCAAATTTCCACCTGTATAATACAGCAGCCCATAGATCAATTTAATGAAAGCTGGTTAAAAGTGGGCAGCATATTGATTCTCATATAAAGGACATATGAATCATAACCACCGGCCGTGCCGGTGGTATGCACTAGCCCCCTTGGGGCATGCCCTTGGCTGAGCCTATAGGCTCGTCGAATAGTCTGCCAACCGCGCAGATGTCACGGGCTGCCCCTAAAGGGGCTTTTGTTTATTTGCCCCCTTGTACTGGCTGACCCGTGAACGGGTCGACATACTCTTTAATACTCATTTGATCATCGGTATAATCTTCCTGTAATTGATTCCGAATATACTCTTGTATTGCCTTTCTATTTGCTCCTACCGTACTCACATAATATCCTCGGCACCAGAAATGACGATTACCATACTTGTACTTGAGGTTTGCATACTTCTCGAAGATCATT
>JAZNIL010000048.1:0-11374 GCA_045577435.1 Faecousia sp. | reverse complement strand
CCATGACCAGTCTGGTCATGGGGCGTTTGTTCTGGCGGGAATTACTCTATTTCTTCTAACGTCGCATACTTATGTCTACATTCTTCAATAATCCGGATGGCTTCGGATTTTGGAAAATATTCCCCTACTTCCACTACAACATCCTGCAGCACTTTGTAGTTTGCAAAAAAGTTGGAGATTTCCTTCAGCACAAATGGGGGCAAGTCTGTCAATTCCTGCATATCGGCATATCTGGGATCACATTCCACTACGGAGATGAGTTTATAATCCAGTTTTCCGTTATCGATCATGCTTAAATACCCAAGCACACGGGCCGGCACCACACATCCGGGGAAAGTGGGCTCCGTGCATATCACAAGAATATCCAGGGGATCTCCGTCCGGAGCCAGGGTGTTTTCAATGATTCCATATTCAGCAGGATAAATCATTGCCGCGTACAACACCCGATCCAAATGAATTCTCCCTGTATTTTTGTCCAACTCGTATTTATTTTTCGATCCCAGCGGTATCTCAATCAAAGCATTGACCACATTACTCTCCATATCGGCAACCCCCTTTCAGTAATCAATAGTATATTCCAATTCCGTGAAGATTTTATGAACAAACTACCATTAAATTTTCTTAATAGCAGTTTTTAGGTATTTTCTCCAAGATAATTGCACTGGACGATGGGATATGGTATGATAAAAGAAAATACGTATTATTAGAAAGGTGTGTTCTCTAATGTTTGACTTTAGCTATTATACCCCCACAAAAGTGGTGTTTGGTAAAAACACCGAAACGCAGGTAGGTTCTTTGATAAAGCAGGCTGGCGGTACAAGAGTCCTGCTCCATTACGGCGGACAGAGCGCCAAACGCTCCGGCCTGCTGGACCGGGTCAAAGCGGCGTTGGATGCAGAAAATATTTTCTATACAGAATTGGGTGGCGTTGTTCCCAATCCCCACCTGTGTAAAGTCCGTGAGGGCGCAGAACTGGGAAAAAAGCACTGCGTTGATTTCATCCTTGCGGTTGGCGGCGGCTCCACCATCGATTCTTCCAAAGCCATCGCTTACGCCCTGGCAGAACCTGACAAGGACGTTTGGGAACTGTTCACAGGCAGCCGGGAAGCAGAAAAATGTCTGCCTGTGGGTGTTGTACTTACCATTGCTGCCGCTGGCAGTGAGATGAGCAACGGTTGTGTGATTACCAATGAGCAGTCAGGCGAAAAGCGGGCGTATGACACTGACCTGTCCCGTCCCCGTTTTGCCATTATGAATCCCGAATTGACCCTTACCCTCCCGGACTATCAAACCCAATCCGGCTGTGTGGATATCATGATGCACACCATGGAGCGCTATTTTACCAACGGCGGAAACATGGAGCTGACTGACCTTCTTGCGGAAAGCATTCTGCGGACGGTTATGAAGCATGCCCAGATTCTCCACACAGACCCCCAGAATTATAACTCCAGAGCGCAGGTCATGTGGGCCGGAAGCCTGTCCCACAACGGTCTGACCGGCTGCGGAAACAAGGGTGACGATTTTTGCTGCCACGTATTGGAGCATGAATTGGGCGGCATGTTTGACGTAACCCACGGCGCAGGCCTTGCGGCTATGTGGCCCAGCTGGGCAAGATACGTTTACCGCGACTGTCTGCCCCGTTTTGTAAGATTTGCGGTGGAAGTTATGCAGGTAACTCCGGCGGAGACAGAGGAACAGACCGCTCTGTTGGGTATTGCTGAAATGGAAAAATTCTACCACCGGATCGGCATGCCTGTAAACCTCCATGAACTGGGTATCGCTCCCACTGACGCGCAGATCGTGGAGATGGCTCAGTCCTGTGCCCGAGCCGTAGGCGGCCAGAAGGGTTCCGCAAAGGTGTTGGATGTGAACGATATGGTAAGCATTTACAAAATGGCCAATGTATAACTCCAGCGGTAACCTTTAAAAACCATTAAAGCGCAGGTGTTTGCCTGGAAAAGGTCTGTTCCAAACAGCCCAATAAAATCCCCCGGGAAAGAAACCTCTTTCCCGGGGGATTTTATTGCAATCTGAAACAAATTCAGAATACGAAAAACCGCGCTGGGCAGATATCCCCTGCCCGGCTTTGAATTGATAAATTTACTTTCCTCTGCCCCGTGTACTTTTCCGCAGTACCAGCTTGGTGGGCAGTACGGTCTTGGTGGGAAAATTCCGATTGTCGCCCATAATTCTTTTCATCAGCAGCGTAACCAGAGCTTCTCCAAATGCCGCCTTACCCGCACTGACGGATGTAAGCCCAGGAGAAAATGGCAGCCGGGACTGAATATCGTCAAAGCCTACAATGGCCACAGAACTGCTGTCAATCCCCAATTCCTCCAGAACACTGGCCACTTCCATGCCAAGCAGATCGCTGTACGCAAACACAGCGTCAAATTTTTCCCGGGAGTATTCCTCAGACAAAACCGCCTCAACACCACCCAGAGCGCTTTCCAGTGTCACAATTCTGTGACGGACACCGGGAATCTGCTCCATGGCACGGAGGAATCCCCGCTCCCGATCCCGGGCGCTGGAAACATTAGGCGCATTGAGCATTAAAATGTTCCGGCAGCCGCAGTCCAGCAAATGCTTTCCTGCCAGAAAACCTCCATTTTCATCGTCAAATAGTACAGCATCTGCCTCCACATCTTCAAAATATCTTCCAATCAGTACGCAAGGCTTTCCCATTTCCTGCAGAAGTGTAATGCCATCGGTGCTATGCTGGGAAGGTGTCAGCAGGACACCATCCACATTTTTGGACAGCGCTGTCCGGATTGCCCGTTCTTCCCGCTGGGCATCTTCCTCTGTGTTAAAAACGATCACGGTGTAATTGTACTTGGCAGCCTGTTGTTCCACCTCTTTGCACAGAATTCCAAAAAAAGGATTGGAAATATCACTGATAATCAAAGCAAGCACATTGGAATATCCGCTGCGGAGGGCGCTGGCCATATCATTGGTCACATAGCCCATTTCTCTGGCAAGCGTCTGAATGCGCTCTTTGGTTTGTGACGACAGGTCAGGCATATCCCGCAACGCCTTAGATATGGTATTGACAGAATAGCCCGTCTTCTGGGCAATATCCCGCAGTGTCACACGCTGAATTCGACTCCCTTGCATAGCTCCCACACCATCCTTTGTGTATTATTATATTTTACCGGAGGAAAAAAGGCAAGAGGATATCTTACAGAATCGCAAATCGGAGTTGACAACATTTTCTCCCTGTGGTATTATTCCATTAACGATAACGTTATCGTTAACGTTATCGTTAATACGACATATATCATAGGAGGAAACCATGAAACTGGCATTATTGATCGCAAACCGCGGGTTTTTCCCCAGTTCTGTTATTAGCTCCGCCCGGGAAGATATGAAAGCAGCCTTTGCCCGCACCGGCTTGGAGGCGCTCTGCCTGGAAGAATCCGCCACCCGCTACGGCGCAGTAGAAACCACAGCTGAGGGCATGGTTTTTGCCCAAATGCTGAAAGAACAGGAAGGTCAATACGATGGTCTTGTAATTTGTCTGCCCAATTTTGGCGACGAAAACGGCATCAAAGCCGCCATCCGTGACTGCAAGGTCCCCATCTTTGTACAGGCGTATCCGGATTCTCTGGAGGAGATGGATTTCGCCCACAGACGCGACGCTTTCTGCGGCAAGCTGGCACTTACCAGCGTTTTGACCCAGATGAAGATCCCCTACACCACCTTCCAGCCCTTCACCGTACATCCCAACAGCGAAGAATTTGACCGTCAGCTGCAGTCCTTTGCTGCCATTTGCCGCATTGTCAAGGGAATGAAACATATGCGTATGGGCGCTGTGGGTGCCAGAACCACCGCATTTAAGAGCGTTCGTTACGATGAAATGGCTCTGGAATCCCACGGTATTGATGTGGAGACCTTTGACCTGTCCATGCTCTTTGCCCAGATTCACAAGCTGTCCGATGACAATGCCGATGTACAGCGGCGGCTGGCAGATCTGCATAGGGTGGCTGACTTCTCCCAAGCCCCGGAGGGCAGAGATCTCACCCTGGCAAAATTTGCGGCAGCTATGGATATTACAGCCCGGGAAAATCACCTGGATGCCATGGCTATCCGCTGCTGGAGTGAATTGCAGCAGGAATTGGGAATCACCCCTTGCGCCGCCGTGGGTCTTTTCAACCAGGAGGGCATGCCCACTGTCTGTGAGATGGATGTGACCAACGGTATTGCTATGATGGGTCTTACCCTGGCAGCGCAAAAAGCGCCCGGCTGTCTGGATTGGAACAACAATTACGGTGATGATCCGGATAAGTGTATTCTCTTCCATTGCGGTCCTATGCCCATGGATCTGATGGAAGGTCCCGGCGATATCCAGCAGCATAAGATGCTGTCCAAATCCTACGGTCAAGGCTGCAGCTGGGGTCTGAACGTGGGAAAAATTAAAACCGGCCAGATTACCTACATGGGTATGCGTACAGAAAACGGCGAGCTTCAGTATTATGTGGGAACCGGTGATATTGTGGACGCACCGGTGCCGCCGGAATTCTTTGGTGTACACGCTGTGCTGCAGACAGATAACCTGCAGCAGAAATTGCAAACAATCAGTTCTGCCGGTTTCCGTCACCATGTGGCCATCGCCTTGGGTGATGTATCTCAGGAAATCGCGGAAGCTTTCTCCAAGTATCTGGGCTACAAGCAGATTCAGATTTGACGTTACAAAAGAGGAGTTAAAACCATGCCAATTATTACAAATCGAAACCAGAGTCTGGAAATTGCGGAGAAGGCTGCCGCCTGTGGAACCAGTCTGGCTATTTTTGGAACTGCCACACACTGGAATACGGAAGCAATTCTTTTGGCTGCCCAGCGAATTGCGGAAAAGTACTCCCTGAAGACCGTACCGGTGGTGGTCTCCAGCACCTTTACCTATGAACACATGCCTCAGGCAGAACGTTTCCTGTACTGCAAAGATCCCAGAGCAGGCCTGCTCTCCAACCTTGCGCATTTGGACGTTTTATGCAATAATAAGTATAGTGCATACCCCAACGTATTGGTGCTTCCCCATTTGGATCACGCCGACCCCATCCGGGACAAATGGGCTTTGACCGTGGGTGCCCAGTATTTTTCCAGTGTGATGTTTGATGCTCAGCGTTTTTCCCCGGAGGAAAACCGTGCTATGACGCAGGAATATGTCCAAAGCTACGGCAAAGAGCTTGTGGTGGAAGGTATCATGGAAACACTGAATGTGGAAGGAAGTTCCCGGGCCGCCCAGGCGGACAACTACTGCCAGTATGCAGCAGACTATGTCAAGGATACCGGTATTGATTTTCTGGTAGCGGATCTGGGCACCGAGCAGCAGGCCTCCTCCACAGGCGGCGGTACCTATTACGCTGACCGGGCACAGGCACTGACAAAAGCCCTTCAGCGCAAAATGCTGGTGCTACACGGCACCTCCTGTCTGACCAATGCCCAGATTAAAGGACTGGCAGATGACGGTGTGACCCGTGTCAACATGTGGACCCGCATCGCCCGGGAAGCCGGTCAGTATGCGGCAAGCAGAACCGTTTCCCAAATGGATGCTATCCAATCCGGCAATTTCGACGCGGCAGAGTCCGGACGTTATATCTGGGACAATCTGGAAAAAGCCACGGAGATTATGATGGAAATGATGGAGCTGTTTGGCTACGGAAATTGGGTAGACTAATAATATTATTATAGGAACAACTATATTATCTGTCTGCCGCAATACGTTTTGTGGAATCCTGCAAGGAAGGCAGTGCTCCAAGAACGTGTTGCGGTGTACAAAGACATCCAATACGGAGGTAGTATTTATGGGTTGTCAATACGCAACATATGACGATTATTTGGTCAAGCTCGATCTGGATACGTCAGAGGTTTTCATCCGTTGTGGAAAGAAGCTGCTGGTGGAAAAATTGGCCTTTTTTAAATATGGTGTTCAGAAATTGCTTTTTACAGCTGCGGATACCGCTTGGTTGCAAGAATCCAACGAAATAGTGGCGAATTATCATGATGGAAATCAGCCCCGTTCCCTTATCATCGCTGTCCATAATGACGGTGTTACCATCAAGGCGCAGGAAAAGCTTACAATGGTAGGTCTTTCCACCATGGATCAAAACGCCCGTCCCATGAGCACCCAGGAACATACCTTCTTCCGCAGCGCTTACGGCCCCGCCTGTACTACTCTGGATGATATGCTGTTTGATGTCACCACGGACTCAGCCCTGATCCTCCAGGGTAACTGCGGCAAGCGCTTCCGTCTGAACCGGGAGACGAACAGATATGAGATCAACGCCCGTATTCAGGGAGATGTACATCTGAAGCTGGAACAAAATCTCTATGCCCAGAAGTATAAGATTCCCTACTCCCCCATCCATAAAGATGTTACCTTCTCCAAGCCCCCTGTTGGCTGGATGACCTGGTACGCACTGATGTTCGACACCGCTGAGCAGACCGTCTATGATAACGTAAAGTGGCTCTCCGAAAACCTGAACAGATACGGTGTGGACACCATCTGGATCGATTGGGAATGGTATCACGATGAAGGCTTCGATACCTTCCACCCCGACACGAAACGTTACCCCCACGGCATGAAATACGTGTCCGACATGATTAAGGAGCATGGTTTGGTTCCCTCCCTCTGGGTTGCCTTTGCCCGGGAGTGGGAAGTCAACGACTACATGAAGGAGAACCCGGAGATCCTGTTGGTGGAGGACCCCACCTTTTGGTGCGGCAAATATTATTTCGACTATTCCCATCCCAAATACCTCAACGATTTTCTTCCCAAAGCACTTAAGCAAGTGGATGATTGGGGCTTCGTAGGCGTAAAGTTCGATACCCTTGCCTGTGGTGTCCGTGTCCACGAGCGTTTCCACGAGAAGATGTACGATCCTGACATGACCACTAAGGATGCTTTCCGGGCGGTCTGCAAAAAGACCCGCGAGGTTCTTGGCAAGGACCGATATCTCCTGTCCTGCTGTGCCGCCAATGATTCCGATATTCTGTGGGCATGTGATCAGTTTGAGGCCGCCAGAATCGGTTCGGATGTATTTACTTGGGAAGAATTCGTTAAAAGCGCGGTTCTGCGTGCTGGCAGATACTATCCTATGCACAACGTGGTGTTCTACAACGACCCTGACTGTCTGATTGTCCGTGAAGAGCACAGCACTCTGGAGCAGGCTAAATCCCGAGCCGCCTTTATCTCCCTATTGGGTATGCCGGTAACATTGGGTGATGATGTAACTAAGCTGCCTGAGGAGCGTGTCGAGATTCTCCGTCGGTCCATTCCCGCACTGGACATCCATACCGCCGACATCTGTCGAGTCACCCCGGCGGACGATGTACTTATCACCAATTTGGCTGTGGATACCGATGTGCACGGCTATCATCTGGTAAGCGTCCTGAACCTAACCAATGATGCACAGACAAAGACCGTCAATCTGGAAGAGATCGGTATCGAGATGGCATCTCCCATAGCCTTCGAGTTCTATGCCTCCGTCCTGACGGACGTAAAAGATCAGACCATCATTGCAGAACTGAAGCCCAACGAAACCAAAGTATTTGCCGTACGGGAAGCCGTTGCCCATCCCCAGATTGTCAGCACCTCCAGACATATTACCCAAGGTGTGCTGGAGATCCAGGCAAAACAGTGGTGTCATGAGCAGCGCAGCCTGACCCTGACAGCAGATCTGGTGGAGAGAGATTTGTATACTGTAACTGTTCTTGTTCCCGAGGGATATCAGTTCTCCGACCAGAGCGGCTTTGATACCGTCCAGCAGGAAGGCACGCTTTTGAGATTGTCTGTTACCTCCGATAAGAACGAGACGCGGGATTTCGAAATTCACTTTGGCTAAGAGCGGCCAACCGTCGGTATTTACTGGACAGAAGTCCGGCCTAAGGAAGATCTTCCACCCCGGGTTTGATTCATTACGAAAAGTTAGCTGCCACAGCACCTACTTTTTTGTGTGTTCCCCCTTTCCTAAAAAAGAGAACCGACCCCTAAAAGGAGTCGGTTCTCTTTTCTGCGTCCTATTTTTCCGCACAACCCACGTTCGTGCTCAACATAGCGCCCATTGCGTCCCAAACATCAAGCCCCTGTTGCAATTTCTTTAAAAAAGATCGAATTGTTTATTTTTCGTTTACATTTTCATGGTACAAAAGAACTAGAATAGAGCCGAAAGGACGTTGTTTCTATGCGTGAACAGAAGGTATCACCCTTTTACAAACCCATAAGATGGCTGGTTAAAGTTTTTTATCCCTCCATTGAAACTGTTGGCAATGAAAACCTGCCGGAAGAACCCTCTATTATCGTGGCAAACCACTGCCAGATGAATGGCCCCATTGCCTGCGAGCTATACACTCCTGGCAAGCATTATATTTGGTGTGCCGGGGAAATGATGCATTTAAAAGACGTACCTGCCTACGCCTATAAGGATTTTTGGTCCCGGAAGCCGAAATACATACGTTGGTTTTATAAGCTGCTTTCCTATTTGATCGCGCCGCTGTCAGTGTGTATCTTTAACAGCGCCTGCACCATCGGTGTGTACCACGATACCCGTGTTTTGTCCACATTCAAAACCACCGTATCAAAACTGATTGAGGGTGCCAGTGTGGTGATTTTCCCGGAACACGATTCTCCCGGCAATCATATCCTGTGTCAGTTCCAGGATAAATTTATTGACATAGCAAAGCTCTATTATAAGCGTACCGGCAAAGAATTAGCCTTTGTCCCCCTGTATATTGCTCCAAAACTAAAAAAAATGTATTACGGTAAGCCAATTACCTTCTGTGTCTCCAATCCCATGGAGACAGAACGCCGGCGGATCTGCGATTACCTGATGGAGGAGATTACCCAAATTGCTGTGAATCTGCCGGAACACACTGTGATCCCCTATAACAACGTTTCCAGAAAATTCTATCCATCCAACAAACCTAAGGAGGCTGTTTATGAAAAAGCCGGTGGTTGATTACCGTACCTTTCGTCTGAAAAAGCTGAACTCTCCCCAGTTCTCCCACTTAAAGCTGCTGTTGGGCTGGGTTGGATATTTTATTCTCTATTTTATCACAGAAAATTTGATTCCTGCAGAGCGCTGTACTCCCATGCACATGTGGCTTGATGATTTGATTCCTTTTTGTGAATGGTTTCTCATCCCCTACGTATTCTGGTACGCCCTGATTGTATTTTCTCTTGGGTACTTCCTTTTGTACAATGTGGACAGCTTTAAGCGGCTTCAAATTTTTATTATCGTAACTCAGGCCACGGCAATGGTTATCTACATTCTCTTCCCCTCCCGGCAGGATCTCCGCCCTGAAGTCTTTGAGCGGGACAATCTCTTGACCCAAGCTGTGGGATTTCTGTACAACTTCGACACCAACACAGGCGTATGCCCATCTTTGCATGTGGCCTACTCCATAGGCATCGCCTCCGTGTGGGTGAAGGACAGGGGCGCCCATGTTCTGTGGAAAGTATTCGTTGTGGTGGCTGTGATTCTTATTTGCCTGTCTACCATGTTCATCAAGCAGCACTCCGCTGTGGACTTCTTCGCTGCCCTGCCTGTATGTGTGCTGGCTGAAGGGATTGTGTACGGCAAGGACTATTGGGTAAAAAAGTTGCGCAAACCTGCCCACAGCTGATAAATCCCGTTTCTCTGTATTCCCCTACTGGTGATTATCCGCAAAAAGGTCGATACAGATATATCTGTATCGGCCTTTTTAGTTTTATACCTGCCAAGGCTTGTATAGATTATTTTATGCCTTCTAGCATGAATCCTATCCGCCGTCACAGCAGACGGATGGTCTCTCCCATTTCCGGAATCAAAACCGCCGGATGGGAATCCTTGGCAACCGAGTGCTCCACCGCATCCCAAAGCCCATACACATCGCTGCGCCTGTCTGGCAAATGGAGCAATACGATAGCTCCGGGATTCAGCGCTTTTGTAACATCCCACCCGTGTCCAATGGCAAATCCGTAGGGTGCCATCAACACATCAGGCCGGGGCAGATCCGTTCTCTGTGCCCAGTGCAGCGGAGAGGCATCGCCCATAAACCACACACATTTACTGCCCTGGATCACATAGCTTCTGTGACCCATAGGCTCCGTCTTTCCCATGTGGTGGCTGTCAACAGGCGTAATGGTGACACCCCATAGGCTTAACGCTTCCGTACTGCAAAAGGGAATATCCGCAGGTCCCAAAATGGGACCTGCGGTATTTTGCAGATATTCGGAAACAAAGCGCTCGTCGTAATGATCCTCATGGGCGTGGGTGAATACCACCGCATCCAGGTGATTCCGCAGCAATTCACTGCGGATTGCCTGGGGCGTTGCCGGATAGGGCTTTACCTCCCGGCAAACACCGTCCAGTAGAATCTTTACACCATCCAGCCTCAGCAATACACCGGCATTGGCTGTTCGCTGTATTTCCATAAGGGATTATACGCCTTCCTTAGCCCGGCGGATTGCCTCAGCCTCGGTGCAGCCGGTCTGGGAAACATGACCAGCCAGAGGAACCAGCTTATCGTTGATAGCGTCGATGATCCAGCTTGCCTGGGGGAAGAAGAACTCATCAAACTCGAAGGGAGGGGTGATCCAGTTCTTAGCGCCGATGACAACGGGAGGTGCATCCAGATCGTCGAAGCACAGCTCAGTAATGTTGCGGGCAACATCGTTCATGAAGCAGCCACGTGCGCAAGCATCAGAAACCAGAACCACACGGCCGGTCTTTCTTACAGACTCAACGATCTTGGTGTAATCCAGGGGAACCATGGAGTGCAGGTTGATCACGTCAGCTTCCATGCCGTACTTCTCGGACAGCTGCTTTGCAGCATCCATTGCGCGGTACAGCACAGCGCCCAGAGTCAGGATGGTAACATCCTTACCGTCGCGAACCTTGTTGGTATCGCCCATGGTGATCTCATAGCGCTCAGCGGGAACGCCACCCTCGTGGAACTGCTCGCCCACGTCGTAAATTCTCTGGGATTCGAAGAAGACCACAGGGTCAGTGCCCTTCAGAGCGGTCTCCATCAGACCCTTAGCTTCCCAGGGAGTTGCGGGGAAGCAAACCTTCAGGCCGGGAATGTGTGCACACAGTGCGGTCCAGTCCTGAGAGTGCTGTGCGCCGTACTTGGAGCCCACAGAAACACGCAGGATAACAGGCATCTTCAGGATGCCGGCGGACATAGACTGCCACTTAGCCATCTGGTTGAAGATTTCGTCACCGGCGCAGCCGATGAAGTCGGCGTACATCAGTTCCACCAGAGCGCGGCCGCCGGACAGGGCGTAGCCAACGGCGGTGCCGACGATGGCGCCTTCGGCCAGGGGGGAGTTGAACAGACGGCTGTGGGGCAGAGCGAAGTCGGAGGCCAAGCGGGCTTAGGACAATTAATTAAG
>JAZNIL010000047.1:0-5763 GCA_045577435.1 Faecousia sp. | reverse complement strand
CTTTCTTCTAGTGTAAAATGTGTGTAGGACAATATGCTCACCTCTGTGTTGTGTGTTTGTGTGGTAACTAACATTTTACACTAAGGTTGGCATATTGTCTTATTTTATTTTGGGTGTTGCACTTCGTATTGTAACCTACCCACCTCCCCTTACACAGGGGAGGCTTTACGCTGCGGCGGGACTGGGCATAGCTAAAGCTTTTTGGAACCACCAGCCGGACTGGTGGTTTTCTTTAACCAAAAAACGGCGCAGACCCAAGGTCCGCGCCACATACTTACTACAACTTGCTTGCTTTGTGCAGCATATCCGTGGTAAGACCATTCAGAATATAGAAGATAACATTGCACTTCATTGGTCTCACCCTTTCAAAACAATATACAGTATCATACCATCCGTGCGGAGCTTTGTCAATCAGCAGTAACACGTTCAGTACATCCCCTCAGTAACTCATGTTTGTACATGCCGTCCTTAGTTCACTATAAACCGCCTTCTGCATTACTGACGCCTGTTTTTTGACGATATTTTTGTAAGACTCTCTGGACCCATCATAATTCTTGATTTTCAAATAATGATACAGGACATCTCTGGAAGAGCTGACAACCGCGCCCAGTCCATCCTCGTTGAAACACGATACGACATCCTTCGCACCGCCGCCCTGTGCGCCAAATCCCGGAACGAGGAAAAAATTGTTCTTCATGGTACTGCGAAGCAGTTGTGCTTCCTCCGAGAAGGTTGCGCCAACCACAGCGCCGATGCTGGAATAACCGTATTTGCCTACACAAGTCTTGCCAATCGTGTGTACATAGCTTGCCAACCAGTCCCGGATTTTTTCTCCGTGAGCATTGGTTGCCTCAGAGATTTCTACGGAACTGGGGTTAGAGGTCTTGACTAAGACAAAGATGCCTTTTCCGTCCTTGATTGCCACATCTATAAAGGGCTGTATGCTATCAGTTCCCAAGAAGGGAGAAACTGTCATTAGGTCTGCGTTAATCGGGCCGTCTTTTGCCAGATGTGCGTATGCGTAGGCTCTTGCGGTATTTCCAATGTCATTTCGCTTGCTGTCGTCTACTACAACAAGTCCTTTGTCATGGGCATACTGTACCACCTGCTGATGCGCCCGGACACCCTCTGCACCAAAAACCTCAAAGAAGGCCATCTGGGGCTTTACTGCCGGGACGATATCGGCAACAGCATCGATTACATCCTTTGCCCATTGCAGGATTGCCTCTGCTTCCGAAACCATATCGACTTTATAGCACTCCGGAATTTTGCTCCACTCCGGGTCAATGCCTACAATGCAAGGGTTCTTCTTGCTTTTGATCCCCTCGATCAGTTGATCAATTACCATTTCATTTTCCTCCATAATCTTCTCTGTACCGCTTAATTGCGTCCAGATATTCCGTTCCACCGATAACACCGGTTTCTACCGCACGAATGATATCATCCAAAGTGGCAATAGCATGGATTTGCACATCGTGCACCCTTTCTAGTTCGCATCGTGCAGACAATGCCGAAACTGCGCTTTTCTCCATACGGTCCACGGACACGATTACATCGGACACGCATTTTCCTGTACTGTTTCGCATTGCCTGCAAATTGGCATGAAGGGTATTACCGGATGTCAAGGTGTCTTTGATTAAAGTCACCTTGTCACGAGCATCCATTTTCTTTCCGACGGTAGCGTCAATGCTGTAATGGATGTCAATCCCATACCGATTAAATAGCGCCATGCTTGTAGCAATCATGATTGGAATTTCACGGTGCGTGTTACCGGCAAGCAGCGTAGATTCTACATTATGTTCTCGGATACATTCGGCATAGAACTCTCCCAGCTTGGAAATCTGGCTTGCGGATTTGTAATTCCCAGTATTGATGAAGTAGGGAGAAATACGGCCGCTTTGTAATTGAAATTCTCCAAATTGAAGAACACCATTGTCTGCCATAAACCGGATAAAGCGCTCACGATAATTAAGCGCATCCTGTCGGTAGTTAAATAGCTCGTCCATGGTGATACCGAAATACCGCGCAATGATTGGCAGCAATGAGATATCCGGAACAGAAAGATGGTTTTCCCACTTGCTTACGGATTGCGACGAAACAGAGAGAGCTTCGGCCAACTGAGCCTGCGTGATGTTTTTGTTTTTTCGTAAGGTCTGGATTTTTGTTCCTATCAATTCCATAAAGCTGCTCCTTTCAATTATCATAATACTATTTTATCTCATTCTGTACATATAGTATAGGGCGAATTCCGTACAACCTACAGTTGAATAAAGAAAAACGAAGGGAGGAAATTTAGTCCTCCCCACGCTAAAACATATATCTAGAAATAAATAACAAATCAAAATCTTTCACCAACTGATACATCGTTGCCCATTATCCATCAGTTCAATTGCGGATACCTCTTTTCTTTGCCAATACACTTGCCGCCTTGCGGCGCTCATCTGTGTAGGGTGCTGTCAGCCGGATGCTGATCCTGCTCTTATCAATCTCAAACCGCAGCCCGCCTTGACCATCATCGTCAGTTTGTCTGCACAGTTCCGGGTATTTGGCTGCGTACTTCTTCAGCCGCTTCTTTAGATTTGTATCGTGGGTGTAGACCTCCGCAAGGGGGTCTTTTGCGTTATAGTACACATCCGTTGTCTTTTGTTTCTTCGTAAGACCTGTTTTCATGAAAATCCTCCTGTTTTTCGTAAATTTTTCTTGGCTCTTGAACCGGGAAAAATGGCCTGTTTTCCGATGGAAAGCTCCCAAATGATGACTGCATCGTTTGGAAACTTGCTATCGGATTTTTCTTGATTTCCCCGGCTCTTGACATTATCTTTCATAGTCCCGCTTGGGCGGCTTTTTCTGAGGTTCCGGCTGGTGTCTGGCGGGCCACTTTTGCACCGGCGGTGCCAGCTTTCTTTCGTCCTCCCGGAGCAGATGATTCACATCCTGCTGGGCTTCCATCATGGTGATAGGACTGTACTGCTTCCCATGGGCCTGCTGCAACCTGTCTCTTGCATCCTGTGCGTAGGGCTTACGCAGGGTCTGCCGATGGGCATGAAGTTCAGCCTTATCCATGCTCTCTGCTTCTCCGGTCAGTTCCCGGAACTGTGCCAGCGCCGCATCCAACTCGGCTTGATACCTTGCTTCCGTCTGTTCCAGCCGCTGCAAGGAGCTTTCCATGGATGCCACCCATTTTTTCACTTCCTTCATGCCGTCATCATCGGTTTTATCGAAGCGGCTGAGGATCATAGCCTTTTCGCTGCGCAGTTCCTCAATATCCTCGGATAGCTGAGCAATCCGCTTCGCCAGTTCCCGCTGCTTGATGATGTTCAGCGCAGAGGTTGCTTTCTTTTCATCCAGCAGCCCCTTCCGCTCCCGGCTTAGAGTTTTAATATGATCCACAAGGTCAGAATACTGCCGGAGTACCGGCATCACATTTGCCAGGGTGTTTTTGATGCTGCGCCGGTTGGCTTTTGTGTGCAGGATCTGATACCGGAAGATCAGCATATTCCGCCGCAGGGTCTCCATAGCCTCCGCAAAGGCAGACACCGTATGTTTGACTGCCTTTGCGATCTTTTCGTAGATGCTCCGCAGTTCCCGCAGCAGCTTGTTATCCGCCTTGATCTGCCGGTTCAATTCACACCGGTCAGCGATAAAGCCTTGCTGTTCCATGACCCGTGCGGTCACTCCCTCATGGATGGTAGGCTGTTCCAGGATGCCACGGTCTGCATGGCTGCGATGATCGATCTGTACTTCTGCTCCTACCCGTTCTAAATAGCGGTTGGTCACATCTGCCCAGGCAGAGCGCCACAGCACCAACTGTTCATCGCTGTTCCATCGAGCAGCAATAGGGTTCTGCCGCCCGAAGCGGGTGCTTTTCGGTGTCTTGGATGCCCGTTCATATCCCGCCGCCTCCGCTGCAGAGGGGGCCATATATTCCTTCTTCCTGCCCACCTTGTATTGGTACTGCTTCTCCCAGCCTTCTTTCTGCGCTTGCTTGAACTCTGCGCCGGTGAAGCCCATTTCCTCACCGTCCCGGATGCACAAATACTCTTTCTCCGTTTTGTATTGCCACTGTCCGTTTTCAGCCAGTGGCCGCACCGTGACCATGATATGGGCATGGGGGTTATGTCCGTCCGTATCGTGGATGCATACATCAGCGCACATCCCATCTGCAACAAAATTGTCTTTGATAAACTCTGTCAGCAGACTTTCCCATTCTGCCTTTCCCATCTCAATGGGCAATGCCACAACAAACTCCCGTGCCAACCGGCTGTCCTTGGTTTTCTCGTTTTCCTCCACGGCATTCCAAAGCGTTCCCCGGTCGGACCATTCGGCTGGCGCATATTCCGGGAGGAATATCTGCTGCCAGACAAGTCCCTGTTTTCGGGTGTAATCATGCTGTACGCCGTCGTAGTCATTTAGGATTTGGGAGCAGCTCATATAGGCCGCAGCAGCCACAGCGGATCGTCCAGCGCCTCGGCTGATGACCTTTGCTTCCAAATGATAAATCGCCATTCTCGTTTTCCCTCCTTTCGTCGTTCTTGTTTTGGTTCTTTTTGAAAAGAACAGGGGACCTTGAAGCAAGGCTCCCTTGCTGAGAAAAGCTTCCGGTGGAAGTTTTTCTCAGGCAGTTGGTGGAATACCGTAGCTATTAGCGACGGTATTCTGTTCGGTACATACCGCACACCAACTGCGCGGACAATGACAGCAGATCCGCCTAAGCTGTGGCATTGTCCATAGGCTGTCGCAACAGCCGCAGCCCCCTCGGAGAGCGCACGATTTCCAACGGAAATACCACCTCCCCTCCGGGGTGGTGAGTAAGTGCGCCCTTCGGGAAGCCTACGCCTGTTCTTAGCCTGCGTTATTCGTTTCTTTCGTACCCAATCGTTTCTCCAGAATCGCTTTCAGCACTTCTAAATCCATGTGCTGTGCCTGGGGAAATACGCTCTCCAAAATCGCACCTTCCTGGATCAGCCGCCGGGTTCTGATGCTTCGTTCCTTTTTCCGGTTCCGTGCCTCTGCTGCCTCCATGCGATGCTTCGCTTGTTGCAGCTTCTTCTCCTGTTCTGTCATGCCGTCACCCCCTCTAACAGTTGCTTTGCTCGGGCCAAGTTCTCCGCCATGTTCAGCTTCCGAATATTCTGATCGTTCACCTTGATCGCCGTACACCGTTCCAGCACCCGGTTATAGATTCTTGCCCTCGCCAGATCAGCCGGATTTTTCATTTCGTCCACCGTTAGATTGGTGGTCACGATCATGGGAAGCTGGCTGCGGTATCGGCTGTCGATGATGTTGAACACCTGCTCTCTGGCAAATTCTGAATTTCGTTCCACACCCAGATCGTCAATGATCAGCAGAGGGAAGCAATTGAAACTGTCAATATATGCGTTCCGGTCACCGGAGTACATATCGGTCAGCTTATTCAAAAGCCTTGCGAAGTTGGTCATCATCACCGGCACACCTTTGTCCAGCAGCGCATTGGCGATGCACCCAGCAATAAAACTCTTACCAGTTCCTACATACCCCCATAGGAGCAAGCCCATGGAGTTTTTTCTAAACTCGTCCCAGTTCTCAACGAACCGCTTTGCCATATTCATTTGTTTAGGGTTGTATCCCAGATCATTTTCAAAGGTGTGCTTCCGCAGCACCGGGTCGGTCAACCCCACGCTACGGTTCTTTGCAACCGTATCCAGAAACTCCCGGTGCTTTCGTTCCTGTTCCCGCTGTTCATAGGCTGCCGTTTGGCAGGCACACATACAGCGGGGTTCAAAC
>JAZNIL010000046.1:0-83443 GCA_045577435.1 Faecousia sp. | reverse complement strand
TGGTGCGGATAGAGCCGTCCTTCATACGGAAACGGCGGATAAAGGCAATGTTGGGTGCCTGGCCAATGCCCCAGCCCATACGGGCGGGCTTCAGATCTGCCAGCGCCATCACCGCCACATCTGCCATCTTATATTCCACTGTCTTTACATATTCCTGAATTAGATGATCCTTTTCCGATGCCAGTTCATCCAGTTCATCTTTCCCGTAAGACATGTTCGGTCCGGTATGGGTGTGGGAGCATGCCAGATACACCGCCTCCACGGGGACTCCGGTAACCTTAGAAATGTGCTCCTGGTAATGCCGGCTCAGCTTGTTGTTTATGTAGCACACGTCCATAGACATAAGCAGCACCTTGGTATCACCGCAGCACAGTGCCAAAGCGTCCAGATATAGGTCATCCAGAACGCCCTCTGCCCGTCTTTCCTGAAAATATCCCACCACATCGATTCCCAGCATAGGGGTCACGTTTACCCGGGCAAAGCCTGCCTGCAAAGTATTCATTGTTTTCTCTCCTTACATAAAGAAATGTTCCAAAAATTTATCCAGGGGTCCATCATATTCCGCTTCCAGCAGATAATAGAAGCCCAATTGGTTGCCCGCATTATAGGTAATGAGTGTTTTTCCCTCGTACTCACACATATCCAGGTCAGAAATGTTGATATTAAACGCGGTTTTGATTCCCTCCAGCAGTTCGGCTGACATATCCGCGGCAATGGGAGAAATGATCCTATCTTCCTCACTGGGCATCATAATGGGATTATACTTGCCCAATTCCCAATGCACAAAATCTTTTGTGCGGGAGATATAGCTGGTATACACCGGTCCCGGAAGCTCAGTGACAGAGATCACATAGTACCATCCGTTGCTGTACTTCATCCAGGGGCCACCGTTGTAGCGCTCCTTGGTATAGCAGATACTGGGGTCCATGTGCGTCCAATTGACCATATCCGGAGAAGTAGCAAAGAAAAATGTAAATGGGACGCCACAGTACTGGGGATGGTCAGACTCCATCAGCAGCACATAACCATGAGGACCTTTGGTCAGAGCGGTATTGTAATACCGCCAACCAGGATTGGACAGCAGTTCCCGGCAGGACCATTCTACCAGATCCCGGCTCTCATACAGCAAAATTGTATGACCGCTGCGGCGGGGATAATCGCTTTTGGTGCCCAGGACATAGGCTACACCGTCTTCTATGTACAGGGAGTAATAGTAACAACCCAGGCCAAAGCGGGAGAGCACCTTTCCTGTATCCCGTTCCCGGATCAAAGCATGGACAGGTTCATCCGGATTAGTTGCATTAAACGCATCCTCCAGTTCCAGCCGCATAAGCTTTCCGTTCCAAACAAAAGGAGATGACTCTCCGTTGGGACTGACTGCACCCAACTTCCTAATTTTTGGGTAACCCAGCAGCATTTTTGTATCCTTATCATAAGCAGATTCTATCATCATACTTCCTCCTGTATATAGTACGCTTTGTTTCTTATCGGTGCCCAATCCGGCTCTGTCAGCACTGTTATAGCATACGAAAACCATACTGTCAATGGTGTTTTCCATCCTCTGCGTACAGATGTCCTTCCCTGCACATTGGGAGCCTGCAGGTGATCTGCCGGCTCCCAATGTGCATGTATCAACGTTTAATCGTCCGTCAAATCCAGACACTTGCGCAGGTAATCGATCTCCTTCAGCACATACGCAAGCTGCTGCTGTTTCAGATCCAGATGCTCCCTGTCGCACAGGTACAGCATAGAAGGTTCCCAGCCAAGTCTGGAATCCGCATCAATCAGCGGCACCGCAGACTCTGCATTGGCGGCCTCTTTATGTACCAGGGCCTCCATCTCATCATAGATCCCCAGCAGGCCTTCCTTGGTAAATTCCGCATGCATCCGGCACTTGAGCACAAACCACTGCTTGGCATGGATTGCGGTCGCAACGCAGGTTGCGATAAACTTACCAAGGTTTATCATATTCAAAAGCTTTTCGTTTTTGTTTTCAATGGATTCGAAAACCTGAATGCCCTGATTCATCAGCTCCAACATTTTCTCAAAGGAGCGGATTTCCTCATGGATGCGCAGGCTCAGCACGCTATACCGGGGCTTGGCAAACAGATCTCCCAAACTGGGGGTATAGTTGTGGCTGATGACACGAGCGCCAAACATCGCGTCTTTGTCATAGGGAAGCTTATAGGTATAAAACAGATTCAGCGGATAAGCTGGGCCAACCCGTCCCGCGCCACCTAGCTGCTGGCTGGTGGGAATATAGTGACAAATCGCATCACTCCAAAGTTTGAATGCCTGGCGGCATTTCTCCAGATTCTCCTGGCCGTACTCACACATCATGATCTTGTCCAGGATCTCCTCCATGGGTTCAGCGGGCTCCATAAACGCATGCTTGGAAAGCTTTGTAATGATGGAGGGGTACATGCCATGGTGATGGCAGTCCATGCCGCCGCACAGGCCCCAGTTTTCCTTGGCCTTCACCATCTCCTGGAAGCGCTTGATCCACTGGTAAGGCATAGGCTCGTACGGAATCACACCAAAGTCCCATGTAACACCGGCAGACTGACTCATGGTATAAAGCCGCATGCCCCGCTTTTTGATGGCCTTGGCTTCACTGGTGAAATACTTACCAGGGCCGGGGATGGCCAGCGTATAGTCTGAACAGCCTGTGTGGGACTTTTCCAGTTTCCAGTTTTCAAACATTTCGAAAGTGGCCTGGAAGGAAATATCATCGGGCAGATTTTCGATCAGCTTAATTCTGGCTTCCTCTGCCTGATATCCCCAGTTATAGGACCACAACACAATGTCCGCAGTGGGCTTATACTTTCGGATAACCTTTTTAACCATATTGATCCACTGAGGCAGGTCCTCACAGGGATACCAGCCCGGCTTAGGCTTGCCCGAAGGAATAGGATCGGTAACCACATCCTCATAGCGGAATTTGGACACATGGGGGTCTTTACTGTGGAACTCCATAACCTCGCCCACGAAGGTCACACCCGCAAAGCCGGGGCACTCCCGGAACAGCCGGCCATAGGTATTCTCGCAAAGCTCCTCCGCACCTGGCTCGTCCGGGTGCAATTCACTCATGAAGAAGCTGTACGCATACACATCCAGACCACACCTATTGGCACGGGCGATCAGGTCATTGAAGTCCAGATAACCCACACGGGTCTGGTTCACATCGGTGACAAACACCATGATCGCATCCCGCCCCTCATGGGCAATGCGCATTAGGTACTCATCCGGCCACATCTCCATGCCGTAGCCGGAGTGAACCATCTGAGGCGCAAACATGGCCTTTTTCCGGATCTCGCCGGGAAGAAGATAGGGGGCTTTGTTCATGCACATCAGGTCCTCCATGTAGAAAAGGCCCTGCTGTGCGCCACGGGCATCGTGGCCAAACACCTGGATTCCCTCACCCGGACGGATGAGGAAGCCCTTATAGCCCTCAGCCACGCCCAGTTCCACGCCGTTTTCAGCTGCCAAACCTACCTGCACCACATTATCGCCTTTGCACAGGCCGGTACAGGAAACGCTGGCGGAAATGCCCATAGACACTGCCAGGAAATCCGCGAAATCCTCCGCAGCGGTACGGATGACAATGTCATCCGTACCGCCAATTTCAATCACCGCACCATCCCGCAGAAGCACCGCGTCCTGAGGGATTACCTTGCCGGGGTCCCGAACATCCTTTTCATGAACGGACAAAAGCTTATTGCGAAACTCGTAAGTATTTTCCCGTTTCATAGGATTAACCTCCTACGCTTAGAACTCCAAAACCACAAGTCCGGTAGCGGGCACAAATACACGGCAGGTGTTGCCCTCGCCCTTCACTACTGCTACATCATCGCCGGAGCTGGCCACGACTTTCAGCTGGGGAGCTTCCTTGAAGGACACGTTCACCCACTTGTCCATATCGTGATCCAGCACATTGCCACGGTCGTGATAACGCAGGTTGCCCTCGTTATTGAAGATGGTCAGGTACTTCTTGCCATTCTCATCGGTAGAGACCAGCCAGTGCAGGCCGTCCACATAGCAAGGCATCACCTGGGCTGCCAGCTTCTTCAGCTGCTGCTCCAGGGCAGCCAGATCCGCGCTTTCCAGGGTCTTGAACTTCTTGCCGGCAGCGCTTGCGGCGAAGGTGCCCTCCTTGGTAGCGTCAATCAGATACTCGTACTGGGCAAAGACTTCCTCACCGGCATCCTCATAGATAATGTCAAACAGGTCGCCCTGGCGGGAATTGGTCAGCACATGAGCCTCGCTGTCATCCTTCTCGGAGACACGGGCAAAGACCATCTTCAGCACATTTTCTACATGTCCGTAGTAAGCCTTTTCCTCCGCGGTCAGCGGTGTACGCATATACTCATCCCGGTACAAGCCGTACTTGTAGGTATCAAGCTCCAGAATATCCGGCAATTCAACAGCCATGTATTTCTTGGGCAGCACGATGGCAAAAGGAACCACAGCCTTCATACCCCGCAGGTTCACGGCAGTATCAATAAACTGCTTCTTCAGCAGGCCGTATTCGGACAGGGTGAACTCCTGCATATCGGTGTAGCTGCAGTTCAGACCCCATTCCTCAGAGAAGTAGTCCGCGCCGCTCATCAGAGCGTGGAAATAGATACGGTTCTGCAGCAGACGGGAGCTTCCGCCGTTGTGGCCAAAGGTGGTAAAGTCATCACCGTGGGTTTCCTGGGTCAGATACCACTCATTGATAGGATCCAGGTTGAAGCAGGGCATGTTGTAGGTGCCGTCAGGCATAGCACGCCAGCACTCATAGTAAGCGCCCCAGGTCTTCTTTGCGGCCTTTGCCATACCACGGGCCAGCGCCACAGCAATACGCATCAGAGGAATCTGGCAGCCCACCTCAGGCATAAAGGTACGCATACCCATTTCACTTTGCAGCTTAGTGAACAGGAAGTAGCTGTCACAGGGCAGCACGTTGTTGTCCGTGTCACTTAGGCGGCGCTGGAACATTTCCTTCACCTCGGCCTCAAAGGCGGGGATGGAATCGGCGTAGACACGGTTGGCGTAGTACTCAGGGGTGTCATGGGACAGGCCAACCAAGTACTCACCCTCGGGGGTGACAGCGCTCTTGCTCATCAGCTCACGGCGCATAGCCGCAGCATCGTAGGGACCCTTGCTGCCCATGACCTTAATCATCCGAGGCCATTCCGCATTACGTCGGTTGGATGCGCTTTCGTGCATCTGGAAGCCCAGGAACCAGTCTCCCAGCAGGCCTTTGTACTCAGCGATCAGCTTCTTGTCAAAGTTATAGGGATAGTAAGTAACGCCGCCGGCAATACGGTCCACATAGAAAGGAATATTGTTTTCCTTGATCAGGCTGTGAAGCTGGCCGCCGATGGCAGCGTAATTGTTAAACAGACGCTCCTTGGGGACAGCGAAGCAGTGCTGGATCTTAAAACCGGAGTCCTTATTCAGCAGGTTGTTTTTTTCCAGGCCCTTAAAGCACTGGTCGTTGTAAACGTGGAAAAATTTCATAATATTTCCTCCTTATATATTACCAGAACAGTTTATCATAACCTTTCAGTTTATACAAGGCTTCAACGAAATAATAATCGCCCCAGATGTAAGTTTTCTCAGTGTTGATATTCCAGCTGCCGGAAGAATTCAGCAGAATAGCCTGCTCCTGCTCAGTCCAGTCGCACTGGGTATCTACCAGAGCCTTGACCATCTTCAGGGCAGCGTCCATGTACATCTTCTTCTCAAACTCGGGTACGACCTTGGCGATCTCGATCAGGCCGCAGGCAGCAATCGCACCGGCGGAGGAGTCAATGCAGAAGGGCTCCTCAGGCGCGCGGAAATCAGACAGGGGGATGTAGTCGGTGGTTGCCACGTTGGCAATAAAGTAGTGGGCAACACGCTTTGCAGCGTCCAGATACCGCTGCTCACCGGTGTGGATGTAGCTAAGGGCAAATCCGTAAATAGCCCAAGCCTGACCTCTGGACCAGGAAGAGTGGACAGGCTCATAGCCCTGGGTATGGGTAGCCGGTCCCAGACATTCACCGGTGTGGATATCGTAGTTGAGAATATGGTACACAGAACCATCCTGACGGATGTGGTTCTTGATGGTGGTATCCGCGTGCTGCATAGCGATCTGCTTAAAGGCAATATTGTTGGTCTGCTCTGCTGCCCAGTAGAGCATGGGGATATTCATCATGGAGTCAATAATGACATATCCTTCAAAGCCCTCGTCATTCCATGCCTTAATGAACTGGCCTGCCAGATTAAAACGGCAAGCCAGTGCCGCGGCAGCGTGGAGGTTACGGTTCTTGGATATTTCATTGCCGGTGAGCAGGTAATTGGCGCCGGAGGAAATGTGCCACATAAAGCCCACATCGTGGTGCAGGCAGTTGTAGTTCTTCAGCGCCTTGTCCAGAGACTCCTCACCGGTCTCCGCGGTGATCTTATAGCACTCCTTGCCGGTGGCGGCGTACATCAGCCACATAATGCCGGGCCAAAAGCCGTTGGTCCAAGCCTCGGCAGTGCCCTTTGAGTGGTCATCATACACACCGTCCACTGTCCACAGGGGCAGCTTGTCCCTGGCCTGTACACTGGTACGCTCCAATTTCTTTTCGACCTTTTCCCAGGTCTCATCAATCCAATTCTTATTTTTTTCCAGTAATGCGTTCATAATGTTCTCCTTTCGAACACGTAGAGTTAAATATACTCTGGCTACGTTGCCAGAACACACCGCATTGCGGATTGTGTACCGTAATAATGCCCTGATGAAAACAGGGCGGCTGGCTGTGTCCCCATGGGACAAGGGAGGCTTTGGCGGGCGTCCACTGATTGCCAAACATAATAGGATTCTCGGTGCGGCGGGCGGTCACTGGTCGCCCCTACATGATAGTTACTGGTGGGTGTAGGGGCGGCCACTGATCGTCTGCGGGATTCACATAGCATTTGTTCTGCGGACTAAAGAAGGATTCATCTGCGGGGGATTATTATGAACGCGGGATATCCCTATAAAAAATCGGGGCAGAAGTTCTTTTATGAACTTCTGCCCCGACAGGTTCGTCGGCAGATGCCTCACTTGACCGCAATCGCGTTAGGCCAAGCTATCAGACATTTGTCACTATAAGGGGTGTAGAGAATAACCTTTTAAGGGTCAATCTTTACTGAGCATTTCTCCAAGCATCCAGCTGCTCCTGAGTCTTGGTCAGGATGGTCTCGATGCCGTTGGCCTTCAGGTCCTCAATGAACTTGTCGCACATAGCGTCGATTTCAGCCTCGGTCTTCAGGCTGCCGATAAATGTCCACTGAGAGGTGTACTCAGCAATAACAGCCTGTACAGCAGACAGCTCATCTGCGTAGACGGAGGTGTCAACCACGAAGCCCAGGTTGGAGGAAGCGATAGCGGTGCTGTTCAGCTCGGCCAGCTTGGTTGCGAAAGCGGGAGTGGTGCCAGGAGCGGTCTTACCACAGGTGGTAGCAACCACGTTACGGAACGGATACCAGTTGTACCATGCGCGGTTTGCGGCATCGGAGTTAGCCTCAGTCAGCTCAACAACGCCGTTGTTGTCTGCGTCGGTCCAGTGCTCGCCCTCAATACCGAACTTGAACATGTTACACAGGGTCTCATCGGAGTAGAACGCGTTGATCATCTCGAAAGCCTTCTCGGGATGTGCACACTTTGCGTTCACAACGTTGATACCAGCCTGCAGGTAGCCGGTGTAAGAAACGGAAGCCTTAGCCATGTACATGGTGTTCTTGTAAGCGGGCATAGTAGCTTCGGGATCGTACTCAATCAGGCCGCAGTTGGTGTTACCAAGCAGGTAGCCATTGCTCTGCAGGTACTTGTCGGGGTCGAAGCCGTCGTAGCAAGCCATGACCTTGTCCTGAGTAGCCTTCCACAGAGTCTTGCACATCTCGCGGAAATCCTCAGTCATCCAGGGGCAGAACAGGGTGGTGGTGTCGGGGATGGAGGTGAAGCCATGCTCGGTGTCCACGTTGGTAGCCAGAACGGTGCCGTTCCATGCGCCAACAACGCCATCATAGACAAACCAGGAGTTGATAAAGCCCATACCACCCATGATGGGCTGATCCTTCAGGTCGGGGTACTTCTCGTCACGGGCAGCCTTCATCTCGTAGAAGTAGGGGATCAGGTCCTTAACGGAGTAGTACTTGTCAGCGGGGAACTTAATGCCCAGCTCATCTTCCAGATCCTGGTTAGCAATCCAGTTCCAACCCTCAGCCAGGTCCTTAACGGGAGCGCAGCCGTAGATCTTGTCCTGGTAGGTGTAAGCGCCCCAGGAATCCTCGGGAACCTGCTCAACAACAGCGGGGATCAGATCCATGTAGTCATCGAAAGCCATGAAAGCGTTACGGGACACGTTTGCGTTGTAGTGAGCACCGGCAATGCCACCGAAGTCCCAGTCATCGCCTGCGTTGATAGCAGTGGTGATGACATCCATCCAGGTGGAGTAGGGAGCGTCGATGAACTGCAGGTCCACATTGTAAGTCTCCAGAACGTACTCCTGGATAGCCTTGGTAACGTCGTCCTTTGCGTAGGTGCCGACGGTGTCACCATACATCAGGAACATCTTCAGGGTGACGGTCTCCTCGGGAGCCTCAGTGGTCTCAACGGGAGCTTTGGTTTCTTCGGGGTTGTTGGCAGCGGGAGCCTTAGTTTCTTCGGGCTCTTTCTCGCCACAGGCAACCAGAGAGAAAACCATGACCATAGCCAGCAATAAAGCTAACAGTTTTTTCATTTTGATTTGCCTCCTGTATTTTTGTTTATATAAACTGGGGTACGCGATTACCCCGGTCTATAACGAGGATTGGAAGGAGTCTGTCACCAGCCCTATTTTGACATTCTCCCTCACAAGTGTGGGGACAGATAACATTAAGAATCCAGCAGACCGTCCACCAGGAAAAACCGGTAGGAAGAAGTGCTGCTACGTTTATGGATTCAAGGGCAATTTTATAACCATTCCCAATACATTGTACATTCAGCGGGAAAGATCATCAGAATAGACCACATATCGTCACTTTTCACCCCATGACAAGGAATCAAAAAGACGGTAAAATTTAAGTATACATCAAGGGATATTTTCTATATTTACGAAAAATATCAAATATTCTTGTTTTCTTCCAGCGGGCAGCCATTGACCGACCCCACATGATAGGGTTACCGTGGGGGGGCGATCGGCGATCGACCCTACATGTAAGATCTTTCACAGGCACAGGGATTAGCCCTTGACACTGCCCACGGTCAAACCGTGGATGAAGTATTTCTGGAAGAAGGGGTAGCACACCAGCAGCGGGAGCACAGAGATGATAGTCATAGCCATACGGGTAGACTCACCGGGCATGGCGCGAAGCAGTTCCATCGCTTCCGGTGTGGCCGATGCAGGACCGCCGGATTTGAGCATATCGATACTCTTCTGGATCTTCTGAAGGATGGTCATCAGAGGCTGCAATTCATCTTTGCGGATATAAGTCAGGCCAGTGAACCAGTCGTTCCACATACCGACGAACCGGAACAGACCGATGGTGGCAAGACCCGCCTTAAACAGGGGCATGACGATCTTCCAGTAAACCTGCCACTCGTTGGCACCATCCAATTTCGCCGATTCAAATAGTGCGTCCGGTATGGTGGTGTTGATAAAGGTTCTGAGGATGATTACATCAAAGGCAGAGATTAAGCCGGGCAGCAGGAACACCCAGACGGTATTGGTAATATGCAGATACCGGTTGTAGAGGATGTACTGAGGAACCAGACCGCCGCTAAATAGGGTTGTGAAGAACGCATAGAACGCCATGGTATTACGGGCCTTGAACTCCTTACGGGACAGGACGTAAGCAAACATGGACATCAGGAACAGGGCCAGAACCGTATTGGTAACGGTGTAGAAAATGGTATTTCTATAACCGGTCCAAAGTCTCTTGTTACCAAGGAACAGAGATTTATAAGCCAGTGTCGACCACTCTTCCGGAATAAACTGGTAGCCATTAAAGGCCAAAGAGTGAGGGCTTGTCAGAGAAATGGAAATGGTCAGCAGCAAGGGCACAATAAAAATGGCACACAGGATGACCATGATAATGCTAAGTACAGCATTTGCCTGAGGGGAAATCACGTTAATGGCCTTATATTTCACAGCCTTATGCTTCTTGTCTAATCTCATACTGCCACCTCCTTAGAACATTGCGCTGTCGGAGTCCATCTTCTTGACAACCCAGTTCACAAAGAGCACAAGGAAGAGACCCACAATGGACTGATAGAAACCTGCCGCAGTGGTCATACCAATGGAGCCACCGTTTGTTAGGCCGTTATAAATGTAAACGTCCAAAGTGTTGGTTACATCGTACAGGGCGCCACTGTTGCGGGTAACGGTGTAGAACAGACCGAAGTCGGAACGGAAGATACTACCGGCAGAACGGATCAGGTTGATGCAGATGATGGTCTTCAGGTGAGGCAGGGTAATGTAGCGCATCTGCTGCAGGCGGGAAGCGCCGTCCAGAGCGGCTGCCTCGTAGTAGTCCTTGGAAATACCGGAAATAACCGCGGTATAGATAACCGAGCTGTAACCAACGGACTTCCAAGCGGACAGGAATACGAACAAAACCGGCCAGGGCTTCTTGTCGTTATACCAGGAGATGGTCTCCATACCCAAAGACTGAAGTGTCTTATTCACATAGCCGTTGGTAGGATTCAAGAAGCCGAACACCACCATACCCACAACAACCATGGACAGGAAGTAGGGCATGATAAAGATGGTCTGAACCACCTTGGAGAAGGTCTTGTTGGTCAGCTCGTTAATAGCAAGAGCCAGGGTGACCGCCAGGAACATGTTCACAACGATAAATACAACGTTGTAAACAACGGTGTTCCGGGTGATAATCCACGCGTCAGAAGTGGCAAACAGGAACCTGAAGTTCCTTAATCCTACGAAAGGACTGGTGAAGATACCCTTTTCAAAGTCCAGATCCTGGAACGCCATAACCAAGCCGATCATAGGCAGATAGTTAAACACCAGCATCAGCAACAGGGCGGGCATTGCCATAGCCCAAAGCATCCACTGCTGCCTGAAACTGCGGAGTTTCGCAGGCTTCAGTCTTGTGGGTGTCTCACGAAGTTGTTTTACACTCATTTTGTTTACTCGTCCTCCTTACTAAATTCATCCCATTCAAAAAACGCCTTCTGTTTCCTTTCTGCAAACGCTTCGAATGAGTATTCGAAAGAGTCTCGCCAAACACAAGTCCAGCCATTACTTAGGCTCGGTCAGAAACCACACGCAGAGTCCAATCTGGTCAAATGAAGCAGAATAACGCCTACTCAATATTAGCATAATTTTTAGCTTATTTCTATCGGTGAATATTCACATAATATATATTCATTTTTGTTCAAATTAAACAAAACCACTTAACAATTTTCGTAACTACAGAAAATCGGCTTAACTTTATAAACGACTACGGGGCTTCAGGTGTAACCTGAAGCCCCGATTTTGTTTTAACCAGCAAGTATTTCCTTTACGCATTCGGCGATCTTATCGCACTTGCAGTTGTCGAAGAAGTACTTCTGCACGCCTTCGCCGGACAGGGCGCCCTTAACCAGTTCACGGTCCAGGTTCTTCAGGATCGTGACCAGATCAGTATGAGTGACTTCCTTAACGGCATCCAGAATCTTCTTGTTGCGCTGCTCAGGAACCACACGCTCAGGGGGGTATCCGCCGCCACCGGGTGCGCAGAACAGCTTCTCGAAGGTATACTCCAGGTTCAGCTCACCGCCCCAGCCGAAACCCTCGGCAAAGGGAATGGCAACACAGTTACCGTCATTGACCTGGGAGAAGAGGTATGCGTCCAGCGGGGTCACAATGTGTCCACACAGAACCTTGGGGAAGGAGTTGCAGGCCAGCATAGCACCCTCGCCGGTGCCGCAGCCGGTGATGACATAGTCAGCCGCGCCGGAATTGATCAGCACTGCTGCCAGAATACCATTCTGGACATAGGTCAGGGCATTGGGATCCTCAGCACCGTACATGCCGTAGTTATGTACCTCGTGTCCCATGGGCTCCACAACCTTTTTCAGCACAGAGCAGATCATCTGGTTCTTAGCTGCCTGGCTATTTTCATTGATAAGCGCAATTTTCATAAGTAAATCCTCCTTACGGCTGCTTGCCAATGTAGGCAAGGATGCCGCCGTCTACATAAAGAATGTGGCCGTTCACGGCGTTGGATGCCTCGGATGCCAGGAACAGCGCAGGCCCAGTGATCTCCTCAGGCTTGAGCCAGCGGTTGGCAGGGGTCTTGGCGCGGATGAAGCTGTCAAAGGGATGCATGCTGCCGTCAGCCTGAGGCTCACGCAGAGGCGCCGTCTGGGGGGTTTCGATATAGCCGGGGCCAATGCCGTTGCACTGAATATTATACTGACCGTACTCAGAGCAGATGTTACGGGTCAGCATCTTCAGGCCGCCCTTAGCCGCCGCGTAAGCAGAAACGGTCTCACGGCCCAATTCGCTCATCATAGAGCAGATGTTGATAATCTTGCCGCTGCGCTTGGCCATCATGCCGGGCAGAACAGCCTTGGAAACGATAAACGGACCGTTCAGGTCAATGTCGATCACCTGACGGAAGTCCTTAGCGGACATTTCATGCATGGGAATACGCTTGATGATACCGGCGTTGTTCACCAGAATATCGATGGAGCCAACCTCCTTCTCAATCTGTGCAACCAGTGCCATCACCGCGTCCTCATCCGTTACGTCACAAACGTAACCATGTGCCTTGATGCCTTCGGCCTCATAGGCAGCCAAGCCCTTGTCCACCAACGCCTGGTTGATGTCGTTAAAGCAGATCGTTGCGCCCGCCTTGGCATACGCGCTGGCAATAGCAAAGCCAATGCCATAGGACGCACCGGTCACAAGGGCGATTTTCCCTTCCAGGGAAAAATTCGTATACTGGGACATACCCTTTTTCCTCCTTTTTACAGATCAGTTGCATTTTGCATATCAACTGCCAGTGTAGTACACCCATATTATAATGGTTAATAATTTGAAAAAACATTTCAAATACTAGCATAAACCTTGCAAATTTTGAACAGTTCTGGTATACTGTGCTAAAACTCACGAAAGGAGCCAGATTTCCGTGAAACAGTACACCTCCTGTCACCAGGCCGTTACCGCCTGTATGGAAAGCAAAAGCTTTTCCATTGCCCACCTGTACAAGGAAGAAAAAACCATGGAGATGCACGTACATGAGTGCTACGAACTGTACTACTCCATCTCCGGCGGAAAGGAATTTCTGATCGGGGGTCAATTCTATGCCATCTCCCCCGGTGATCTGTTTATCATCAACCAGTATGAGACCCACCGGATCACAGATATAGACGCCAACGCCCACGAGCGGATTGTCATCAATTTCCACCCCGACTTTGTCCGGGAGCTCTCCGACTCTGCCACCGATCTGAGCGAGTGTTTTAGCTGCCACCCCGATGGCTACCAGCACCGAATCCGCCTGGACAAGGACTCCCAGAAGCGGTTTTTGTATCTGGTCAATAAGATTACCTCAGCAGACGGCTTTGGCAGCAGCATTGTGGAGCGAGCCACCGTTATGGAGCTTCTGGTAATGCTAAACATTCTCTCCGCCAACAACTCCCCGGACAATACGGTCTCCGGAAACCGCTTTGACCACCAGGTAGCTGACATACTGGCCTATATCAACAAGAACATCGCCCAGCAAGTGACCATTGAGAAGCTGGCGGAACATTTTTTTATGAGTCCATCCTATCTGTGCAGGATTTTCAAAAAGGCCACCGGTACAACCATTAACCGCTATATTACCGCCCGGCGCATCACAATCGCAAAAGCCCTGCTGGACAATGGTGTCAGTGTCACAGAAGTATATGAACGCTCCGGATTTTCCGACTACAGCAACTTCTACAAAGCGTTCCAGAAGTCTGTGGGTATGAGTCCAAAGAAATACGCCATCATGGGCAACAGTGTGTAATGCTGCTCGTTTTTCGGTTTTTAATTGCCAACCGGGGTATCCCCTTGTGGGGACACCCCGGTTTATTTCTCGTTGTTCCTGCGGAAGTCACCCGGGAGCATCCCCATATGCTTCTTAAAGACACTGTAAAAGAACTTTGTATCACTAAAACCACAGGCACTGGCAATGTCCGCCACAGTCCGCTGGGTGGCCTGGAGCATCTGGCAAGCGTGGCGAATACGTACTTTCTGAATTCTGGTACTAATGGTCTCCCCTGTGATCTCCTTGAAGATCCTGCCCAGATAATCCGGGTTCAAAAACACCTTGTCCGCCAGATCCTGCACAGAGATATGGGTATAGAAATGTTCCTCGATATAATCGATCACACTTTTGACTGCCTGTTTTTTATTAAACGCCGTACTGCCATTGGCAGAGGCCTCATCCATACGGATAGCGGTAATCACCACTTGCAGCAGGTAGGCTCGGATGATCTCCATATACCCCTTATCCTGGTTGCGGTATTCATGGTAGATCCTGTTGAACAGTTCACTGAACATGGTGTACAGGCTCCCGGATACGCCAAAGCTGGCATCTGTGCCTGCCCGCCCCTGAAACAGGGAGCGGAACATGTAGGAGCCGTCCAGTTCCTCTATGGTGCGGCTGCCTGTAAGGGCCTTGTCAAAAAACTCCGGTGTAAACATCAGGTCGTATACCACGAGAGGTTCCTGGTTCTTTTTACTGTCGCAAAACATATGGGCAGTGTTCACATTGATGATATAAAGGTCTCCCCGCTTGACCTTATAGGTTTTGTCCTCGATCATATGGGTAGCTGTTCCCGAGATCACATACACCACTTCTATGTACTCATGGCGGTGGAGGATTCCTACATAATCCGGAAAGTCCGTGGAAATCTGGATATGAAAATTTTCACCGGGGCTGAAGAAGCGTTGGATTGTCATAACAGGAATATGTCCTATATTTTCCCCTTTTTTCACACAGATCCCCTCCTTTTCCTATTTTTTATTATATATTGGACCATCAAAAACACAATAGAACATTCCCACCTGTCGACAGGAATATTCCGACTTTTATTCTAATTGTACCACACGCCGTCAAACAGAGGAAGTCCGGCCATTGTTTCCCCGGCCGTCCGGGAAAACAATGGCCACTGTTATACCTTAGTCGCAGGGAATCTCAAACAGTTTTCTGGGATAATTTGTCAGGTTCTCCGCACCGCCAGCCTTGACGCATACCACATCCTCCATACGCAGACCTGTCTCGGTAACTGCAGATCCCAGGAAGATATCTGCGCAGAAGGCCATATTCTCCTCCAGTATGAAGTCCGCACTGGTCTCGATCCAGGGAGCCTCGCCTTCCATGGTGCCATTGCCGTGGAAAGGCCCATACAGCAGCCAGTCACCATAGCCCAAAGCGGTAACATTTTTAATGTGTGCCTTAGCAATATCCGCAGCGGGTACACCGGGCTTGAGCATGGCAATAGCCATTTCCTGAGCCTTGTAGCCGGCCTCGATCAGATCCTTCTGCTCCTGAGTTGCCTTGCCGAACACAACAGGACGTCCAATACTGGAAGCATAGCCGTCTACACGGGCACCAATCTGGATAAAAGTCATATCGCCCTCTTGGATCTGCTTTCTGCGGGGACGGCTGATAGCCTGATTGGAGCCCTTGCCGGTTAAAACCCATACGGGATAGGATTCTCTCTCAGCGCCCAGCTCGTGCATTTTGCCCAGCGCAAGGCCGGCAACCTGCTGCTCGGTCATACCCACATGGACATTCTCCAGCACATAGTCAAAGGTCTGGGCAGTGATCTTTGCTGCGGCACGCATGCAGGCCAGCTCATTTTCGGTCTTGATCATACGAATCCGGTTGACGATCTCGTCAGCCTTCTCAATAACTACATCGCCCAGAGCTTCCTTCAGTGCTTCATACACACCGATGGTCATCAGAGGCAGACCTGCCACACCGAAACGACGGATAGGCTTGCTGCCCATGACCTCGCTGAACACGCTCTGGAAGGTGTCCAGCTTCTTGCCGGGGTACTCAGGCTCAGAGGATTCCCGGAAGGCCTTCAGCAGACGGATCTCAGGAATCACAGAACGGTCGCTGGCGTAGGTATAGCTCTCCGGTCCGATCAGCAGCAGAGCCTCGCCTTCGGCGGGGATCAGAACGCCGGCAGTCTCAAAGGAGGGCCAGTAGTTGCAGAAATAACGGCAGTACTGAGGTTCTGCCTCATTACCGTAGCTCAGCAGCAGGTCATAGCCTTCCTTGACCATGGCAGCCTGGACTTTCTTAACACGCTCTTGAAATTCACTTGTAGGGATAGAGGGAAGATTCAACATAACAATTATTCCTTTCCGCACAGCCAGGTGGCAGGATTGTCCACCAGCATGATTTTGATTTCTTCTTGGGTGATGCCGTACTCCAGCATCATAGGTACAATATTGGTCAGCAGATGGTCATAACCCCAACCGCCGTACATATGCAGCAAATTCTTCAGACATACGTCACATGCCAGCAGAATCTGGCGGATATATCCTTCCTCCAGAAGCTTCTTCAGCAGTTCCACCCGCTGGGTATCGTGAACAAAGTTGCCGTATCCGGAGTTGCGCACTTCTTTACGGATATAGTACTCCTTACCGAAGTTATCAAACTCCACATACACGCCCTTTTTCAGCAGAGTGTGAATGTAGTCCTCATCATTGGTCACGTCGATGTGGCTAATGCAGATACTTTCCGGACGCACACCCGCATCCAGCAGAATGTCTGCCGCCTCAATGCCGTTCACCGTCCAGGGATTAATATGTACATTGATGGCAGCCCCGGTCTGCTTATGGGCGATGGCCGCTGCACGAAGAACACGGCGCTCCTTGTCATCGAAAATTTCACTGATACCAATCTCACCGATATAACCGGCGCAGATTCCATCCACGCCCTGGGTCAGTTCCGCGACCATCAGGCCAGCAATCTGCTCATCGGTCATGGAGTCCAGTTCCTCGGGATGGGTCTGTCCCACATAGAAGCCTGTACCCATGATGATATTCAGCCCGGTTTTCCGGGAAATATCCGCAAGGGCAGCCGGATCTCTGCCAATACCGGGCAGGGATGCATCCACAATGGTATTACCTCCGGCCTGCTTAAAACAGGAAATCTCCTGTGCTGCCACTTCTTCATCTGTCAGCAGCAGGTTATCCTTCAACGCATAGCAGTCACGGCTGAGAATACCCAGGTTCCACATTTCCACCTTCTGGGTGGCAGGATCTTCAATGCCGGGAACGGGCAGTTCCTGATAAAACGCGGTCAGATCCAGAAGCACATGCTCGTGTGGGGATACTACACCCAATTGCTCCCGGGAGAGTTTTCCGCAAACGCTGTTGATATCCATAGCAATTCCTCCTTATTTTATTTTGGAGCTTTCACCCCTTATGGTTTCTTGTTTATTATCCCATGGCATTCGTGCAAATTCAATGGGGATTTGCCTACTGGTTTCTGTGATTTGCAACCTCTTTTTCTAAAAAGAAAGTATTGTGTCCCCGGCAAAGCCGGGGACACAATACGCTTAGTTTCGATCTTATGGCCACGGACAGTAGGAAACCGTCCTTCTTAGGCCATCACTTTTCCATAATATTCAGCCCCACGCCTGCGTTGGTGGGCATATCCTCTCTTGCCTTGACGATGCCGGAGGCCACCGCATTTACCTTGCCGTAACCGCCAAATACAGAGGTGAGGTTTTTCCCTGCGTGAATATCCCGGAATACCACGTCTTCCACATCAGAGTCCTTAAAATACACAGCGCAAAGCTGGCGATCCGGCAGTGCGGCCAGATCTTTATCATTATTGCGTTCCAGCTCACATTCCATCAGCCGGTCATCGCCAATGGCACCCAGAGCGCAGTTTTCGGAATAGTTAATATCCCTTACATGGATATTCCGCATGGGACCCTGGGCAAAATACACACCGGTGATGCCCCTGCCATACATACGCACATTCTCAATGAGCACGTCCTTGGCAGTGCAAGACAGGCACACGCCTACCAGACCCCGGCAGGTAATGTTTCTGACGGTAATATTATAGGTATCTCCCAGCTGCGCCATGGAGTCCGTACCATAATAATCACAGGTGCCAATACGCACACCATAATCCTGGGAGAACCGGTATACCTCCGGATGAATGGGGTTGTAACCGGCAGGGAACACTGTTGGGTTCACACCTGGGCGGATACGGGTATCTGTGGGATCGCTCTCACAGTCAAACATTAGATCCTGAATCAGCACATTATAGATCTTTCTTCCGCCGTGATTGAGAATCCGTACAAAGGAATGCTGGGTAGTACAGCGCAGATTCTGCACCACCACATTATGGATGGAGTCATCGTAACCGCAGCCTTTCATCAGCTCCTCACGGTAGCAGTACAAGTTGGTCAGGGCCACCACGTCATCACCTGTGACACCGGTGAGGTTTTCGATCAGAAAATGGGAGCAGCCGTTGCGCAAATTGATACCATCCTGATTGCGCCAATGCCATGGACCGTAAAAGTCAATATTCTGGATCTGCACATGGGAGCTGTAATGGAACACCATAGACCAGTACCGGTGGTGGGTAATCCGCAGGTTGATGATCTTCACCTTTTCCACGTTCATGAAATTGATCATGCTGTTCTCACAGGCAGATTTCAATCCCGCTTCCTCGTAATTGGCCTCCGTAACACCGGTGTATTCGCCGCCATCCAGCAGGCAATTGCCCATGCCGATAATAGAGATATTGCTCTGGCGGCCCTCACGGGTGTACCCCAGCGGGGTATCATTGTTAGAGTTGCGGAAAATATTGGTATTGTGGTCATCTGCCTGTCGCAGGTGGCAGTTCTCCAGATAGATCACGCTGCCGGTGTGCAGCAGGATGGACTTGCTGATATTCCATACATGACCGCCTGTGCGGGCGTTATAGCGGGGAATGGTCACCGCATCACCGGTCTCGGCCGCGGCATCCACCGCCGCCTGGATCATGGCGCTATCGTTCTCCAGATGGGCATAGTAATTGGGATCAAACTTGTTGTACATCGTTTTTCTCCTTTCACCGCAGCCGGTTATACCTCTACCACCTGAATATCGCCGACACCCGCGTTGGTGGGCATATCCTCCCGGGGCTTGGTCAGGCCTTCCACCTTCACTCTTGCCTTGCCGTAACCGCCAAAGACAGAGGTATGACCCTTGCCCGCATGGATATCCCGAACCACAATATCCTCCGCATCGGAGTCTTTAAAGTAGACCGCGCAGGCCTGAGGCTCGCTCAAGGCCGCAAAGTCCTTGTCATTGTTCATCTCCAACTCGCATTCGTACAGCCGGTCATCGAAATTTTCCTTGGGATAGCCGGCAAAGTACACATCACGAACCTGGATATTCCGCATGGGACCCTGGGCAAAGTACACAGCGGTGCCGCCATGGGCATACATACGGACATTTTCGATCAGCACGTCTTTCGCGGTACAGGCCAGACACACGCCCACCAGACCCCGGCAGGTAATGTTCTGCACGGTAATGTTATAGGTATCTCCCAGCTGGGCCATAGAATCCGTGCCGTAATAGTCACAGGTGCCAATGCGCACACCGTAATCCTGGGAGAACTTGTAGACCTCCGGATGGATGGGCACATAATCCTCCGGCTTCATGCCGGGTGCGGGACGGGGATCGGTAGGATCGCTCTCGCAGTCGAACATCAGGTTCTGGATCAGCACATTGTAAATCTTACGGCCGCCGTGGTTCAAAATACGCACAAAGGAATTGCGGGTGGTACAACGGATGTTGCGAATGACCACATTGTGAATGGAGTCGTCATACCGGCAATCCTTCATAATATCCTCACGGTAGCTGCGCAGGTTAGTCAGTGCCACCACATCATCACCGGTAACACCGGTGAGGTTCTCGATGAGGAAGTGGGAACAACCGTTGCGCAGGTCAATGCCGTCCTGGTTGCGCCAGTGGTAAGGGCCATAGAAATCAATGTTCTGAATTTGCACATGAGAACTGTAGTGGAAAACCATGGACCAGTATCTGTGGTGGGTAATGTTCAGATTCTGGATCTTCACCTTTTCCACATTGATGAAGTTGATCATGCTGTTGTCCCAGGCAGCCTTCAGACCGTATTCCTTATAGTTGACCTCAGTAGCGCCGGTGTGCTGACCACCGTCCAGCAGACAGTTGCCCTTACCGATGATGGAAATATTGCTCTGGCGGCCGGCACGGCAGCAGCCTTTCAGCGTCTCGCTGTTGGAATTGCGGAAAATACAGGTGTTGATACCATCCGCCTGCCGCAGATGGCAGTTGTCCAGATAGATCACGCTGCCGGTGTGTAACATAATAGCTCTGCAGATATTCCATACCCGGGTTCTGGTTCTTTCGTTGTACCGGGGGATGGTTACTGCTTCGCCATATTCAGCCGCGGCATCCACTGCTGCCTGGATCATGGCGCTGTCATCTTCCAGATGGGCGTAGTAATTGGGATTAAACTTATCGTACATTGTGTTCCTCTCCTTTTAAATAAACCAGGGGGTTGTTTTTTCATTGGGTAACCGCTTCCGCGGGGAAACTTAAATAACCTCAATGCCCAAAATATCACACAAATTCTTAATCTTACGGGACTGGTCTCCCATAGCGATAATATAGTGCTGGCACATAACCTTCTGGGCAAAAGCCTCCACGTCCTCCAGCAAAATCTCCAGGCCGGGCAGCTGGGGTGCGGGCTGAGTCCAGCCTGCCTCCTCCCACTTGCGGGGTGTAATGCCCTCACCGGTGACCATATGCATATAGTACTTGTCACCGCAGCTTGTGAGCCTGCACATGGTCAGTTTACCAGGCTTGACCTTGGAAACATTCAGAATACCCTCAGACAGTTCACCGAAAGCCGCAGGTATGACCTGCACCTGTCCATCCGCCGCCTCAGCAGGAATATAGTCCGGTACGCCTGCCAGCACTCGGTCCTCCATGAACTCATAGAATTCCAGATAGAAAGCGCACTGGCCAGTCAGTTCCTTCACCATCAGCTGAGTCACGCTGCCCAGGCTGTCATTTTCAGGAACAGTGCATACATCCTCGCAGTCTGCCAGAAGCATAAAGATCGGTGCAGGCGGGAAACCCAGCAGTTTCTTCATGCCGTCCACATCCTTCAAGGACACCGCTTGGTAGCCCCGCTCCCGGATCAGGCTCCTAATCGCCAGATAGTAACCCGCCGCCAGCATCAGGCTCTCCTGCTTGGGTTCTTTCAGGAACTTCCATTTTGCCATGGCCTTATCCACCACTTCCTGCTTCTGTTCCTGGGTCACCTTCTGATAACGCTGGTAGATTTCCAGCATTTCAAAAGTCTCAATTTCCATACCTGTGACCCTCTTAAGGGAAGGACCGTCAAACATGGTACCATACAGGTTCATATCCCGGTAGCCCATAGAGCCGATTTTTGCGCTGCGCAGCTTTTGCGCCGCGGCAGCGGCAATGGCATAATCGGCCACTTTTTTAGAGTTGGTAGGCTTGCCGATAATGTCATAGATGTATGTGAACTGATATCCCAGGTCAACAAACGTCTTGCGCAGAGCAGTGGTTCCCGCCTGATCCGCAGTGGTCACCAAGCGGCCATCCTCCATCCATCCGCACAGACCCCAAAGCACCATGGGTTTGTGGCGAAAAGGCTCGGTCACCTTGACCACTGCGTGGGTGGGGATCCAGCCGGCAACGCACAGCACCAAAACGTCAAACTCCTGCCCCTTCAGTGCCGCAATGGCTTTATTTACATCCTTTTCCTCGTAATCATCTGTTACCGGGTACACCGGCAGCAGTTCCAAGCCCTCCTGCTGCAAGTCTTTCTCCGCCGCGGCGCATTTTCTCACGATCAGATCAATGGGGGTATTGACCTCTCCAAAGCCAACAAATGCCGCTTTTGCCATTAACCGCACTTCCTTTCTGCTTTTAGCCAAACATTTCATTAATAGATTTCAGAGTTTCCCGCACCAACTGCTCGCCGCCTGCGTGGCCCACAGTGCCGCTGCCAATAAAGGCGCTGTAATGGCCGCCCTTTTCCGCCTTTTCCGTAGGCACATATCCCTCGCAGCCGTTTGCCAGCTGGATCAGGAAGGTCTGCTCCGCCAAGCTTCTGGCCTTGATCTGGTTGCCAAAGTCCAGAAACAACTCAAAGGGATTGGTGGCAATGGCAATGGTACCCAGGCGAATAATATGGACTTCTGTCTCTACAATGTCCATAATCTCCTGCAGCTCCATCCGCCGCAGAACACCCAAGTGCACCTGCAGCTTGGCGGCGTCATTGAAGTCCACATCTCCCGGCTTGTTCTGCAGATATTCCCGGATTTCCTTGCGGGCCAATTTTTCTTCTTCCAGTGTGGCCCGGCGCAGGGGCAGCTGCATCTGATGTACCCGATGTTCAAAGGGAACCTCGCTCTGGGCATCCTCCAGCCCCTCGTTATAAACCTCAATGATCTCATTGGCTATCCGCTTGCCCACCTTCCGCATGCCTGCCAGATCGAACATAGACGGATCCGCCTTCCGCTTGGGGGGATTGTTCCGCTTCAGGTTGGGGTCGTTTACATCGCTCTCCGGTTCTACCCAGCGCACCAGGTCCACAGGACACTGGTCACCAGCTACGGAACACAGGGGAAGCAGGAACAGTTCCTTCCCAAAATGCTGCCGTAGTAGCATTTTCGCTTCACCCCAGAAATCCGGGGATACAAACAGTCTGTGCTGGACGGACTGGGCAGGACATGCCAGATTTGCTACCACACCAGTGAGCTTGCCATCCTTACCAAACACATACAGCAGTTCAATACCGGAATCGTTGCCGCCCTCCAGATGGGTAAACACCGCCCGGTTGGCATCGCCCCACATCTGGGCAGAGCCATCGCTGTAAGATACCCGGCGGCACATGCCCACCACCGCGCGGCCAAAGGCATTGCTGTAGCTGCCAATCTCTCTGGAAGTCCATGCACCCAAAATTGCCTTAACAATCTTGGAAGAAATTTCCTCCAGCAGTTCATCATCAGACATAATGTTGGGGTTACCGGTTACATCCGCGCTTTCCACATACTTCTTGTCAGCAGGCAGTTCGGACTCGATCAACTTTCTGAAACCGCCCTCTTTACCACGGGAAGTTCTATTGATTTGCCGTCCCGTGTAACCGGGTGCGGTGTGGGAATGGATGGCGCTTACCACCACTTTCATAGGATCCAGACCCACAGTGTTATCCTTCAGCCTGTCCCGAACCACATTTAACAAATAATAGGATACACCTACCAGATCCACGCTGCACAGCACCATCTGATCCTCACCGGAATCCACTGCCAGTGCGGTGGCTGTGACAGGCTTCTCCACATACTGGGAAATACGCTCAGCAAACTGGCCCACCAAAGAAACCGGCTTTGTTAGCACAAATTCTTCCTCTGCCCAACCAATTCTTAATTGACTCATCTGTGTACTCTCCTTACCGTTAAGTATTATAAAATTTACCCGCCGCTTTCTTCCGCAGATTCAGGACGGGTTTTTTTCTTGTTTCTGGCTACACTCTCCCGCAGGATCATTTCCTCCCTGAGGATAATGTTCTGCTTACTGGTGTAGTATGGATTTTTCAGTTTTTTTTGCAGCAGGTCCCAGGCGATGATACACACCTCCTCCGGGTTTCCGCCGATGGAGGACAGGGCGGTTTCTGTATACTGGCTAACGCTGATGTTGTCCATACCGATAACAGACACATCCTCCGGCACCCGCAAGCCCTGACGTTTGAGCTGCTTGATAGCACCAAAGGCAATGTAATCATAGGCGCAAACCAGCGCTGTTATCTGTTGGTCTTCCGCAAAGAGCTGCTTTACGCCATCCTCTCCCGCTTTTTCAAACCGGTTCTGGCTTACCACCACATGGGACGGATCCTTCCCCAAATTCTGCAAGGCACTCTGGAAATGGTCGGCTTTTGATACCGCCAAGGGTTCTCCTATAAAGGCAATATGTTCATGCCCGTAGTCAACAAGGAGCTTTAACGCATCTGTCATTGCCTGTCTGAAATTGACCCCCACAAAGTCCACAGTATGATCCTTGCTGTACAGCATAGAAACAATGGGTGTGTCATAGCCCTTTTTCAGCTCTGTCCGCAGACCAAACACGATAATGCCGTCCACACCCATGTAGGATGCGTAGTATTCGATCAGTTCCCGCTGTTTCTCTCCGTTAAAACCATCCGCGGAAATTACAGGGATGTACTGGGCTTCTTCGATCAGCCCCCGCAGCACCTCCACAAACCGGGTATAATAGCTGCTGGCCATTTCAGGGCAGATCACGGCGATCACTTTTTTGTAGTATTTTCCCTTGTGGAATTTACCATAGCAGCCATATTCCCTGGCAATTTTAAAAATATGCTCTCTGGTCTGTTGACTGATATCCTCGGCGCCCCGAAAGGCCTTGGATACGGTTGCCACCGACACACCTGCAAGCTTTGCTAAATCTTTCATTGTCATCTCTATCACCTAACTGCATTATACTTTGGGGGTTCAAGCCCGTCAACCGGTTCGAAAAAGTTTCGCTTTTTTGTTTCGGACCATGGAATTACCTGAAAACAAAAAGCATGGACTCTCACACCCGGGCTTACCGGGCGGTCATAATCCATGCTTTTATGTTGTTATGTATTCAGGAAAACCCGCTGTCCCGCAGGGATTTTCACCGTCTTTTCCCCGTAGGCAATGTACACATCCATAAGGTTGGGGTTCATTACGGATGTTCCATCCCCGCTGAATACCAGCCTGTGGTAGGCCTGGACATATTCATAAATCTCCAGGTTAGTGGCGTACCACACATCGTCCCTGCCCCCTGCAAACGCGGCAAAGCGCTCCATCACATTCCAATTGCCATGGTCGTCAAACTCGTAGGAGTGGCCCCACACATAAAACAGCAGCGGCCGTCTCTTGACCTGTTCCTCCACCAAATGGGTTGCCAGTTCCATGAGCCGGGGATTGTTATGATGGCAGGTAGGATTCCACTCCATCCAGTTATTGGGAACAGAAAATTGTTCTGTGGTCTTCACCGTCCGGGAGTACACAATTCCGCACTTCTGGGCACAGTCTATTACCCTGTCGTTATAGGTTCCCCAGGGGTACGCCATTCCCCGCACCAATATACCGGTACCCTGCTCCAGGTTCACCCTATCCTGCATAATCTGCTGCATGCACAGATGGCTGGGCAGCTCCTCAAGAGGCGGGTGATCCATGCCATGAACCGCCACCTCCATGCCATGCTCTATATAGAAATCGATAGGTGTCAGATTTCTTACCGGGTGATGCAGACCCCCATCTTTATAAAAACCGGAGCTGATATTGAAGGTGCCCTTTAGCCCATGCTCCACCATAATGGAAATCAACCGCATATCCTGCTTTACGCCGTCATCATAGCTCAGCGTCAGTACCTTTGCTTTTCCTTCCGGAAATCTCATAAAAATATATGCCATTGCAATCTCCTATCCCCCGGCTTGGACCCCGCTTATTCCTCTTTTGGGGACACGCTGTCCCGGTAGTTTTTCGGGGTAACGCCGGTGTATTTCTTAAAAAACTGATAAAACGTCTTCAAGTCCTGGAATCCACACTTTGCCGCAATCTCTGCCACCGGCACACGGGTGGTGGATAGAAGCTTGCGGGCCTCATGCATGCGGATTTCCCTGACAAACTCGTGGATAGACCTCCCCGTTTCCTTTCGGAACAGCTTGGAGATATAATTCCTGTTAAAGAACAAATTGGACGCAATCTCGCTGGTGCGGATGGGGATATTGTAGTTATCCTGGATATAGCCCATAACTTCCTTCACCAATGCCTTCTGGCTGGCCGTGAGGGAACTTTGCTCCAACTCATGAATTCTGCGAAGCAGCAGAATGATAATCTCCGCCACATAAATGCGCATTAGGTTTAAGTATCCTATATCCATGCGATTATACTCAAAATAGACCTTGTCGAACATGGAATACAGGTCATAGCTGCACTGTGGAATCAGGTAAAGCTTAGAGGAGATGGCGTGATCCTCCGGAAACAGGGACAAAAACAGGAACGAATCCGCCAAGGCAGAGAAATCATCCCCCTGCAAGCACTGCCTGTCGATAAAATCCGGGGTAAACATTAAATCGTAGGCATGAAAACGCTCAGGATAGTCCTTGTCCTCCAAAAAGGCGTGGACTTCATTGGGATTGATAACCACCACGTCCCCCTTTTGCACCCAGTAGGTGTTATCCTCCAAAACATGCTTTGCCCTGCCGGAGATAATATAGACAATCTCTACGAAGGTGTGCTTATGGAGAACTCCCACATACTCCATGCACTCACTGGCACGTTGGATATGCACGCCGCATCCAGGGCGGAAGAAATGATCCGCGTTTAAAACCGGCACATCGGTGCTTTTCATATTTTCCACTCCTTTCATAAATGCTCATATACTATATTATATTTCTTTTTTCTAACATTGCAATGGTTTTTTATTCCTCTGAATTCTTTGTTTTCAAACTGTTTACAAACACGACTTGCAAAAAAAGTAATTTTTAGTATAATGAAAACAATAGGCTTTGGATGTCTTGAATTTTCCCTTTTTCGAGGGTTGGAGGCTGCTTTTATGAAAAATCTTTTCCGTTACGACGGCCCTTTTGTCCGTTTTATGGAAGCACTGGCGGATTTTGTGATCACCAATATCCTGACCATTCTGTGCTGCATCCCCATCATCACTGTGGGTGGCGCTTTCGCTGGGCACCAGAAGGTCATGCAAAACATTGTGATGGATAACCGCCAGCCTGTTTTGCGTACCTATTTCTTTACCATGTGGGAGAATTTCCGTCAAGCAACACTCTTGTGGCTTTTTTTCCTTCTGGCAGTAGTATTCTTGGCTGTTGACTTTTTCTTTACATACCTGTTTACCAGCGGCATCCTCACCATCGTATTATTTGCCGTGCTAGGGCTGATGACTCTGCTTGTTTGCGGAGTGGTAGCATGCTGCTTTGGTTTGATTGTCCGGTATGAGAACAAGCTGAAAGAGCATTTCCGCAACGCGTTGCTTCTGGTACTGTCCCACTGGCCCAGAGTTTTAGCTATGGCACTGGTACTGCTGGTACCCTTTATTCTTATCATTGTAAACACGGTAATGATGATTAACACCATCCCCTTTTGGCTGTTTATCGGCATCAGCGTCTTGGTATTCCTGCAGGCATGGCTCATCCGTCCCATTTTTGAACACCTGGAGGATACCCCCAAGGACATGCCTGAGCAGGACCCCCAGCAAGCTTAATTCCATCCCCCAAGTGCATAAGGAAGTGAACCAATGAAAGAAATTATCGCAAAAATCAAAGCCTTTTTTACCAGTGAAAAGCAGAAGATGGAAGGTAAATCCGCCCAGGAAAAATGGGATTACTTTATGGACTATTACAAATGGTGGGCAATTGCCATTATTCTGGTCATCATCTCCATCGTCTACACCGTAGTGGCCATCAATTCCCAAAAGGATATTGTCCTGTCCGGCTACCTGCTGGACAGCTATACCCTGGAGGATCCGTCCGCAGTGTTTAGTTCTTTCTCCGAATACGCCCAGATAGACACGGAAGAATGTGCCCCTGAGTTCACTGTTAATATGTCTTTAAGCGATGACATGGCTGATGTTGCCTCCGCCGTCCAGCAGCGTATCGTTGCCACCATTGCCGCGAAGGAAACTGATTTTATCTCCGCCCCCCTGGAGACATTCTCCGCGTTGAGCTACCAAACAAGTGATTATTTCGGCGATCTGCGGGAGTATCTGACCGTAGAGCAATTAGAAGTCTGGAAAGACAGGATCTTCTACATAGACGCTGCACAACGTCAGGATATAGCGGATTCCGTCCGCAACAATCCGGATGTACCCATTGTGTACCCTGATCCCCATGACCCGGAGTCCATGGAAGATCCCATTCCTGTGGGTATAGATGTTGCCGGTTTTGAGGAGTTGGATGCATTGTACCTGTACTGTCAGGAGTATGTATATCTGGGCATCGTAAGCAACGCACCCCATCCGCAGATAACCGTCCAGTTCATCGAATACCTGTTGGGCTAATATTGTTGGCTATGCGGCCTGTACCAAACCGGTACAGGCCGCATTTTTAAGAAAAACGTTCCACCGGTGAAATCTTGACAACTTTTCCGCCTATGTTATAATTCGCCTATGAAAAAGAACCCCACTTTACCTATTCAGGGAGGCAGAAAAATGAACGTAAAAGAGATTAACTACACCCCCGAGACCATAATGAAATATGGCTTTCCAAAGATCAAAAGTTAGGTGCCATCGGCCCCAACGGAGAAATGACCCCCTTTGTATGGAAGAGCAAGCTGATGCGCCTGGAACTGATAGATCCGGACAACGGCACAGACAACACCATTTTTCGGTGCGCCGGCATCCGGGATGTGGAAAGCGGCAAGTTCCTTTCCACGCTGGCCAGCGACAGTTACTTTCACTCCGCCTACGTGGAGGGAGATACTGCCTATGTGCTGGGCGTGGACATGAAAGACCGGGGTACGATCCGGATTTACGAGAGCCAGGACCTCATTCACTGGACAAACCGGGTGTTGCTGTCCAACCCCGGTTGGGTATATTACAACACCGGCCTTACCAAGGGTCCCGACGGCTATGTATTGCTGATGGAAGCCAGCCACCCCAAGGAGCATGTGGGAGAATTCCCCTTCACCCATTTCTTCGCCACTTCCCCGGACCTGAAGAAGTGGACCTTCATGGACTACGACCTGGGCTACTCTAAGAACCGCTACATGGGCGGCCCGTGGCTGAAGTACTCCGAGGGCTACTACTATATGTTCGCCTGTGCCGAGCTACCCTGCGAGCGCTACACCAACTACCTCTACCGCACCAAGGACTTTACCCAGTGGGAGGTGGGCTATTACAATCCCATCCTCATGCCCGATGAAGACGACCGGCTGATCTCCCCCAATGCACACGAGAATCTGACGCCGGAGCTGAAAGAGCAAATCAAGACCGGTTTCCTCTCCAGCAATTCCGACCCAGACATGTGCGACTGGAACGGAAAATGTACCTCAATTACCTGGTGGGCAACCAGCATGGCTTCTACTACATGGCAGAAGCGGAATATGATGGCACCGTGGCTGAATTCCTCAAGCGTAATTTTGAATAAGGTGTTCTCCCACCGGTATTCCTGCTGCTTTTGTACCAAAACAAATTTGATAGCGCAGCTTTAAGCCCCGGCAAAAAGTTCCCTAAAGTAAGGGATGGGTCTGTTACAAAACGTCCAAATCTATCATTAGAATTTGCAGGGGCGGCGAATCGTTGCCCACGGGCGGTCAATGACCGCCCCTACATCCACAGGATGTAGACTCTTGTATAATTTGGGGGCTGTTGCTTTATTTTGCAACAGCCCCATCTCTCCGTCTTAGGTCTCTTCTAATTTTTTCATAGGAAAAACTACCCGGACACAGGTCCCCTCACCTTCCACACTGTCTACCTGAACCTGCTGTTCGTTGTGGAACATCAGATAAAATCTGTGGGAAACATTGGACAGGCCGATATGTTCCCGGGATATGCCGCTATAATCTCCGATCCGTTTTCGCAGCTGTTCCAGTTCTTCCACGCCTATACCAGTGCCGTTATCCCTTATCTCCACACATACAGAGGGACACTCCACCCCATTGGGATATCTGTGCAGGCGCTTGGTAATACAGACCGTCAACGCACCCTTTCTACCATCTGTTCGTCCCGCCAGACCATGCTGTATGAAGTTCTCTACCATAGGCTGCAGCACCAATTTGGGAATTGCGCAGCAGTAAAGCGCCTCATCACATTCAATGGTGACATCCAGGTTTCCGTAGCGGTATTCCATGATGGTCAGATATTTTTTCACAAACTCCAGTTCATCCCGGATGGAAACACTTCCGCTGTCGGACAGGGAATAGCGCAGCACAAATGACAACTGGTTGAGCATCAGCACCCCCGGGTGGGCATTCCCGCAGTCACTTTCCACCGTCAGGCTGATAGCGTTAAGGGTATTAAACAGGAAATGGGGATTGATCTGAGCCTGCAGAGCCAGCATCTGTGTATCCTTTAATAAATCCAGTCTGGAGTCCAGTTCCCGGCGCAGGGTACTGTTGGTCTGCAGGTGACTGATAATCTGATCGGCAATATCCCGAATGTTTTCGTCATATTGACTGTGATCTTCCTCCACCACAGCGGGACTGGATAGCAGACGCTGGATATCCTGAAGGGGCTTTACCAGCTTAATGCTGTAAATACCTGCCATCGACACTGCCACCAGAACCGAAAAGCAGAGCGCCAGAATCAAATTCCGCTGGGTATTGGATATCTGGGAATAATAGTCATCCACTAAGGTGTAGGTTACAAAGGTCAAGCCATATTTTTCAGAATAGGCCTGCGCATACATATAACTGTGCCCTTGGTCGGAGCAAAGCTGGGTAAAGGATTCTCCCGGCCTGTACGGTTCGAGAATGTCCACCTGTGAGGCCGGTCTGAACAGAGATTGCTTCTGCTCCTCCAGAATTACCTGGTTGTTTTCATCCATCAGGAATATCTTCATGGTATCACCTCTGCCAGCTATCAGGTAATCGTGGAACTTTTCCAAATTGATATTCAGCACCACATAACCATCCAGATTTCCGGTCCTCCAGTTTTTCATAACGGACAGATAATAGGGCCATCTGTCATTCCTGGCGCGCACCACCACGGAGGTTTCCTTTGCCTCCAGCTTCTCCACACCTTCCAGCCAGGTGATATCCAACGTGGGCCATTGTTCCATGGCCATTTCCATACTATAATTTTTCTCTGGGTTCTGGCTAGTCATCATCCGGTCATATTTTGACGAGTAGAGGATAATAGTATCAATATAAGAGGTTGCGTGACTTCTGAGTTTCCCGTCTATCAGCCCATAATATCCATCCACCAGATAATCCGGAGCGATATGGGTGTAGTAGAACTGCACCTTGCTGTCCAGCAACAACCGGCTTCCTGTGTAATTTGTCTGTGCGATGGCGTCTTCCATTTTGCCGCACAGCTCATGGGTAGTGCTCTGGTACATATTATGGATTTCATTTTCCAGTGCGTTGATGGACATGCGGTATACAACACTCACAACAGCCACAGCGATCACCAACAAAATTAATAATATGATGGTAAAGTTCTTCAGAAACCGTTTTTCTTTAATGTATACCTTTGTCATAGTTCATCATCCTGCACACTTTCTTCATCCGCAGCATGATACTTGTAATCTGAGGGAATACACCCGGTTTTCTGATAAAAGATCTCACTGAAATACTTGGGGTCTCGGTAGCCCACCGCCGCGGCAACCTCTGCCACCAATTTGTTCTTCCGCAGCATTTTCTTAGCCTGCTCCATACGCATCTGCGTAAGGTACGCGTTATAGCCCATTCCCTTGGCCTGCTTGAACAGGTGTCCAAAGTGGGAAGACGACAGATACACATGCTCCGCCACCACATTTCTGGAAATCGGCTCTCCCAGATGGGCCTGCATAAACTGGCAAGCCCGCTCAATCACAGCATTGTTTACGTCCACGGAAGACGGCGGGTCTAACTCCAACAGCTGCTGAGGTGTTTCCACAGAATCTAGCTGTGTCCAATATACAAGTTCCGTTAGTATCCTGTTCAAATATTCCGGCACAGCCGACAAGCTCCGGTGGTCTTCACTGTCTGTGGGCAGGATCAGGTATCTGTATTCCCCCTTTTTCCACCCCAAAGACAGCACCCTATGGGTCTGAAGTGCCCCGCCTATCAGATTCCTGTACTGCAGAGCCGCTTGCTCCTTATGCTCTATATCGCCTTGCACAAGTCTGAGGCCAACCACTATTCCCCCGCGGCACAGCAACTGCTCCAATTCCTCAGGCTCCCCTTCCTGGGCTTTTCCCCTCAGAAAGTTTTCCAGGATTTGCTCCTGCTTTTTTTGCTCATTATACCGCTTTGTCAGTTGGGCAATCCGGTTTTTCACCGTCTGCTGCCTGCACTTTTACAACGTCCACTAGATTCTCCAGCTGCACAGGCTTTAAAAGATACTCCTTTACGCCATACTGAATCGCCCGCTTGGCGTATTCAAATTCTCCGTAACCGCTGATAATCACACTTTGACAGTTGGGGCACAACCTGCTGATAAAGGAAACCAGCTCCAGGCCATCCATAAAGGGCATCCGAATATCTGTGATCACAATATCCACCACATGTTCCAGGAGGTACTTCTTTGCGCTCAGACCATTGGGAAGACCTATGACAGTGGCATCGGGAAGCTTACCCAACCTGTTTTCCAGAAGTTTTCTGGAAAACTCCTCGTCATCCACCAGCAAAATGGTACAGTCCTCACTAATTTTTGCCGATTCCATGCTTCACACCAGCCTTTCTGTCTGTTTTCATCCACGGGCCATCGCGGCCCCTGTGGTGCCGGCATTTGGCCTGTTGCTTCTACTAAAATTGTAATGGATTTTCAACGTTATTTCCACTTGTTTTTACTGGAAAAAGGTAAGGAAAATCCAGGAATCACCGGGCGTATACGCAAACCCTTTGTGCAATCATAACCACCGTGCCTTGGTACACACAACGCACCCACTTTTAAAAAGTGGGGGCCACAGCCCCCACTCTTTCAGAATTATATGTTTACTTAGCAAGCCATGCATCAGACTGCTTGATAATCTCGTCCATGATAGTCTGGATACCTGCAGCCTCTAGCTTATCCATGTATTCGGCGTAGGCTGTGTCTAGGTCTTCAGCTCTATGGAGACCTTTATAGTACTCACCGTTTACAGCCTTGACCTGAGAAAGCTCATTGGAAACAGCGGAGAAATCCCAGTAAATACCCATGTAGGGAGAAACCACAGTGTCAGGACCGGTGTGAATGACGTCCTCAATGTACTCCAAGTAACCATCAGCGGTGGCCTGATTTGTCCAACCGTTGAAGATGTTGCCGGTGTTCCAGTTCCACTTAGCGTAAGTGGTGTCGGCCATGCCCTGGCTGCCTTCAAACTCCAGAGTCTTGATCTTGCCCGCAGCCTCATCCACAAACTCATAGTGGATGCCTTCGAGACCCCAGCACAGGGTGTTAAAGAACTCCAGGCACTTTTCGGACATGAGCAGTTCAATGATCATCATAGCTTCCTCGGGATGCTCGCAGTCAGCGTAAATAGCGTTGCCGCCTGCTGCCCAGGCGCTGCCAATGAAGAAGTTTTTCTTCATGGAAATAGCATCAAGCTCACCAGCAGCTTCGCTAGATCTGGTTTTCGCATAATCCTCTGCGGACATAGCACCTTCGCTTACACAATAAACCATCGCATTGTCATTGGTTAAGAAATCATAGTTAGGATCCTCACCAGACTGCAGCATCCAACCGTTTTTATACCACTGGTTTGTGCGCTTAAGAATGGTTTTAAATTCCTCAGTCATGGGCCAGTAGACAGGTTCTTCTGCACCCATAGGGTACACCAGGTTACCATAAGACCCATCAATCTCATCCTTTAGTATCCATTGGAAGGGCTCACGAAGATCGGGCATCTTTTTGGTAGTGATGCCAGTGGCCTCAACAACCGCAACATAGAATGCTTCATAGAAGTCCAGGATTTCTTCAATAGTACCGGTCTGCAGGATTCTGACAACATCGTCCCGGTTATTGCCGCTGGCTTCATAGTACATCTCAAAGTACTCCTTAGGAGCATAGAAGTGCGCGGGGTTGCAAGCCATCTGATAGGTGGGAATGTAGTACTGAGTGCCATTGATGGAGCCGTAAGCGATCAGCCAATCAGGAACGTCGGAAGCCACGCCGGGATATGCCTCCAACAGGTCATTCAGTTCCATCATGTCACCATTGGCAATCATGGTTGTGTAGTCCAGACTGAAGGTGTTAAAGATGTCAATCTGATCACCGTTTGCCTGTGCTAGAGCCAGATTGCTTGGGTAGTTCCAGTCATGGGGAACCAGATCAATGGAGATGTGCTCGTAGCCTTCCAGATTCTTCAGAATCTCGTTCAGCTTCTCTTCCACATCATCGGTATACTCCTGCTCGCCAACACTGTTCAAGTAGTGATAGGTGATGGTGACAGGTTCCTTGGGCGCCTCAGTCTCCTCGACGGGAGCCTTGGTTTCCTCAGGCTTGTCTGCTGCGGGAGCCTTAGTCTCTTCAGGCTGATTCTGAACGCCGCAGGCGACCAGGGAGACAACCATAACCAAGGCCAGCAATAATGCTAACAGTTTTTTCATTTTGGATCCTCCTATTTATTATTTGTATATTACACGGTTTTCCGTGGAATATCCGGTGACTGGGAACAGGGTCAACCCTTTACAGAGCCGACAACCATACCCTTGGCAAAGTACTTCTGAAAGAAGGGAAACACCAGAAGCGCGGGTCCGGCAGCCACTACAGCCATAGCAAACCGGAGACTTTCCAGATTTGCCAGGGTCCCCAACATGTTAGCGCTCATCTGGCCTCTTGCAACCATCTCCTTCAGATACTCCGCACTGTCCAGAAGCTGTTTCAACATGTACTGCAAGGAATAGAGATCAATATCACGGATATAGATCTGGCTAGTACTCCAGTCGTTCCAGGCGTCTACAAACCGCAGGAATCCAACGGATGCCAGCACAGGGGTGGACAGGGGCACGCAAATCTGGAAGCAGACCCGAAGCTCTGACGCGCCGTCCAATCTAGCTGACTCAAACAGTTCCTGAGGTAGGCTCTTAAAATATGTACGGATAACAATTACATTCCAAGCACTCATTAGACTAGGGATGATATAGATCCATATTTTATTGTTGAGATGGAGCAGGCTGCTGTTGATAATATAGCAGGGCACCAAACCTCCACTAAACAGCAACGTGAAGAACAGCAAAAAGTTTACAACACGGCGCCCAATCAGATTGGGGCGGGACAGGGCATAGGCAAACATTGCCATTACAATCAAGGAAAGTAGCACGCCTACAATAGAATAGAAGATGGTAACGCCGTAGGCGCGCAAGATTCGTTCTCCGCTGTAGAACGCGGTCTCATAAGCCTTGAAACTAAGCTCCTTGGGAAACAAAGAGAATGTGGCATCTCTGCTCCCTTCCAGAGAAATACTCACCAACATGATTAAGAGGATAATGTAGCACATACAGGTGACAATGAAAAATATATGCAGGACAATCTGCCCATACGGGGTTCTTTTTTTAAGTCTCATGCCCACACCTCCTTAGAACATGCTGTTTTCCGGGCTGACTTTCCGGATAATGGCATTGCTCACCAGAACCAGAATCATACCTGCGGCAGACTGGAACAGGCCCACAGCTGTGGATTTTTCCAGAGCTCCTGAAAGAAGAGCACGGTATGTATAGGTTGCGATTACGTCTGTGGTGGAATACAAGGTGCCCTGGTTCTTAGTGACGTTGTAAAACAGACCCATGTCAGCGGAAAACAGTCTGCCAATGCCCAGAATCAGCATCATACACATCACCGGAATCAACGCGGGAACAGCGATACTCCAACATTTGCGCAATGTACCGGCGCCGTCAATGGACGCTGCTTCAAACAGTGTGCTGTCAAGTCCTACCAATGCGGCATAATAGTACAGACATCCGGAGCCGGCAATTTGCCACATATGGACAACCGTCAAAATAACAGGCCAATATATCGGTTCGTTATACCAAGAAATTGGATCTCCCCCAAAAAACTTTATCACTTGGTTCAGAGCGCCCTGAGAGGGTGCCAAGAAACTATAGGCAATGAAGGATACGATGATAATGGACATAAACTTAGGGATCAGCATAGTGGTGTGATACACCTTCAGGCTGCGCTGGCTTCTTAAATGGAACAGCAGCAACGCCATCACCACGCCTAAAACCAAGTCGATGATCAAAAAGGCAACAGAATACAGCAAGGTGTTGCGGATGGTCCTTCCCGCATCCTGAGATGTGAAGAAAAACGCGAAATTATCAAAACCACACCATTCACTTCCAAAAATACCTTTTCTAGGCACATAGTTCTTAAAGGCCAATACAATACCGCCCATGGGCAGATAACTGAACACCAACAGTAAAATAAAACCGGGTAATGCCAGCCCCCAAAGGGATACGTTATCCTTTAGGATTCTTCTTCTGGCCAGTCTTCTGTTCTTATCGAGAGTGGGTGTCTTCTGGTTTTTGGTTAAATTACTCACAATAGCACCTCCCTGGTACGGGTTTATTGTACTTCACTTCTTATTATCTGTTAAGTAAGACAAAATGATGATTGGGTGGAGATTTTGACGGTGTTCCCCGAATCCCACTATACAGACCGCCAAACTGGAGAAAAGCAACAAGTTCCATTACCCTGACCTGCCTAAACTTGTGCGATTATACTGATTTGCCATCCCTTCATCCATAGGAAATGGGGCGGCCAGTGTTTGCATAGGTATCCCTGCCCCCGGCACTGCCGGTGGTATTCTTATACAAAAAACATGGCCCAAAGACCAAAGTCTTTGAGCCATGCTTTTCTATTTTTTATACATTTTCCTCTACCCAACTGATGTAGGGGTTCAGATTGATCTTGGGGCGGCAGTCAAAGGCAATGTAGGGTTCTACAAAAGTGCCCTTGGCGGTGAGCCGTTCTTTTCTGGACTGCACCAGATTCTCAATAATCTTCTCCTGAGACACATAGGCGGTAATGGCATCGTCAATGCGCTGCTCCACAGCCTCGTCTGCCACCAAAATGCGGTTTGCCCGCAGTGCGGAGGGGCGGCCATTCACCAGAGCGTCCTCAGGATCAAAATCTGCCCACACAGAGTACTGAAGGGTAGAGCGGACCGCATGGGGTGTGCCATGATCCACCAGAGCCATGTCGCCTGCCTGAGGCACGTCGAAGCTGGTCATCCAGTAGGTGGCAATGTGGTCAATGTGTTCATGGTAATGATTGGGGATCATCACACGGGTCACCTTATTATCCCGCAGGAAGCGCAGAATCCGGGGCATGTCGCCGGGAGTCCCGTCAGCCTTCTGCCAACCCCAGTTGCCGATGGCGGAAAAATCAGGGAAGTTCATCCGCAGAATGTGGTCAGCGGGAACACCCAGACGGGCATAGCAGTCATCGGTTTCCCGGCTGCGGACTGCCTCGATGGTATCCTTCTCCTCCACTGTGCTGTAACCGGCATCGCCCCGGCAGAAGATCACCACATACACCTCAGCACCGGCCTGCTGGGCTGCCAGTATGGCATAGCCTGCGCCCAGAATGGCGTCATCATCATGGGGGCTCATAACTGCCAGCACTTCATCCTTGCCAAAGCCGGGGAACAGCAGATCAATATTATCAGTGACACACTTGGTATCTGTATTGCAGTATGTAAATTTCATAATTCTCCCCCTCTTAGTAGCCGCAGCCTACCAGATGCTGCAGACGGATAGGCAGATCGTTGAACACTTCCACTCTACGGCCGTACTTGCCCAGGGTTCTTTCCACCAGCAGGTAGTCAAACTCAGGAATAATGACCTCGTTCCAGGAGCTGCCGAAGCCTCTTACAGCCACGTCCAGCATAGTGACGGTCTGATTGCCCAAAGGCTCATGGGAGTTCAGTGTAATGGCGCCGTAAAATTCCTGGCACTCAGTGTAGCCGGAATTGTGGGTGCCGGTGTAGGGCTTGAGCATAGCCAGATCGATGGGCTTGCCCACACGGCGGCTGACTTCCTCCCGGCGGCTCTCGTAGTAATCCACCAGCGCCTTCTCCTGCAAACGGGCAGGCAGGTTGTTCTCCGCCACTTCAATAAAAGCATCCAGACCCACCTGATAAGCGCTGTCCACAAAGTCCAGCCAGAATTTCTGGGACTCGGTTAGCTGGCCGCCGGCGCCGGTGCAAACCACGCTGCTGCGGGCGCAGGCATTCAGACCGTCCAGACAGGGGCCCACACCAAGATGGACAAAATCGCCCTCCTGGATTACGTGGTTCAGCGCCTTGCCAACGATGGAACGGTTATCCTCGCCGCTGGTAACCATTACGTCAAAGCCCAGTTCTTCCGCGCCCAGCTCGCTGGCAATGGCGTAGCCCCACTGGGCCACCTGAGTCTGGAGCATGCCGGGCTTCATAACAGCCAGCATGCCCTCCATCATCACGTCGGAGATCTTGGATGCCTGCCGGGTCAGTTCCATCTCGATGTCGGATTTTTCGTATTTAATCTTGTAGTAGATTTCCTGGGCATCCAGCAAATTGCCCTTGCCCACATACTCCTCAAACCACTCATAGATGGCAAGAGGCATAACAGAGCGGGAGGTCAGCAGTGCCAGACGCTTGGGTTTGCCGCCGCAGATATCCTCCACCACGTCCTCTACCCGGTCTGTCTCCACAGGATACTCCTCGTCTGCCAGCTTCAGCATCTCCACACGGCCCACACGGCAGCCACTGCGGGGAGACAGCTGCTCCGCCACATAGCAGCCTTCCAGGCCTGCCAGAATGGCAAATCCGTTCTTGCCCACGATGCCAGAGACCGGCTCTACGGAGATGTTGTTATTGCCGCCCAGATAGGGCACATCACCATGGTAATGCTCGTCGGAATAGACAATACCGCCGTCAAAGCCAGCAGCCGCCAGAGCCTGGTAAACCGCTTTCTGACGGCGCTCAAACTCAGGGCGCTCCACACGCAGATTCTTATCAATTGCAGGTGCTTTGGAAAGAACGTCGGCAATGATGTTCGCCTGCTTGCTCCACTCACGAATGTTAAACATGTGCATCCTCCTATATCCTTTAAAATCGTCAGCGCACCTTTTCACGCTGTTAAGAATATAATATCTCTTTATGAAAAAGTTGGCACTGGTTTTTTTCTACCGGGATATGGTACATTCCGACAAAGTGTCTGTTTTGTTCCGAACTGCTTATCCCAACTGGGACAACAATTCTCTGAGCGTCCGGGCATCCTCCATAAGCTGTTTCTGGCTGTCATCCTTCACAAATTCCAATGTAGCATATCCGGAGATACCGGTATCCGCCGCCTTCTGCAGGTAATATCGCCATTCCCCTGCGCCGTCAGCCAGTGGGTAACGTTCATATCCCTGCCAGTAGTAAACATGCACGTTTTCCACCTGACCTTTCAACTGCTCCAACGCTTCCAGATTCTGCTGAACAGTTAGTCCGTCAGGGGGCTGCCAGAAGGTTTTCAGCCCCGGAACATCCCTAAGAAGTTCCCTGGCAGACGCCAGGGTGTCTGTCAGTGTGTTGCTGTGATACTCTGTTGCCACAGTGCAGCCCACCTGCTGTGCCATGGCCACCATTTCCGCCAGAGCCTGCGTACAGATCGCGCGCTGCTCCGCCGTTGCCTTCTGGCTGCCGATCCTGCCTGTCCACACACGGATTACCCTGCACTGCAGGCGCTGGGCAGTTTCCAGCACCTGCTGGAAATTGTTATCCTGACCCGCATAAAAGTAGGAGCCATAGGCAGAAATCTCAATACCGTTGTCACGGCACAGGCGCAGAGCATGCTCCGCCGCAGCCTTATCCCCCGCGGGTACATGGATATCACCACCCCACTCAATGGCATCAAGCCGCGCCTGTTTCGTCAGATACACGATCTGCTCCGGAGTCTTTTTCCGGAAGGTTACGGAAGTCAAACTGGATTTCATAAATATTCTCCTTTTATCTCGGATATTCATCCGTTTTTTCTTAGAGCCTGCCCCGGAATGGGGCGTAAAAAAGCTGTTGTGCTTTGTGTATTATTATGGTATTGTATAGGAAATACCTTTATAATCAGGGAGGAAATTACCATGGATCGTCTGTTCATTTCCCGCCGGGATGGACAAAATCTGCAAGACGGGTTTCGTGCCGCTTTCGGCACAGAGCCTCAGCGGTACTTCTCCGCGCCGGGCCGTACAGAAATCAGCGGTAACCACACCGACCACCAGCGTGGCCGTGTGCTGGCGGCGGCTGTGAATCTGGACACAAGAGCGGCTGTGGCGTGTAATGGCACAAACCTTATCCGGGTTCAGTCCCAAGGATATCCCCTGTGCCAGGTGGATATCCTTCAGTTACAGGAAGATCCCGCGCAGTTCAACACCACTATCTCCCTGATCCGCGGCATCGCCGCCGCCTTTGCCCAAATGGGCTGCCAGCTGGGGGGCTTTGATGCCTATGTGACTTCCTCCGTTCTTCCCGGCTCCGGGCTAAGCTCCTCTGCCGCTTTTGAGGTGCTCATAGGCACCATCATCAACCATCTGTTTTTTAACTGTCAGGCTACCCAGCCGGAGATTGCCATGATCGGCCAGTTCGCGGAAAATGTCTATTTTGGCAAGCCCTGCGGTCTGATGGATCAGACCGCCTCCGCCGTAGGAGGGATGGTGGGAATAGACTTCTTCCACCGGGATAACCCTGTCATTACCCCTGTCAGCTTTGATTTTTCCGCCTGCGGTCACACTTTGTGCATTATCGACAGTCAGGCAAGCCATGCGGATCTGACCGATGAATATACCGCCATTCCCAACGAGCTGCGTTCTGTCTGCGCCCACTTTGGAAAAGAGGTGTTGACACAGATCCCCGAGGAAGTATTCTTTACCCAACTGCCGGCCTTGAGAAAATCCTGCGGTGACCGGGCCGTGCTGCGTGCTATCCACTTCTACCAGGAGAATGCCCGGGTGCCCAAACAGATTGAGGCTCTGAAAGCGGGAGATTTTGACCGGTTCCTTGCACTGGTAAAGGAAAGTGGTTATTCTTCCTATATGTACCTGCAAAACGTGATTCCAGCCGGCTATACCCGCCACCAGGACATGGCCATCAGTCTTGCCCTGTGCGAAAAGCTTCTGAACGGCAGGGGTGCGTACCGGGTTCACGGCGGTGGCTTTGCCGGAACAGTGCAGGCATTCGTACCAACGGATATGCTGGACAGCTTCCGTGAGGGGATTGATGAAGCACTGGGCGCAGGCGCCTGCCATGTCCTGTCCATCCGCCCCCAAGGCGGCGTAGAAGCTGTCATAGAGGATTGATACCTGGGTTCTGCTTTGCCATGTGTTAGGAGTGTTTTTCCCTGTCCTCTTTATTTAACCACACTTCGCCTACAAAAACACCATATTTTTGCACAGTTTGTTGCTTTTCTTTACTTTCTTTGCTATGGTGTAACGTACATAAACCTTTGTGATCCAGAGGAAACACCTATGCAGACCTATGACTCTTACACAGACGCTTTCAAGGCAGCGCTAAGCAGTCAAACTTTCTCCATTGCCCATCTTCAGCATGTTAAACTCCCTCTGAACATTGATATCTCCGGTTGCTGTAAGCTTTTCTTCTTTCTTTCCGGCGCAAAGCAGTTCCATATTGACCAGTATATTTATGACATTCAGCCGGGGGATCTGTTCTTTATCAATCAGCGGGAGTTTCACTATTTTCCCAAAATCTTGGGAGATTCCCATGAACGGTTCGTTGCGTTTATCCATCCGGATTTTCTGAAAAAGCTGAGCACCGGAAAAACAGATCTATTTTCCTGTTTTTCCCACAAAGAGCCCCATCCTGTCCATAGGCTGCAACTGCAGCAAGAAGACCGGGACAAGGTGCTGCACTTGCTGCACAAGCTCACATCTGTGGACGGTTTTGGTGAGGATATTCTTACCACCAGCCATTTTCTGGAGCTGGTCGTTTTCCTCTCCGGCCTTTACCTGAAGCACCAGGCAGATCATCCCCGGAAAAGGCTTCCCGAACCTACCGCCGGGCGCTGTGTCCAGATTCATCCCATTGCCGCCTATATTGACGAACACATTACCCAGGACCTTTCTCTGGAAATTCTGTCCCAGCAATTCTATCTGACCCCCTCCTATCTGTGCCGTATCTTCAAAAACGGTACCGGTACTACCATTCATAAATACATTACCGCAAAGCGGATTACCCTTGCCAAGGATCTGCTGACCCAGGGTTTTTCCGTAACAGATGCCTGCAGTCTCAGCGGCTTTAAGGATTACAACGGTTTTTTCAAATCCTTTGTCAGCGCCGTGGGCATTTCCCCCAAAAAATACGCCCAGTTCGGAGAGCCGTAAATTTTTCCTTTGCCTGTCCATAAAACACGGGTATTTGGGCATACTGGTTTTATCAAGGCAAAGGAGTGGAACCAATGATTGAGCAAGACACCATCAAGCTGCTGCGGGAATGTGACGCAGGTATTAAAATGGGCATCGCCTCCATTGAGGATGTGCTGGGGCATGTAAAAAGAGACTCTCTGGAGAAGGAACTGACCGCCTGTAAAAAGGAGCACCAGAAGCTTCAGCAGGAGGTTGACCAGCTTCTGGAAAAATACCATGATGAGGGAAAGAACCCCAATCCCATTGCAAAGGGCATGTCCTGGATGAAAACCAACATGAAGCTCAACATGGAGGAGTCGGATGCCACCATTGCGGACCTGATGACCGACGGCTGCAACATGGGCGTGAAATCCCTGAACCGATACCTGAACCAATACAAGGCCGCAGATGAAGTATCCAAAGACATTGCCAAGCGGCTTATCCACCAGGAAGCCCAGCTTGCTGTACAGCTAAGACCTTATCTGTAAACATTTACTCCCCCGGAACGATTATGTTCCGGGGGAGTTTGCTTTATTTCCGAAGTCCCTTACGCAGCACCGGTACCATCAGCAGAGCCACCGCGCCGCCTGCCAAAGCTGTGACCAGCTGAGGCCAGGAGAAGGTTGTGGGCAGGGCCTTCAGCATAGGCTCCTTCAGCGTTCCGGCAGCCAGCAGAGACTGGGCCAGCAGGCCGCATATGACCCATACCACCACGGCGTACAGCATGGCAAATTTCGCTGCCGCTGCAGCGATCCAGGCTGTAACCGTACGGAGTGACCAGCTTACTTTTCCTCCTGACAATGTCCGAAGCACCAGTACATAAACCCCGTTGCCAGCCATAATGGCGGGAACTGTCAGGATTTGGGGCGCAATTCCCAGCAGAAACGCCGCCAGGGGGGAAATCACTGCCACGGTCACCCCGCAGCTCAGGCCACCTATCAATACCGCCACCGCCAGCACCGCGTTTACACAGGTGCCGGTGACCAGTTGCCCCAGGGGCTTTGTCACAGATTGCAGGGTAATAAGAACTGCCAGCATAACAGCAGTTTCCGTGATCCAGCGTACACTTTTTTTCATAATACCGTTTCCTCTTTTCCTTCCAGCAGACGTGCCAATGAGGCAAACGTCCAAACCTTTTTTATTATAATGGCAGTTTTTTTGCTGTCAAGTGGAAAACTTTTCTATTTTATCCCACAGGCAATCCGTCTATGTATACCTGCTCCAGTTGAAGCTGCTGATTCAGCAGCAGCAGATCTCCCTGCCAGCCCGGGGCAATGATACCAATCCGGTGTTCCAGTCCTACCGCCCGGGCAGGTGCCTCCGTAACAGAGACAATAGCATCCTCCAGCGGCAGGCCAAAGCGTACTAAATTCCTCAGTTCCTCCAAAAGATTGGTGGAAGAACCGGCCAGTGTATCCGTCCCCTGAAGGGTAGCACGGCCATTTTTCATTTCAATGGGCTGACCCCCCAGCTCATACTGCCCATCGGGCATAGCTGCGCATCTGAGAGAGTCACTGATGGTTATGAGCTTCCTGCCAAACAGCCGGTGTGCCGCCCGGACCACAGACGGATGAATATGTAGCCCGTCGCAGATCAGCTCTGCCCCCGCTCCACTGTCCAGTGCCGCGCCTATCACACCGGGTGCCCGGTGGGCAAAGGCCGGCATACCGTTGAACAGATGGGTTACCTGAGAAGCGCCGGCCCGAAACGCCGCCAGCGCCGTGTCGTAATCCGCGGTGGTATGTCCCACAGACACGGTACAGTCCTTGGAAACCTCCCGGATGAACGGTATTGCTCCATCTTCCTCCGGGGCCACTGTCACCAGCCGCACCTGATTCCCACTGGCCTCATTGAGCCGGTAAAACAGGGCAGCATCCGGCTTATGCAGGTTTTCCGCAGCCTGAGCGCCCCGCTTGGCGTAGGAGAGGAAAGGCCCTTCCAGATGGATACCGGCGCATTTTGCCCCATCCACCGGGCGGACAAATTCCCTTACTGCCTCCATAGCAGGCAGCAGGGTATGCTCTTTCAGCGTCATTGTGGTTGCCAAAAAGGAGGTTACACCCTTGGAGGCGTAGTAGCGGGACAGCTTCACCAGCCCCTCCGGCTTTCCGTCGGAGAAGTCCTCATTCACGGCGCCGTGGGTGTGGATATCCACAAACCCCGGTACCAGATAGCACCCGTGTCCGTCGGTATCCCAGTGTTTGTCCCCCGGATTTACAGCAGAAATACACCCGTCCTCCACAGTCACGGACGCTTCCTGAAATTTCCCGTCTATAAAGGCTTTCACATTTCCAAGAATCATAGCGCCACCTCCGGCAGAGAAGCCGCCGCTACAGACTGACCTACCCGGCGGGTCTTTTCATCCGGCAGAGCGGGCAGCAATTTGTCGGCATATGCCGGATACTCGTCAGCAAGCACACGCTTTGCCTCCTCCAGAATCAAATCGCCGCCCTTCATCCAGAGCATGCATTTGACCAGCCGGTCCGCGTAGTAAGCATCTGCCTGCGCCATTTCGGGCGTACCATGGAGAAAGGTATGGCACACCGCCACCTGTTCTCCGGACCGCTCCAGCGCAAAGCCCACAGGCTTCTTAGCTGTCTCCAGAAACGCCTGGTTAAAAAGCCCCATGGGGATAAACGCCTGATCCAGTTCCGGGACATTCCGCACCGGAACCGTGATTCCCAAATACTCCATATACGCCATCCTCCTTTATATTTACAGTGTGTGGTATTTTACAATCCGATGCATCTGTTCCCACTTCTTTTCCATATCCTCCACCAGCTTCAACTGGGTACGGCAGCGGTCCAGATTCTGTCCCGGCCTGCGGTTGGCAAAATAGTGGTCTCCATCCAGATAATCGGTCAAAAAGCGCAGACCACATTCCAGTGTCATGAGTTTCGCGCCGGTGGGCAGCATTTCCTTCTCCATTTCGGTAAGTCCCGGGCAGGCAGACAGAAAACCCCTTGTGTAGGTCTCGTACAGCCCAAGGCTCATCTCAATCTTTGCAAGATTCCGCTCGTCCTCATCGCCGGTGGCAGCACCGAAACGGATAGAGTCACCAAAATCGTACAGACTCAGGCCGGGCATAACGGTATCCAGATCAATTACGCACAAAGCCTTGCGGGTCTTTGCGTCCAGCATAACATTATTGAGCTTGGTGTCATTGTGAGTAACCCGCAGAGGCAGCTGCCCGGAATCCATCAGCTCCACCAGAACACCCGCCTCCTGCTCCCGGGACAGGAGGAAATCAATCTCCTGCCGCACCTGTGCCCCACGGTCCAAAGGATCCCTTTCCAGCACCTCATGGAAAATCCGGTAGCGGTCCGGGGTATTGTGGAAATTGGGAATGGTCTCCGTCAGGGTATCCGCGGGAAAATCCTTCAGCATCTGCTGAAACCGACCGAACGCCACCGCGCTTTCATAGAAATCCTGACCGCTTTCCGGTTTCTGCAGGCAGATGGAACCCTCCACAAACACATATACCCGCCAGTAGCTGCCGTCAGTGTGACACAAGAAAGCATCTCCCCCACGGGTATTCACAAGCTGCAGCACCTGCCGGGGATCCTGGGCCTGCCGGCCCAGATATGTGGTGACCAACCGGATATTATTCATCAATGCGGAAACATCCTTAAAGATGTTGTGATTGATCCGTTGCAGAATATAGCGCTTTCCGGTGTCTGTCACCACAAGATAGGTTTCGTTGATATGTCCATGGCCGTAGCGTTGGCAGCTAATACCGGTGCCCTCCAGCAAAAACTGCTCCAGCACATTTTTTAGGTTCTCTGTCATGGTCACCCACCCTCCTTATTTTTTCTTTATCCTACCTCCTCCCGCTCCTAATTGCAATAGAACCTCCCCCGGCTGTGCTGATATATATAAATTTTGCGGTGTTATTCATAAACTCTCTTGTTTTTTCTTACTAAATAGTTAAAATAGGGATAATCCCACTATCAAAAAAGGAGTTAAGGAAAATGATCTGTCCCATGATTGACCCCTCTTTTTCCCCCTATGGCCGCATTGAACAACTGCCGCCCCCGCAGGATCTTCAGACCATCCATCTGGCACAAAACCACCCGATTTCCCTTTATTGTTTTCCCTGGGATACTTTCTGGGATTACAAGCGGGAGATGACCATTCTTCTGATCCGGCAGGACGGGCAATGGAAGCGGTTTTACCTGGACCGGGCCGTTACCATCAACGGGGGAGTATGTTTTGGCTTCTATCCCCTGGCCCAGAACAGCGCCATCACCGGCAACGCTGCCCTTTTCGCAGAGCCATACCGGGTAGACACCGTTCCTATCCCGGACCATACGCCCCGGCTGCAGCCGTTGCAGATCTTCACCCTTTTCCACCAGATTGGAAATGGCGGCCTGTATTTCCGGGGAGAGCAGCACCCTCCGGTGGAGCTTGTGTACTTGGAAAAAGGTGCTCTGCACACCTATTGCAATGGACAAGACCTTCATTTGCATCCCCAGGAGCTGCTGCTGATCACCCCCGGGCAGTGGCACACCCAATATGCCGACGAGGATGTCCAGTTTGTTACAGTCTCTTTTTTGTGGGAGAATCACGATTTTTCCCCATGGTATGGCCAGGTGTTTTCTGCCACCCCGAAAATGCAGCAGGCCATCCATGACTTACTGCACGAACACAGCCAGTCCCTTAAGGACAGGGATGAGTTCCTCCACGCTCAGCTCAAACTGCTTTTGCTCCAAATCCTGCGGCAGACTACCCATACCAACCTACGCAAACAGCCTTCCCCGGCAGCAGAACGGGATCACCGAAAAATTCTGGATCAGGCGCTTCAGGAGGTTTCCAAAAGCTTCCGGGATAAACTGACCGTCCCCCGGCTGGCTGCGACAGTGAACGTCAGCCCCTCCCAGCTGACGACTCTGTTCAGAACCTATCTTGACATCAGTCCGGCAAGGTACATCACCCGTGTCCGTCTTGCAGAAAGCAAAGCCCTGCTTATCAGTCGCCAGATGAGCATTGGTGAAATCTCCACCCATCTTGGTTATGCCAGTATTCAGCATTTTTCCAGGCAATTCCGGGATTGGTTTGGCTGTTCTCCCAGCGACTTTGTAAAAAGCCAGTCAATGCGGTAGTATGTCCATTTGGAATACAGACACCCCATGCTGTCCATCACCGCACCCTCTGTTTTTCCGCAAAAAAGCCATGGAATCTTTTGATTCCATGGCTTCTTAAATTATTGTTCCAGCAACCGGTTACTGGCCGAAGGAGGGCGGGTTGACTCTGCTGTTGGGGAATGGACTGTTTTTAGGGCTTGGTTCGGACATAGAAAAATACATCTTCGCCGCCTTAGTCGTTCCGAAATCCCGGTTAGAGCCGGTATTTTGCACCTTGTTGAATGCCTCCCGGAACATGGCATTGTGGGCTTCCTCTCTGTTGAGAAGGAAATCAATGGTCTGCTTAACCTTCTTGTCATTGATCTGCCGGTACAGGTATTCATAGACCACCTTGGCCCGTTGCTCCGAGGCAATGTTGGACAGCAGGTCCGCGCACAGGTCGCCGGTCACAGTCACATAGTCCCCTGTCCAGGAATAGCCGGAGGCATTGATCAGTCCCGGGTTCAGCCCCAGCAGCACATGGGACTGGATCTGCCCTGCAGGTACCGCCTCAGCGTCCACATCATGACCGTTAAGCAGATTGATGGTCTGGGCCACCATCTCCATGTGGCTCAGTTCCTCCGCGGCAATGTCCAGAAACAGATCCTTGATTTCCGGGTCTTTGATGCGAAAGCTCTGGGACATATACTGCATAGCTGCCTTCAATTCCCCGTTTGCGCCGCCTAGCTGCTCCTGCAGAAGAGCCGCGTACTGGGGGTTGGGCCGTTCCACTTCCACAGGGTTAAAAAGCATTTTTTCATGTTTAAACATAAGCAAACCTAACCTCACTTTCTGAGGTTAGGTTTGCCCAAAAATTTCTTATTTATACCTTACTTTTCCACGCTCAGGATCGCCGGAATCAGAAGTCATAGTCAACTACTACCTTTTCACCGGTCTTGAAGGATTCTACGATGGCAAGGCACACAGAAACGGTGGATGCGCCCTCCACGCCATCGGTGGTAACAGGCTTACCTTCCAGAATTGCCTTGCAGAAGTCCGAAACCTCTCCGCCCACGTTGTGGTTGTTGATATCCACAGGAACCTTGATCTCAATGGTCTGCTGGCTCATATCGCGGAATGTCTCATCATCTGTAAATTTCTCCTTAAACAGGGAGATGGTGTTAGACTTGTTGTCAAATATGATGGTACCCTTAGTGCCATACACAGCAGAGCGCATGGTATATTCCCGCTTGCAGCCGGTGGAGGTCATAACCTTACCGATGACACCGTTGGGCAGCTTCATCACCGCCATGCAGCAGTCGTGGATGGGCCAATCCACTAGGGACTTGTTGTTTGCGTAAGCAAATACCTCAACGGGATTGCCCGCAATCATACGAATCAGGTCCACAGCGTGGCAGCCGCCACCAATAATGGGCTCACGTTCGGGGGTGACACGCCAGCCGCCCGTACCGCCGATTGCGGAATAGTCATGGGCATACTCAGACTCGATCATAAACAGTTCGCCGATGACACCTTCCTCAACCATACGCTTGACCGCCACAAAAGCAGGTGTATATCTGCCCACCTGGCCAACCATCAGCTCTTTGCCGCACTCTCTGGCTACCCGGATCATTTCCTTACATTCATCCAGATTTAACGACATAGGCTTCTCACACAGCACGTGCTTGCCTGCCCGCAGGGCAGCCACTGCCACCTCTTTATGTACCTGATCGGGCAGAGGCAGGGTCACTGCATCAATGTCATCTCTGGCCAGCAGTTCGTTGTAGTCGGCATAGGCATCGGCAATACGGAACTTTTTCGCCACTTCCAGTGCCTTTTCATAATTACTGTCACAGACTGCCACAACCTCCGCGTTATGGATTCTCTTGATTCCCTCCAGGTGATAGTGGGCAAAGTCACCGGAACCGATAACACCCAAGCGTAATTTTTCTTTCATAACGTCCTCCTTGTGTTCTTTTGTAAATTAAAGAATATTTTAATATTCTTATTTTTTGTTCATCGCCATTTGTTGCGCTTCAATAGCCAGTTCAATTGCCTTGAATCCCCGCTCTTGATCCATGGCTGTTTCGCTTCTGTCCCGGCAATCCGCCAGCAAATTCTCAAAGAAGGGGATCTTGATTTTCCCCCGCACGTTATCCCGGTATTCTCCCTGCGGCGTTACCAGATACACGTTGCAGCCATCTTCCTCCCTGGTGATATCACAGTTTTTCCGCAACTCAAGATATCCCAGCGTACCTACTACAAAGATCCGGGAGTCACCCCAGGACTTCAAACCATCGGGAGTAAACCAGTCTACCCGGAAATATCCGGTTGCTCCGTTATCCCCGGTCAGGGCGCAATCTCCAAAATCATCCCAATTGGGGTATTGCCCATGATTGTAATTGGAACCCCTTCCCATATCTACGGCAGCAGTGTCTGTACCTGTCAGTTCCAAAAATTGGTGAATCTGATGGCACACCAGGTCGATCAAAATACCGCCGGTATACTCTCGCTTAAAAAACCATTCCGGGCGGGACGCTTCATTGAGTCTATGGGGCGCGGCACCGTTTACGTGGATCACCTGACCGATCTGACCCTGGCGAATAACCTGTTTGGCATATGCAACAGCACTGTCGCAGAGACTTTCCCCATAGTAAATAAAACACTTTCTCCCGGTACGCTCGCAGGCCTTACGCATATCCGCAACCTGTTCCAGGGTGGTAGCCGGCGCTTTGTCTACAAAGTAATCCTTACCTGCATCCATAACACGAACTCCGATTTCCGCCCGGTGAGAGGGAATCGCCGCAGACGCAATCAGCTGGATATCCTGTTTTTCAATGACCTCATCCTCACTGGCGCACACTTGCACCCCGGGAAAGGCACTGCAGAACTGTGCCAGCAGCTTTGCGTCGGCATCATATACGTACTTCAGTTGGGCACCGGCGGCAATGAGCCCATGACACATCATAGAAATATGCCCATGAGCCAATCCCACTGCCCCGAACGCTACTGGCTCAGGAGAAACCTTTCCGCCGTTCTCCGGCTGAGCCGCGGCAAAATCAGATTGTGTCACAGCTTCTCCACCAGCCCTTCAAACGCAGGATAATCAGAAAGGATCTTTTCCTCCTGGTAGCACTTCATCATCAGTTCATCCAGGCCCTCCACATACAGCAAATGGCCACTGTCATTGACGGACTGGCGGACACACTCATTCCGTACATTATAAATCGGGTTTTTCTGCACCATTTCCACGCACCGCACCTGAGGAGCAGCTGCCGCCACACCGCAGGGGGGAACATAGCCGTCTTTCCCCGCGTTTTCTATTGCGGTATAGATTTTCTCGTTGATATTACCGGAGGGTGAGCCATATTCTTTTGTGGTACCATCGGGAAAATAACCTGTAATTTGCTGGTTATTTCCTTCGCACCTTACCACACCCTTTTCAAACCGATACTCAAAAATCGGTCCTGCACTCTCCTTCACTGCGTGAGACGCCAGGTAAAGCCCCGGTGTGCCATCTGCCAAGCGGACACGCATGGCCACTGTATCAAAGTTCTCAATCTTGTTTACTCGCAGCAGATTACAGGTCACAGAGGTGACCTCGTTGCTTTTTCCAATTACCCCGCCGGTCACATACAGCATGTTATGCAGATAGTGGGCCGTGGCATTGTTCAGCACGCTGTCGTTAATAATTTCACCGTCGGCAGTGCGTATTTTGCCGCCCCAGCCGCTTCCCCTTGTGAAATACTCTTCTGTCCTGGGCCAGCACACCAGGGTCTTCATAAACACCGGCGCGCCATAAAGCCCATCCATAATATCCTGTTTCAATTCCAATATGGATTTGGCGTAGCTCCACTGATAGCCGATCATTACAAACTTTCCGCTGTCGGCCATGGCCTGCTCTAAAACCGCTTCATCCGAGGAAACACCGGACAGAGGCTTTTCGCACATAACATGAGAACCGTTGCGCAAGGCGCAAAGGATCTGCTGGGTGTGCAAATGAATAGGCGTGGTAATGATGGCCAGATCCGCCGAATGCTCCTCATAGAACGCTTCCATGGTCTTGTAATAGGGAACTCCCATTTCCGCAAGAATGGGGTACAGGGGGCTTCTCTGACTGCGGGAAACCATGCCCACAATTTCAAAATCCGGATTTTCCTGACGCAAAAGATCATTCAGATACATAACGGCAAAGCCACCTATGCCCACCGCAAGAATTTTTACCTTACCCATAGTACCATCCTTTCCGTATAAACGCATTTTTCCGGTTTGGAATCATTATCCCACACCCACGGTGTTTTCATTGGTTTCATATTCCCCCGGACATATCTTTAACCGGTACTTCTCCGGTGTCATACCCTCATATTTCTTGAAAACCTGATAAAAATACTGCACATTATTTCCAAAACCAGTCTGTTCAGCAATACAGCCGATTTTAATTTCGGGGATTATAGCCAGCAGAGCCTTTGCCCGTTCCATACGGACCTTGGACAAATACTCCCTGAAGCGCAGCCCTGTGAACTGGTAAAACTGCTTGCCCACGTACTTAACATTCATATAGATCACGTTGTCCGCTAACATTTGCAGTGTGAGATCTGCCTCAGCGTAGTGGGTGTTTACGTAGTTTATAATAATAGCGATATAATTCTCCGGATTCTCCTGATAGGCTGTCTGTGACAGAATTTCCCCAAGCAAATCCAGCAATTTCGCCTTATCATTTTCTGCTTTATAAAGCTTCTGCAGCAGGGCCCATAAATTCTGGGTTAAATCACACCTGGTCAACAGGCGGGTTCCAACCTCCCGCAGTACGCTCAGATCCTCAATCCCGCTGCACAGTTGCTCCAGAACATGCTGTGGCAATGTACCCTGCCCATTTTGGGAGCTGTCTATTTTTTCTTCCAACTGATTGATCTGCTGCTTGCGAATAACAGAGACTTCACTTTCCCGTTCTTGTTCTTCAATTGCTTTGCTGCATTTACCCAGCGCCTTTCTAAGCGCCTCCTTAGAGCAGGGCTTGAGCAAATATTCCTGCACACCCCTAGAAATGGCCTCCTGGGCTAAATCAAACTCCGCAAACCCAGATAATACAATCGATTGTATCAGAGGATACATTTTCTTTGCCCTGCTCACCAACTCAAGACCATTGAGAATGGGCATTTTAATATCCGTAATTAAAATATCCGGTTTCTCCTCTGTAATCAGCTCCATGGCCTCAACACCGTTGGAGCAGCAGCCCACACAGTTAAGGTCCATTTCCTTCCAGTCTATCATTTTTACAATGCTGTTTCGGATAAGTTCCTCATCGTCTACAATCAATACTTTCCGCAACGTCTATTCCTCCCTTATCCGTTTTTTGGGGTATATGGACAATCACAGACATTTTGCCATCCTTCTGAGAGACAGACAATCCGTATTGCTCTGAAAAGGCAAACTGAAGCCGTCTGTGGATATTTGTCAAGCCAATTCCATGGTTGCTGTCCTTAGCTCTCCGTAAAACACTCTGAAATTGTTCCTGTGACATCCCGGGTCCGTTATCGGAAATCATAATACGGGCATCCGTCTCATCCAATTGGCAGGTAATTTCAATTTGACAAGGCTCTAAGATTTCCTCCAACACATGCGTCACACAGTTTTCTACAATAGGCTGAATGGTGATTGGCGGTATTAACAGGTTTCTGCATTCCTGAGGGATATCTATGGATACCACCAAGCGGTCCTTGTATCGGATTTTCTGTATATACAGATAGTCCTCCACCATCTCCATATCTTCACCCACCGAAATCAGTGTCTTTGTCTGGGAGATTGTTTTGCGGAGCATATTCCCCAGACGTTCGATCATGTAGGCAATATCCTCAGCATTTTCTTTATATGCCATGGCTGAGATCGTATTTAATGTATTAAAAAGGAAATGAGGTTGAATCTGCTTTTGCAGCTGTCTGAATTGGGCATCCTTCAAATGCAGTTTGCTGTCATAGTACGCTGCTGTAACCGCCTGATAATCTCTCAGCATGCGGTAAAAATGACGGTACAGTCTTGCAATTTCGTCATGCCTGTTCACATAGGGCAAAACATCTACTTCCCTGGGCGCTACGCCAGTACCCACCTTGTCCATACGCAGCACCAATGTACTCAATTCCTTCGTAAAACTGTGAATCAGTACGATCGCTCCCATACCCGCCAACACGCCTACAATTATCAGGCTGAGAACACCTTGAAGAATTGTTTCTTTAATCGCTCCCTGAATTGTCTCATAGGATGTGGTAGTCAAAAACCGCAGGTTCATCCGTTTTGACGAAGACGTCACAATGAAATTTCCGTCCTCGATTTTCCAGCCATCGGCAGAAGAAAGCTCCTGAACAGGCCCGTTGATATTCTCACACACACAATATCCGTCACCGAAAACCGCTATTTCAATAGGAGCGCCTATTTGTCTGAATTTGTTAGTCTGATCTTCCAGCAGTTCCTTCATGTCGATTTCCGCCACAATAACACCCAGGGTATCCAGGCGCAGGGCTTCCATCTGCCGGATTTCTCGTGCCAGCATAAGCTTATTGTCACTGGGGACCAGTACCATTTTGCCTTCGGCCTCCAGCGCCGCCTGTACGTATTGCTCATACCCCCGATCCCAGTTTTCCTGATGCAGATAATTACCGTTCTCACTTAAAATTCTCAGACTTTTCAGATAATCCCCTTGAGATAAGTAATAATTCACTTGCCCACTCAGTTTTGTTTGCCACGCTTTCCACGTATCCCATTCATGATCCGCCGCTATCTGCATGTAGGTCAGGCTCTCCTGTACAACAGAATCAGACAGGATCATCAGCGTCAGATTCTTCATTTTCTGGAGCTGGGTTTCCACTTCCCCGGAAAAGGCAGTCAAAACATGTGCCGTCTTCTCATAAAGCTGTTCATTGTAGGCTTTGCGTATGTTATTCTGGCTTATCATAGAGGTAACGAACAGAATCCATACCACACCAATGATAATCACAAACATCTTCGTACGCAGCTTCCTGTTTTGAAACCATTTTTTCATGACAATCTCCTGCACAATGGATTAAAAAACTACCGTATTCACTGTTAACTTATCAGATGAAGCTCTTACCTGCAATGATTCAACTTTTCATTCTCTGCCACCCCCACCGGGGGTGGCAGATTCGCTATACTAATCCTATAAATGTTTCCCTGTGGCGGTTTTCATTTCCCAATCAGTATTCCAGCACCACGAAACCGGCAGCGGGAACCTTCACCTGATAGGTGCAACCGTCTTTCTTGACGATGGTGCAGGGCATCACAGACTCCGATACAATCCGCGGCTGGGCAGCTGTCTTAAATGTCAAAGTAACTACCTGGTCCGCGCTGGAGTCAATCACGTCCCCATGCTCTGTACTCCGATGGTTTCCCTCGTTGTTGAACAGGGAAACAAACCGCCTGCCATCCTCACTGGCAGATACCAGCCAGTGCAGCTTATCCGCATAGCAGGGCATGCAGTTTGGAATCAGCTTCTCCACGGTAACAGCCATCTTTTCCAGATCGCCGCTTTCCAGGATCTGCAGTCCCTTACCTTCCATGGCCCGGGCAAAGTCCCCGTCGGGGGAAGCGTCGATCAGGTATTCGTACCGCTGCAGTGCCTCCGCAGGGGCATCCTCATAAAGGATGTCCATCACATCGCCAAACCGGGAGTCAGTCATCACATGGCCTTCGTTGCCAAAAAACTGGCCGTTTCTGGCGAAGAACAACTTCAAAACGTCCTCCACATGTCCAAAATACCGCTTTTCTTCAGCATTCAAGGGGCTTTCCAGATAGGTATCCCGATGCTTGCCCAACGTTACCTCGTCAAAAATGCCGGGCAGCTCCATGCAGGCGTAGGCCTTCGGCAGCACGATCGCAAAGGGCACTACCGCCTTCACGTTCCGCAGGCCCATAGCTTCACCGATGAATTTCTTCTTGGTCATGCCATACTCAGACAAGGAGAAATCATCCATGTCAGAGTAGCTGCAGTTCAGGCCCCACTCCTCCGAGAAGTAGTCCGCGCCGCTCATCAGGGCATAGTGGTAGATTCTGTCCTGCAGGAGCCGGGAGCTGCCGCCATTCTTGCCGAAGGAGGTAAAATCATCCGTATGGGTCTCCTGAGTCAAGTACCACTCATTGACAGGATCTGTATTGTAGCAGGGCATGGAGCATTTCTCATCCGGGCTGACAGCCCAGCACTCATAATAGGTACCCCAAGTCTTCCCCTTAGCCTTAGCCATGCCTCTTGCCAGGGCAACCTCCTGCCGCATCAGCGGGATCTGGCTGCCGACCTCCGGCATAAAGGTCTTCATGCCCATCTCGTCCTGCAGCTTCGTGGCCACATAAAAGCTGTCGCAGGGAAGGATATGTCCATCCGTATCTTCCAGTCTGCGGCGGAACAGTTCCTTCATTTCTTCCATAAATTCCTGATAGGTTTCAGCATACACCTTCTTGGAGTAGAACTCTAGGCTGTCCTGGGAGGCGGTGTACAGGTACACGCCCTCCGGTGTCACCGCGGACGTGCTGCGCATTTTGGCGCGCATTTCCCCCAGATCATACGGGCCCTTACCGCCCATAACCTTGATCATTCTGGGCCATTCCGCCCGGCGGCGGTTGCTGCCGCTTTCGTGAAGCTGGAAGCCCAGAAACCAGTCCCCCAGGATTTCATTATACTCCCGAATCAAATCCTTATCAAATGGATATTTATGGTAGGTTACGCCGCCGGCGATCCTGTCCACATAAAAGGGGATATTTCCGTCCTTAATCAGGTTGTAGAGCTTGCCGCCCTTAGCTGCCAAATCATTGAATTTCATTTCTTTGGGCAGGGAGAAAACGTGCTGAATTTTAAAGCCGGTATCCTCATTCAGCAGCCCGTTCTTCTCCAATCCACGGAAACAATGTTCATTGTATACATGAAAAAAACGCATTACAATTCTCCTTCGCTTTGTAGCTGTTTAGGAAACGTGTATGGACTTTCTTTTTACTTGCCTTCATACAGCTGGGAAAGCAGCTCCAGCGCGGACTGAGCCAGCTGCTCTGCCGTTCCCCTTCGGTATTTGGCAGTTTCCGCCTCATAGCCGCCCTCGTCATAGGCATCTACCGTAGGGTAGTAGCCCTCTGTGCCGTTGGCGGTGCAGGCAGTGTAGGTCATATCAAAGGGGGATTTTACCTGGGTCTCCAAACCTACCCAGGTAAAGGGCTCGCCGGGGAACGCCGCCAGGGCCCACTTACCCACAGCCAGCGCGGTCAGGTGCAGTTCCTTCCGGTCCTCCATCTTGGACATATTCACAATACGGTTGGCTCTGGCCATGAGAGTGACCCGGTACATATCGTCCTCAGGCCAGATTTCCTCGTCCCGGCCTTCCTTGTGGAGCTTGTAAATAGGCTCTGCCCAGGCAAGCTCCTCCTCTGTTCCCTTGTTGTACTCTACAAAAATATTCTTCTGTCCGTAGGCAACGGGAACGCCGGGGCACTCCTTGGCCACACCGTATACCGATGCGGCGGCGCAGGCAATGGCGCGACCCATATGCCGAGCCCATGCATAACAATTATTCTGCTCTCTGGTCAGCCTTACGTCAATGTGGTTAGTGTCACCCTCTGCGCCGTTGATGTACATACACAGGGAGTTTTCAATGAGCTTCTCAAAGTCTCTGCGGACAAAGCAGGGGAAATCCGCGGAAATTTTGTTGCCGGTGATGGTATCCGCGTGGGTCTGGAAATTCACAACAGCGATTTCCGGAGCACTTTCCCGCTTGAACAGGGTCAGTGCTACCCGGTCGTCAGACTCACCCAGTGGGTGCAGAATATCAGGGTTCCGCCAGCCAGGATTGGTCTTGACGGTGCCGTCCTTCATACGATAGCGGCGGATGAAGGAGATGTCCTTCAATTCCGTCTGGGCTGTGTACATTTGAGCCGGCTGCATATCATCCAGCGCCATCTGCGCCACACCCACCAGCTTCGATTCCAGATCCGCCATAGACCGGCGCTCATCCTCAGTAAAGCCGCTGGGATCCCCACGGTACTCAGGTCCTAAATGGGTATGGGTGCAGCAGAGGAAGACCGCTTCACTGGGAAGGCCTGTTTTCTCCCCAATCTTTTTTCTTATTACGTCGCATGTAGCCTGGGGAATTCCGATCAGGTCTATACTGATGACTACGGCGCTTTTTTTTCCGTCGGAGACCGCTACCCCGGTTGCCATAAGGGGATCGAGGATCCCATCGGAGATACGCTCAATGAAATAGCCGGCCAGTCTTACACCCAGCGGGGGTGTAATGTCGATCCGGGAAAACCCAGCTTTTAATTGCAACATTTTTTAATCCTCCAAATCAGAAAGTCTTAAACCACATACCAAATGATATCCTTGACAAAAGAGTATATCATTCACAATCGGAAATCAACTTATCAAGTATTTTTTTGATGCAGAACCATCATTTTACCGACCTATTTGGGGCATAACCGTTATTTTACCTACCCCTTATTCTTTGCAGTGAGCCTGCCACTGCAAAGGCCAGCGGCAGCGATTCCGCACATAATCACCCGACAAGGCAGATTGCGGCAGGACAACGTCCTGCCGCAATCCGAAACAAAAAAACAAGAGGGACTACCTTTAGACGCACATTATTAACCTTTCACACCGGATGTGCTGATACCCTCCACCAGACTCTTCTGGAAGATGAAGAACATGATAAGGGTGGGGGTTATGGAGAAGATGGACATTGCCATCATCGGGCCATAGTTCGTTCCGGATTCGTCCTTGTACAAGGTCAAAGCATATGCGATAGGATACATCTCAGGTTTATTCAAGTAAATCAGAGAGGACATAAAATCGCCCCACGCGCCAATGAAGGTCAGCACCGCCACCGTTGCCAGTGCGGGCTTTACCAGAGGCAAAATAATGTGCCAGTAGAGCTGGAACCAGCCGCAGCCGTCCAGAACAGCTGCCTCATCCACGGAGCGGTTAATATTCTTCATAAACTGCATGATCATGAACACGTTAAAAGCACCGCCGCCCAGGAAAGAACCCAGGAACATGGGCCAATAGGTTCCCACCAGGCCAATTTTCTTCCAGATCAGATAGTTGGGGATCGTCAGGACCATACCGGGCAGAGCCATAGTACCGATCATCATGGCAAACCAAAACTTTCTGCCTTTAAAATTAATTCGAGCAAAAGCAAATGCGGTAAGGGATGCTGAAAGGACAGTGCCGATCACACGCACCACAGAAATCAGCATGGAATTGCGGAAAAACTGCAGGAAAGAGGTTCTGCCGATACCCTTCCAGGCAGCAACATAGTTCTGGAGGGTTGGATTTTTGGGAATCAGTTCGTTGGCCGTGGTCATAACGTCCTTGGTTTCCTTAAAGGAGGCGCTGAACATCCAAAGCAGAGGGTAGATCATCACAAAGCATGCCAGCAGGATAAACACATAGTAGATGGTATCGGAAATTTTCTTTTTGGTTCTAAGATTCATACCGTGACCCCCTTACATCTCATCCTGGTAGTACACCCACGCGCCGTTGGATTTGAACACCACAGCTGTCAGGGCCACGATCACCAGAAGCATGAACCAGGCCATTGCGCTGGCCATACCCATTTCATAGCTTTGGAAAGCTGTTCTATATTGCAGCAGGCCGAAATACAGCGTGGATTTCAGCGGACCGCCGCCGGTAATCAGGTAGGCAGAGCTAAAAGCCTGCATAGAGCCGATAATACCGTTAACCAGGTTGAAGAAAACACTGGATGTAATCATGGGGAATGTAATCTTCCAGAAGCTCCTGGTCTTGCTAGCGCCATCAATTGCTGCTGCCTCCAGCAGGTTCTTGGGCACATCCCGGATAGCCGCGAGGAAGATCAGCATGCCGGAGCCAAACTGCCATACACCCAGAAGAATCAGAATATACAGGGCCACGTTGGGATCTGCCAGCCATTTCACCGTGGGTAGACCAATGCTCTCCAGAATCTGATTGATGGCGCCGTTGTTGCTCCAAATTCTGCCCCAGACAAGTGCCACGGCGACGCCGCCGCCCACCAAAGAGGGCACATAGAAGCAGGTACGGATCACACGCATAAACTTGGTGGCCCTGGACAGAAGAACTGCCACAAGCAGCTGGAAGAACAGCTTCACAGGAACCTGGACCAGGGCAAACTTGCAAGTCACCTTAAAGGAATGCCAGAAATCAGGATCCTGGAACATTTCCACATAGTTCTGGATGCTGATCCACCTGGGAGGCGTCAGGACATTATAATCTGTAAAAGATAAGTACAGGGAGTAGCAGAAAGAAAAAACAGTAAAAACGAAAAAGCCAATTAACCAGGGTGTCAGGAACATATAGCCGGAGAGATTTGTCTTGGCACGGGGACTTTGCGTTCTTCCTCTGGTGTTCACCCTCTTATCTATGGAATTTTTTACCATAAAAACGCTCCATTCTAGAACTGACCGGTGGATACCACCGGTCAGTCGTGTACAAAGTGAATATATACCGCTTCCGGGCAAACCGGTTAAACCGGTTCTTTCAGAATATGGTCAGGGACTTAGCCGGCAGCTGCAGCGGCAGCCTTTGCTGCGATTTCGGCATTGCCTTCGGCAATGATGGCTTCAGCTGTTGCCAGGAAGTCTTCCGGCTTCAGCAGATCGTACTTAATCTGCTCATCGGTTTCCAGGACACGGGTCTGGAAAGTACCGTAGCCGTCGGGAGTAGGAGCGGGAAGCAGGGAGGAGTTACCTTCCTCAGCCAGGTAATCCAGGAACTCGTTGACACGGATGTCAGCGTCGGTAGCGTTGGCTTCCAGATAGGTACGGATCTCAGAGCTGATGGGAACACCACGGTCGGTGCCGCTGATGTCGTAAACCACGGTGGAGTTGGCATAGAAGTCCATCCATGCGGCTACCAGCTCAGGATGCTCGGTGTTGGCGGAAGCGGACCACAGCATAGCGGGACGCATATAGGTAGCGGCCTGGGTGCGGTTGTCAGCCTCAGGATAGGTGGTAATGCCCAAGGAGCGGCCAGCAGTGGTCTCAAAGCCTGCCAGAGAACTGGTCTGGCTGGCAACATACCATACATGATTAGCGGCAATAGCTTCAGCGTTTGTTACCTCGAAGTCACCGGGCATAACCAGAGCGCCGGTCTTATAAGCATCCGCGAACATGGTCCAGAAATCCACCAGCTGCTGAGCGGTCATGCCCAGCTGGGTGTTGTCAGCGTTCATCTGGTCAGCGCCCAGGCTGCGCAAGTACATCTCCAGGTTGCGGATCCAGCCCGCGTTCACTTCAGCCTTGACACCGGTCTTCTCGTAGACTTCCTTCGCAACGGCGAAGAATTCGCTGTAGGTGGGGTTGGTGCTGAGCTTAATGCCGTTGTCCTCCAACAGCTTAGTGTCATAGAACATGCAGTAGGCGTTAACGCCGCAAACCTCGCCGTACATCTTGCCATCGATCAAGCCGCCGTCGGTGTAGGCGGGAGCCATGTTGGTATAGTCGATGGAGCCATCAGCGATCATATCGTCCAGGCACAGCAGCTGGCCGCTCTTTGCCCAGAAGTCCAGTTTGGAAATGTCCATCTGGAACACGTCGGGCAGGTCGTTACCAACAGCACGGGTGTTCAGAGCGGAGAAGTGGTCACCGTAGCCTGCGTAGGAAATGGTAACCTTCAGGCCGGGATACAGCTTTTCGAACTCTTCCACGATCTTGATAGTCTGCTCGTGGCGGGCATCGGAGCCCCACCAGGAGATCTCAAATTCCACATCGGTGTAATCAATGGGTGCCTCAGTGGTCTCAACAGGAGCAGCCGTTGTCTCCTCAGGCTTGGGGGGATCTGTTTCCTTAGGGGTGTTGGCTGCGGGGTCCTTCGGTGTGCAGGCAATCAAGCCAAAAAGCATCACCAACGCAAGAAGTAAACATGCGATCTTTTTCATAACCTAAACTCCTTTTACACATCCGTCCGGGCGAATGCTAGATTTTTTATTTTGTATTCCCGGATACACCCGAAGTACCTTGCGGCTTCGTTAATACTATTTTAACAAATCTTCACTATTTAAAAATCCAAAAAGGTAACTATTTTACTAAAAAAAGGTCAGTTCTGTTCTAGGCAACCCTCACAAGGGGCACAATACCATGTTTACCTCCCCCAACGCCCCATAAAAGGCTTTCCATTCTTCCCTTCGCCAGCGGGGCAACACAGCCACGGCCTGTGGTGGGGTACTAGCCGGCAAACCGCTTTGTTATGTGATACAGCCGGTTTTCTGTTTAACGCCCCTCCCGGGTATCCTGTGTGCCCAGCCAGCAGGCACGCCAGCCATGGCGCTTCAGCACATAGTAGATCTGGCTGCCGCCGATCTTATGACCCACCCTTTCCTCATAGGCTGCCTTAATCTGGCCAGGTGTGACAATTTGCCCCGACTCTGCTTTCTGCTGAAACGCCCGCATAAACGCGGCTTCTTCTTCCCTGGTCATGTTGCGGCGATTTCCGGCATAGTGGTTCTCTATAAGTGCCGGCAGTCCCTCTTTTCGGTATAGTGAAATGATTCTTCCCACACTGGACAGGTGAAAACCAGTATGAGCGGCAATTTCTTCCATGGTTTTCCCATCTGCCCGCAGGAGCAGTACCTTAAGCCGCCGGTCCGCACGGGGATTTGTGTTGTTGCGGCTGGCTGTTTTGATTTCCTCTAACTGCTCCTGTGTGATCTCGTACATCATGTAATCTCCTGTTCTGTGTGTATTTTTCTGTGGTTTCTAACCAGGGTGGGACATTTTACATGCTACACTTGCCTTTAAGGTATAACACTTAAAATATGCTGATTTCAGAACATTTCATACTGTATACCAAAGAATATCCCCCAAAAAAGCATATAACATCTGCAATTAGAAATCAAATCAAAAAGGAAGTCTCTTAGTCTAAAAAGGTGCACTCTTTTTTATCCCATTGTGGTTAAATTTCCCACCAGTGCCGTTTGCAGATTATCTGCCACTTTTACCCAACATCTTATCCTTGAGATACCCTGTTTTTAATATATAAGATTCCCAAACTGCCAGACGACACAAAACAAAAAGCAAAACCTCTCCCCGGCCAGCAGTTGGCCACGGGAGAGGCTTTAAACATCAGACAGCCCAGTGACTCTCTGGGGATTTTTTGTGAATTTTCAGGGATGTCTCCGTTGGATAAAACACCGTCTTATCTATACACCGTTACCCTGCTTACAGGCTAAAACATGAAGCATATACCATTCATACCTGTCACTTGATAAGTTCCAGAACTTGTCCCACATTTTTCTTTCCGAAGAACACACTGCGGTCATCTACCACCATGCACGGCACACTCATGACGTTGTACTGATTCTTTAGACCCTCAAAATGACGGATATCGTATACATGTGCAGTAACATACGGGTTCTCCGCGGCAATCCGCTGTGCCGCCATCACCAGATCCGGGCACATTGTACACGAGAGTGTGACCAGAATCTTCAAATCCGTGGTCTTTTGAATGGCGGCAATTTCTTGCCTTATATCCCCATCTATGGCCTGCCCAGGACCTGCGGCATTGTAAAGGCCCAGCACAAAGGAAGTAAATTCATGGCCACTGGGGACGCCGTGAAAGGCCAGACCTGTTTTGCTCCCGTCCTGATGGCAAATTTCCACGCAGGGCGCAAGGGTTTCCGCTGCCTGTCTATCCTCTACCCTCATGGTGAGTTTATCCGAAAGCGTTGTAAGGGCAGTCATAAAGCTTTCCAATTCCGCTGAAACCGGGCGGTTGTCCAGATAGAGTTTCAGCACTAGGGGCTTTTCCATGCGGCCAAATACGGTATCCAACTGCTGCCTCATTTCGGGTGTAAACAGATTGTGGTCATCTGTGGAAAGCTCTGGCTCCGCAGCGTCAGCAGCCCCTTCCCGGTTTTGGGGTGCGGAGATTTCCGGCCGCAAACCGGTTTTGCGCTGCATAGCCGCCACATACTTTTCCAGTTCCGTTGCCGCCAATGCCCCGTCGCTGGTGGCAGTCACCACCTGCCGCAAAGGCTTTATGCACACATCTCCCGCCGCATAGACGCCGTCTGCGCTGGTTTTTTGGGACGTGTCGGTTACGATATACCCTTGCTCGTTCAGCTCAACCACACCCTTGACGGCCTCTGTTGCCGGGGCGTACCCAGCAAATACAAACACGCCAAAGGATTCCTCGCTCTTATACTCCGTCACCTCTCCGGTGGCGGTATTTTTATACCGGGCATAGGTCAGTCCATTTTCGCCGGACACTTCCTCCATAACCGTATTGGTCAGCACCGTTATTTTCTCGTGATTTTTCGCCTGGTCTGCCACAGACGCGGCGCAGGAGAAATCATCTTTTCGAACAAGGATTGTCACATGGCGGGCGAATTTCGTCAGAAACACACTTTCCTCCGCCGCTGCGTATCCGCCGCCCACCACAAAAATTTCTTTCCCTGTAAAGAACTCCCCATCACAGGTAGCGCAGTAGGCAACACCCCGGCCTTTGTGTTCTTCCTCACCTTTGAATCCAACCATTCTTGGATGGGCGCCGGTGGCCAGCAGGATACCGAAGCAGCGGTAGTCCCCCTTATTGGTGTGTACCGTCTTGATGTCATCAGAAAGGTGAAAGCCAGTGGCTTCCGCAAGAGTAAATTCCGCGCCGAAACTCTCTGCCTGCCGCTGTATGGTATCCGTCAGGGCTTTGCCACTGGTTTTGGCAATGCCAGGATAGTTGACCACCTCATGGGTGATGGCGATCTGACCGCCAAACTGTTCTTTTTCCAGAACCAACACCCTGTATTTAGCCCGGGCAAGATACAGGGCGGCGGTCAGTCCCGCAGGACCACCGCCGACAATGACTACATCATATAAATTCTTCATATTCTTCTCCCTACCTCGACTGGACGTGTTACGTTACCTAGCGGTATCCAAGAGTGTAACGAATACTGGCCGGCCAAGCACGAATTGGCTGTTGACCCTGCCGACTTAAAGTAGTCCCACCAGATCCAGGCTGGGCTTCAAGGTCTCGGCACCGGGCTTCCAGTTGGCAGGGCAAACCTGGTCACCGTGAGCGTGAACAAACTGACAAGCCTGAACCTTGCGCAGCAGTTCCTCCGCGTTTCTGCCCACATTGCCGGCAGTGACTTCATAACCCACAATCTTACCCTCGGGGTTAATAATGAAAGTGCCCCGCTCCGCAAGACCGTCAGAGTCAATCAGCACCTCAAAATCCTTGGAAATGCTGTGGGTAGGGTCAGCCAGCATGGGGTAATGGATCTTCTTGATCCGGTCAGAAGCGTCATGCCATGCCTTGTGGACGAAATGGGTATCGGTGGACACGGAGTAAACTTCGCAGCCAATGGCTCTAAACTGCTCATACTTATCCGCCAAATCCTCCAGTTCCGTGGGACACACGAAGGTAAAGTCCGCCGGATAGAAGAAAAAGACACTCCATTTTCCAAGGATGTCTTCCTTGCTTACAAATTTAAAGTCATTTTCGTGATAAGCGTAGGTGCGAAAATCGGAAATTTCCTTATTGATCATAGACATGCTTACTTCCTCCATAAATCGTGCTGATTGCAGAATGCGTACACCGCCCGGACCTCATCCCCGTCGCAGATAGAGAATTTGGCTTTGGGCTTGTCATCCGGGTCCAAGTGGGCATACTGGATTCCGTGCTCGGTTTCCATGCATACCCACTCGATATAATGCTCCTGGGTCATAGGATGCTCTGCCGCTCCAACGGTCACGTGGACAGTATTCCCCTCCACCTGGTATACAGGGATGTGCTTTTCGCCGGATGCTTCTGTTGTGCCGGGAATCAGCTCCTGCATTTGCTCTCCGCAGCAATAGACCGGAACACCCTTGTCCCGGATCATAGCCACAATGTTTCCGCAATGCTTGCAAATCAAAAATTTCTGTTTCATATTCAATCCCTCCTATAAGAAAGTGTGTCCAAGCAAACAGCAATAATGCACGAAAGCCTGGACATACTATGGGCAAAAGGAAGTGAAATAATGGAACACAGCGTTTCCTATAAAAAAGGATTTATTCCATATGCATTGGCCGCACTTTTGATCGGCCTGGTTGGCGGCTTTTCTACGGTTTTAGGCCCTGCCTTTGTGCGGGATATTGGGATTGCTTATAACAACACAACCTGGACAGCCCTGGCCCAGGCCATGTCCACTGCTGCCTGTGCGCCGATTCTCGGCAAGGTCGGTGATGTGATCGGACGTAGGCGGACACTGCTTCTGGGGATTGGGGTATTCACCTTGGGCAATGTGTTATCCGCCCTAGCGGACTCCCTTGTTTTTATGATGGCAGCCCGGTTTATCGTGGGCATCGGGACAGCGGCAATGAGTCCTGTGATTCTTGCTTACATTGCAACGGAGTTTCCCCAGAGTCAGGTGGCAAAGGGATTTTCTGTGTATATGCTGCTTTCCAGTGCGTCGGTGATCATCGGGCCAACCTTTGGTGGTCTGCTGGTATCTGCTTACGGATGGCGCACTATGCTGTGGGTGTGTGTTGCGATATGCGCTGGTATCTTTGCCGGTTGCATCCTTACTTCCCGTAATCAGGCTTCCACAAAAAAGACGCTGCAAAAATTTGATGTATCCGGCGCTGTTCTGATTCTGATATTCTTTAGCCTGCTGCTGTGCGTCCCCTCTTTTGGACAAAACTTCGGCTGGACATCCGCACCGTTTCTGATCGTGCTGGTGGCCGCAATCGTCAGTCTGGCGGGACTGGTTTTTGCGGAACGGAGAGCCTCCCACCCCATCTTGTCAGGCAGCTTCATAAAGCGCAGCGCTTTTATTCTAAGTATTCTTGCCTTATTTCTGACCCAGGGATTGATGCAAGCCAATATGACCAACACCATTGTCTTTGTCAATTACACCCAACCGGACAATACCGCCATCTCCGGCTATGCCATCTCTGTGATGTATGTGGGTATGTCTTTAGGCGCGGTTGTTCTTGGTCCTCTGGCAGATAAGTTTGATCCAAAACGAATCCTGGTGGGGTCTTTCCTGCTGACCGGGATCGGGTGCGGTATTCTGCTGCTGTTCAGGCCAGTCACTTCTGTATTGTTGCTGATGGCTTCCCTGGGTGTGCTGGGCTTCGGCCTGGGTGGAAACGGCACGATTTTTATGAAAGTCGTTCTCACTGGATTAACGCCTCAGGAGGCTGGCGCAGGCACGGGCACCTACGGTCTGTTTCGGGATCTGGCAGCGCCTTTTGGCGTAGCTGTCTTTGTACCGCTCTTTACCAACCAGATCACAGCAAAAATTGCCGCAGGCACATCAGAGCCCGCAGCAGCGGTTGCGTCCATTTATTTTCTGGCAGTGGCAGAGATCCTATGCGTAGCACTGGGCATCGCCGCGGTCTTGTTCCTGCCAAAGCGAAACGCATAAAAGGAGACCTAACATGAGATTAAAAGATAAAGTCATCTTGGTAACCGCTTCCACCCGGGGGATCGGCCTTGCCATTGTAAAAAAATGCGTGGAAGAAGGTGCCCGGGTTTATATGGCAGCCCGGAATATAGACCGGGCGCAGGAAATCGCCAGCGCCTTGCATGGCGTAAAATGTGTGTACAATGACGCGACACAGCCGGAAACCTTTTCTTCCATGGTGGAGGATGTGGTCACAGATGCAGGCCATATAGATGTGCTGGTCAATAATTTTGGAACATCCAACCCCGGGAAGGATCTGGATTTTGCCAACACGGATCCCCAAATCTTCTTAGATACGGTGAATTTGAACCTGCGAAGTGTCTTTATGGCAAGTCAGGCTGCGGCAAAGCACATGGCGGAGCATGGCGGTGGCAGTATCATCAACATTTCATCTGTGGGCGGTCAAGTGCCGGATATTTCTCAGGTTGCCTATGGAACCAGCAAAGCGGCAATTAATTATCTGACCAAACTCATCGCTGTGCAGGAAGCCAAGCACCATATCCGGTGCAACGCTGTTCTCCCTGGTATGACTGCCACAGAAGCGGTGGAAAAGCACTTATCTGAAGAATTTAAAAATCTGTTCATGCGCCACATCCCATTAGGCCGCATTGGTCTGCCGGAGGAAATTGCCGAAGCGGTATGCTATTTTGCCAGTGATGCTTCTGCCTATACCACGGGACAAATTCTCGCTGTTTCCGGTGGTTTTGGTCTGGCAACCCCTGTGTTTGGGGATCTGGCCAGCAAGGACAACCGCCGGTGATCCCAGCCCTGGGAGGCAATTGCCTGCACCTTTATTTCCGGATGGAACTGCCGCCGGGAAACAACGGCTTGCGGCTTTCCTTTTGGAGCTTTCCGTCATAACCACCGGCACACTTTCCGTTTGTTAAGGAAAAGCAGCACCAACTTCTGCTGTTTGAAAAACTGGCATGAGGAAATTTTCTCATGCCAGTTTTTTTGTTGGCTTTACATTTGAGCTTTGCTGTGGTAGAATAATCCTGCCACACAAACCGAATATTGATGCCCGTACAGGGAGAGTATACCTTGGTAAAAGGTGCTCTCCTCAATTCCCTGTGCGAGCAGCGAGAGGTTTGTGTGGCAACAAACGAGGATGTAGCACTTTTTCGGCACACCCTTCGGGGTGTGCTTTTTTAACGAGGTAGGATTATGAAACGGTTTGTTTGCGTTATTTGTCTGATAGCGCTGCTCCTGTCTTGCTGTTCTGAGACAGAGCCGATGCCAACCATTCCCGAAGGAAACTATGATTATGGCATATATGAACTAACATTCAAAACCAAGAAAATCTCCAATAATTTTGTTGGGAATGACTGGTCATTTACCTACACCCTCAATGACCAGACTGTTAAAAGCGGTTATAAAATAACCCAATCTTTTGAGATACTCACCATTTACTCAATAGGTGTTGAGGTTCGGGAAAATGACAAAATCGACGATATAGGTATTGGTGCTCTCGCTGTTGCAATCTGCGACGGTGCCTTGGGTAAGACCAAAGTAACAGTTACCGAAACAAACGGCATATACAAAGGCAATACCGCTGTCTGGGAAATCACCTGTGAGGTAAAATTGGTAGGCAAACAATAAGACCGTTGGTATTTAGCACGCCCACCGGCTGTATGTTACCTTATGGGCACATGCTCAACGTTAACACGATTTCTGCCGGCATTGTCAAAACAGCATCATCTGTTGTCATTGGATATTGATAAACAGCGGAGGCAATGCCTCCGCTGTTTTTGTATCATAACTTTTTGTGATGTGAACAGGCACCGGAGTGCCCCGTGATGGCTCATTCTGCTTTTCTGACCATACCCAGTTCTCTGCGTATCTTATTTCTTCTTAAAACAGCGGCTCTCAGCAGCCGGTAAATCCAGAAGATGGGAATGGCCCATATATGCTTCCTGCAAAAGGGGCTGTACGCCTGCATAAATTTCTTATCCGGAAACGCGCGTTTCCAAAGATATTGGAATTTTTTCCACCGGGTCTGCTCCATTCCCCGGTTTATGCGGTTTTCTATTGTACCGTAAGCGCCGGCGCCCATCAGGCAGCTCAGAAGTTCTCTCTTTTCGTCAGTCAAGATATTCCCGTCCACCCCAAACAGTTTTTCCGCCAGTTCCCGTGTTACAGTTTCAAATTCATATAGGTTTAACGTCCGCAGCTCACCGGAAATATACTCCCAATTCAAAACCGACTTCTTTTCCCTCACAAACACATAGATATCCGCAAGGAAACGGATTCCCGTACCACTGCCGGAATAATGCTTATATCCGTGTGTCAGCAGATATATGTAAAAATCTTCATTAGAAAAGTGATACCCGAAGTTATTGGCTTCATCTTTTTTCAGCCGGGGTTTTACATTTTCGTAGTATTCCGCCCATTCTTCAAACAGGTATTCATTAAACAGGGCGGTATGCATCTCAAAATTATAAACCGGGGGCTTTTCATACACATCATGGCTGCCGATTCCAAAACTAACTGTCTGATACCCCCCGCTTTCCATATAGGCTTTCACCTGACGCTGAAACGCGGGATCAAACAGAATATCGTTATCCGCCATCTGGCGCATGCCCATTCTGGGATACATGTCCTTTAGAACAGAGCCCTTCAGCGGGAGATACCAGATTCCCTGCTCCTCAAAATACTGAAAAATCTGTTCCCGTTCCGTGTCCAGCAGGACGTTCTTGCGGATTGCCTTGACTTTCGCGTCCTTCCACTTTTTAATACATTCCGGGCTGGCATGGCTTTCCGTCAGCAGCACGCCGGACTCCAGCGCCATAGCAGCCATCGCCACCACCGAGTGGAATACACTCAGCTTATAAAGCGCTTCATAGTCCACTCCTTCAATGAGCTTGGGCGCTGTACCCTGCAAAGCGCAGCGCATCAGATACAGCAGTGCCTGGGCTGTCTTATCCATTTCCATAACCGATTACCTCAATATGATCTTCCGGGCAATACCTTTTAACCGATGGATTCCCACCCGAATGGGATGGGTCAGCCGCCATAGGCGGCAATATAACCAATATCCCGGTGCGTCTACCTCTATTCGTTTCTCTCCCCGCTTGAATGCGGAGACTACGCCGATCATCTGATAGGGATAGATCTGTTCCAATGTCAGCGTGTTGTCCCCCAGACAGATATAATGGTCTTCCTTGATGCCTACCACCCGGTGCATTACATATTGCCCATCCTCCCGGCGGTAGACAGGCAAATCATATTTTTTTAGCTGTGGGGGCAGCGGAGAAAGCTCTACCGAATCCCTACCCTGCCGCAGCATGGGTCTCATGCTCACCCCACGAAATTTCAGATACCGTACCCGCTGTCCGGAAGCCAGCCGCTCGGCGATAAATTTCATGGGAGAGTTACCAAAAGCGGTCTGATTACTTAATAAATCCATTATCCCTTAGTTTCTTGATAAACAGCGCCACATGTCCCCTTGCGGTCTGCTCATTTACGTCATATTCTCCCAGCAGCGCAGTTACCAGTTCCTCCTGCTCTGTTCCCTGTTCCAGCTTCTGCCACAGGAATTTACCTGTTTCATTCAGGGTAATCATCATGTTCAGATCCAAATCGTCACCGGTGGGAACCACCACTGTTTCCCCCGCAACGGAGCGCAGAACAAATCCGTCTTTCAGTTTCATTCTTCTATTTCCTTTCCACTCATAGCCTTGTAGGATACCAGAGCCGCTTCCGGCTCCATATTACATTCCAGTTTCCATACCGGCACTGTCTGCATTAGAACATTCAGTAGTCCCAGCAGATTCCCCATGAGCAGCGGATCACGGGGACGCACGGTCTGCTCCAGAATAGCATGGAGCGCCCCACGCCCGGTATAGGGTTCAATTGTGTTGTCTTTTCCCCGGCGCAGGACGCAGATACCTGCCAGCTCAACCCGGACATTACGGTTTTGTGTGGTCTTGCCGCTCCAAGGCGTTCCATAGGCAAAGAATTTCCCGTTTTCCAGCCGCAGGGCGGGCTTATCGTCGTTCAGGATAAAGGCATCGGGGAAGTTCTCCAGCCACAGCCGTGTATGGGTAGATTTGCCCGTGCCGCAGGGCGCTGTAAAGAGGTACGCCTTTCCATCCAGAACCACGGCGGAGGAGTGGAGCATCATGCCGCCGAATTTCAGCAGTTGACGGTAGAAGCTGCCGCCTGTAACCAGATATTCGCTGTCCTCTTCGGACAGGTGTGGTTGGGCAGTCTGCAGAACCTTCCAGTCAGCCTGGATGGTAATGTCCGGCTGGGCAGGTTCCGTTAGATAGGGCTGCGCCTGAGCCACCGTGCGGCCAAAGGAATCCATGGCAACAATTAAGTTGGCAATTTTATAGTATTGGGTCATAGGGCCTCCAGTAACCATACTTATTCTTCATTATTTTAAATATCTTCCTATCGCAAGGTATTTAAAATAACAAAAATTTAGAATAGGGGGCGGCATTACACCGCCCCCTGGTTTGTAATTTAGACGCGCTCGTCAGTCTCGTTGTCGCCAAACACACCGCTTGCTGTAATAATGTCCTCAACCTCGAAGCTTTCGATGCCCACAATGGGTTCTTCATAAACCTTCTTCACAGTTTTGTCCTCCTTTTTTATCATTTATTTGCAAAGTAAATCCTTGCAGATTCACCGTATACGACCATCCGCTTCATTAAAGCAACCAAATTAGCGTTGGAGCTATTCTCGATGCGGTTTTCGGCATAGGCCTCGGGACTGAACGCAATCACTTCGCTATGGTGGTCATTACCATCACTGTCTACAAAGTGAGCACAGACATAGACCGTCTTGCTGTATTCCTTTGCAGCAAAGGGATTTGCCTGACCGCCGTATTCACCGTTGCCCTTAACCATATCCTTGGTGTAGGTAACATTATCAAGGGTAAGCTTGTCTGTGACACCGTCCCAAACCAGCAGTTCTGCGGACTCAGCAGTAATATCGTTCACCTTGAAGTAGTAGTTGGTGGCAACAGCGCCATCCAGAGACAGCGTCTTACCATTGGATACAACATTGGCACTTGCCGTAACGTTGGTGTCGAAGTCAGTGACAGGAGTCAGCAGAGTCTCATCCCAAGCAGTAGCAGGATGGTCCTGAACAATGTTCTTGTTGGCCAAGTCATTGACGTTGTAGCCAAAGTAGGTCTGTGCGGCAGCACCATAGTACAGCATATCAATGCAAGTGTCCTTCAGGTACTCGTTAGAGTTTCTGTTGATGATGCCCTCACAGTAAGTACGAACGCTAAACTCCTTCAGATCACTGTAAACATAAGTACCATCAGCCATCTTCAGGTAGACTCTTAAATACAGGGTATCCGCGTACTCCTTAGCGGCAATGCCGTGAGTCTGCTGTGCATACTCGTTACCGACCTTGAACAAACCTTCAACAACGCTTTCAGCATTCTCATAGGTAGCATTCTCGGCGGCAACCTCAGAGGTCCAAATCAGCAGACCACCGTCAGCAGCGGGATCCACATCCTCGAAACCATGAACCTTAACATACTGATTGATGTAGATGACACCTTCCAGAGACAAGGTTCTGCCTGTATCCTCGATGAAATCAGTCGTAACCTCCATCTTGTTGCAGATAATGTTCAGAGCGTCAGCAATCTCAGCAGCGATGTAATCATCACCGGCAGCACTGGGGTACAGGGAAGCATATCCGGTCAAAATCAGGTTCAGCATGTCCATGAGACCTAGCTCAGTATCTGTATTTACAGTCTGAACATCAGGTGCATCAACATAGATGGAATTACCGGTCAGGATGGAGTAAGCCACGCCGTGGACACCAACACCCTTAACCAGGTAGTCCACATATTCGCCGATATCCAGCGTGGTATTTGCATCCAATGCAATAGTTACACCCTTCATGGGGTTGTACATACCAATGATGATGACCAGAGCCTCGGCATTGGCTGCATGGATATCGCTGACAAGTTCAGGCAGCTCGGTTGCGTACAGGGCAGCAGCATAGGCATAAGCCTCGATAGCGGCATTTGCCATAACGGCACTTTCGCCTTCGATGCCAGCCTCTGCAATCTTTGCGGCTACTTCAGCCAGCAGCTGATCCACATACTGGACATTTTCCTCACCAACAACTGCAGCCCAATCCATCTGTGCACCGCTGCCTGCATTGGCAATGGCCTTGGACAGGAATTCCACATTAGAGAAACCAACGGTGATCAGATCAGCGCCAGTCACATCGGACAAATTTGCGCGCTCAGCTGCAACGGTGTTGCCAACCTTGGCATAGTTGACCATCTCGATCTCGTCAACACCATTTTCAGCAGCCTCAGCGTTTAATGCGGCGGTCAGCTTTTCAACGTAGCTCTCGGGAGCGGCGGAGCCGTCGCCGATAGCAACATACTTAAAGTCATCATCGATGACCAGGTCAGCGGTGGTGGCCTCCTCGATCAAAACCATAACAGCATCGTTCAACGCCTCAACTGCGTCAATGATTGCCTTACCACCCATTTTGACCAGGGTATTCTTCAGTTCCCCGATGGCAGCCAGATTGCCCTTCAGGATCTCTTCCACAGCCTTCTGGGCATTGGACAGTTCCTCACGGATAGTGGTCAGGATGCCGTTGACCTCACCGGCCAGCTCCTCACCGATCTTGCCCAGTTCCTCAAGTTGCTTGTTCAGCGTCTCGGTCAGCTCAGCAATTGCCTTATCGGCTTCATCAGTTAGGTCTTCAACAGCCTTATCATAGGCTTCCTTCATCTCAGCCAGCTTCTCGTTCAGAGCGGCAACGGCCTCGTCATAGGTTTCCTTCAACTCAGCCAACTTCTGCTCCAAAGCGGCGATAGTCTCCTCATAGACCTTGGTAACTTCCGTAACTATCTGCTCATAAGCCTCCTGGGCGGCGTTCTCCAAGTGGGCAACAGCGTGCTCCAGATCAGCGTTGACGGTTGCGATGTCAGCATTGACACGGTCGATCTGCCTCTGCAGCTCGGTGCGGACTTCCTCGGCGGCATCGGCTGCCAGAGCCTCCAGCTCAGCCTGATAGCCCTTTAGTTCAGCTTCCAGCTCAGCCAGCTTAGCATTTGCTTCGGTCTTGGCAGCCTCGATCTGTGCGTTATACTCAGCTTCAATCTCAGCGTACTTGGCGTTGACTTCCTCGGTAATCTTAGCTTCGATCTCAGCCAGTTCAGCCTCGTCAGCAGCTTTGTTGGTCTCGTATTCCCGGGCCAGCTTAGCCAGCTCAGCCTTAACAGATTCCTCATTGATACCGTACTCTTCAGCCAGCTTAGCCAGCTCAGCGGCCAGGGCAGCTTCGATCTCGCCCTTGTTGGCCTCGTATGCCTGCTGTGCGGCATAGACGGAGCCAGCAATCAGCATCTTAGCCTCCTCGGGGATCTGGTCAATGCAGCCGGGGAGTTCGGCCATAAATTTGTTGTACAGTTCCTCGGCATCGGTGGCAATCTTCTCGATCATGATATCCACGTCAGCCATCATTTCCTCGGCGGTACCGATGGTCAGGGTCAGGACTTCCACAGCGGCCTGCGCGGTATCCCGGGCAGCCTGGAAGGAACTGACAACCTGGTTTACAACGCCGTTGGAGTTCTTGACAACGTTGATAACATCATTAATTGCCTTTTCCAGATCCTCAGCAGCGGCAGCCACGTCGGTCATAGTCTTTTCCAGTTCCGCAACGGCGGCTGCGATCTGCTCAGCCAAAGCGACCACGTCGGCAATGTCCGCCTGGATGTCAGCGATTAGGGCCTCGATGGTGGCGATGGTATGCTCCAAATCCTTGACGGCAGCTTCCAGCTCGGTCTTGATGTCCTCACCATCCACAGTGCAGTCATTTTCGGGGATCTGGGTCTGCTCGTTGTTGCCCAGCTCCACATCAATGTTGATGTCAGGAGTATGGATGGAGCTGATCTCTACATTGTTCATAACATCAGCTAGCTCAGCCTTCTTAGCGGCCAGTTCGGCCTTCAGGGCAGTCAGTTCAGCAACCATGGTGTCCTTCTGTGCGGACAGGTTTTCTATAGCCGCTGTGATAGCGGGCAGAGCGCTCTCGGTGTAGTAAGTATAGCGTTCAGCCAGCTGGGTCTTCAGGCCTTTCATGGAAGTCCAGACAGCATCAACATAGCCGTACTCTTCCCATTGTGCCCAAACCTGAGCAGCAACCTCAGGACCGTAGGTCTCCACCAGTTTGTACAGCTCGTTCAGAACGATGTTCACATTCTTGATGGTCTCGTCCTTAACAGTATGCTGGTTGGCGTATGCGCCGATAACAGCAGCGGCAATGTTGTCATGGCCGGTGGGAGTGGGATGGACGGACATACCGTCGCCGACCTTGAACATTGCGAAAACTTTGCACATAGCGCGGCCAGTCTTGGAGCCGGTGAACCACTGAACCAGAGCGTTCTTGATGGTCTTGGGAGCGGGGTTATTGGCAGGATTCAGTGCCTCAGGCATTTCACCCAGGGTGCCGAAGATGTCACCGGCGATGCCCATCAAGCCGTCCAGGGACAGGTCCATGGTATCAACGCTGTAGACCAGGGATTCTTCCAGACCCAGATAGATGGCAATGGAGATTTCCTTTTCAATCTCAGCTTTAAATACCACAGGCACGGCTGCGGCAACCGCTGCCATAACTGCATCCGGATTATTAAAATCTACTTCAATATTATGCTGCTGGAAGTAAGTAAGCAAACGGGCAACCAGAGGCAGCTCATCGGTGTTTGTGCTGTCGAACTGAGCCATCTGAGTCGCAACCTGAACAGCGATGTTGTACTGCTCTACACCGTTTGCGTCAGGTGCGGCAAATTCGTAATTAGCAACATCCTCCAGCTCCACTGCAGGCAGATCCATACCAAGGGCAGGCGCAATCACAGGGCGCAGGAATCCACTATAAGACTTAATGGTACGAGAGCGCACAGTTTTGCCAGACAGACGGCCATTATCGGTATCTGCCCAACCTGCTTCATACAAGTCGTCGAAGGACATGCAGATAAAGTCGGGTGCGGGCTGCTCAGCGTAGTACAGCTTTGCCTCGGGAGCAACACCCTGTGCCTGCAGCACAGCAGGCAGCCCTGCCATGTAGGCATTCAGCATGCCGAACAGGGAATCCATCACATCACCAAAGGGCAGAACAACCTCGCCATCATCAACAATGTTCATGCCGTAGGTGGTGTTCAGCAGACCAACCAGAACAATCTCCACATCGGAGTTCATTTCCAGCATCTTCTCAACCAGCAGCTTGTAGTTGACAATGTAGCTGGCGGCGGTGTACGCCATGATGTCCACGACAGCTTCCAGGTTGAACTCCTCAACCAGATCAACGGGGACATTGGAGATCAGCTTGCTTTCCACCATGCCGTAAACCTGCATAGCCAGAGCATATTGCTCAGCATCCAGCTCCAGAACGGCGATGGCATCCTCGAACTTTACGGGGCTGGGCTGGGGTTCAGCACCCATAATGCCCAGGCAGCCGGTAACCTTGTCCATTAGGTATGCACCGAAAGCGGCATTGCCGATACCCATGGTGATGACATCAGCGTTGGTGACAGCCTTCTGAATATGGGCGCTGATTTCTGCGTCAGTGTAGGTGCCGATGTAGTCCTTGTAGCCGCTCCAGCCATCATCGAACTCTTCACGACCACCCAGCAGATACAGCAGATCTTCTGCCAGCATAGCAGAAGTAGCCAGCTTGGTGTGGTTCACATCATAATCCAGACCAGTCAGATACTTTTCGAACTGGATGGGATATGCACCATTGCCGTACATACCCTTGCCGGTCATGAAATCGTACACGTTACGATCGTCGCTGTTCTGTTCATAGCCAACAAAACCGTAACCATTTGCCATAGAGTCGCCGATGGAAACATAATTGATTTTCTCACCAGCGTCTGCTGCGAATGCTGCGGTGGGAATAAAGCCTACTATCATAAAAAGAACTAGCAGCATGGCCACACCGGACCGAAGCATTCTAGAAAGATTTACTTTCATAATTACCTCCTATAGATTTCTTGATATACCGGGTTGCTGCGTCCGGGATATCTTTTTTATTACATCACGCTATTATTACGATAGCGATGGTGTCGTGAGTTAGTTCTCTCTCCCCGCTGCATTGGGTAGCGCAGGACGGACTTGCATCCGCCCTGCGTCCACGCAGCAACAGGCAACAGAAAGAAAACCTGACGTTTTTTAGATTTTTGTGGGGAAAAGCAAGCAATTAGTGATTGTTTGTCCAGGAGAGGTAGTCAAAATCTTTATATTTGGCTTCCAGCTCTTTGTTGTCCACCTTGCCCATGGGGGTCAGGGGCAGCTTGTCCACCGCCACTACCGCCACAGGCCGGCCCCGTTCCTCCGCATGGATATTGCAGTAGTCATAGACCTTCTTGCAGGTGGCTTCCACATCTACACCCTTGATCACCTCAATGATGGCCATGGGGTACTGACCCTGGCTGTGCTCCATATCATCGGTACCCACAACAGCACAGTTATGAACATCGGGCAGATCCGTAATCATGCTCTCCAGATTGATGGGAAAAACCTTATGGCCGTCAAACCGGGTGATCATCCGCTTTATCCGGCCCTTGATATAAAGGAAGCCGTCCTCATCCATATAGCCCAGGTCGCCGGAATGGATCCAAACTTCACCGTCCTCATGCCTGCGCATCACATGTGCGGTCTCCTCGGGCCTATTGAAATAGCCCTTCATCATGGAGGCGCCGGTGACGCAGACCTCGCCGATCTCCTTATATCCCAGTTCCCCGCCGGTCTCCGGATCAAAGATACCCACATTGACTGTCAGAGAGGGGATGCCCACAGAGCCTTCCTTATAAACGCTGTTCACGCAGAAGGATGCAGCCGCAGACAACTCGGACATACCGTAGCCCTGGGCCAGAGGATATTTCATTCCATGTTCTTTACGGAACTCATTAAGCTTACGCTCCAGTCCCTCGTTCATGGAGTCACCACCGCAGGCCAGGGTATACAGGTAAGACAGGTCCATGCCCTGAACCTCCGAACTGTTGATCAGCAGTTCGATAAACACAGGAGTGCTGATGATATGGTTGGGCTTGTAGAGCCGCACCAGCTTGCCGATGGAAGTGGGGACAAATTTGGGAACAGGTACCAAGGTCATACCCATGCACAAGGGCATATGCAGACCGCAGACCATGCCATAAGCGGAGAAGATGGGAATGATACCCAGATAACGGTCGCCGTACTGGTGGTAAACATCGCAGTGCATGAAGTTCAGTGCCACTGCGTTCATAGAATCGTTGGTGAGCATAACACCCTTGGGTGTTCCGGTGGTACCACCGGTGTAGGTAATGGCAACCAGCGCATCACCCACATATGGCGCTTCTGTATAGCGGGTACCGATTCCCCTTGTGATAAATTCAGACCACTTGATGATCTTCTTGCTGTACTGGATATCATTCTTGGTAGTCAGTTGCTTCAAGATGCGCTTGCTCAAAGGTAACGAGGTCGTGGGAGACTGCACCACAATCAGTTCTTGACCGATCTGGTCCATCATGACCTTGACCTTGGGGAACGCCATATCAATGACCATCAGGATTTTGGAGCCGGATTCCACGATCATCTTCTTTATGGTTTTTACATCCAGGCGGGGGTCGATGGTATTGGCAGCGGCACCTATCTTATTCAGCGCATATACACAGGCGATTGTCTCAGGAATAGATGCAGAAAGAAAAGAGACGATGTCGCCCGTTTTAACTCCAAGGGCAGCAAAGGACCGGGCACAGGCATCCACCTTACGCCGCAGTTCCTTAAAAGAAATATCCATCCCGTAGTAGTGAAGCGCCGGTTCATTCTCTCGATACTTATTCAGTTCGATCACATAATCAAAGGCTTTACACTTGGGAAGCTTGGCATTTTGGGCATCCTCGGAGTAATATTTCATCCATACCCTTTCTTCCGTAATTTTCTTTGTCTGTACGCCCATATTTCATCTCCAATAGATTTTTCTAAACACCCACATCACATAGTTGGCATTATAGGATGTGACTGCTATCATGAAAAACAACATAATTCACATTATGTGGCAAATGCGGCGTAGCTGGGTCCTATATAAGTCTAGATGCTGCCTCCTTGGGCATGCAAAAGCACACCCTCAAATCTGTCTTTTAAGAAAAGTCTTTTTGAGGGTGTGTTTGTCATGCGTTTTTGCCTTTACATGATAATTTGCTCTTGCTTTTTTCTCTGAATACTACTATAATATGTTAGGTACACAGTTATGTACTAAGACAATTCCAAATCTAACCTGCCACATAATGTGAATTATGTGGCTTACTTTTTTACCTATATAATTAGACCCAGGCGTTCAATCTTGCGGCGGTGTTCGTTGCCGGTGGTCATGATATAGATGCGTGTGGTGTTGATGCTGCTGTGTCCCAGAATATCCGCCAGCTTAGCGATATCTTTTTCAATACTATAAAAGGTGCGGGCAAACAGTTTTCGCAGATTGTGCGGGAACACCTTGGAAGATTTGACCCCTGCTGCTTCGCACAGTTTCTTCATCGCTGCCCAGATGTTGCTGCGGTTCAACGGTTTGCCCGTCCGGGTAACAAAAATCGCTCCAGCAGTAATGCCCCGCCGCTTTGCATGGTTCAGCAGAATATTCTTCAGCTTACCCGGAACGAGGATCGTCCGGGTTTTATTCTTGCAGTCAACCGTTACTTCTCCGCGCCGGACAGCTTCAACTGTAAAATACCGCAGCTCAGACACGCGGATGCCAGTACCGCAGATGGTTTGAAGCAAAAGATTTAACTGCTCGTTTTTCTTGGATACAGACAGCAACCGCAGATATTCCGCTTTGGTCAACTCCTTATCTTCTGTGCAGTAAGTCTGTCGTTGGGTACGGATATTCTTCACCTTGCAATTGGACAAACCCAAGAAATCCAGCAAGCTGTTTACACTGGCAAGCATAGAGTTGATGGATCGCACTGCATAGCCACTGTCAACCAATTTCCTCTTCCAGGCAACTACCAGTTCCTTGGTGATTTCACCGTTGTCCGTATATGCAAAGAACGACCGTACATCCCGCAGGTACTTCTCCTGGGTTGCCGCACTCTTTTCCTCACGGCATAGATAATCGGCGAATTCCTTAATATTTGAAATCAATAACTTCATAATGCCTCCTCCTTGATTTTGATAGTAGTATTGTACCCAAAATCAAGTAACAACAGCAAAATGCAAAAACCGCATACCCGCCCTTACTCAAGTATACGGATACTCCCCATAAACACCACCTCGCAGGTTTGGGTAATGTTAGCGTAGAGTTTCTCTTTATGCAACTGTCAATTTTAACAAATTATTCTGCAAATACTCTCATCCGACAGCAGATCATACCGCCAAATGCCACCTAACAAAACGAAATAAACAAGTAAAACCTCTCCCGATACCGGAAACGGCAATGGGAGAGGTTTTGATCATCGAATTATCTCATCCATGGTAAAACAAGGGCATGAATGAGCCCGCAAAAAGAGGATGAAGCTACCCTTCACCCTCCTGCGTATGGTTTAGTCATCTTTGCTGTAGGATAGAATTTCCCCGGTTTCCGCGTGGATCTCATAGTCATACTCCCAATGTCCATTGCGGAATTCCACATCGTATAGAGGTACGCCATGCTCGATCTCATATTCCGTATGCAAAGCCAACACCTGATCGGCATCAAATCCGGCATGCTTGAGTGCAATGTTCTGGGCTTCTTCCAGACTCAGCGCAGGCTTTGTATCATTGCCGTCCACAGTTGCCTTAGTGGGATTTACCTCCTGCTTTAACATATCTCCCACAGACTCTGCCCCACGTTCCATCGTCCTGACCGCTGACTCTGCTGTCCTTGCAGCCTGACATCCGCTCATTGCAGGAACTGCCAAAATTGTGACCAACACGATACCAAATAAACGTCTTTTCATAAAATGCCTCCTTCCAGCTGAACTTAGGTTGCGTCAAATAATCCTAAACATACCACCAACAAAAATTTACCTCGTATCACACATGGATTTTGTGGAACAGTAAACCCAGTTAATTTTTTATGGGGAAGTATTATGGCGAAACGGCTTATTCTGTTGATTTTATGCTTTTCTTTACTTTGCGTTCCGGTTCGGGCAGTGGAGAATGAAAAGCTGGTTGCTCTGACCTTTGACGACGGCCCATCCGGAAGGTTTACACGAAAACTTCTGGAGGGACTGGAAGAGCGTGGCGTCAAGGCTACTTTTTTGCTATGCGGCTACCGGATGGAACAATACCCTGATCTGACGCAGCGGATATTTCAGGAAGGGCATGAAATTGGCTTACATGGCTACAGTCATAAACCCATGCGGGATATGTGCCCGCGGGACACCGCGCAGGAAATCAGAAAAGCGATGGCACTGCTTCCAGACGGCTGCAAAATAGCTTTCCTTCGTCCTCCCGGCGGGTTGTGCAGCGAATGTATCCAAACCGTGTCTGAGGAGTTTGGACTATCGATCCTGCACTGGTCAGTAGATCCAAAGGACTGGGCTATTCACGACGCAAAATCAATTGAAGCCTCTGTTATCAGCCATGTCCGGGACGGAGATGTAATTCTTCTGCATGATATGTCTGACAGTTCTGTGGAAGCAGCTCTTGAAATCGTAGATGCATTGCAGGAACAGGGATTTCACTTTGTGACGGTTTCGGAGCTGGCATGCGCCAGGAATGTTGTTCTGGTTCCGGGGAGAAAATACACCCGGTTTGAAAACACAGATTCCCAGGAAAGGAAATAGACCATACTCCCACGCATCTGTGGAGGCTTTATCCTGAACACCAATACTCCTGTCGCCACCCGCCGAAAAAGAAACCGCCCAGACTATGGGACAAGTCCTGACAATATAAAATTGGCTTTGTAATAGGCAACTGGCACCAATCCTGATACAGGATTGGTGCTGGTTTCTAGCAGACCTTAAACATCCCAAAATCTTCATATTTTTTACGATATATCTATGTTTTTAGTCATACAACATGCTACAATAATCTTGCTGAATAAGCAAAATACAGATGCAGGAGGGCTATTATGCGTAAGACATTAAGCAACGAAAAATTTGATATTATCCTGTTGGCAGGTCAATCCAATTCTTCCGGTTATGGCGAAGGCCCCGTTTCCAAGGAGTATGTTCCCAATGAGCGAGTTCTTCTTATGGATAATGATGCGGTACCTTACTATTACGTACCTGAAGAAGATAGTCCATATCGGTTTGTCATGAAGTTTTTGAACCCTGCCGCAAGAAATACCGTCAGAATTGCAGATGAGGTTCTGTGTGATTATGGCAAGATTAGCTGTCTGGCAATCACCTTTGCAGAAAACTATGCGGCAAAATGTCTGGCTCCGGACAGAAAGGTATTGATCATTGACGCAGGCTACGGCGGAACAGGTTTTACCTGCCCGGGTTGGGGTGTAGGCAATCCGTTGCATAACCGTATGCTGGAGATGGTTGATCTCGCTTTGTCCTGCAATCCCGAAAACAGAATTGTAGCATTTTTATGGCATCAGGGCGAGCACGACGTGGTTGAGAACGAAGGAATTCGTGACCCCGAGGCAGTTTATTGCATGCACAAGGCAAATCTTTCCGGAATGCTGGATGATTTCTATACAAAATATAATTGCAAATCTGTACCTTTCATTACCGCAGGCTTCTGCAACGAGTGGTATCAGTTACACAAAGAGGGCGCTGATGCCGTTATGAAGGCGATTCGCGAAAGCGCTGAAGAAATTGGCGGCAGATATGTAGACGTCTCTGACCTGAAGAGCAACAATCAAGTTCTTTCTAACGGAGATGTAATTCATTTCTCCAGAGAATCCCAGCATATTATGGGTCAGCGTTTCTTTGAGCAATATATTGACATGGTGTAAGAATCCTAATAGCATCTGACTGCAAGCCGAGGGATATCCTAGGAAACAAACTCCCACCCGCATACCATTGCGGGTGGGAGTTTATTGTACAGGGTGTCAGATTTATTATTCCTTAGTCTAAGGCAACATCACAAGCGTGCTTCATAATCTTGATTTCTGAGCGTTTCTCCAAGGAAATAGAGGGTCCGGCATGCTGGGCCACTTCTCCGCAGGCTTCACCCTGGACACCTATGCCCATGTCACAACTACGGCGCAGAAGGAAGCAGCTCAGACTATGGAAAATATCCTGAGTATGTAAATTCGGCTTTGCAGCCGCTAGAAAAGCCGCAAACGACCTACGCATCGTCCGCGGCTTCGCTATCGAACATAATTTTTGCAAAATTATTATTTATTATTCCTCGACTTCATTCTTTGACATCCCCATATAGCAGCTGTATGTTACTGGAAATATTACACCATCTTTAATATAGGCATATTCACTTGTCGGAATTGGAATAGATTAATTTTAATATAGATAGCCATTGTTACAGGGTAATCATAACCAATCCCACTACACAGCACCTAACAAAACGAAATAAACAAGAAAAACCTCTCCCGGTGCCGGTGATCGGCATGGGAGAGGTTTTGGACATCGAGTGAAAAACCCGGAGGTCGTAGGAAAACTCTTTTCAAAAGTTTTGAGAATTTCTCAGTTTTTCAGTTTTAGTGGACATTGCATTCTGAAAAATCCTAACTTGTCCACTGGGTGCTATTCTATTATGGGTCAAAATATGGGTCAGCATTTTTGCCCACATTGTTTCGGACATAGAAAGTAAGAAAAGGGACTGTTGCAAAATAACTGGAAAAAGACACATCGGTCAGCTCCGAAAGGAGTTGGCCGATGTGTCTTTTTGCGTTAGAATTGAATTGATGAGACTCAAAATAACGCAAGAACAGTATAAGATATCCAAGGAAAATAATCAATTGGTACTTGTACTAAACAGTGAAATTTTATTACCGGAGGACGCACCCGTCCGAGTGACCAGCGCACAGCTTGAGGAACTGGATTACAGGAAACTGTACGAAGCGTATTCTTCCAGAGGAAGGAAATCGGTCACCGACCCGC
>JAZNIL010000045.1:0-15892 GCA_045577435.1 Faecousia sp. | reverse complement strand
GTACCTTCCTGGCTCCCATTTCCAGCCTGGCTTTCGTCCTGGATCAGGTTCGTATCCAGAAGGAAGGCGGCGCCCCTGCTGCTGAAGCTGCAGAGTAATTCATTCGTAAACAACACAAAAACACAACATCTATTTATTTAGGAGGATCATTATCATGGCTAGTGAAAAGATCACTGCTCTCGTTGAGGAAGTTAAGGGTCTGACCGTTCTGGAGCTGTCCGAGCTGGTTCACACTCTGGAGGAAGTTTTCGGCGTTTCTGCCGCTGCTGCCGCTGTTGCTGCTCCCGCTGCCGGCGCTGCTGCTGCTGAGGTCGAAGAGAAGACCGAGTTTGATGTTATCCTGAAGGAAGCTGGCGCTTCCAAGCTGAACGTCATCAAGGTTGTCCGCGCTATTACCGGCCTGGGCCTGAAGGACGCTAAGGATCTGGTTGACAACTGCCCCAAGACCCTGAAGGAAGCTGTCTCCAAGGAAGACGCAGAGAAGATGGTCGCAGAGCTGAAGGAAGCTGGCGCAGAGGCAGAAATCAAGTAATTTCTCCTCACTTCTTACACACAATGTTCAGCCGCCAGTTCCTGGCGGCTGTTCCTGTTTTCTGCTGATTGGAGGTGCCTATGGAATCGATTATTTCTTATTTTCAGTCCCAAGGTTTGGACTTCTGGAGCGTTTTAAAAGTATGCGGCATTGTTTTATTGGCAACAATACTTCTAAGTACCGTTGCCCGATTTGTGTTCGGTAAGCGTTCCCTGCTGAATAGAAGCATATCTTCAGCAATTGGTATTCTATTTATATATGCTGCCACCATTGCCCTGGTCACTTTCGGTACAACTTACCAATTTCTCATCAATCCCCTACCCTTTGTCTCTTTTGATGGCAGTTCGGTTACACTGTTTTCTTTTTCCGGGGCTGAGTATTCGACTATCTGTTCCCAGCTCTTGAGCATGGTCATCCTAGCCTTCTTCATGAACATCACTGATAGCTGGCTGCCGGAAGGAAAGCATCTGCTCACTTGGCTGTTCTTCCGGGTGATCACGGTAGCGCTGGGACTGGTGCTGCATGGCGTTGTTACATTTCTTTTCACCACCTACCTGCCGGAGGGAATTGTGGTTTACGCACCTACCGTTCTGCTTGCCATTCTGATACTCATGCTGCTCACCGGCGCGCTGAAGCTGGTGGTAGGCGCAATTATGGCAACCGTTAACCCACTGTTGGCTGTGCTGTACACCTTTTTCTTTGCCAGCTTTGTAGGAAAACAGATCACAAAGGCTGTACTGACCACCGCTCTGATTGCCGGACTGGTGTATCTGATGGAGTACCTTGGCGTGGCTGACTTCAGCATTGCTGCCGGTGCTTTGATCGCCTACATACCCTTTGCCTTGGTTCTTCTGGTTATGTGGTATGTGGTTCATAAGAATATGTAAGCAAACACCACATATAGTATATTTTTTTACAAAATACAACAATTTCTATTTTACAAATGACCGCTCATGTATTATAATGGGCAGGTAAGAGAGATATTACCCTTACGGCAGCAAAGCTGTCAGACTATTCAGATTGGAAGTGTTACTATGAGCCGGATGTTAGGTACTGTTTCTATGGGTGTTCGCGCTCCCATTATTCGTCAGGGCGATGACCTGGCTGAAATTGTTACCGGTTCTATTTTGGAGGCAATGCGCGTTGACGGCCTCAGCCCCCGTGACCGGGATGTGGTCGCTATGACCGAAGCGATCGTGGCCCGTGCGCAGGGTAACTACGCCAGCGTTGATGATATTGCGCAGGACATCCGCACAAAGTTTGGCGGAGAAACTGTGGGTGTCATTTTCCCCATTCTCAGCCGTAACCGGTTTGCTATCTGCCTGCGGGGTATCGCCATGGGCTGCAAAAAGGTGGTGCTAATGCTCAGCTATCCTGCTGACGAAGTGGGCAACCACCTGATTGACTGGGATCTTATGGATAAGCACAACGTAGATCCCTACCGTGATGTGCTGACCGAGGAGCGTTACCGTGAGTTGTTTGGCCAGGTAAAGCATCCCTTTACCGGTGTCGATTACGTAGAATATTACGGCAATTTGATCAGAGAGTGCGGCGCAGAGGTGGAGATCGTTTTTGCCAACGATCCCAGAGCCGTTCTGAAATACACCAAGAACGTGCTCAATTGTGATATCCACACCCGCCAGCGCACCAAGCGGCTGCTGAAGGCTGCCGGTGCAGAGAAGGTCTTTGGTCTGGATGAGATTATGACTGCCTCTGTTAACGGCAGTGGCTATAACCCCCGTTACGGTCTTTTGGGCTCCAACAAGTCCACTGAGACCACTGTAAAGCTCTTCCCCAGAGACTGCCAGGATCTTGTGGAGGATATTCAGGCTCGGCTGATGAAGGCTACCGGCAAGCACATTGAAGTGATGGTCTATGGCGACGGTGCTTTTAAAGACCCTGTAGGCAAGATCTGGGAACTTGCTGACCCTGTTGTCTCCCCTGCTTACACCCCGGGACTTGAGGGCACGCCTAACGAACTGAAGCTGAAGTATCTGGCTGACAACGACTTTGCTGACCTGTCCGGCGAAGCTCTGCGGGATGCCATTAAGAACAAGATCCAGCAGAAAGACGGCTCCAGCCTGGTGGGCAATATGGCCGCTCAGGGCACCACTCCCCGCCGCCTGACCGATCTGATCGGTTCTCTGTGCGATCTGACCTCCGGTTCCGGTGATAAGGGTACGCCTATCGTCTATATTCAGGGTTATTTCGACAACTATACCAACGACTAAGTTTTACTCCCGGGCGCTATGTCCGGGAGTTTTCATATTGGCGGCAAAAAGCGGACATCTGTTGCAGACGTCCGCTTTTACCTTAAGCATTTTCCACCGCTTCCAAAACCGCTGCCATGGCATCGGTATTCACGGTCTCCATCATGCCGCTGTCATAAGCAGCAGCCACACTGGGATTGATGGGAAGTCTTGCCAGAACAGGCAGGCCAAAGGCTTCCGCAACCTCATCCAGCTTGCTTTCACCGAACACATGGATGCGTTTTCCGCAATCCGGGCATTCCAGATAGCTGTAATTCTCCACAAAGCCCAGGACAGGGATGTGCATCATATTTGCCATCTTTACTGCCTTGGCAACGATCATAGACACCAGATCCTGAGGGCTGGTGACGATCACAACGCCGTCAACCGGCAGACTCTGGAACACAGTCAGGGGCACGTCACCGGTTCCGGGAGGCATATCCACAAACAGATAATCCACATCTTCCCAAATCACATCTGTCCAGAACTGCTTCACAGCGCCGGCGATCACAGGGCCTCTCCACACAACGGGGGAGGTGCTGTCATCCAAAAGAAGGTTAATGGACATGACCTGAATTCCGGTGCTTGTCAGCGCGGGGTACAGGCCCTTGTCACTTGCACCCTGACACTGGGTAACACCGAAAGCGGTAGGTGCGGAAGGACCGGTAATATCCGCGTCCAGAACGCCCACCCGCTTGCCCTTCCGGGCCATAGCTACTGCCAGCATGGAGGTAACTGTGGATTTGCCCACGCCGCCCTTACCGGACACCACGGCAATTACTTTTTTAACACTGGATCCCGGGTTCAGCTGGGCAAGCAGGCTTTCCGCCTTGCGGTCGCCGCAGTCAGAACTGCCACAGGAAGAACAATTTCCACTACAAGAACTCATATTCTCGCTCCTTACTTAATAATATCTCCACCTATTATAGACCTGTGACGGCCAGGTGTCAACTGCGTAGGCGTATTAGCCGGGAGAAATTCCCCCTGCATTACTGCCCCTCAACGCTCTGCTGGGCTGTTTCCCACTGGGTCATCAGCTCCATCAGCAGTTCCTCCGCCTGTTCCTTCTCCCCAAGCAGGCGGGTCAACTCCTGATAATCCGCGGCGGCGGCTTCGATTGCCGCATCCAGCCGGGCAAGTTCATTTTCCTGCTTCTCGATTTCCCGTTCCAGACGGCGAATCAGCTTTTCCGTTTCCTTTGTGCCGCCCTTGGGCTTTTCTTTTTTGGGCTTAGGCGCTGAAGTGGGCACGGGTTTTGCAATTGTCACATGCTCAATAATAGAGCGGTACTTGCTGTATCCGCACTTAAAATCTCTTATCTGGCCATCGTCAAGAAGCCAGATCCGCTCAGCAAATTTCTCGATAAAATAGCGGTCATGGGACACAAAGATAAGCACACCCTCAAATTCCTCAATGGCCGCCTCAATCCACTCTCTGGAGGCAATGTCCAGATGGTTGGTAGGCTCGTCCAGAATCAGGAGATTGATTTTCTCGTCCATCAGCATACACAGCCGCAAACGAGACTGCTCGCCGCCAGAGAGGTTTCCCACGCACTTGAACACATCTTCACCCTGGAACAAAAAAGCTCCCAGGCGGTCACGGGCAACCTGTGGTGTGCAGTTTTTCTCATACAGCATGGTATCATACAGGCTGCGTTCCGGGTGGCTGAATTTGATAATCTGGGGCAGATATCCCCACTTCACCGTAGGGCCAAACTGGATTTTACCCTTACATGGCTCCTCACCCAGAAGGCACTTAAGGAAAGTGGTTTTGCCCGTTCCGTTGTCTCCCAGAATGGCAATCCGCTCGCCGCCCTCCACATTAAGCTCCACGCCGGAAAACAGCGTTCTCTCTCCAAAGCTTTTTTCCACATTTTTCATCTGGAGTACCGTATCACCGGAGAAGGCCTTTTCCCCAAAGGTGGCTTTCATGGTCTTTTCTATTTTGGGCTTTTCCGTCTTTTTAATACGCTCCATGCGGTGCTGAATGGACATGGCCCGGCGGTACAGGGTACGGTTGTTGATACCCCAGCCCTTCATCCGCTCAACCGTATACCCCAGCTGCTTCAGTTTCGCCTGTTCCTGCTCGTACTGCTTCAGCTGCAGGTTGAACCGGGCCTGCTTTTCATCCATGTAGAAGGAATAATTTCCGGAATAAAACTCAGCATGGCCATCCACAATCTCGATAACCCGTTGAGCAATTTTATCTAAAAAATAACGGTCATGGGAGATGGCAAGCACCGTACCTTTAAAGCTGTTGATATACCCCTCCAGCCATTCGGTACTGCGCAGGTCCAGGTGGTTGGTAGGCTCGTCCAGCAGGAGAATATCCGTCTGCTCCAAAAGCAGGCGGGCAAGGTTTACCCGGGTCTTTTCTCCGCCGGATAGGCTGTCAAAAAGCTGCTGTCTCTGCCCCGGGCTGATTCCCAGGCCGTTACAGACCTTATCGGTCTGTACATCCATATCATAACCGCCGCCGGACTGGAATGCCGCTCCCAAGCGGTCATACTCCCGCAGCAGGTCCTCGCTTACATCCTTTGCCATGAGCTTTTCCAGCTGTTCCATCTTCCTGCGTGTGCCGGTCAGCTCAGTAAACGCAGAGCGGAGCACATCCTCCACAGTGTATCCTACGGGAAATTGGGGAATCTGGGAGATCAGACCGATTCGTTTGTGGGGGTTGACAAACACCTCACCCTCGTCATACTCCATCTGACCTGTGAGAATTTTCAAAAGGGTGGTCTTTCCGCAGCCATTGCGGCCAAGAATCGCCACCCGTTCCCCTTCCTGCACTTCAAAGGACAAGCCCTCCAGAAGGTTTTCGCCAATGACAAAAAACTTTGTTAAGTTTGTTACGGAAATATCTATCATATTACTCTCCAAGGGGCAATTGAGACAGGATTCCTTCCAACTGCTCCCGTGTATATAAAAGGTTCTGCGCCTGCAGCATGGCATTGCTGCTCATGTGTTCCGGCAGCTGCAGATGCTTCAAAAGCGCCTTTCGGAGGAAACTGCTCCCCTGTCCCCCAGACAGGCCCATATCCATAAGATCCTGTTTTGTGATGTCATGGGTTTCCTTTTCCGTTTCCTCTCCCAGAACCGTTGCGCCAGCCCGACGCAGGCTCTCTTCAATCACATGGGGGGTCATACCCTCTACGCCCAGTTTTCCCTCTTTACCGGGGGCGGATTTACGACGCTCCTTGCCGGCAATATCCGGAATATAGGCATGCTTCAAATATTCAGGACGGATAGCGCCCTTCAGGAAATTACGGATCACAAAACCTGCTCCGTCAGAATCGGTAAACACAATCAGTCCCCGGCTCTCCGCCACACGCCGCAGCAGCTGAAGCTGCTGCTTATCCTTCATAATTCCAAAGCCACCGGTCTCCAGAATGGGGGCATCCACCACCTGGGAGAGGGTATTCCTATCGTAGCGGCCCTCTACCACAATTGCCTCTCTGATCTTAATCACGTTTTGCCTCCACAGCCAATTCCGTTATCAAACATTCCAAAATGCGCTCGGGCTCATCAAAAGAGGTTTTCATTTTCCGGTCACTTTCCAAAACAAGCTCATTGGCCCGGGCGTAGAACCGGGCGGAAAACTTGGCGGCAGCGGACATGGTCTTTCTAGCCGGGTAATCCGCTAGGCCACACAGCTTTTGCAGATGCTGGGCGTTTTTGCCGTGATCCAGCAGGGTTCTGGCAGTTCCCAGCCGGCGGAAATGCCCGCCAATAGCGCCAAGAATAGCAATGGGTTCCTGCTGCATTTTCAGCAGCTGCTGCAGCTTCACAAGGGCCGGTCCATACTCTCCCTGTCCCATCCAATCTGTCATTTGGAACACCACCGCGTCCAGTACAGGCTCGGTCACCGCGTCGATGTCCGCCTTGCAGATCTCCTCTGCGCCGGAGTAGGCGCAGATTTTGGAAATCTCCCCTGCCATAGCGGTCATGGTTCCGCCGGTGATATCGATCAAATATACACACAGGTTGGGATCGATCTTCTTCCCAGCGGCGGCAAAGTGTCTGGTGATCCAGCTTACCAAATCCCGCTGGCTCTGCTTGGCAAATTCAACCACGGTTCCGTGTTTTTCCACCACATCCCACAGCTTTTTCAGCCGCTTATCCGGCTTCCACGGGGTTGTTTCGTAGGTAAACACCACGGTACAGTACTCTGGGATATCCGACAAGATCTGCACCAGTTTCTCCCGGTCCGATTCCGGGAATTTGAAAATATCCACCTCGTCCACCCAGACCATCGTGTGTTCTGCCATCATGGGCAGGTTTTCCACACTGTCTGCAAAGGTCTGCAGTTGGAAGGTTTCAGATGTCCATTTATGATAGTTGAAGGACTCCGTCAGTTCATCAATAATACTCTTGCGCAGCTGCTGGAGATAATGGCTCAGCAGAAAGGTCTCCTCACCCCAGAAGAAATAGAGTCTATCCGGATTTTTCTCACGAATCGCCAGCTTTAGTTCCTGCAAAGGCTCTGTCTGCCCGTTTTTTTGCGCCATTACTTCACCCCCTGAATGTGATGGTACCCACCTGGTCCGTACGAAGGATCTCGCAGCCGACCACTTCCAGTCGTTCCACCATTTTCTGTGCGGGATGGCCATAGGAATTGTCCTCACCCACGGAAATCGCCACAACCTCAGGCATGGTCTGCATAAGCAAATCAAGTCCTGTGGAACCGGCTGAGCCGTGGTGTCCCGCAACCAGAAGCTCCAGCTGGGGAAGTTCGGTCATTTCCAGCAATTCTTCCTCGCCGTCCATACTGCGGTCGCCTGTAATCAGTATATCATACTCTCCCGTCTGAAACAAGATACACAGGCTGCTTTCATTAGAATCCTCTGTATTGGAAGATGGAAAAATCGTAAGATTTCCGTCATAAACAGGGATTTCCCGGATATCTGTGACCCACGTGACGATCTTTTCGTGTTCCTTCACAAGCTCCTTGCGGTACGGATTGTCCCGGGTAGAATCCGGCAGGTAAAGAGCGTCTGCCCTTACCAGTCCCAGCAGTGGATTAATCCCCGCTACATGGTCCTTATCATAGTGGGTCACGATTACCCCGTCGAGGCGGAATATACCCCTTGACCACAATTCCAGAACGGCAACATCGGCAGAGTGGTCGCCCCTTTCGCTGCCGCAATCCACCAGATAGTTTTCCTGCCCTGTCTGCAGCAGAATACACTGACCCTGCCCAACATCCATTACACTTACACTGAAGCCCACGTATCTGTTCTCAAAGCTATGAAACAGCATAGCAGCCACAAGGCCGAGAATGATGCAGGCGGAAAACACCACAGTCGGTTTCTTCTTACACATCATAAACACACCCAGCAGCACATAGCAGAAAATCAGCCATGCTACAATGTATACGTTATCCGTACACACCGCAGCATAGGGCAGTTTAGACAACGCCCCGGAAACCCCAAGGACATAACGGATAGGCCAGGATGCCGCCCAGGCAATCCCCTGTCCTAACGGCAAACAGAACGCTCCGCAGACACATGACAGCGCCACAAGACAAAAGGTCACCGTTACCACACTGAGGGTGAGCAGGTTTGTCAACACACTCACAAGGCTCACCATACCAAAATAATAAGCGCACAGGGGTGTTGTGGTGACCATGGCAGAAAGGCTGACGGACACGGAGCTTGTTATCCAGCGTTTCACTGTTTTGCCACGCTGTTTCCGTGGCACAGGCCGTGCGTTCAGAAGATAGTCGCCCAGCTTTTCGGAAAACAGGAAAATACCCACCATGCTGGCAACGGACAGCTGAAAACTCACAGAAGTGATGGCAATGGGATTGATCCCCAAAATTACCAGCACCGCAAAGGCCAGCGCCGAGGGCGGGTCATACTCACGGTTTACCAGCATTGCCAGAATCATTAGGCTCTGCATCAAACAGGCGCGGACAATGGATGGAGTAAACCCCGCAACCGCGGCAAAAAGGAGTAAAACGGGTATTCCGAATACCGCCGTCAGAACCCGGTGTTTTCCGCAGAGCTGATACACCAGGCCAAACAGAATGGACACGTGCAGGCCAGACACCGCAATCACATGACGGATACCGCTGATTTGGAGAGCCTTGTCCGTTTCGTAATCCAGAAGCCGGTCATCTCCCAGCAAAAGCGCCCGGGCAAAGGGCAGTGTATCCTGTGGAAATACTGTATCCAAAATCTCTGTCATTTTCCGTTCCAACAAAGCTGGATAATACTTTATAGGGATTTCCTCCACAGGGGTATAGACGATTTTCCCCTTCCCATAGGCCAGCAGAAATACTCCATCACCCTGATGGTAGGTAGGTCCTTTCTCACCGCCGTCCGCGGTATAGCGCAGGGAAAAGCTGCCTGTAACTGTATCCCCAGGGGAAAGGGATACCTCCTCACTTAGATAAAACCGAACCTTATATCCGCGACCATCCAGTTTCACGCTACCCTCAGCGGATACACCGTAGGGTGTTTCGTAGGAGTGGGAAGAAACCTCAACTGTCATATTTTCCGTTTTGCCGTCAAATTCCAGTGCCGGACGCAGGTAGAAAAGGGTAAACAAGCCCAGCCACAGGATTCCCGCAAGACAGCCTATCAGGAGTCTGGAAACTGCCTTGGAGAATTTTGTCTTAGAGCAAAGTGCCGCCAGAAGTGCCGCAAGGCAGGCGATTTCCAACGGAATGAGCCAGCGTCCGGGCATGGCATACACACCTGCGGCACAGGCAGCTGCAAAGCCCAGCGCCACATAAACAAGTGTCCCCATAGCAGTTTCCCCTTCTTTAAAATTCGGGCGCCGCAAGCGGCGGCGCCCGTCTGTTATGCGAATATCACAAACCCTGGTATTTTGTGGGTTTATCCCAGCTTAGAGGCAACAAAGTTATCCACCTGAGCCAGCGCATCGTCCAGCTTCACAGCATCCTTGCCGCCACCCATTGCGGAATCGGGCTTGCCGCCGCCGCTGCCGCCGCAGATGTTGCACACATGCTTCACCAGTTCGCCGGCCTTCAGACCCTTGGCAATGGCTTCCTTACCGCAAACAGCCAGGAAGGTGATCTTGTCCTCGTTGACAGTGGAGAGTACAGCAACCAGATTGGGAGCCTTGTCCCGCAGCAGATCGCCCATCTGGCGCAGCTTTGCCGCGTCGGAGCCAGGAACAGTGACAGTCAGAACCTTCAGACCGCCGATTTCATGGGCGCCGAAGAGGAACCGCTCTGTCTCACCGGCAGTTTCCTTGGCTTTATAGGACTCAATGGCTTTCTTCAGGTTCTTGATCTCCTCCACCTGGGTTTCCAGCTTGGAGGCAAGCTCTGCAGGCTTTACCTTCAGAATGGAGCAGGCGCTGTAGACCCGCTGTCTTGCCAGCTCCATCTCTGCCAGACAAGCCTTACCGGTCACTGCCTCAATACGGCGGATACCGGAAGCAACGCTGCCCTCGCTCTCAATACGGAAGGGGCCTACCTTTGCGGTATTATCCAGATGGGTACCGCCGCACAGCTCAATGGAATAGCCACCCATGTTCACAACACGAACAGTATCGCCGTACTTCTCGCTGAACAGGGCTGTTGCGCCCATGCGCTTAGCTTCCTCAATGGGCATTTCCCGCACGTCAATGCCGTAGCCTTCCAGCACAGCGGACTGTACCACTGCGTCGATCTTTGCCATTTCCTCCGCGGTCACAGCAGAGTAATGGGTGAAGTCAAAACGCAGGCGGTCCGGCTCTACAAGAGAACCTGCCTGGTTCACATGGTCACCCAAAACGCTCCTAAGGGCTTTCTGCAGCAGGTGGGTGGCAGAGTGGGCACGCATAATGGCCTTACGGCGCTCCACATCGATAGATGCCAGAACCAGGTCATCGGTCTTGATAGTACCGCTTCTCATTACGCCGGAATGGAGATACTTGCCGCCCTTATCCTTCTGGACATTGGTAACCTTGAAGCGGCTGTCACCTACCAGAATCACACCGTAGTCGGCTGTCTGACCACCCATTTCCGCATAGAAGGGGGTCTTATCCAGAACGATGATGCCTTCCTCACCGCCGGTGATAGAACCGGTGACATCTTCACCCACGCAGACAGCAAGCACCTTTGCCTCGCAGTTGTATACGTCATAGCCCACAAAATTGGTGGGTGTGGTATCCAGACCCAGGTCGATACCTGCCCAGCCCAGATCGCCCAGAGCCTTCCGGGCCTCACGGGCGCGGACACGCTGCTCTTCACGGCAGACGGTAAACCTGTCCATATCCAGGGTCATGCCCTCATCTTCCACCATTTCCACTGTTAGGTCCACAGGGAAGCCGTAGGTGTCGGCCAGCAGGAAAGCATCCTCACCGGAGAACACGGTCTCACCCTTTTCCTTATGGGCAGCCAGCTTTTCTGTGAAAATACGCATGCCGGTGTCGATGGTGCGGGCAAAGTTCTCCTCCTCGGTCTTGACCACCCGGATAATATAGTCCGCCCGTTCACGCAGGTAGGTGTAGTGGCTTTCATTTTCCTTAATGACAGTTTCCACCACCTGATACAGGAAGGGATAGTTCACGCCCAGCAGCTTGCCATGACGGGCAGCCCGGCGCAGCAGACGGCGCAGAACGTAGCCACGGCCCTCGTTGGTGGGCTGAACGCCGTCGGCGATCATAAAGGTGGAGGCGCGGATATGGTCGGTGATCACACGCAGGCTCACGTCGGTCTTGGTGCTCTGGCCGTAGGACGCGCCGGTGATGGAGGTAACATGGTTGGTAATGTTCATTACCGTATCCACGTCAAACAGGCTGTTCACGTCCTGACATACCACGGCCAGACGCTCCAGGCCCATACCGGTATCAATATTCTTTTGGACAAGCTCTGTATAGTTACCGTTGCCGTCGTTATCGAACTGGGAGAACACGTTGTTCCACACTTCCATGAAACGGTCACATTCACAGCCTACCTTGCAGTCGGGGCTGCCGCAGCCGTACTTCTCGCCACGGTCGTAGTAAATCTCAGAGCAGGGGCCGCAGGGACCTGCGCCATGCTCCCAGAAGTTATCCTTCTTGCCAAACCGGAAGATGTTCTTAGCGGGGATGCCGATCTTCTTATTCCAGATTTCAAAGGCTTCCTCGTCGTTTTCGTAGATGGACGGGTACAGGCGGTCAGGCTCCAGACCCACCACCTGAGTCAGGAACTCCCAGCTCCAGGCAATAGCTTCTTCCTTGAAGTAGTCACCAAAGGAGAAGTTGCCCAGCATTTCAAAATAGGTACCGTGACGTGCGGTCTTACCGATGTTTTCAATATCACCGGTACGAATGCACTTCTGGCAGGTACACACCCTGCGGCGGGGAGGCTCCACTTCACCCTTAAAATAGGGCTTCATAGGTGCCATGCCGGAATTGATCAGCAGCAGGGACTTATCATTCTGGGGAATCAGAGAAAAACTGGGAAGGCGCAGATGGTCCTTACTCTCAAAAAAGCGCAGGAACATTTCACGCAGCTGGTTTACACCGTATGCTTTTTTACTCATTGGAATCAAACCTCCATATAAATTACAAAAAAATAGACGCCACCCCTGCTATAGGGACGACGTGAATCGCGGTACCACCCTAATTCGCCGAAAACGGCATCTTAGACGCCCTGTAACGGGAGCACCCGTCCCGGTCCTCCCGGGCGGCTTGGAAGTGGCTAAAAAAGTCAGGTCCGGAAGGGCTCGCACCGTTTCCCTTCTCGCTGAGCTGCCGTCACTTTTTCTCGTTTCCGCATTGCCTTTACATATCTTTGATATTCTACCATAACCGGCAGAAATGTCAATGGTTTTTAACCTATAAGTTCAAAGAAATCTTGCGGGGCACCTTAAAGGTGTCCCGCAAGCGGCAAACATCAAACCTTGGATTCCAACCATGCTTTCATGGCCATTCTTCCATCTTCGCTCATAGAGAAAGTCTCCTTACCCTCCATTTCGCTCTTATCATAGCAGAACATGCCGTGCCAGTATTCGCAGCTGATAGAGCTTTGCTCCATGTCCACTTCCTTTGCGGTAAGCATCACCACCTGAGGCTCTATCCGGAAACGGAGTTCTCCCCAGGAACCGGTGAACACGTTATTCATAGCAAAGGTGTGGAGGGTAGGGATGAAAATATCCGGCTTCATTCACTCACCAGTTCTTCCATCTCATCCAGCAGTTTTCCAAACAGCTCCAGTGCGGACTCTACAGGGGCAGAACTGGTCATATCCACACCGGCATCCTTCAGCAGATCAATGGGGCTCTTGGAGCAGCCGCCGGACAGGAAACGGATATAATCCTTCACCGCAGGCTCACCCTCGTCGAGAATTTTGCGGGACAAGGCAATAGCAGCGGAATAACCGGTAGCGTACTGGAACACATAGTAGTTGTAGTAGAAATGGGGGATTCTTGCCCATTCCATGGCGATTTCATCGTCCACGACCATATCCGGGCCATAGTACAGTTCGTTCAGCCGGCGGTATTCCGCGCACAGCACGTCGGCAGTAAGGGTCTTGCCCTCGGCCACCATCTTGCCAATGTTCAGCTCGAACTCAGCAAACATGGTCTGGCGGTACAGAGTGCCCTTGAACTGGTCCAGGAAGTGGTTAATGAGATATGCCCGCTCCTTCTTGTCCGTGGTCTTGCCCAGGAGGTATTCCATAAGCAAGGCTTCGTTACAGGTGGAAGCCACCTCGGCCACAAAAATCACATAGCCGGAATCCACAGGATTCTGGTACTTGTTGGAATGGTAGGAGTGGAGGGCATGACCCATCTCGTGTGCCAGAGTGAACTGGCTGTCCAGAGTACCGGTGTAGTTAAGCAACACAAAGGGATGGACGGATGCGCCGGCAGAGTATGCGCCGCTGCGCTTACCTTCATTCTGGTAGACATCGATCCAACGGCTGTCGAAGCCTTCCTTCAGAATCTTGCGGTAATCCTCACCCAGAGGTGCCAGTGCATCATAGACCGTCTGCTTTGCCTCAGCGTAAGGAATATGCTTGTCTACGTCCGCCAGCAGCGGGGCATAGATATCATAAAAATGCAGTTCCTCCACACCCAGCACCTTCTTGCGCAGACGGACGTAACGGTGCATCTTGTCCATGTGCTTATGGACAGCCTCGATGAGGTTCAGGTATACAGAGGTGGGCACGTTGGTACGGCTGAGAGATGCCTCAAAGGCATTATTATACTTTCTTGCCTCGGCGAAGAACTTCAGCTGCTTGTTCTGAGCATTCAGGGTTGCGGCAGCGGTGTTTTTAAACTTTGCAAAGCCGTGGTATAGGCTTTCATAAGCGTTCTTCCGCAGAACCCGGTCGGGGCTTTCCTCGCATTTTACAAAGGTGCCCTGACTTACGGGATGCTTGTTGCCCTGTGCGTCCTGAGCATCGGGGAAGGTGATATCCGCGTCGGCAAACATGCCATAGATATTGTCGGGAGCCTGTGCCAACTCGCCTGCGGCAGCCAGCAGCTTCTCCTCCGCAGCGGACAGTACATGTTCCTTCAGACGGCGCAGATTGGTCAGGTAACGGCGGTAGCGCTCCAGAGCGGGGTAGTCCTTGTAGAAGCCGTCCAGGGTTTCATCGGTGATCGCCATGATTTCCGGGGTTTCAAAGCTGGTAGCGGCGCTCAGGCCTACCACAACACTCATAAACTTACCGGTCATTGCCTGGTAGACGGCGTTGCGGGTGTCCTCGTCTGCCTTGCGCATGCAGTAGTTAGCCAGCAGACTTGCCTTTACATCTACTGCTTCCATTTTTTCCATATAACCATACAGGGACTGGGCGCTTTCACCCAGCTTGCCGGCATAGGCTGCCAGCTGCGCCTGGTCCTCCGCAAGAGATGCTAGTTCCTGCTCCCAAAGTTCATCGGAAGCATACAGATCCTCAGTTGCCCAGGTATCCTCCACAGGGATTTCAGAACGTTTTCTAATACGGTTGGTTTCAGCCATGATAGTGACCTCCAGTAATTGTTTTTCTCTATTATAGCACAAGCAGTGGAAAATGCAAATATCCGCCTTGCAAAAAACGGAAAAATATGCTACATTAGCTCACGGTGATTTACTATGAAACAACAAATGAAAGGCTCATTGTTCCTGCTGCTTGCCACTGTAATCTGGGGCTCCACCTTTGTGGCGCAGAGTATGGGCATGGACCATATTGGGCCGTTTACCTTCCAGGCCGTTCGCTGCGCCATGGGCGGACTTGCTCTGCTGCCCATCATTGCCGTTGCGGACCGATTTCAAAAGGATGGAAAGACTTTCTTCTCCCGTTGGAAAGACCCCAAACTGTGGAAAGCTGCCCTTTTCTGCGGTACGCCCCTATTTCTGGCTGTGAATCTGCAGCAGATGGGTATTGTGGATACAGACGCGGGGAAATCCGCTTTTCTGACTGCAATGTATATTGTGTTCGTCCCTATCATCGGCATATTGAGAAAGCAGAAGCCCTCAAAATGGATTCCTTTGAGTGTTCTTTTGGGTGTGGCTGGCCTCTACTGCCTCAGCTGTGTGGACGTGACCAGAATCAGCCAGGGTGATTTGCTGCTGATCGCCTGCGCGGTGATGTTCGCAGTGCAGATCATATTTGTGGACATCTACGCCCCTCAGGTCGACTGCCTGCGGCTGAATTGTCTAAACAGTTTCCTTTGCGCCCTGCTTTCCGGAGCTGTGATGTTTTTTACCGAGACCCCCACATGGAGTGGCATCAGCGGCTGTATGGGCTCCCTCCTGTATGCCGGTGTTATGTCCATGGGTATCGCCTATTCTCTGCAAATCATTGGTCAGAAGTATGTAGAACCTGCTGCCGCTTCCCTGCTGATGAGCATGGAATCTGTGGTGGCTGTATTGTGCGGGTGTCTGATTCTTAAAGAGACACTGACCTTCTGGGAGGCTGCCGGCTGTGTTTTGGTCTTTGCAGCCATTATCCTGTCCCAGCTGCCGAATAGGAAACCTGTAACCAAGTCTGCTGCCTGAAACAATGTAATCGTATTTTAAATAATAAGGGCCGTCCGTAAATCTGAACTGCACCCCATTTGTTAGACAAGTATGCTATAATACTTGTACTAAGAAATGGGGTGTTTTTCTATGCCAAAAGGAGTACCAAACAAACGTCATACAGGCGAGTTTAAGCAGATGGTTGTAGAGACAATGATGCGTGA
>JAZNIL010000044.1:0-15512 GCA_045577435.1 Faecousia sp. | reverse complement strand
CATTGTGGTTCTTCTGTACTTCCGAATGGATCCGTCCAGAAAAAAGTGGGGCAAATATGCCAAATAACCAAAAAATCCGATGCGCTTCAGCATCGGATTTTTAATGCATGGACAAAAAAGACCACGGAAAACTTCCGTGGTCGATTTTATTGGATTGATCAGATCAGGCTCAGACCCAGAGTCAGCAGAATCCATGCCAGAGCGATCCACTTGGTAGCGGAAGCCAGCATTTTATCCAGATTTCCCTTGCTGTTCTTGTTCATGTAGGACTCAGTATTGCCGGCAATGGCACCGGACAGACCTGCTTCCTTGCCGGACTGCATCAATACCACGCCAATCAAGGCAACGCTGGCAATCACTTCAAGAACGGTGACGATAATTCTAAAGATCTCCATTTTGCAACCTCCTTCCGCTCTCCGCTCGGCCAGTTGGGCAGAAAGCGGAACACAGTAAAACCTAACCGGAATAACCGGACTCTATTACAATCCCAGTGATTATACCATAGGTTTTTTCAAAAAGCAAGCGGTTTTGTCTATATTTTTGTAATTTACTTGGTAACCCAGTTGCCGGTAGCGGCACAGGTCAGATATGCATTAATAAACGGATCCAGCGCGCCGTCCATAACAGCATTAACATTGGAAGTCTCGCAGCCGGTGCGGGTATCCTTCACCAATGTGTAGGGCATAAACACGTAGTTGCGGATCTGGCTGCCCCACTCGATTTTCTTCTGCACGCCCTTAATGTCAGAGATTTTTTCCAAGTGCTCCCGCTCACGGATCTCCACCAACTTAGAGCGCAGCATACGCAGACAGGTTTCTTTATTCTGGAACTGGCTGCGTTCGGTCTGGCAGGAGACCACAATACCGGATTTATGGATCAGCCGGACAGCAGAGGACGTCTTGTTGATGTGCTGTCCACCGGCGCCGGAGGAGCGGAACACCTGCATTTCGTAGTCCTCAGCCTTAATTTCAAAATCCTCGCTGTCATCTTCGATTTCGGGAATCACTTCAATGGCGGAGAAAGAGGTCTGGCGGCGGGCATTGGCATCAAAGGGGGACACACGGACAAGACGGTGGACGCCGTTTTCGCCCTTAAGGAAGCCGTAGGCATTCTCACCCTCGATCAAAATATCCGCGGATTTCAGCCCCGCTTCTTCACCTTCCTGATAGTCCATAATCTTGTAGGTGTAACCATGGGCTTCCGCCCAGCGGGTATACATACGGTAGGGCATTTGGCTCCAGTCCTGGGCCTCGGTACCGCCGGCACCGGCCTGGAAGCTGACCAGGGCATTGTTCCGGTCATAATTGCCGGTGAGCAAGGTCTGCAGCCGGCAGGTTTCCATGTCATTGCTCAGTTTCTGGAAACCTTCCTTCAGCTCCGGGAGCATGGAGTCGTCATCCTCCTCCGCGGCCATCTCACAGATGGTCATCAGATCTTCCCAGGAGGAGACCATTGCTTGATAGTTTTCAATTTTATTTTCTGCCGTTTTGGCCTTCATAACGATTTTCTGGCTCTTCTCCGGATTGTCCCAGAAGCCGGGAGCCTCCTGCATAGCGTGCAGACGCTCCAGTTCATTGCGCAGGCCTTCCACATTCAAAGAATCTGCCAGAGCATCCAGAGCAGGCTTGACCTCGCCCAATTTCTGTTTATATACATCAAATTCCAGATTCATGGGTGTTACCCTCACTTCTTCCAATTTACATTTGCCGATATATTATATTCTAATTTTTCCATTCTGTAAAGGGGAAAATACAAAAAGCGGACCATTTCCCACTGTTTAGCCTACCCTTTCCTGGGATTTGCTGACTATGTAGGCCACCTCTGTTTTGGAGAAGATCCCTGATTGACAGAACCGGAAAGTTATTGTATGATATATCTCGAAAGTGAACATTTCCGCTTGCTGTCTGCCAAGTCATATCTGCCCCCGTAGCTCACCTGGATAGAGCGCGCGCCTCCTAAGCGCGAGGTAGTGAGTCCGAGTCTCGCCGGGGGTGCCAAACACCGTGATTTCACCGCAAATCACGGTGTTTTCATAACTATTGGTCCCATTATTAAATTGTTATCTCTTGTCCATTTGGCAGCCCCAGCTCTTACGGGCCGCCAAATGGATTCGAACACTTTTTAAGATTTTTGCTAACAGACGGTTTTGAACGGTTGGAATTATCCGGATACATTTGCATTCGCAAGTCCATTCAGAAGGGCCAACAGTGCCGGATTTTGCTGCAGCTGAACAAGCAGTTGTACAATATCCATCCCCGGTTGTTGCACGGTTTGCGTACGGAAGGACTGCTCCAAGCCGCGCAGATCTGCCCTTGAATAGAAGCCTGCCTCAAAGCGCTGGGCATTGACCTTGCGGTCCTCATCCAGAATGTGGGCATAGACCTCGGTAACCATGTCAGGCTGTGCGTGGCCCGTATCGCCCTGCGTTGCCTTGATGTCTCCGTGGTTCAGCTTCAGCTTATAGGTCGTGCTGGAGTGCCTGAGGGAGTGGAAAACCACATCCGGAAGGTCTGCATTCCTTTTCAGTCGGTTGAAGGCATTGCAAATTACCCAATCCTCGCAGGGACGGCCGTTATCCAGGGTGAGTACAAGATTGTAGTCGTAGTACGCATCCCCTAAATAAGCCTTTGCCTTGTCCTGGCTTTCCTTCCAGGCTCTAAGCAGTTTGGCAAGGGTCACCGGGATCCACACCTTACGGATACTGGATTCCGTTTTCGGCTTCTTCAGTACCAGCCGGGTCTTGGACTTGCCGTTAACAACAGCGGGGAAAGTAAAGGATATGTCATTCTCTCCCAGCGCATCAACCGCACCTTCATCCACACGGGCAAGCACCTTCTCCACATTGAGGTAGGCGTTACCGTTCATGATCGCCGCATCCGAAATATCCAGGCAGTCCCAGGTAAGCCCACAGATCTCCCCAAAGCGGAGAGAACACGCAAAGGCAAGATGGATTGCTAAGTACAACCGATCGTCCTCGCAGGCATCCAACGCCCTACGAATGGTCTCCGCATCCCAGATTGCTCTCTTCCTCTGCTCCCGCTTAGGCAGAGTTGCACCAACAAAGGGATTTCTGCCAACCATACCCCAGCGGATTGCCTGTCCAAAAGCACAGCGCATCAGCTTGCAGATCTTCTCGATGGTGCAGGGTGTAACAAACTCCGTTTTTACCCTTCTTCCGTTGCAGTCCACCGCTTTGGTTTTCTGCAACGTGGCAATAAATTTGTCCACCACTCGGGCATCCACGTCCTGGACGTTTACCTCACCCAAAATGGGGTTGATATAATTCCGGATCAGTCCCGAATTGGAGGTATACATAGACAGGCCCCACTTCCGTTTGCCATACATGTCCACAAAATCAATGAGAAAATCCTTGATCTTGATGCTGGCTGGCGGAATAAATGTACCGGTGTCGATCTCATGCTCGACCTCGCTTTTACGCTTTTGGGCTTCCTTCTTGGTCTTAAAGGACTCCCATTTTTGCTGGGAATTACCGTTCGCGTCATCATAGCGAAAAACTACATAGAAATTTTTTCCTCGCTTAACAATTGTCGCCATAACACTACTCCTTTACATGATTAGTTTCCTCGACCGTCTAACCATGCGTCGAAGGGTTCTTTGGGAATCCGGATCAGACTACCGACACGGATCACCGGGAAGTATTCCTTCTTGATAAGCTCGTATGCGCCGGTGCGGCTAATTCGCGCTAATTTCGCGATCTCCTCCACCGTGTATACCCGCTCATTCGCGACATTGCTTTCCTGCAACTTACTCATAAAAACTCCTTTCTTCGGGCAAGCCACAGGTACATTAATATTATAACATACCGTTCGACTCCCTGAAACAAAATTCTTTGTAAACTTTTTTCTTCATGGTATGATTTCTCTTTCTCTAAGGATAATTGTTCAATGAACCTTCCTAAGTTACATTGGATATTGTCCTGCAATTTATCTGCTATCTCCTCCATTTCGCCTGCAGCCTTATATTTGAATACCAAAAACCGCAGCAAGTCTTGACAGATCCTGCTGCGGCAACAATCGGTATTCACCTATTTTAGATTTGATCCGGACCGGTTGAAGGCATCCCCATGCTAAACAATATCGATCCATATTTCCGGGTATCTAAAAAGGCCGCTGCTTTGTCTGTAATATAATTTTATCGCAACCAATCCCGGATGTCATCGGCAACAACCTGCCAATGCATTTACGCAGTTGTGCCAAAATGTTTTCACTATAAGACAAGGACCGGGAGATCAGCTGCAAGCTTTGTCTGCACGTCTGCAAACATCACTTTGGCGCAGCCGGTTCTCCCGGCAATCGATTCGAAGACCTTCACCGATTATGGACCGCTACTCCTTCTTTCGCTGGTCCGTACCGTTCCACTGTCACTTAAGCAGTGTCAAACGGTGGGCGCACTTCCACCGAGACGGTAGCCTGGGTGCTTGATCTTGCCTTTGTGATATTATAGCACAGATGTTCGACAAAGTCAATTTAACTCCCGTTCCCAAATGAGTCTGGGAGAGAAATTGCAAAAATATTTTTTAGTTTTCATGATACATTGGTAATTTAAGCAATCAATGGGCATCACTCCTCTCTACATACAAAGATGCATTCAAAAACACGATTTGTTCCACTTGGGCGAAAATTTTTTAAAATTTCCCCTTCTACTATATAAAGAGGCTTGAAAAAACGTGTTTTCTGCCACTTTGACAATTTATTTACAGAAAGTTCACAAACGGTCATGCTTTTCTTCCGTTCTACTTATAAAAATGCTTTAAATCAGCCAATTCTGTCACATTGACGAAAAAATCCCCAAAATTTATCCATCAATTTTATTACACGATTCAACTCCCCAAAATGCAACTAAATATGAAAAATATTTCTAACATTTTTCAAATATTAAAAGGTGCAGTCCTTCCTATGCTGCACCTTACTTAAAAAAGGAAATATTCGAATTCAAAACCAACTGGATCCGTGTATGCAGAGCAGATAGTACGCAAGATAATATGCAAGATGATCATATATCCCGGTCATCAGTGGTTATACATACAAGAAAACTGGGGCTTCTTCCGAAGTCCCAGTTTTTCACATTAGGATTATAACACAGATGTTCTGCCAAGTCATTGTCATTCCTCTGCCAATTTTGCGCCACCATTCTGCCAAAACCGTGCCACCATTCTGCCACGATCAAAATCTTTCCATAAGAGAATCTCCGGGACAAATATCATAGGTTTTCCAGAAATCCTTAGCTGCTTTTTCGTAACGGTCCTGTTCCACGCAGTAGCTCATGGCGTGGTCAGCACCGGGGACGATCAGCAGGTGCTTTTCACTGGAGCAGGCGGCATAGTTTTCGTAGGTCATACGCACCGGAACAAAGTTGTCATCTGCGCCGTGAATGAACAGCACCGGCACTTTGCATTGCTTCAGTACATCTACTGTGGAGCACTCCTGGGAGCCTATGCTGATCTTCTTTTTGCAAAGGTCATCGGCAGCAGCGGCATGAACGGCAAAATGCAGATGCAGATTCTCTTCTGCCACATGCTTCCAAATATCATGTGCAGAGGTAAAACCACAATCTGCCATAATGCCACGCACATTCTCCGGCAGCTCCAGATCACCGGTCATCAGCACTGTAGTTGCACCAATAGAAAGGCCCACAAGATAAATCGGCAGATTATCCGGGTTGTTTTCGCTGGCCCACTGCGCCCATTTCAGGCAGTCATAGCGTTCCAGCATACCGAAACCCATATACTCGCCTTCACTTGCACCCTGGCCTCGCTGTTCTGCATAAAGGACGCTGCAGCAGTTATTGTGCCAGAAGGGTGCGATAATACCAAAATCTCTTGACCAGCAGGAACGCCAGCCGTGCATAGCGATCAATATCCGTTTCGGCTGCTCTGCCGGATACCAGTGTCCTACCAAGCAAAGACCGTCGTGGCTTTCTACTTCCACCCGCATCTGTGCTGCGGATTCCAGTTCTTTGGTGGCCTGTTCCGTCATTTTCAGCAGTTCTTCATTGACCGACCCACCGGAAACCATCGAAACCTTTTCCTGCACCTTACCGGGACATTTGCGATCCATAGCGATCTTTACAAAGTAATGGGAGATTGCACGAAGTCCGGCTCCTACCGCAGCAGCACCCGCCGCTACGATTCCGGTACCGATCAGCCATTTTTTCGTGTTTTTACTCATAGAAACAAGTCCTTTGAAACATCAATGCAGCGGTGTTTTTCGGATGAATAGAACGCCCAGTGTATTGGCACCGCAATGAGAGGAAATGGTACAGCCTGCTCTTGTGACCAAGACTTCTTTGAAGGGCAGTGTGTTTTTCACCGCTTCTGCAATGCTCCCCACGATCTCCGGGTCACAACCGGCATGGGTCACAAACACACGGTCAAGGCAGATATCGTCTGCATTTGCCAGTCTGTCAGCAACATAGCTGAGCAGCACCTTCTCATATTTACCGCGATACTTCTTGCCCACACCCATAGCACCGTTTTTGACATAAATGCAGGGTTTCAGCTGCAGCAGATTCGCGCCGAAGGCTGCAACCGCAGAACACCGGCCACCCTTTGCCAGGTATTCCAGATTGTCCACCACAAAGGATGCATCTACACAGTTAGCCATCTCAGAAACCTTTTGGGCGATCTCCTTTGCCTCCATACCTTCCTGTGCCATTTCAGCAGCGGCAATGACCAGCAGACCGTTTCCGGTGGACAAATTCTTGGCATCTACCACATAGACATCTTCCAGTTCTTCCGCTGCAACACAGGCGTTGTTATATGTAGAAGACATGGACGAGCTGATAGTAAAGTGGATAACAGCGCTGCCATCCTTTCTCAGCTCTTCAAAATACTCCATATTCTCCGCTACATTGATGGCAGAGGTCTTGGGAAGCTGACCTGTCTTTGCGTGGTGCGCATAGATATCGTCCGGGGTAATGTCAACGCCATCCCGGTAAATTTTATCTCCAAGAGAAACGCCCATAGGCAGAATACGGATTTGATATCGGTCAATCAGTTCTTGGCTCAGGTCACAGGTGCTGTCACTGGAAATGATAATTTGCTTACTCATTATGAATTACCTCCTAAGTCTTTCTGTATTTATGGAATATCCAGCTCTATGGTTTCCGGTGGCTGGTCCAGCACTTCCGGGTGCGTAAGCAGACGCAGGAAATACTTGATCAAAGAAGCATAATAGAAGCCGTCACAGATTCGCTCGTCCAGGTTAAAGCGCAGATCCATATATTTGCGTTCCACTACTTCACCATCTTTGATCTCTTCCGCACGGCGCTTTCTGCCAAAGGCACAGAAGGCTGGCACTGTACCAAAATCATAAAGATGGTGATACACCGGACGAATGCCCAGGCTACCCATAGAAGTAAAATAGATGCTTCCGTGGAAGGGGCTAAGCTCCAGCAGGAAGCGGGGTGCCATACCAAAATAGTCCAAACTCTTAACCAGCCACACCACAAACTTCAGTACCATCCGGGGCGTAGAGGTAAGGATACCTGCGGCATCATCCACATTGGAGTTTTCCATTTCGTCCTTTGCACTGGATACGGCGGCATTGAACTTCTCGTACACATCCCGTGCTGTGTCACCGGGATGGAAATGAACCTTGATCACCGTATCCGGAGATTCCTTAGTCATTTCCTTTTTTACTGTCATACACACGACAATATCTTCTCCCCGGGAGTAGATCCGCTGACCGGCCACAAACCGATTCAGTGCCGGATACTTGGCCACAGTCCGCACGTAGGCGGCGACGATGGCGTGGGTCATACCGAAATTGGGCATACCCGCCCGACGTTTCGCGCGGACATACCGATCGAGCTCAGAAATCTCCACAGACTCGTCAAAGAGAATATTCGCACCAACACGCTGGGGCATAATGAAAGGTGTAATCTGCTCGATGGCCGGTGATGAGCGGATATATCGCCCATCGGAGCGGTCTTTCCAGGTAGGATGGTATTTTCCATCCGTATGTATCTTGAGTGCAAACAGCGTCGTGAGAAATCCTGCGATCAGCAGATAATCAGGAAGAAGTGTTGTCGCAGAGAGTGACTGAGCGGCAAGCTGCCAATGCATATACCCAACAATAGCCAAGACCAGCAAATATAGTGGCAACAGCAGCCACGGCTTATGCCGACCGGCAAAAATTGATGTGTAGCTTCCGCAGAAAAAGAGAATGCCGATAAAACTGAGTGCAAGCAGCAAGGGTCTGCCTGCAAGCACACAGTACAGCTGCCAAGCCGTGCAAATGCCCAGCATCCAAACTGGGACCGCAGTTCTGTACAGCATTTCTTTACCGTCAAAAAATGCCATCAGTACAAACAGCATCACAGCCACCGCAGGCCACACGATCTGTCGCCATACATTGGCGTCCTCCAATCGGGAGAACACAACAATCCTTGCAGCAACAGATGCCAGCATCAGCAGTCCTGTCAGCCAAAGTGCAGGATGTCTCCTGCTCACATAAAGGTGAATCCTCTTTTCCATAATGATTCCTCTATTTCTTTCTAAAGTATCTATCCCGATAAACAAACCCTTCCGCAATCAGGCATACGGGGATCGCCGCGAACAGATCCACTGCCGAGTGCTGTTTGATAAACATGGTGGACAGGCAGATCATAATGACCGCAAAAACTACAAAGATGCGCCACGCCGGATGCGCCGCCTTTTCCTTCGTCCAAACCGAGGCGATACCCAAAGAGTACGCCACATGCAGCGATGGGCACACGCCGGTATTGGTATCGAAAGCATATAAGTAGCTGACACAGCGGGTCAGAAAATTATCATTTACAAATTCTGCAGGACGCAGATCCTGCCGTGTGGGATATAGGATGTAGCAAGCCATGGCAAGAATTTGGGTAATAATGATATAAGTCTGCAGCCGCTTAAAGCTATCCACATTGTACAGCAGGAAATATCCGAGAGAGAAAACGATCAGCGCGTACCAGAATACATATGGGATCAAGAACCACTCGCAGAACGGGATCACATCATCCAGCCACATGTGTACCGGATGGCAGTTTTCTACTGGGATCAAATTCTCCGTGAGAAAATACAGGATAAAATACCCCACCCAGCCCAAAAGCAGCTTCAGATGGGCAAACTGCGGTTCATTTATCTTTCGCAACCGAAAGGTCCTATAATCAACGACCGGCTTTTTCATAGACTTGCTCCTTGGAGATGTTGGACGGATACTCTTTTTTCGGAATGTTCCGGTAAGGCACCACAGTATGCTCCGGTAGCGCTTCCGCAATAGCAGTGATTTCATCCATCAGGTATGTACAGATTCGGCTACGCTCTGCATCCATCGGCCCGGCAGCACAGAATTGCACCGGCTTGCCTAGGCAAAGCTTCTTCAGCTTCGGCGCAATGTACATGGGAACAAAGGACAGTTCCTTTCCGGTTTTCTTATAATACAGCTTTGCGATATCAATGAACTTATCCTGGAAATCATAGACGATATGATTATGCTTCACATCGTGCTCCGGAAAGATCACCACGCTTTTTCCCGCCTGAAGCAGCTTTACAGTGCTTTTGAAGGTAGAAAGAATGCGGGCATCGTGATACACGCCAATTGTACGAGCGTTATTGAACACACATACGGCAATTGGCGCAATGATATAGGAAAGCAGTTTATAGCCCGGATGGGTCCATTTCGGTTTTTGGCTCCAAAAGTCCCGGAAGGCATACTCCGGCACATCGGATATGCGCATCATTTCTCCGGAGCACCAGATGTAAGGCTCTCCAGGAACATATAATTCCCCAACAATGGGGCCGTTCATCTGACAGTGGTTACCTACGATGATCACCGGCTCATCCGGCAGGTTTTCGATACCCTCCACTTGAGTCCTTGGGTAAAATACCTTCACACACCACTTTATAAATTTAAATAAGGCTGATGTTTTCTTCTCGCTCATCATAGTCCCTCCCTTATATACTTCAAAGGATACCGTAGAAATATCAACTTAAAGTAAACTTTTCCCTGGTGCAGTTTCAACCGCACAAGGAAAAAACGGGAATTATACTTCTTCCTTTGTACGCTCTGCTTCTTCCCGGTTGCCGCAAATACCGCCGATCATATCGAAAACTGCGTCCACGATTAGGCTGATACCGATAAACATCCATAAAACAGCGGTGGTGCTGAAGGGGTTTGCAATGACTGTGATGCCGCAGACAATGGAGATTGCCGCGCTGATCGCCATCCAAAACCATTTGCTCCGCTTCATACGGATGATATCAACAGTCCACTGAATTTTTGTGATGCCCGTAATCAAAATCACTGCGCCGTACACCAGTGTCAAAACAGGGAAAGTGGCAATAAACCAATGGGAATTGAAAGCGCAAAAAACGCCACCCAATATTGCAAGCAATCCCTTCACAAGGATCTGACTAACTGCCGCCTCCTCCGGTTCAGTGCGGAAATATTTGATGGTCGTGCCAATACCCGTAATCATCAGCACAACGCCAAAGGTGACAATGATGCCGGAGGTAAAACCCACCGGGTTCACCAGCAGCAAAATACCGATAACGATCTCAGCAAGGCTCATAGCCACACTGCCCAAATTGCGTTTTAACATAATACTTTCTCCTTTGTCTTATTCATATTGCACACAGCCGCTCTCGCGGTATATTGGGTCACATCCAGTATGGTTTCGCCGTCGATCTGCAAGGGTGTTGGGCGGTCAAATTCCACGGTGATCTCATAACCGGTATGTAGCGCCACCATCTTTTTGTGTTTGACATGCTCACCTTTGAAGATGCTGGGGAATACGCAGAGTGTTCTTATTCGTCCTGCGCCGTGGAACAGCATCAGTGACAGTGTATCGGAGGCACGGTCCTGCTTCGGTGTGGGGATCATACCGCCACCGTAGTATTTTCCGTACATTGTTGGCGCGATCCAGACCTTTTTGTAGGCATACATCTTTCTGTCCACCGTAACCTTTGCGTTTCTGGCCTGGAAATGAAACAGAAGTCCTTTGATGGCAATTCCGGTATAGTTGACCTTCTTACCAGGCGTTTTCTTCAGTTCATCGCCCACCTGGCAGCAATAACCGTCAATGCCAAAGCCCACACCGTTGATAAATCGGTATCGCCTACCATTGACCTCCACACTGGGCAAGTTCTTCAGATACTGGGTGATCACCACGGGATTTCCGTCTGTTCCAAGTTCTCTGGCGAAATCATTACCGGATCCAGCAGGAAAATACAAAACTTCCTGCGGAATATCAATGCCATTTGTATCGTTAACGAACCGATTCAGCGTACCGTCGCCACCGACGATCACCAGATAATCATCTGTACTTAGATTACTAAGGAACACCTTGTAATTGGTGATCCGGGTCATATCGTAATACTCCAAATCCTCATCAAGCACCATTTGCAGTAGCTTCGCATCGTCTTCCGCCTTGCCGTTTCCAGCCAGAGGATTATAGATCACATATCCTTTTGCCATTCTCCATCTCTCTTTTCTATATTCATTTCAATCAGGCGACGTACTGCCGTGCCGATCATTTCCGTTTTGGTTTCTTTTATGTTCGCCCCCGAAAAGACTTCCAACACATCTAAGTACACATCAGACCGTCTGAAAGGGGTTCTTTTTGATATTTTTTCCATCCCCGTTACGCAGAGCACAACAATTGGTATTTCTGCTTTTTGGGCAATTTTGAACACGCCGTTATGGAAGGGCAGTAATTCACAGTTTTTGCTTCTGGTTCCTTCCGGGTAAATTCCTATGGACACTTCTTGCTTTTTCAGAAGCTTTGCCGCTTTGTTTATGGTAACGATTGCATTTCTTGGATTCTCCCGATCGATGGACATAAAGCAGCATTTGCGTATGACCCGTCCAAAGAAAGGAATCTTGAAATTACTTGGTTTGGAAACAAAAGCAATCTTCCATTTTTTCAAAGCGTACCAAGTAACGATGGGATCAAAATTGGAACGATGGTTGCTGACGAACAGCACTTTGGTATCCTTGGGTATCTTCTCCACACCGCTTACATGGACACGGATGCGAAGCAGCTTCATCGCCGCAGCTGTTGCGCTGTCCAGCAGAAAACGGTAGAACGGACTGTTCTTGCCGTATTCGTTTTCTGGGTTAACAAGCAGACAGCATACACCGATGAACAGCAGATACATTAGCAGGAGCGCAAGAAGGGCAAAAACAACATATAGTAGTATCATCGAATACCCTCTTTCTTTACCGGACAGTCAGTATCTTGCATGTTGTGCACATCCCGAATCATCGGGTGCTTTCCTTTATCAAGCAGAATCAGCAAGCAAGTAACCAATGCACCCAAGCTTTCCAGCATCATATCCAGCATGCTGTCGGTCAATCCGATGTCGATATATCCCGGCAGTTGGATGCCGTTCACCACCACTGACTGGATGTTTTCAATACTTTCAGTAACCCCAACACCTTCGCCAAGCAGATAGGAAGTAAGATGGGTCACCAACATATCATCCTGCATATCCATACCCAGAAAGCGGTCTGCACCAAATTCACAAAACTCCCACAGCACGGCAATTGCTATTGAAAAACACAAGGCGAAGAGCGTTCTCGCTGCAGGTCGGGCTTTCTCTTTTACCAAGAGGTCAAAAAAGTATGCGCCTAGAATCGCAAACATCACGCCGCCGCTAATATGCAGCAGCTTGTCCCAGCAACTGATGGTATAGTAGAAATTCCAGCACTGTCCCATCATTGGCCCAACGGCATACACGAGTGCAAATATGTATACCGGTAAGCATAGCCTGCACCGAAACAGCCTCTCCATCATCGCCGGCAGTAGTACCAAGCCAAGTGTGCCGAATACCAGCGGAAGCCGACTATACTGCTTGGTGGCCACAAGAAACACAATGGTACCAAGCGCCAGCAATTCGCCCAAGATGATGCCGAATCTCTTGACTTTTGTAGCTGTTTTATTCATGCTCATTTTTCTTTCCCAAAAGGATTCTCACATTTTCTCTGCTGTACATAAAGGCAGATAGCAATGCCAGCGCGGTACAGGCGCCGATCAGGATGCCGGAAATCACGCCGGGAATGTTATACCAAATTAGGTGAATGATCATCATACTGTACAGAGATACGGTGGTCGTCTTTCCGTGCCAAACCGCTCCGTATACATTTCCGGTCTTGCGTATTACCAACAAGCCGAGGATTCCGGCAGTTATTTCCTTTACTACCATCACACAAAGAGGCAACAGCATCCATTTGAATCTGGTCACCAAACAGAAAAGCATAGCAATCTGTGTCAACTTGTCAGCTACCGGATCAAAGGCTTTGCCAAAGTCACTGATCATGTGACATTTCCGAGCGATGATGCCGTCCACGATATCGGTGATGCCGGAAAGTGCCAGAATGACCGTTGTAAGCACTGGGTCTTCCTTGACTATGTACAGCCACATGATCACCGGGATCAGCAACAGCCGAAACAGAGACAGAATATTGGGGATCGTAATGATCTTGTGTTTATATCTTTCTTCCATGAGATTCAGCCTCCTTGCGCATTTTATGCAGTCAGTATAGGGTTCCATTTGCAACTAAACTTCAATTCAGTTTCAACAAAAGTTGAAAAACAGGGGTATCCGAGTAAATTCGGATACCCCTGCGGTATGTATTATGTTTATTTTGTGCGAAGTGTAACGGTAAAACGGCAGCCGCCTTCCGGAATGTTTTCTGTCGCAATTTGCCCTTTCTCGATGGTTAATATCCGCTTGACCAGTGCCAGTCCCAAGCCGTTGCCCTCCTGCTTATGGGAAGCATCCGCCTGATAGAATTTATCAAAAATGTGCTTCTGGGCTTCTTCGGAAAGGCCGGGACCTTGATCATCCACAGTAAAAATCAGTCTCTTCAGCTTTTTGGCAAGATGGATCTTGACAGTACCACCGTTTGGGCTGAATTTGATAGCATTGGAGATCAGATTGTCCCACACATGGCGCATCATCGGCTCGTTGCCCAGATAACTGACCCGGTCCAGTTCCACATCAAATTCAATGTCCTTCTGCTCCCAGGCAGGCTCCAGCGCCACAATAGACTGTCGGATCTGTTCGTCCAAACGGTATTCCACCTGATGGGAAGGGATCTGCTGATTTTCCAGCTTGCTCAGCAGCAGGATGCTTCCGACCAGAGAGGACAACCGATGGGTGTTAAACAGGATCTTGTCGATGTACTCCCGCTGATCTGCGTCTAAATTCTCGCTGTCCTGCAGCAAAGTGGAATAGCCCTCGATGGCATTGATGGGGGTCTTAAACTCATGGGACACATTGGATACAAAATCGGTCTGCAGAATCTCTGTAGAGCTAAGCTCATGGGCCATCAGATTAAATCCGGTATATATCTCCATGATTTCTTTGGAACTGGACTTTTCCTCCAGTCGAACAGAAAAGTCGCCGTCTGCTACTTTATCCATGGCAACGCGCAGCTTTTTGATTGGATTAAAGAAATACTTGGAAAGCTGACTGGTGACCAGTATGCCGATTAGTAAGCACACGCCTACCAACTCGATCTCCAGCGGTACTGTCCATGGAAACACTTCGTTAAAGAGCTGATCCAACCCATAGGCAACCAGCACACAGACAAGCATTTCCAGTGTTACCAACGCAGTTAACCGAGTGCGGAGACTGAATCGGTTTCGCTGTTCCTGCCGTACTTTTTCAAATCGTTCTCTGACCGTCATAGCTTCATCACCTTGTAGCCTACGCCACGGATCGTGACGATCTTAAAGTCCTTATTATCCCGGAAGCGGTCACGGAGCCTGCCGATATGTACATCCACAGTGTGGGTGTCACTTTCTGAGTCATAACCCCAGATCTCGTCCATCAGCTGCTGCCGGGTGAATATCTTGCCGGGATAAGCCGCCATCTTGTAGAGCAGCATAAACTCCTTTTGGGGCAGGATCATACTTTCGCCCGCAACGCTCACCGTCAGGGAGTCACATTCCATGACTGTATCACCGATTGTCTGCCGCCGGTCATTGATCATCTGGGCACGGCGAAGCAGCGCCTGCACCCGCAGTACCATCTCATTGACATTGATAGGCTTGACCATGTAATCATCCACACCGGACTGAAAGCCAAGACGCATATCGTCAAAAGCATCCTTAGCGGTAATCATCAGTACCGGGGTGGTGTTTCCCACATCCCGTAACTGCCGCACAAGCTCGTAGCCGTCCATTACCGGCATCATAATATCGGAGATGATCATATCATAGAAATCTTTATCTAAGGCATCCAGCGCTTCCTGGCCGTTGGAAACGCCTACCACAGTGTACCCGTGCCGGTTGAGCACATGGGAAAACAGCTGCCGCAGCTCACGGTCATCCTCAGCAATCAATATCTTCAGCATCGCAGGTCCCTCCTAAACGAGTATATTACGCATATTATAGCATATTTTTTCAACTAAACTTCAACAAATCTTTAACTTCGGCGCAAAGCCTACTGATATTGCATGATGAATAGAATTATTTACAAAAAGTCTATCCATTTATCTTTGTATCGTTTATAATAA
>JAZNIL010000043.1:0-9849 GCA_045577435.1 Faecousia sp. | reverse complement strand
CCGAGAGATTATTTTAAGAGCACTTATTACAGTAAGAATATCGCGCATTTTGCCAGCGAGATGGGCTATCACGGTTGCCCTGATCCGGCATCTATCTACAAGTTTATCTCCCGGGAAAAGGCGTGGCCGTGGCAGGAGAATGAAGATTGGATCATTCACTGCTCCAATCCCGCCAAGGAGGGTCCCTGGACATACCGTATTAAATTAATGGCAGATCAGATTCGGGAGCTGTTTGGCTTTGTTCCCGAGAATATAGAAGATTTTGCCCTCGCCAGTCAGATATCTCAGGCAGAGGCCATGAAATTTTTTATTGAACTGTTCCGTATGGATAAGGGAAAACGGGGCGGCATTATTTGGTGGAATCTGATCGACGGCTGGCCACAGTTTTCCGATGCCGTGGTGGATTACTACTACCAAAAGAAGCTGGCCTATCATTACATTAAAAATGTACAGCAGCCGTTCCTACTGGCTTTCTCAGAACCGGAGAACTGGAGCATTGGGCTGAAGGCCGTCAATGACACAGGCAAGGTTTTGCCTTGCAGCTACGAGGTGAAGGATGCTTTGACGGAAGAGGTGCTGACTACCGGTGAAGCGTCGGTGGGAGAAGAGGTACTTCTGCTGGAACAGATTCCGTATTCTTATGCAGAAAAACGGATCTTGATGGTGTCGTGGAAAACCCCGTTGGGGTCGGGATGCAATCACTACCTAAGCGGATATGTGCCATTTGCGTACGATACATATAAAAAATTCTTGAATCAATATGGAGGAATGAACAATGAAAAAGAGTAAGTACCTAAACCGTATTGTGGCCTTGCTGCTGGCACTGGTGATGAGCCTGAGTATGGCAGCCTGCGGAAACTCCGGTTCCGCAGAGCCTGAGGGGAATGCTGATACGTTGGATACCGAGCGTACCCAGTTATTTATCCACAACTTTAACGGTGGTTACGGCGTGGAGTGGCTGAAAAACCTGAAAGACCGTTATGAAGAACTTCATAAGGACGATGTCTATGAAGAAGGCAAAAAGGGTATTCAGATCATCATTAACAACGAAAAAGCGCTGGCCACCGAGCTGGAAGACAAAATCCTGCACAACAAGGAAGAAATCTACTTCGCAGAGAAGGCATACTACTATTCCCTTTTGAACAAGGACGTTTTGGCAGACATTACTGAAGCGGTTACCGGTGATATGGCATCTTACGGTGATCCTGCCGGCACCACAATTGAAGGCAAGATGTACGAGGAGCAGAAGGAATACTTAGGTGTAGATGATAATGGTCAGACCAAGTACTACGCTATTCCCCATTACGCGTCCTACACAAGCCTGATGTACAATGTGGACCTGTTTGAAAAGGAAAAGTACTATTTTGCAAAGGATGTAACCGATGCACAGAATATTGAGGACTACTTCATCGTCAGAAGCACCGATGAAAAGAGCGCCGGCCCCGACGGCCAGTATGGCACTGCCGATGACGGCCTGCCCGCAACCTATGAGGAATTTTTCATTCTGTGTGATTACATCGCTTCCAACGGCCAGACCCCTATGAACTGGAACGGCGCGAACCGGGATGACTACATTGGCAACCTGCTGCAGGCACTGCTGGCCAACGTTGAGGGCAGAGAGCAGACAATGCTGAACTTCACGATGAACGGCACTGCTGAAAATTTGGGCACCGTTACAGGTACCGGCTTTGTGAAGGACGCACAGCCCACCACCATTACTGCCGCAAACGGCTACGAAATGCTTCGGACCGAGGGCAGATACTACGCACTGAGCTTCCTGGAGCAGATGGTATCCAACGATGCTTATTATAATGAACTGGGCTTCAACACTGCGTATTCCCATATGAACGCCCAGGAGGATTTCCTTTATTCCGGTCACGACAACGGTCAGACGGCCCCCATTGCGATGCTGGTAGAGGGCACATGGTGGGAAAATGAGGCACAGGCCACCTACAAGGATATGGTTGACGCTATGGGCGACAGCTATTCTCAGCAGAACAGAAAGTTTGCGATCATGCCTCTGCCCAAGCTTGATGCCAATGAGCTTGGTGTTAACACCCTGTGCGAGAACAGCTATTCTCTGTGCTTTATGAAGGCAAATATTGAAGAGTGGAAGAAACCCATCGCATTGGACTTCATCCGGTTTGCTTATTCCAACCAGGCACTGGTTGAGTTCTCTCAGGTAACCAATACGCCCAAGGCACTGAAGTATGAGATCACAGACGAACAGATGACGCAGATGACCAATTTCGGTCGTTCCGTTATGGAACTGCAGAAGAATTCCGAGATCGTATTCCCTTATTCCGCTGAGCCCATTTACGTGAACCAGGCAGGCAGCTTCACCATGGTGGATATGTGGGAGAGCATCATTGGCGGCACACATTACGGCAGCCCCAGCGTGCCTCTGCGTAAGGGCGATGTAGATTTGGCGGATTACTTTAACGGCATGCTCAGCCAGTATAAGAATATCTGGGGGCAGATGGTTTATTAAGCAGCATAAGCATAAGGAGATGGAACGATGAAAAAACACTTGAGACTCATCAGCGCGATACTGTGTTTTGCTGTTGTTGCCGGAGTCTTGTTTGTGGGTGAAATCGAAGCAAAAGCGACATGGCTGCCTGCGGAAATCGAGCAGCAGTATGACCTGGGAACCATTTTCACCGTGCCCCAACGGGAAATGAATGTTGACGGGCAGCAGGCTGAGGTCACTGCGGTTGTACGCTTGCCCGACGGAACAGTTACCTCCAGGCAAGAATTTGCCCTGAACGATGCGGGCAAATACACAGTCGTGTACACAGCTGTAGCCAATGGTAAGGTATATGTGGATGAGGTTTCTTTCCTGGTAATGCAGGAATTTTGCGTGTTGACCTCGGAGGATTCCACCGCGGTTTACGGGAAGGCACCCAGTGTTCAGGGCGTATCCGGCTTGCATGTATCTCTGAAATACGGCGATAAGCTGAAATTGAATGCGCCTATTTCCATAGATGCGTTGGAAGACGGTATGCTGATCCAGGGCTTTGTTATTCCTGAAAAGGTTGGAACGCTGGATTATGAAAAGCTGTGCTTTCAGTTCACGGATGCGGAAAATCCTGAAATTACATTATATATGTCTGTGCGTCAGTACAGCAACAGTCCGGAGATCAGAGCTTCCTACGTTACCGCCGGCGGTAACGGTCAGGAGATCATCGGCTTCGATGACTACGCTGACAAGTTCTGGACAGAGGGTCTGTGGGGAAGAAATATTTACCACGGCTTCGCCTATGAATGTACCGATGTGCTGAACACCGGTATCAATCTGAGCCTTGACACGGCCACAATGCAGATCCTTGCAAACGGCAATATGGTTGTGGACTTAGACAGTGTAGAGTATCAGAAGTCCCCTTGGGGCGGCTTCCCCAGCGGTAAGGCTTATTTGACTGTCTGGGCAGAAAACTACAAGGGTCTTACAGCCAACTTCTTCCTAAGCACTGTTGGCGATCTGGACCTGTCTCAGAGGATCATCAAGGACACCGAGCCGCCTAAATTTCAAATACAGACCCCGTATGAAACACCTCCGGCAGCCGTAAAAGGCGGCATCTACAGCGTGCCTGCCGCAACAGCGAAGGATAATACCGGCACAGTATCTGATGTACGGGTATCTGCCTGGTACAACTACAGCTCTCCGGATGCCTCGATTTTAAATATTGAGGACGGATATTTTGAAACAAACTATGTAGGCGATTATGCCATTGTTTACGAGGCTACCGATGCCTATGGCAACCTGGGACGGGAGATCCTGTGGATCAAATCGCTGGAACAGGTGGAAAAGCCTACCATTGCGTTTGTCGGTGAGGCCAAAACCCAATATGTGTTGGGCGAATACTTCGTGCCTGCCGAATACACCACCACCTGCCACAGCGGTCTGCCCGCTGTGCGGATCTTTACCACCGTAAACGGTGAGCAGACGGTGCTGACGGAAAATTACTGCTTTGAGACAGCGGGGCAGTATCAGCTCACATATCAGATCACCGACTGTGCCGGCCAGAGCCAAACCCTGGAACAGACCATTCAGGTCGATATCGGAGACAAGCCGATCATGGTAGACCGGATCGAGCTGCCGGAGTATCTGATTGAGGATTCCCAGTATGCCTTCCCCAGCGTGTACTTTCATGATTACCGCAGCGGCACGGTAGAGAAAAAATTAGCCACAGGCAAGATCCAGGATGCCGCCGGTACTGCTGCGATAGAGGCGGGAAAGCCCTTTGCGGTCCGCGTGGAAAACAATATGGACCTGGTGACCATTGTGTTTGAATGTGAGGGCGCGGTTTATCAGGTGGAAAGACCGGTCATAAAGGCATTTGACGCCGACGAAGGCAAGACAAGACTGTTTTTGGAAAACTATTTTGTAGGTCAGGGCTTTACCTGTACCCGCGAGGAAAAGGGTATGCTCTTTACAGTCAATGCGCCCGATGCCCATTGGACCTTTGCTAACCCCCTGCTGGCGACCGACTTCTCTATGGTGCTTGAGGGCGTAGCGGGCAAGGCAGACTTTGATGGCATGGTACTGACCTTCCGGGATTCTGCAGACACCTCCAAGTGCTTGGCGGTGGAGCTGCTTCAAAAAAATGGCGTCCTGGGTGTTCAGGTGGGCAATACCGTCCTTTATATGGGCGAGGTCAGCTTGAATGCGGGCCATCAGGTGCGCATTACCTATGCGGAAGGCAAGCTGCAAATTGCCGGCTTTGATATTGATATCGGTGAATTTACGGACTTTGATTCCCACTATCTTACCCTCTCTATGGCCTTCCGGGAAGCGGATGCGGGCGCACAGCTTCGTTTGGTGTCATTGAATAACCATACATTAAACAATTCCAACCGTGACCGTGTGGAGGCTTGGATTGATGTGACTGGCAGCTACGGCGGTCGCTTCGAGGCAGGCGCGCAGATCGTTCTGCCAGCGGCTTATGCGGCGGATGTGCTCAATCCCAATATTACATTCCACCTCACCGTGAAGCAGGGCGATACAGTCGTTACTGCCGATGACGGTACAGTACTGGAAAATGTTGACCCCAACCGGGAGTACACCATTACCGCCACAGCGGAAGGTCGGTATGATGTGATTTATACCACCGAGGAAAGCTTTAGCGAAAAAGAAGGCGGTCTTTCCTATGTTTTGCATATTGTGGATGGCTCTGCGCCTGTGATTCAGTTCAAGGGTGATTTGCCCACGAAAGCCAAGACAGGCGATGCGCTTTGCATTCCGGAGTTTACCGTATCCGACAGCAAGACTCCGGCAGAGGAGCTGATCGTACTCAAGACTGTTACCGGTCCCAGCGGCGTGATCGTTACGATCCCGGCAGATTCCAATTCTGTATGGGCTACCCAAGCCGGAACGTATAAATTCACCGTTATGGCGGTAGACAGTGACGGCTATATCTGTAATAAGACCTGGTCTGTGACGGTCACAGATGACGGAAAGTAAGGAGGCGGGGATATGAACAGAAAAATCAAGGCGCTTTGCGCCGGATGTCTTTCCCTGGTGCTGCTGCTTTCCGGTTGCGGCGAAAAGGGCACCGGCGACCAAAACGCGTCTGCGGTAAATCCGGTAGAGGATTATGTATCCCATAAGGTGAATGCCACGCTGCATCAGGTATCTGTAACAGAAAGCACCCGCCCCTTTGTGGTGAACGGGGCATCGGATTACAAGCTGATCGTGGCAGAAGGAGAGGCAAACGAAACTGCCGCAGACTATATTCTGCGTTATGTGGAAAGGGTTACCGGCTGTCGGCTGGAATACGCCGAGGCATCCCAATTTGATACAGGCGGAAAGTTTATTGTTTTCAATGATGCCGATCTGTTTAAAAAGGCAGGCCTGACTATGCCTGCCGTGGATCTGGACAGTACCGGCTACTATATTAAAACTGCTGGCGACAATGTGTTTTTAATGACACAGCAGGATTTTGGCGCACGGTATGCGGTGATTGCGTTTTTGAAGCATGTTTTGGGTATGCAGGTCTACGGTCAGGACACCTTTGTCTACACCAAGGATGGCACCACACTGCCGGATATGGAAATCACTGAAAAGCCGGACATTGGCAACATTCTGCTGGGCAACTGGCGTGACACCTTCTCCGCAGATGCCCTGTATTTGATGGGATATTCGGATTATAAGACCCAGTTTTTAAGCATTCAGAGTCAGGATAACCATACCAGCTTACTGTACCTGCCGGTAGAGACCTACTACCAGGAGCATCCGGCGTGGTTCTCGGCTCAAAAGGATCAGCTTTGCTATACTGCCGGCGGCGATGCGGAGGAGCTGGATGCAATGACCTCCGAAGCGGCACGGGTAATGCTGGAAAATATTATGGCAAACCCGAATATCCACGCAGGCCAGTTTACCATGGCCGACACCTGGACCTCCTGTCAATGCCAGGCCTGTAGCGACTCTGCAAAGCAGTACGGTACCCGCAGTGCGGCAGTTATTCAGTTTACCAATATGCTGAGCCGAAAGATACAAAGCGGTCTGCAAAAATATGCCGATGAAAACGGCACGGAAAAGAGAGATTTTACATTATACTTAATGGCGTATCACAAGTTTGTGGAACCGCCTGTTGTCAAAAACAGTGACGGCACCTATACCCCCAACGATCCGTCCTTGGTATGTGACGAGGATGTGGGCGTGATCTATGCACCCATCGAGGCCAAATACATTCACAATTTCTATGAGCAGGAAAATGTGGAATCTGCGGAAATGATGAAGGCCTGGTCAACGCTCAGCAGCAAGATGTATTACTGGCTGTATCAGACCGGTTATTCCGGCTATCTGTATCCCTTTGACAGTTGGGATTCGGATGTGGAAAACCTTCGGTTCTGTTATGAAAACAAAGTGGATATCGTAATGATTCAGGGTCAGCACAATATGGCTTGCTCCACCGGCTTTACCAGCCTGAAGGTCTATACCGACAGCCTGGCGGCAATGGATCTGAGTCTGAGCTATCAGGATATGGTGAATGACTTTTTCCAAAATTACTACGGCGCAGCCGCAGCACCGATGCAGCAGTATTTTGAGGAGCTGCAGAGCTGGATGCGCTATTTGGAACAGGCTTACCCGGTAGAGTATACCGGTGATATCTATAGCGTCCTGGTAGGTGAGAACTATTGGCCCAGAGAAATGCTGCTGCGTTGGCAGGGCTTGATCGATCAGGCGTATGAGGCACTGAATGAGGGCAAAAACACCGATCCCAATTATGAAATCTATATGAACCATGTGAAAATGGAGAGTATATTCCTGCGTTATGAGCTGATTACCTCCCACTCCGGAATCTATAGCGCCGAGCAGGTTCTGCAGATGAAGCAGTCCTTTAAGGCAGACTGTATCGCGTTGGGTATTACGCATGAGTATGAGCAACGTGAACTTACGGAAGTCTACAGAGATTGGGGAATCTCTTAAAACTTAGGGAAGCCTCTGAAAATACCTTTCAGAGGTTTCCTAAAAATAGAATACGAAAGGATGTTATTATGCAAAAAACGGCAAAGAAAGTTTGTTCTCTCTTGTTGGCACTTGTGTTGATTCTGGGTATGCTCCCCATCAGCGCACTTGCCACCGAATCCGGCACGACCCAATGGGTTGGCACGGATTTGCAACTGGGCGAAGACCTGACATTGCGTTTCTACGCAAATATCTCCGCTGAGCACGCCACTGACGGCGTGATGACCGTTACGGTAGACGGTCAGACCTACGAGACCTTTACGGTCAGCGAAATGACCGTAGGAGACAATGGCTATGTATTCCCCGTGGCATTGGGCGCAGCCCAAATGACTGCCCAGGTGAAGCTGACCCTGGTTTCCGGCGGCCAGACCGTATTGGAGAAAACCTCCTCCATCCGGGACTATGCCGATGCCATTCTGGCAGGTAAGTACACCGAGGAGCTGAAGAGCCTGGTTAAGTGGATGCTGAACTACGGTGCAGCGGCACAGGGCTACTTTGATGTCAATACCGGCAATCCTGCCAATGCCGGCTGCGAGCTGGAAAGCAATCAGGCAATTCCTGAGGAAGTTCCCAGTGCGGATATTTCCGACAGCCTGAGCGGCGTAAGCTTTTACGGTGTCAGTATGGTTTTCCGCAGCAAGATCGCTCTGCGTTTCTACTTCAATGTTACCGGAAGCGGAAGCTACACCTATACCTGTAACGGCGAAAGCTGTGAGGCTGTGGCAAAGGACGGCATGTTCTATGTGGAAGTGCCGGACATGAATCCGCAAGATATGGACACCAAGGTTCAGGTTGTTGTTTCTGACGGCGCTGGCAGTCTGAGTGTCAGCTACAGCCCTATGGACTACATCACCCGTATGTATCGCAAGGATTCCAGCAGCGACGCACTGAAAAATATGCTGACCTATGCAGCAGATTACTTTGATGCCGCTGAAGGCTATGTAAACGGCACAGAGGAAAACCTCGTGGTTAGCGATACCTTTGCAGTGGGCGCTTACGGCGCAGGGGAGAACTTCACCATCGACCTGAGCGACTACAACGGCGCACTGAAGGGCTATACCTTGTCCGGCGCTGCGGTAAACGGCACTGCCTTTACTTCTGCAAGCTATGCTGACGGTGTGGTAGCTCTGGATCGTGCAGCGATTCAGGCGCTCAGCGGCGAGCAGACCTTGAACCTGACCTTTAGCAATGGTCAGAAAACGATCAATGTTCCTGTTGATGTGGAGCTTTACACGATGGCGATCGGCACTGCTGAAGATCTGCAGGCATTCCCTGCAGTCATGAAGGCAAACCCCACCGGTCACTATATCCTGACCAATGATATCGATATGAAGAATGTTGCATACTCCAACGATGCAACTGTACCCTTCGCTGGTACCTTTGACGGCCAGGGCTACTCCATTTTCAATATGAATGCCAAGGCCTCTTCTGTAGATATGCATGGCGGCTTCTTCGGAATGTACTTCGGTGCTGATGGCTCCGGCGTTGAGGTGGAAGGCGCAGTTCTGAAGGACATCGCCTTCGTCAATGCTTCTGTATGGGGCAGAGGCTCCTTCCTGGCAATGAGGGGTCAGGGCGCAGTGGAAAATGTGTACTTCCGCGTGAATATTCAGGATCTGTTTGCTGATGTAAACGATCCCAACCCCTGGTATAACAGCACCAGCGTTCTGTTTAATGTTGCCTACTGGGATGTGGAACTGAAGAACGTGATCGTGGAATACAACGAAGCCCTGACGGACAATAACGGCTGGGGTTACGCGCTGGGTCAGATCTACGGCAGTAACCAGGAAAGCAATTTCTATGTTGTTGGCGCAGACAACTACTACGGACAGGGCGTAGAACCCAACTACGCAACTCTGGAAGCCGGCTGCTATGCCGACCGTGCCGCTTTCAAGGCAGCCCAGAACGATCTGTCCGGCTTTGAAGCAACTGAATTCTGGGTTATTGTCAACAACTTCCCCGTTCCCAAGAATTTGGTGGGCACAGAATATGAAAAGGCAACATCTGTAAGCTTTACTGTCAGCGACACAATGGATCTGGAAGCCTACAGCACTGTGGAAAACATTTCCGTGGCGCTGAATGCTGAGGAGCAGGCCATTGTTGCAGGCGCAACAAAGCTCAGCGCATCTGTTGACGGTGTTGCATTCAGCAATGTATCTTATGTGGATGGCGTGATCGCGCTGGATCGTGCAACCTTGAAGAATGTTGCAACCGGTGCAAAGACCATTTTGGTTGTATTTGAAACCGAGGATTACAACATCACCGCTAAGATCAATGCAAACCTCTATACTATGATGATTGGTACGGCTGAAGAATTACAGTCCTTCCCCGCTGTAATGAAAGAGAAGCCCACCGGTCACTATATCCTGACCAATGATATT
>JAZNIL010000042.1:0-15272 GCA_045577435.1 Faecousia sp. | reverse complement strand
GTTTCCTGTAATCCAGTTCCTCAAGCTGTGCGCTGGTCACTCGGACGGGTGCGTCCTCCGGTAATAAAATTTCACTGTTTAGTACAAGTACCAATTGATTATTTTCCTTGGATATCTTATACTGTTCTTGCGTTATTTTGTTTCTCATCAATTCAATTCTAACGCAAAAAGACACATCGGCCAACTCCTTTCGGAGCTGACCGATGTGTCTTTTTCCAGTTATTTTGCAACGCGCCCTTTTTTGTGCTGCGGTAGATTTGAAAGATCAAATGCGGCGCGGATGAGCGCCGCCGGCGACGGCTCGACGGAGCCGAACCTTAATTTTTGCCCGCTAAGGGCAAAAATGCAGACAAATCTGGCTAGCAGCTCCTTTGAGAAATAAAAATAAGGATTGTGTACAAGAACTGCTGGCGACGAAGATGCTGGACACCGCAGACCGGAAAGCAGCATATGCCGCCAACAGCGGCACCTTATCATACAGTCATCCCAACCGGGATGGTAGTTTTTTCTTGCGAGATATCTGTGCGTCTTGTGTTTGGGGATAAAATATGTTATGATAATCAAATAAAATTCTGGGGGAAAAGCGATTTGAAGAAAAGAGTCAGTTTGACCGTTGGAATCTTGTTGGCAGTGCTTATTTTGTCGGCAGTGTTTGTAGGTGTGTTCTATTCCAGACAGGCCATCGTTTTTTTAAGCAGAGCTGGATGGGAGGTTAACGACCGGGGTGAACGGCTCTACCTGGACTATTGGGGACGCCCGTTATCCGGTTGGCAGGATATTGAAGGAGAAATCTATTATTTCTCCAAGGATTCCGGTGCAATGGTCACCGGATGGTTTTTGGTAGAGGATGATATTTACTATCTGGATGAGAACGGAAACCCGACTACCGGCTGGCAGACGGTCAGTGACAAGGACTACTACTTTCGGCCTGACGGCACAATGGCGGTTGGCTGGCAGCAGATTGACGGGATCACCTGCTATCTGGGTACGGATGGTGTAAAGCAGACAGGCTGGCAGTATATCGATGGAAAGCGTTACTACTTCCGCAGTAACGGAGATATTGCTGTTGGGTGGACATCTATCCAGGGTAGCCGCCACTATTTCCTGGAGGACGGCAGTGCCTGCAATGGTTGGATGGAGTTTGCCGGCGGACGTTACTTCCTGGATCTTTTCGGCCGGGTTCAAACCGGATGGGTAGAGATAGACGGCGGACGCTACTATATGGGTTCTGATGGCAGAGAACAGACTGGGTGGATTACGTTGGATGGTAAGTCCTATTATCTGTCGGACAAGGGTACGTTGCCCCCAGGCTGGCACGCCATTGATGGTATGTATTACCTGATAGATGAATACGGCGCGCAGGTGACCGGAGATGTGGTTGCTGTGGCTGCGGATCAGGATTTTCCCATCGATGAGCGCTGTGCCATTGTGTTGAGTAAAGACCAGCCTGTGCCTGATGACTGGGAAGTTTTTCCTATTTGCTTTGAGGATGATTGGAGCATTGATGTGCGCTGTTACACAGAACTGCTGCAGATGCTTGCCGATTGCAGGGTAGAGGGCATAGAATGTGGCATCAACTCGGCATACCGTTCTGCCCAGGATCAGCAGGAAATTTGGGACAACCGGGTTGCCCGTTATATGCAGGAAGAAGATATGACCGAGGAAGCTGCGGTCAAACGGGTGCGCAGGGAAGTGGCAGTGCCCGGATACAGCGAACATCAATTGGGCTTTGCTGTGGATATAGATGGTTTGCAGGCCCATGCCTGGATGGAGGAAAACAGCTGGAAATATGGTTTTATCCAGCGGTATCCCCAGGATAAGAAATCGGTGACCGGCACGATTTACGAACCGTGGCACTTCCGGTTTGTGGGCAAGGAACTGGCAAAGGAGCTGTATGAAAGCGGCCTTTGCATGGAGGAATACTTTGGGCAGTAACCTGCCGGGAGGAAAAATGAAGACTCTAAAGATTCAAACAAACAGGGAGACGGGAATTGACCTGTTCCGCTGCCTTGGGCTGCTGTTTGTCAATGGTTTGCACAGTTTTCTGTATAACGGTTTTTACTACCTCCCCCAAGAGGGTGTGTGGGTATGGGCGGCAAACAGCGTCCGCTGGCTGTTCTATGGCTGCAACGGAATGTTTATGCTGATGACCGGATACCTGAAATCCGATAAACCATGGAATAAACACTATTATAAGGGCCTTTTGACGGTTATTGTGGGATATCTGTTGACCTGTGTGATTTCTTATCCCATCCGCTATTTCCTTATCGGGGAAAAGGACGCCCTTGGCGTCTGGGTTCAGCGGCTGTTGACTTTCAGTAATTATGCCTGGTATGTGGAGATGTATATTGGGCTGATTTTAGTCGGTCCCCTGATCAATCTGGCATTTGCCCATATTACAGACAACCGTGGGATTCTGGCATTGACAGGATCAATGATCCTTGCGTCTGCACTGCCAACAGCCTTTACAATTTCGGGGCCAGACGGGGGATATAGCCTGTTTCCCGATTATTGGAAAAGCCTGTACCCCATAACTTTTTATGTAATTGGGGGCGCTATTAATCGTTTGCGTCCTAAAGTGCCGGCATGGTGTGGTATTGGCGGTGCATGCCTTCTGGCTATGGGTCTGGGACTTGTGACAATGTTCACGGCAACAGGTGGTTTTAGCAGTGGCTTTACCCAGGGCTACGGCGGCTTTTGGGTCACCCTGATGGTGACACTGCTGTTTCTGGGTATATACCGTCTGCCTATAGGCGGAAAGTTCGGCAGGCTTCTGGGCTGGTTATCCGGGGGCGTGTTTGAGGGATTTATTCTCTCCCGGCTGCTGGATGTGTGGGTGTATGGTCTTGTACCCCAGTGGCATACTCCAAGTATGTACCCGCTGATGTTCCTGTGTATTACAACTGCTGTGTTTGTAACGTCTTTGTTGGCAGGTAAGTGTGTCCATACATTGGCAGTAAAAATCGTAAAAAAGAGAGGGTAAAATACCCCCTCTTTTTTACTACTTCTTTTGTTACTTCTTGATGGCGTTGAGCATCTGGTTCAGTGCCAGTTTGTCCTTCATGGAGATGGAGTCGCCGGCCATTTTCAGTGCGTCGTTCAGACGCATATTCCGCATGAAGCCGATCATCTCATCGCTCATCTGACCCATGCTGGACATCATCTGATTTTCACCCATGGCAGCCTTCATAAGATTACCAAGGATAGCCGCAGCCTGAGGATGATCCATCAAATCGCCCATCTTATCCTTGATGGAGAAGGCATCCTTGGGATACTTAAAGGCCTTCTTCATAGCCACCAGTTCGGGATCGTCAAACCAGTTCACACCCTGATTGCCGTCAGGCAGATCGTAGGAGTAGTCATGCTCAGCAACACCGCACAGGGTGATTTCATTGGCCTTTACCTCACCGCTGTAAGCAGTGACCGTGTTGGCACCCTCGTTCAGCGCCACATTCTCAAACACAACCATGTGGTCAGCTGCCGCCTTGGTAGCCACATCCTTGCCGTTGACCACCAAAGTGACTTCGCCGCAGTTGGTGTAGACAATCACATTACGCTCACCGGGCGCACGGTTGATAAAACGGCCGCCGGATACGAATACCATGGGCTCGGGATTCCACCATGCTTTGTAGACATAGAAGGCATCCTTCTTGGTTTTGCGGTCATAGGTGACCAGCCCCTTGTTGTTACGGCCCTGCACACCGCCCTCGTTACGGGCATCGGCTGCAAAGTCAAAGCAGTTCCACTGGTGGGTAGCCCACAGGTAGGGGCGGGCGGCAAAGGTCTTGAGCATTTCCTGATGGTAGTGGTTGGCGTATTCTTCGGTGTAGTCGTGGTTTTCCGGCTCAGCGGTGTGCCAGGAGAGAATGTTCTCAGCGCCGTACTCAGAAACACCCAGGCACTTGTCCGGATGCAGGGCGTGGAACTTATCCAGCCAGGGACCGTTGTCCTCTACATCGCCGCCGTACCAGCCAAAGTAGTGGTTGTAGGAAACCACGTCGGTGATAAAGTTGTGTTCGGAATCCATGGGGGTCATTGACACCTGAGCCATGGTGGTCAGTCTGCTGGGATCCATGGACTTTGCCAGCTCGTGCAAATCCCGCAGATTCTGCCGCAAATCCTCACGGTCAGCGCCGATGAGAATCTCATTGGAAATGCCCCAGAAGAAGATGGCGGGGTGGTTGTAGTTCTGGGCCACCAGCTCAGTCATCTGGGAGATGGTGTTCTCATAGGCTTCCTCCCCGGGAATATACTGGGAGATGAAGGGAATCTCCGCCCAAAGCACAAAACCGGTCTTGTCGCACAGGTCATAGAAATACTGGTCATGCTGATAGTGGGCAAGGCGGATGGTGTTGGCGCCAAGCTCTTTGATCAAAGCGGCATCTTCCTCATGGTCTGCCTTGGAGATAGCCCAGCCCTTGTCCAAACGGTCCTGATGGCGGCTAACGCCGTGCAGGGGAACGTTCTTGCCGTTGAGCCAGAAGCCGGTGTTGGGATCCACATGGAAGGAACGGTAGCCGTACTGGACGGTTACAGTGTCCTGCATCTGGCCGTCCAGAAGAATAGATGCCTCACAGGTGTACAGATAGGGATCTGCCAGGCCGTTCCACAGGTGAGGATTCTTCACATCGATCAGCACGTGGGTGTGGCCCATGGCCTCGGTTTCCTCGCTGCCAACCATAGTGCCCTCTGCGTCCTTAAGAACTACCTTCAGGGTGCAGCCCTCAGCGTTCACGGGGAACAGGTCAACACGGGTCTTGCCCACATTGTGGGGGGTGACAAACACAGCGTTGGTGCCGTCCATCAGCAGATCAAAGTGTGCCTCGTTTACTTCAATGAAGTTCACGTCCCGGTACAGGCCACCGTAGAAGGTAAAGTCGGCGTTCTGGGGATAAATGTCACTTTTGGCATTGGTGACCACCACAGTGAGCACATTGCCCTCAGGCTGCATGGCGGCTGTCAGGTCGAAGCGGAAGGTAGAGAAGCCACCCTTGTGGGTACCCAGTTCACGGCCGTTGCAGTAAACGGTAGCAACATGGTTTGCGCCCTGTAATTCGATATACTGTCTCTTGCCTGCAGTGGGATTGGGCAGGTCAATCTGATAGGTGCCCATACCGCGCCAGTAGTTGTTTCCGCCGTCCTGGCCGTCCAGTGCGTTCCAGGTATGGGGCAGGGCAACCGCGGAGAAGGCTTCACCTTGTTTGGCAAACAGGGCAGAGGTAAGGAGTGTCTTAGTAGGCATTTTGTGTTGTTCCTTTCAAAACATAATTTTCCGTATACAATATATCATATTTATTACTAAAAGGCAATTAAAAGTTTGGATTTCGGAATGTTTCACAATAAAACGAGAGGTTTTTTGGTACGCTGTGTCCCAAAAATATAGATTTGGTGCAGTTGGTATGTTTCACAGAAATTCCAGATACACTTTGCCTTGACAGGGGGAATTTGTATGATTATACTAAAAGCAGGTATTTCGATACATAAATAACGAAAAGGAAGTGTAGTTGCCATGGATGCCAAGTATGAAGCTTTATTTACACCCTGGAAGGTGGGCAATGTGGAGATTAAAAACCGCATTGTCCTGTGCCCTATGGGCGGTACATCCCTGTTCGGCTGGTTTGAATTGACTGGCTGCAAGTTTGACAAGGAAGCGGCGAATTTCTTCCTGGAGCGGGCCAGAAACAATGTGGGTCTGATTATTCCCGGCATTGCCCCCCTGCGGGACACTTTCTGGGGCAAGTGGCTGTGGCAGAACCCCAAAATGTTTGAGGACTTAAAGGTCTTTATGGACGAGATCCATAAGACCGGCGCCAAGCTCTTTGTCCAGCTGACTGCCGGTATGGGCAGATCCTGGGCCATTACTGAGTTGGTAGCGCCCCTGCACAAGAATAAATTCACCCGGGCCTTGGTTAAGCCTGTGTTGGACACCAGCCATGAGCTGGCCAGCCCCTCCCCGCTGCCCTCCCGCTGGGATCCGGAGATTACCACCCCCGAAATGACCATAGAACAGATCCACGAGATCATTGAAGCCTTTGCCAGGACCGCAAAGCTTTGTAAAGATGCGGGTGTGGATGGCGTGGAGGTTCACGCGGTTCACGAGGGTTATTTGCTGGACCAGTTCACCATGGAGTGGACAAACAAGCGTACTGACCAGTACGGCGGCTCCTTTGAGAACCGCTTCCGTTTCCCTGTGGAGGTAGTGCAGGCCATTAAAGAGGCCTGTGGTCAGGATTTCCCAGTTTCTCTGCGTTATTCTGTGGAGTCCAAGGTCAAGGGCTTCCGTGAGGGCGCTGTGCCCGGCGAGATTTACAAAGAAGCAGGCCGCTGCATGGAAGAATCCGAGAAGGCCGCCAAGTACCTGCAGGATGCCGGTTATGACATGCTCAATGCGGATAACGGCACTTATGATTCCTGGTACTGGGCCCATCCACCTATGTACATGCCCCAGAACTGCAATTTGGAGGATGTTTCCCACATTAAGAAGTTTGTGGATATTCCCGTGGTCTGCGCCGGCCGTATGGAGCCGGAGGTGGGCGCAAAGGCAGTTGCCGAGGGTAAAATTGACGCTATGGGCGTTGCCCGCCAGTTCCTGGTGGATCCCCAGTGGATTACCAAGCTGATTGAGGAGCGGCTGGAGGATATTAAGCCCTGTATTTGCTGCCATAACGGCTGCTTCAACTTCTCCTCCTCCAAGGGTCATGCCAACACCCAGGATCTGACGGATACCATGGGCCTTGCCCGCTGCGCCATCAATGCCCAGACCATGCAGACCGGCAAGCACTACATTAAGCCTGCCAAGAAGGCAAAGCACATTGCGGTCATCGGCGGCGGTATCGGCGGTATGGAGACGGCTATTGTTTGCGCCAAGCGAGGACATAAGGTCACCCTGTATGAAAAGTCCGATAAATTGGGCGGTGTGTTCATTGCCGCTGCAGCGCCCTCCTTTAAGGAAAAGGATCGGGAGCTGATTGCGTGGTACCGCCGTGAAATTACCAAGTACCCCAGCGTTGAGGTAAAGCTGAATGCTGAGATAAAGGATATCAGCGTCATCGATGCAGATGAGGTGGTGGTTGCCACCGGCTCCAAGCCAAACCGGATTCCCGTGCCCGGTGTGGACAAGACCGTTCAGGCCATTGACTTCCTGCTGGGCAATGCCCAGGCAGGTCAGAATGTGACCATTATCGGCGGTGGCCTGACTGGCTGTGAGATCGCCTATGAACTGTACCTGCAGGGGAAGAACCCCGCCATCGTTGAAATGCAGGACGATCTGATCACCACCCCCGGCATTTGTCTTGCCAACACCAGCTTCCTGCGCGATTTCTTTAAGGTCAACAAGGTTCCCGTCCATCTGGAAACCGCTGTGTGCGCCATTGAGGACGACGGCGTTGTGGTGAAGGATAAAGACGGCGTGGAGTTTAAGATTGCTGCTGACAGCGTGATCCTGTCCACCGGTTATAAGCCCATGCCCCTTGTAGAAAAAGGCCGGCATGTGCACCTGGTAGGTGACTGCACCAAGGTGGGCAACCTGCGCACGGTCATCTGGCAGGCATGGGATGTGGCAATGAAGCTGTAATGGCGCGCCCCGGATCTCTATAAAGACTGTAAAGGAGTATGTTTATGTACTTAACCGATGAACAACAGGCCATTTTGGATGGCAGTCAGGGCCAGACCATGGCAAAGGTCTGGAAGACCCTGGTAATGTATGGCGAGGCCTTTGGTGCGGGCAAAATGGTGCCTGTCACCAGCGAGTATAACCATCTGGTCACATCCTTCGGCCTGAAAATGATGAAGCCGGTGTTTGACCTGATGCAGCAGCTGATCGACGCGGGGGTGGTCTCCGGGCAGAAATTCTCTGTGGACCCCCGGCCTGTGGATAAAAATGTACCTGCAAACTTTTTGCAGAACATTATTTTCAACAAGATCATGTACGCAACCCAGGACTATTACGAAGGTCAGCTGCAGCAGCTGGGCCTGATGGACAAGGATGCTTTCACTTGCGCCTGCTATCTGGATCAGGTGGGCAATAAGCCCAAGAAGGGCGAGGTGCTCAGTTGGGCAGAGTCCTCTGCCGTGGTGTATGCCAACTCTGTGCTGGGCGCCCGCTGCAACCGCAACTCCGGCATTATGGACATTATGGGCTCCATCGCCGGGTATGTTCCCAACTTCGGCCTACTGACAGATGAGGGCCGCAAGGCAACCTGGATTGTTAAGGTAGAGACTACGCAGAAACCGGAAGCACAGCTGCTGGGTTCTGCCATCGGCATGAAAGTCATGGAGGATGTGCCCTATATCACCGGCCTGAGCAAATGGCTGGGCACGGAACTGAATGATGACAACTGTGCATACCTGAAGGACTTTGGCGCTGCTACTGCCTCCAACGGCGCTGTGGGTCTGTACCACGTGGAAAATCTCACCCCGGAAGCTAAGGAACAGGGCGCGGGACTCATTGCAGAGGGCGCTAAGGTGTATGTGATCGATGACCAGGAGATTCAGCGGGTCAAAGATAACTATCCTGTTATGTGGAAAAATCCGGATGCCAAGCCCAAGCTGTGCTTTGTGGGCTGTCCCCATATGAGCCTGCAGCAGCTGATAAGCTGGACAGAAAATGTGGAAGAGGGTTTGAAAGCTGCCGGTAATAAAAAGGTGCTGATTCCCACGGTATTCACCACCGCGCCTGCGGTAAAGGCAGAGTTTGAAAAGACGGAATATGCCCAGCGGCTGAAGGATACAGGTGTGATCCTGTCTTATATCTGCCCGCTGATGTACATGAATAACCCGCTGTGCAAGTCCATGCCGGTTATGACCTCCTCCAACAAACTGCGTACCTATACCACTGCCCGGTATTATACAGAAGAAGAAATCCTTCACAAAATCACGAAAGGAGGCAACTGAGTATGAGAGAGTTTAAAGGACGTGTTATTGCTCCCGGTACGGTGACCGCGGAGGCAGTTGTCTCTCACTACGGCTTCAATACCCTGGCATCTTTACAGGGTGCGCTGCAGTTTGGGGATAAAAAAGCTACCTGCGGTGACCAGAATAACCCTGACCTGCACGGCAAGGAATTGGCAGGCAAGGCTTTGTGCCTGCCCCAGACCATTGGCTCTACCACCGGCGGTTTGGTCATTTACTGCGCTTGCGCTATGGAGCGTCAGCCTGCCTGCATGCTCTTTTCCAATCCCATCGATTCTCTGGCGGCGGCAGGCTCTATTCTGGCATCCGTGTGGCTGCCGGATGTGAAAATGCCCGTGGTGGATAGCCTGGGCGAGGAGTTTTTAAACTACGTTCAGCACGGCATGACCATCACCATTGAGGAAGATGGCACTGTGCGGGTAGAGTAAACACTGATAGTCTCTAAAATACAAAACAGGCACGTATTCCGAAACCCTTGCGGGGATAGGAATACGTGCCTTATCATAGTTACGGTTATTAAGACGGATATTTGCGGTTGCCGCTTACAGCAGGGGAATTCCTGCTTCCTCACAGGCAGCCACAGTCTGGGCGTCCCAAACGCTGGATTGGACCTCGCCAATATGGGCGCAGCCCAGCATCAGCAAACACAGACGGCTCTGGCCGATACCGCCGCCGATGGTCAGAGGCAACTGGCCGCTCAGGAGCATTTTGTGGAAGGGCAGTTCCCTGCGGTCATCGCAGCCGGAAAGGGTCAGCTGCCGGTCCATGGATTCCGGGTCTACACGGATACCCATGGAGGAGATTTCCAGCGCCCGGTCCAGCACTTCATCCCAGAAGAAAATATCGCAGTTAAGCTGCCAGTCATCGTAGTCGGGGGCTCTGCCGCCGTGGGGTTTGCAGGAACGCAGCTTGCCGCCAATCTGCATAATGCAGGCGGTGTGATGCTCCCGCACGTAGGCGGTCTCTCTCTGGTCACCGGTCAGGTCGGGGTACATGTCCTCCAGCTCCTGGGTGGTAATGAAGCTGACCTCCCGCTGCAGATCTACCCGCAGCTGGGGGAAACGCACATGGAGACGGTCATTGGTGTTGCAGATGGCCCGGACAATGGCGTTTACGATCAGTTTCAGATAGTCAAGGTTCCGGTTTTGAGCAGTAATGACCTTTTCCCAGTCCCACTGGTCAACGTAAATGGAATGAATGTTATCAAGTTCCTCGTCCCGGCGGATAGCATTCATGTCGGTGTACAAACCGCCGCCCACAGTAAAATTATACCGCTTCAAAGCCAGCCGCTTCCACTTTGCCAGGGAGTGGACTACCTGCGCGTCCGTACCCACAGCGGGAATGTCAAAGCTGACTGCCCGTTCAAAACCGTTCAGGTCATCGTTTAGGCCAGACTCTTTGGTGACGAACAGCGGAGCGGAAACACGTTTAAGATTGAGGGCAGAGGCAAATTCCTCCTGAAAGTTCTGTTTGATGTAGGCAATGGCACGCTGGGTGTCGTACGCATCCAGTACAGGCCGATAGTCTTTGGGAATGTAAATACGATTCATAAAAACCATCCTTTCACTGGGGAATTCTAGAATCCATTTTATGGATTTTTTTGATAAAATCAAGTGCAAATCCAAATTATTACCCTGTGATAGGATTACTTTGGTTATTTTCATAAAAACGGCACCGCCATAGGCGGTGCCATTAGATTAGTTACCGAAACCAAAGGGGAATTGGGGGTAGCCTTGGGAGGATTGCTGCTGTTGGGGTTCTTGTTCCTCAATAGCGTCCTGAATTTTCTCACCTACGGTAATGCTCAGCTGGGTGGTCTTACCCTGGCGGTACACTTCCAGCTCCAGAACATCGCCCACCTGCGCCTCGCCTACAATTCGTACAAGGTCGCCGCTGCCGGTAATGGCTGTGCCATTGACATGGGTGATGATATCATTGACCTGCAGACCTGCCTGCTGTGCGGGGCTTTCCTCCGCAATGCCTCTAACCGCGGCGCCTTCCGGCAGACCGTAGCTCTGGGTTTCCTTGCTTACGTCAGATACGGATACGCCGATATAAGGCTTGGAAATATAGCCCTTCTCAATGATACTCTGGATAATACTCCACACATCGTTGATGGGAATGGCAAAGGCAATGTTATCGATGGACGCGCCGCCTCCGGAATTGCCGGAATACTTTGCGTTGGTGATGCCAATGACTTCCCCGTACAGGTTAAACAGAGCACCGCCGGAATTGCCGGAATTGATGGCGCAATCGGTCTGGAACAGTTCCATAGTCACACCGGAGGACATAGTCACCTCCCGGTTCATGGCGCTGACTGTACCTGCGGTCAGGGAGAAGGTCAGTTCACCCAAGGGGTTGCCAATGGCAACCACACTGTCGCCGACATTCATGTTGTCGGAGTCTCCCAGAATCACCGGAACAAGCTCTGTAGCATCCACCTTCAGTACGGCGATGTCATTGGAGGCGTCATAGCCGATGAGCTCCGCATCGTAGGTGGTGCCGTCATACAAAGAAACGGTGATGGAATCGGAGCCTTCAATGACGTGGTGATTTGTCAGGATATAGCCATCCTCAGTGATGATAAAACCGGAGCCGGAGGCGGCAGAGGTGGTCTGGTAGCCCCAGAAATTGGTGGTGACGGAGGTAGTAATGCCCACTGTGGAGTTGACATTGGCCGCATATACTTCGGCTGGGGTCATTAACTGTCCTGTGGGGATCTTAACCATATCCAGCACGGCATTTTCCCGCTGCCCCTGAAGCACCTGAGAATGATCCTGAGGAACAGGGGATCCGTTGTATGTGCCCATTGCCAGATACACACCGCCGGCACCCAGCGCACCGCCCAACAGCGCGCAAACCAGCGCCAGCGCGATAATGCCCCTGGCGGACAGAGGTTTCTTTTCCTTAGGCTTGGGTTGCTGGGATTCCTCGCCCCAAGGATTCCAGTTGTTGTAATTGTCGTTGTTTTCTTGATACATGGTGTTTCACTCCTTTTGGTAGTATTTTACCGCATAAGGCTGAATCAATGCTGAAATTATGAAAAACGGAATATGAACGTTTTGTAAAAAAGAATATTTCAGCTTTATTTAAGATTCGTATTCTATTATAATGACAGCAACGGATACAGGAGGTTCCCATGAAAATTCTGATTATTGAAGATGAGAAGCTGTTGGCAGATTCTTTAAAGGAAATTTTATCCAGAAGGGGCTTTCAGGTGGAGGTGGCGTATGATGGCGTTACCGGAGCGGATTACGCGCTCTTAGGAGTGTATGACCTTTTGATTCTGGATGTAATGATGCCCGGTATGGACGGTTATCAGGTGGCAAAGCAAGTGCGGGCAAAGCGGTGTAATACACCCATCTTAATGCTCACAGCCCGCTCCTCTCTGGAGGACAGAATTGCCGGACTCAACGCCGGCGCTGATTATTATTTAACCAAGCCTTTTGATTCCCGGGAACTGCTTGCCTGTATAAATGCCCTTTTGCGCAGGCAGGGGGGACAGGTAGATGAGCTTACTTACGGAAATACGGCGCTGGATTTGGCAACGGGCATGCTGATTTGCGGGGGGAATTCTCTGCGGCTTTCTGCCCGGGAATTTGATGTAATGCGCTTTTTGCTGCAAAGCCGGGAAAAGCACCTGTCCAAGGAAGTGCTGCTGGCCCGGGTGTGGGGGTATGATTCCAACGCTGTAGAAAATCATGTGGAAGTGTATGTAGGTTTTCTGCGGAAGAAGCTGGGTACTATCGGATCCAATGTGCGCATTGTATCTGTCCGCCGTTTAGGGTATCATTTGGAGGTAGCAGAGGATGCTGAAAAGGCTGCGAAATAAATTCCTTCTGGTGACCATGGTGCTGTCGAGCATCATGCTGGTCATTATCTTTAGTCTGGTGTACCATTTTACAAAGACCGATTTGGACGAACAGAGTCTCCGGGTTGCCCAAAGCGCGGCCCGGTCGGCCATGGAATTGTCAGGGCCGGGAAACAGGGCAGAGGAGGGGTTGCCTGCCTTTACGGTGAAAATCAATATTTTTGGCGTGATGACCATATCCGGACAAAGCTATTATGATCTTACGGATGAAGAATTTGTGCTGGAGATCGTCCAACTGGCGCAACAGACGGACAGTCAGACCGGGCTGCTAGAGCAATACCACCTGCGCTTTTACCGGGAGCCGGCGTGCATTGCTTTTGTAGACGTATCAGCCCAGGAGGCTACCTTGCGTGGCCTGGTGCAGAGCAGTTTGATGATTGGACTGACCAGCCTTTTGCTGCTGTACCTGATTGCGTTTCTGTTTGCCCGGTGGGCGGTGAAACCGGTGGAGCAGGCGTGGGAGCAGCAGAGGCAATTTGTATCGGATGCCTCCCACGAACTGAAGACACCGCTGACGGTTATTATGAGCAATGCGGAGCTGCTGCAGAACCAACCGGAGGAAGTGGAAAAATACAGCCGCAGCATTTTGACTACTTCCCGGCAGATGCGCCGGCTGGTGGAGGGGCTTTTGGAGCTTGCCCGGGCGGATAACGGACAGGTGAAGAATCATTTTGCCCCGGTGAGTCTTAGCAAACTGGCGGAGGATATCTGCCTTGCTTTTGAAGCCGTGTTTTTTGAGAACGGTCAGCAGCTGAAAAGCAGGATTCAGCCGGATATTTTGGTGATGGGCAATGCCCAATATCTGTATCAGGTGGTGGATGTGCTTCTGGACAACGCCAGAAAATACGGTGCTCCGGGAACTGTTATTTTGCAGCTGGAACGACAGGGAAACCAGTGCATGCTCTCTGTGTTCAGCCCCGGCGAACCCATCCGTGGGGAGGAACTGAAGCACATTTTCCGGCGTTTCTACCGGGCGGATAAGGTTCGCGGCAGTGGGGAAGGTTTTGGTCTGGGCTTGTCCATTGCAAAGAGCGTGGTGCAGGAGCATGGGGGAAGAATTTGGGCAGAAAGCAGGGAATATGGAAATTGTTTCTTTGTCCAATTGCCTCATTTAAAGGAAAAAAGATAGCTTTTCCGGAAGCGTGCTGTTATACTGAGGTTGGAAAGAATAAGAGGGAGAATGCCCCGGCAAACCAAGGACAAGTTTTATCAGTTCACACGGTTCTCCCTTTTTAAAAATTATCTGTATACCTAATGCAAAATATAAAAGTGAGCAGGGATACTTATGAATAACAAAGAATTGATCCAAAAAACAAGGCTGTTTCTGTTTGATCAGGATGGCACATTGTATCTTGGCAGCCGGCTGTATGAGTTTACCATTCCTATGCTGGAAAAAATCCGTGCCACCGGGCGGCGTTATATGTTCATGACCAACAATTCATCCAAAAGTGTGGCGGACTATATTAAAAAACTGGAAAAAATGGGGATCTTAGCTGACCGGGAGGATTTTATCACCTCCTCTCAGGCAACGGCGTACTATTTAAAAAAGCACCACCCGGGAAAAACCCTCTATGTGTGCGGCACTAACTCCCTTGTTCAGGAATTGGAAAGTCAGGGCTTCCCGGTCACCACAGACCTTGAAAAAGTGGAGTGTGTGGTCATGGGCTTTGACACAGAGCTGACCTTCCGGAAACTGGAGGATGTAAGCAAGCTTTTGCTGACCCGGAAAGATATCCCTTACATCGCTACAAACCCGGATTTGGTGTGCCCCACGGAGTACGGCAGTGTGCCCGATTGCGGCAGTGTGTGCCAGATGATCTACAATGCCACAGGCCGCAGGCCGGTGGTCATCGGCAAGCCCAGCCCCCTGATGCCGGAACTTGCCATGGAGCATACCGGGTTTTCCAGGGAAGAAACGGCGGTGGTGGGCGACCGAATCTATACAGATATAAAGTCCGGCCTGAACGCCGGCATCACCAGCATTTTGGTACTCAGCGGTGAGACAACACCCCAGATTCTGGAGGCCTCGGAGGATAAACCTCACTTGGTGCTGCAAGATTGCGGTGAGCTTCTGCAGATGCTGTAACAGTGTCCGCCGTGGAAAGAAAAATGCCCGCCTGCCCTTGACAGATATAAGCCTGTATGCTATAATTCCCTAAACCGTTGAGGAAGAGTGAGTAAGCTCTGTTTCCTCTTTCATAGAGAGCCGCTGCCGGTGGAAATGCGGTAAAGAGCACAGCGCCCAATGGACTTCCGAGGGCAATCGGAAACGGGGTATCCCGGAGTATGTGCGACGGAGCAGGACTCTCCGTGATCAAAGGTCGGCATATGGTGGTATGCGTAAAGTGGGCGTGTGAGTGATGCGCGTCAAGCCGGGTGGCACCGCAGGAGTTATCCTGTCCCAGCTAATACTGGGGCAGGTTTTTTGTTTTTCCGCCCCAAAAAATTGAAAGGAGAACGTATTATGAAGTCGGAGGCCAAGCGGTCTTAG
>JAZNIL010000041.1:0-10919 GCA_045577435.1 Faecousia sp. | reverse complement strand
GCCTACCCGCAGTCCATGGGGATTAACTTTCTGTCCCATAGCTACCTCCTGATTAAGCCTTCTCGCTCACACCAAGGGTGATGTGAGTGGTTCTCTTGTTGATCCGCACGAAGCCACGGCGGGAAGCGATGCGGCCGCGCTTCAGGATGGGGCCGGGATCAGCGCTCATGGTGGAGACGTACAGGTTATCAGCGTTCATGCCGTTGTTGTGCTCAGCATTAGCGATGGCGCTCTTCAGCAGCTTAGCCATGGGCTCACAGGCTGCCTTAGAGGTCTGGCTCAGCAGAGCAGCGGCGGTCTTAACGTCCTTGCCGCGGATCATATCGCAAACCAGCTTGACCTTGCGAGGAGACATACGGACGAATTTAACATGTGCAAAAACTTCCATTTTTCTTCCTCCTTACTTGCTGTTGGCGGTCTTGCTGCCGGAGTGACCACGGAAGGTCCGGGTCGGGACAAACTCGCCCAGCTTGTGACCGACCATATCTTCGGTGATATAGACGGGAACATGCTTGCGGCCATCATGGACAGCGATAGTGTGACCAACAAAGGAGGGGAAGATGGTGGAAGCTCTGGACCAGGTCTTCAGGACCTTCTTCTCACCGGCCTTGTTCAGCTCCTCAACGCGCTTGTACAGCTCAGGAGCTACGAAAGGGCCCTTTTTGATACTTCTGCTCATTTCATTTCCTCCTTACTTGCTGTTTCTGCGCTTGACAATGAACTTATTGGTGGGGTTCTTAGTCTTGCGAGTCTTGTAACCCAGAGCGGGCTTGCCCCAGGGAGTAACAGGACCAGAGCGGCCAATGGGAGCGCGGCCCTCACCACCACCGTGGGGGTGGTCATTGGGGTTCATAACAGAACCACGGACGGTAGGACGGATACCCATGTGGCGGGTACGGCCAGCCTTGCCCAGATGGATGTTTTCGTGGTCAACATTACCAACCTGACCAATGCAGGCAGTGCAGTTGGTGCGCACGTAGCGGACTTCGCCGGAGGGCAGACGTACCTGAGCCAGGTCGCCTTCCTTAGCCATCAGCTGAGCAGCGGTGCCAGCAGAGCGGACCAGCTGTGCGCCGTGGCCGGGCTGCAGCTCCACATTGTGGATAACGGTACCAACAGGAATGTTGGCGATAGGCAGGCAGTTGCCGGGCTTAATGTCAGCATTTGCAGAGGAGATGACCTTGTCACCAACCTTCAGGCCGTTGGGGGCCAGAATGTAAGCCAAAGTGCCATCTTCATACTTAATCAGCGCAATGTATGCGCTGCGGTTGGGGTCGTACTCCAGACGCACAACATCAGCGAACATATCCAGCTTCTGACGCTTGAAATCAATGATACGGTACTTGCGCTTGTTACCGCCGCCGCGATGGCGCACGGTGATGCGACCGTAGCTGTTGCGACCTGCGTTCTTCTTCAGGGTCTCAACCAGGCTACGCTCAGGTTTTGCCTTCTTATCTACACCTTCGAAGCCGGAAACAGTCATGTTACGGCGAGCCGGGGTGTAAGGCTTGAAAGTTTTAATAGCCATTTGCGTTTCGCTCCTTTAGTGAGATTGGTTTAAACCATACCCTCGAAGAACTCGATGGTCTTGGAATCGGCAGTCAGAGTAACCATAGCCTTCTTGTAGGCAGCACGGCGGCCGGCGGGATATGCACCGGTACGCTTTACCTTACCCTGCATACGAACGGTGTTGACCTTAGCGACCTTAACGCCGAAGATTTCCTCAACAGCTGCCTTGATCGCGGTCTTGTCGGCGTTGATAGCGACCTGGAAGACATACTTCTTGTCAGCAACATCCGCCATGGACTGCTCGGTGATAACCGGCTTAATGATGATATCGTAAGCGTTCATTATGCGAATACCTCCTCGATCTTCTGCAGAGCTGCCTGATCGACGACCAGCTTGGTGGCATTGACAACGTCATAAACGTTGATCAGATTTGCGAAGGTGATCTCGCAGCCGGGGATGTTACGGCCGGACTTGACAACATTTGCGTCGGGAGCGGCGGTAACGACCAGGGTCTTGCAATCTGCGCCCACAGCGGCCAGGAAAGCAGCGAATTCCTTGGTCTTGGGGGCATCCATCTTGTTGGAATCGATGACCACGATGTTTGCCTCAGCAGCCTTTGCGCTCAGCACAGACTTCAGAGCCAGACGGCGGGCCTTCTTGTTCAGGGTGTAGCTGTAATCACGGGGCTTGGGTGCGAACACGATACCGCCGTGAGTCCACTGAGGAGCGCGGGTGCTGCCCTGACGGGCGCGGCCGGTACCCTTCTGTCTCCAGGGCTTTCTGCCACCGCCGGAAACCCCAGCACGGGTCAGAGCGGACTGAGTGCCCTGACGCAGGTTTGCCAGGTGGTTCTTGACGGTCTCGTGAACCACTGCGCCGTTGGGAGTGATGCCGAAAACAGCTTCGGACAGTTCGATCTCGCCAACCAGCTTGCCGGACATATCATAAACATTGGTCTTAAGCATGATTTAAGATCTCCTTTCCTTAGCCTCTTGCGGAAGCCTTCTGGGGATTTCTGCCGGAAGCCTTCTGCGGGTTCTTGCTGATGTCTGCACCAGCCTGCTTGATCTTGTGAGTCTTGACGGTGTTGCGCAGGTATACCAGACCGCCCTTAGGGCCGGGGATGGCGCCGCGGATAACGATCATGTTCAGCTCTGCGTCTACCTTGACGATCTCCAGGTTCTCGATGGTGACCTGCTCATTGCCCATCTGGCCGGCGCCAATCTTGCCGGGGAAGATACGGGACTGGTGAGAGGAAGCGCCCATAGAACCGGCGTGGCGATGGACAGGGCCGCCGCCGTGAGTCATGTCGGTGCGGTGTGCGCCGTGACGCTTGATAACGCCCTGATAGCCATGACCCTTGGTGATGCCGGTGACATCGATCCATTCGCCTGCTTCGAAGGTGTCAGCCTTGATCACGTCACCGACATTCATGTCCGCAGCGTTGTCCAGCTGGAATTCCTTCAGGTACTTCTTAGCCTCAACGCCGGCCTTCTTCAGGTGGCCAGCCTCAGGCTTGGTCAGCTTGGACTCCTTGATATCCTCAAAGCCCAGCTGTACGGCTACATAGCCGTCGGTCTCAACGGTCTTCTTCTGAGTGACGACACAGGGACTTGCTTCCACAACGGTAACAGGGATTACCTTGCCGGTCTCATCGAAGATCTGGGTCATGCCCACTTTCTTGCCGATGATTGCCTTTTTCATCTTTGGTTGTCTCCTTTAATTAGGTTATTGGTTGACGGATGCATTGGGACATCCTGCCAACATGACCCGTCCGCCCGATGCTAGAACAGTGCGGGCAGCGGTGAATTCCTATATATAATGTATAGGAATTACAGCTTTATCTCTATCTCAACACCAGCGGGAAGATCCAGGCTCATCAGAGCCTCAACGGTCTTCTGGTTGGGATTGAGGATATCGATCAGTCTCTTATGGGTTCTGCGCTCAAACTGCTCACGGCTATCCTTGTACTTATGGACAGCGCGAAGGATGGTAACGACTTCCTTCTTGGTGGGCAGAGGGATGGGACCGGATACGGAAGCGCCGTTGCGCTTTGCGGTCTCGACGATCTTTGCAGCGCTGGAGTCGATCAGCTGGTGATCATAAGCCTTCAGCCGGATGCGGATCATTTCCTGGTTTGCCATGGTTTGTTTTCCTCCTTGATTTTAACGTACTCAGTTTTCGTGGTGCTGGGTACGGTCGAACTGTTTTATCCACGCCGTCGTGCGTATCATTCCGAGCCAAGAAAAATGGCCGACACAAGGCCGACCCTTTTCCTGCCGCAGCGATATACGCAGCGCAAACAGGACAGTTCAGCCGCCCGATGACCGGACATACTCCGCAGAAGTTACCGTTTTTTAGACGCAATCTCCTGCATCATCGCAGTGCAAGCGCATAGTTTCCCTATACGCGCCCGATTATGATACCATCTCTATCCTGTTTTGTCAAGCATTATTTCAGAAATAATCACAAACTTTTTCCTTTATTTTCGTACAAATCGCAGATTCTTTTCCAACCTGTCTTTTGGCTCCAGCTGCGCAAAAGGAGGGCTAATGCCCTCCTTTTCATCCTATATCATCCCTTAAACCGGGGCTGACAGGTCAGGTTCACACCCAGGCGCTTAAACACCTTCTCGTCAACCGCCGACAGGATCACCGAAGAGTGTACATCGCAGCCCTTGAGCTTGTCCAGCTGCTCCATGGCCCGCTCCGCTCTGGGATCTGTTGCCGCGCAGATAGACAGGGCAATCAGAACCTCATCGGTGTGCAGTCGGGGATTTCGGTTCCCCAGATGATCCACCTTCAAGTGCTGAATCGGCCCAATAACCTCCGGAGAAATCAAATGGATCTCATCTTCCAGGCCCGCAAGGTCTTTCAGCGCGTTCAGAAGCAGCGCCGCGCAGGCACCCAAAAGGTCAGAAGTCTTTCCCGTAAGGATGCGGCCATCGGGCAGTTCAATGGCTGCGGCAGGTTTTCCGGTGGCTTCCGCCCGCTCCAGCGCCGGCGCTACCACCCGTCTTTCCTCCGGGCTGACACCCGCCTTCTTCATAAGAAGCTCCAGCTTCATGATCTGGGCATCCGTGGCCTTACCTTGCTTGTAATCGCAGAGGGCGGTGTAATACCGGCGGAGAATCTCCTGCCGGGAAGCCTCCACGCACACCTCGTCATCATAAATGCAGTTGCCCACCATATTTACGCCCATATCCGTGGGAGACTTATAGGGACACTCTCCCAGAATATGCTCAAACATAGCCACCAGCACCGGGAATGCTTCCACGTCCCGGTTATAGTTGACGGTGGTCTTTCCGTAGGCCTCCAGATGGAACGGATCAATCATGTTCACATCACTTAAGTCCGCGGTAGCCGCCTCATAGGCCAGATTCACGGGGTGGTTCAGGGGCAGATTCCACACGGGGAATGTCTCAAACTTGGCATAGCCGGCCTTGATCCCCCGCTTATGCTCGTGATACAGCTGACTCATGCAGGTAGCCAGCTTGCCACTGCCGGGACCGGGGGCTGTAACCACCACCAGTTCCCGGGTGGTTTCGATATAGTCATTCTTGCCATAGCCCTCATCACTGACAATGTGGGCAATATTTCCCGGATAGCCAGGAATGTCATAGTGATGGTAGACCTTGATACCCATGGTCTCCAACCGGGCCTGGAACGCGGTGGCCAGACTCTGACCGTTGAACCGGGTCAGCACCACACTGGAAACATACAATCCAAAATCTCGGAATACATCGATCAGCCGGAGCACGTCCCGGTCATAGGTAATACCCAGATCTCCCCGCACCTTGTTCTTTTCAATATCGCCGGCGTTGATGGCAATGACCATCTCCACCTTATCCTTCAGATTCAACAGCATGCGCAGCTTGCTGTCCGGCTGAAAACCAGGCAACACCCTTGCGGCGTGGTTATCGTCATACAGCTTGCCGCCAAACTCCAGATACAGCTTACCGCCGAATTGGGCGATACGCTCGGCAATGTGCGCCGACTGGGTGCTGATATATTTATCGTTGTCATAACCGAGTTTCATGAATCCAGACCTCTTTCTGTTAATTCAAACACCCCATCATTGTATAAGAAATTCCCCAAAATAGCAAGGACTTTTCCGTAAAAAAGGGCCTTTGTGGGAAAATCACCATACCCTTGTAGACTGCAGATGGCTTTTTCTGCACAAATCATGTTCAACGGTTAGGATGCAGTCTTTCCCGGCATCGGAATTCTCGAAAAGAAGCGGAGCGGGTTTGCGCCCGTTCCAGCAATAAGGAATTAAGATTTGATTTCAACTTCAATTGTGGGCACTCCACCAAAATTCTGGACAAGACAGCATCCTTGTCGTTCCATTCTGTTCGTCAGCAAAATAAAACCTGTACACATACAATTCGACAGTCTTAACAGAGGCCTCAGCCAGCTGATAAGAAATGGTTGTTTTAAGAAAGTAGGGGCTGCCAGCGGCCGCCCGTCTGTGTTTTTAGCTGTATTGCACAGCTATGCGGTGCGGTACACCGGAAGGGACTCGTTTGCATTTTTGCCCTTGCGTGGGACGGACAAAAATTAAGGTAGCCACCAATTTTTGAACTGGTGGCAGCAACATGCCACTGGCATGTTGCGATTAAATTTTTCGAACCTCTTCTCCAACGCACAAATAAAGGACGCAGTGGATGTATCATCCATTGCGCCCTTTATTGGTACACCGGAAGGGACTCGAACCCCCAACCCTCGGAACCGGAATCCGATGCTCTATCCATTGAGCCACCGGTGCATATCCTTACAGCCAAGTTATTATAGCAGGATTGTCCCCATTTGTAAAGGGGTGTTTTTTCAATTTCTACCACTTCTTTTCTCGTTTCCTGGTGAAAACAGTTGTTTTCTCCGTCTGCCTATGATATACTTTATGAAAAGATTTCTTTAAGGGGGTATTGCCATGGCCGCAACCCAGCCATTCCGCAGCGCATTTCACGGTTTCAACCGGGAGGATGTGGTGCGCTATATTGAGTACTTAAACAACCAGCACAAAAGCCAAATGGACCAGTTACGCGCACAGCTCCAAAATGCTGAGGCACGCACAGATTGTTCCGGCTTACAGGCGCAATTGGATGCGGCATTGGAAAAATGCGCCCAATTGGAAGCGCAGCTTGCCAGTGCCCCAGCCAACACCACTGCTGAGGAGTTAGAGGCATACCGCCGGGCGGAGCGTACCGAACGGCTGGCAAACGAGAGAGCCCAGCAAATTTTCACCCAGGCCAATGCCGTTTTGGCAGATGCCGCAGTGAAGGCCGAGCGTGCCGCTGCCAACATCGGTGCCATTGCCGATCAGGCCGCAGCTCAGCTTAAGCAATGCCAGGATTCTATTGTTGTTACCAAGGAGGCCTTTCAAGAGGCTGTGGATTCCCTGTACGCCATCCGTCCCGAAATTTGACCGTCCAAGGGAAAGCCCAGTGGCTTTCCCTTTTCCTGTGGAGCCTAATATGAAACTGTACACACCCAATTACTACCACGATTTTCGCTGTATTGCCTCCGCCTGCCCTGACAGCTGCTGTAAGGAGTGGGAGGTGGATATAGACCCGGATACCGCCGCGTTCTACAAATCCCTCCCCGGCGATCTGGGTGAATGCCTGCGGGAGTATCTGCGTGAAACAGACGATGGCGGCACCTGCATGACCATCGAAAACGGTCGCTGCCCTATGTGGCGGCAGGATGGTCTGTGCCGGATTCAGGCGGAACTGGGGCACGAAGCCCTGAGCACCGTGTGCCGGGAATATCCCCGCCTGCGCCACGATTACGGAGATTTTATGGAGCTTGGGTTGGAGCTTTCCTGTCCGGAGGCAGCCCGGTTAATCCTCACCAGCCCCGGCGGTATGCAGGAGCAGGAACTTCCCGGCGGCACGGAGCCGGAGTATGAGCAGGAAATCATGGGCATTCTGCAGCAAAGCCGTAGTCAGGTCCTGTCTTTTTTACGAAGTACCCCAAGTATCCCCCACGGGCTGGCTACAGTGTTACTGTATGCCTATGATGTGCAGGCTGCCCTGGATAGCTGCGAAACTATCAGTTCCACACCGGAAACGTGCCTTGCCGATGTGCAAAAGTACGCAGGTACTGGCTCTATGAAATCTATCTTTACATTCTTCCGGACATTGGAAATCCTGACACCGAAATGGGAACAACGCCTGCAGACACCCCCCGGCGAAATCACTTGGAACGAGCTGCTGCGCAATCTGGCCTGCTATCTGATTGAGCGCTACTGGCTGCAAGCAATCTCTGATTATGATCTTGTCTGCCGTGTCAAATTTGCCATCACCGCCTGCCTGTTGGTTGGCGCGCTGGGCGGAAATACCCTTGAAACCGCACAGCTGTTTTCCAAAGAGATTGAAAACAACCCGGACAACGTTGAGGTAATTCTGGACGGTGCCTACACCTCCCCTGCCCTCACCAATACCCATCTGCTGAGTCTGCTGTTAAGGAGTAACCTATGAAAAAGCTTTTAATTACCGGTTTTGACCCTTTTGGTGGGCAGGCTATCAATCCTGCCTGGCAGGCTGTTCGGAATTTGCCGGACCAGATCGGAGAATATGTGTTATGTAAACTGGAAATCCCCACCGTTTTTGGCCGTGCCGCAGAAACTGTACTGCAAGCTGCCTCTCAGTGCCAACCGGATGTAATTCTCTGTATTGGGCAGGCCGCCACCCGCAGTGCCGTAACCCCCGAGCGGATCGCAGTGAATATCCGTGACGCACGAATCCCCGACAATGCCGGCTATCAGCCTCAGGGGGAATTGGTAGTCCCTGACGGCCCCGCTGCCTATTTTACCACAGTGCCGCTATCCGCCATGACCCAGGCGATCTGCGATGCAGGCATTGAAGGCGCAGTGTCTAACAGCGCCGGCACCTTTGTATGCAATGACACCCTGTACACCTTGCTGCATCACTACGCCGGCACTGCCACCCGGGTAGGATTCATCCATGTCCCCAACCTGCCGGAACAGGGTGTACCCTCCCTGCCTCTAAAAGATATGGTAACCGCACTGACCGCAGCCATCGCCGTCCTCTAAAAAATCCAAAAAAAGTCACGTCACCCCTTGACAAACTGTCCCAGCGTTGCTATAATACACAAGCTGTCACTTGGCATTGCAATTGAACATGGGGGTATAGCTCAGCTGGGAGAGCGCTTGAATGGCATTCAAGAGGTCAGCGGTTCGATCCCGCTTATCTCCACCACCGAGTCCTGAAAACCATTGGTTTTCAGGACTTTTTCTTTGCCAAAACGGTGGTTTTACCCCTCAAATGCCATTTTTTGAAACCGCCCTGCAACAGCAGGTTTTTGCGCAACTCCGCAACCAGAATACAACCCGAATCAAGATGTCTTGACAAACGGGAGCACATTTCCGTACAAACCGCCTCCGCGGCTTGAAAATGCCTCGCTGTATCGCTTGATTGCATCCTGTTTCGAAGATTCCTGAGCATGCGCATAATACATTGTCATATCAATATCTGCGTGTCCCACCATTGCTTGAATGGTTTTAGGATCCACGCCAAGCGCAAGCAGTTGCGAGACATACGTATGCCGGCAGCAGTGCGGTGTCAGGATTCGCATACCCTCCAGTGACTCCAGTGCCTCCCGAAACTGCTTTCGAAAGTGCGATGGATTGCACGGCTGATCCTTCCTGCCGGCCTCCCATATAAACTTCTTGTCAGTATCCCGAAGATTGCAGGCACAGTATCGTGCTATCTCCGGAACCGGGACTGTCCGCATACTGTCATTGGTTTTAGGCGGACCGATTGCCGCCGTCCCCTTCTTCATAACGACCGCCTGTGCAATATTGATATAGGAACCATCTTTTGCAATATGCCTTGGTTCCAATGCAAGAAGTTCCTGGGATCGCATTCCCGTAGCAAGCATCAGACGGATGCTCCAGCCAATTTTGTTTTGGGGAAGTTCTTCTGTCAGTCTCCGAACTTCATCCGCCGTAAAGGCCTCCTTAGGCTTGGGGGGTGCTCTTCGGATCTTCTCTGCGTGCTCCACAGGGTTTTTCATAAGGATATCATTTGCCACCGCCATTTTGAAAATCTGGAACAGCATTCCTCTGCTTTGTGCAACGGTGGATCCAGACTTACCCTCCCGCACAAGTTTCATCAGAAACTGCTCAATATCATAAGCTTTGATATCTGAAAGTTTCCTGCGCGCGAACTGGGTTTTTAAATTGCGGAGGGTGTATGAGTATCCTTCCTGTGTTGTAGGCGAAACCATACTTTTATGATGATCAAACCAGATGTCTGCCCACTCCGAAAAGGAATAGTCCATAGCGGACAGCATACCGGCTTCCTTCTTGCGCTCATATTCTCGATGCAGCTTTCTTGCATCCTCAAGCTTGGGCGCTGTGAAATACTTAAAATTCCGTGTGCCATCAGGCTTATAGCCATCCATCACTTCAATCTGCCAACTGCCGCTGGGCAGTCTGCGGATGGTGCCTTCACCGTTGGCTCGTTTCTTTGCCATGTAACTCCTTTCTGCTGGCAACACTGTGTGTTTCGTCACCAGTATTATATCATATTTTTACTGAAATTGAAATAATAGACATATTAACACATCGTAAACTTTCGCTGTAATTAACCGCTGAGGCAGGCCCCGCAAAGCAGGGTCTGCCTCTCGTTGTTTATTCAGCAGTGTGCTCTTCAATCCATTTCAGGAGCTTGTCCCTGGAAACCATCAAGCGCTTGTCAATACGGATGGTGGGAAAGCCCTCAGAGTGCATCAGCATGTATGCTTTTGCTCTGGACACGCCCAAAAAGGCGGCAGTCTGCTCTGCATTCATATTGCAGGGCAACTGATCAATGGAATAATAAGTGTTAGGCATATATTAACCTCCAAATGTTGAATGTGGGCGATCATAGCTGCAGTTTGCCCGCAGCTATGTCGCTGTTGACTTTAGAATCGTAGTATCGGTTGCTAGCGTACTTTGATTCATAGAGAAGCGTTCGGCAAAATCCGTGGAAGGACTTAATCGGGGAGTCCATATCCCTGATTTTGTCGATTAGATAACGAATGTCCATATCGTCCAGTGCGTAAAACCTTTTGCGAACTTCCTCTATATCATGATCCGCACCGTTTATGCTCATAGTTTCCTTGCCGGAACAAATGGTGTCAACAATCACCTCAAGGATCCCGGTCAGTGTATCCCGATATTCCGGAAGATCAGCCCATAATACATCAAAAGCAATATTCTCTATAATCTCTTCTTGAACCACCTCACGCCCGTATGATTTCTGAGGTGGGTGGTTTACAGAGATTATATTAGTATTTTCTTTATTAGTATTATTTGTGTCGGCTTTTCCGGATCTGCTGTTTCGGCTTTCCCGACCTTCCAGCTTCGGATTTTCCGAAACTGCAATGTCTGATTTTCCGATTCGA
>JAZNIL010000040.1:0-65316 GCA_045577435.1 Faecousia sp. | reverse complement strand
GGTGATCTGGAAAACCCCCTGCTGGTTTCCGTTCGTTCCGGCGCCCGCGCTTCTATGCCCGGTATGATGGATACCATCCTGAACCTGGGACTTAACGAGGATGTTGTCAACGTTATGGCTACCAAGTCCGGCAATCCCCGTTGGGCTTACGACTGCTACAGAAGATTTATCCAGATGTACTCCGACGTTGTTATGGAAGTCGGTAAGAAGTACTTCGAGGCCCTCATCGACGAGATGAAGGAGAAGAAGGGTGTTACCCAGGACGTTGAGCTGACCGCTGAAGACCTGAAGGAGCTGGCTGGCCAGTTCAAGGCTGAGTACAAGGCCAAGCTGGGCACTGACTTCCCCTCCGATCCTGTTGAGCAGCTGATGGGCGCTGTGAAGGCTGTGTTCCGTTCCTGGGACAACCCCCGCGCTAACATTTACCGCCGTGAAAATGACATCCCCTACTCCTGGGGTACTGCTGTTAATGTCCAGTCCATGGCCTTCGGCAACATGGGCGACGACTGCGGCACTGGCGTTGCATTTACCCGTGACCCCGCTACCGGTAAGCGCGGCCTGATGGGCGAGTTCCTGACCAACGCACAGGGCGAAGACGTTGTTGCCGGTGTGCGTACTCCCATGCCTATCTCTGAGATGGCTGATAAGTTCCCCGAGGCATTCGCACAGTTCCAGAATGTCTGCCAGATCCTGGAGAACCACTACCGGGATATGCAGGATATGGAATTCACCGTTGAGGCCGGCAAGCTGTACATGCTGCAGACTCGTAACGGCAAGCGTACCGCTCCCGCTGCTCTGAAGATCGCCTGCGACCTGGTGGACGAAGGCATGATCGATGAGAAGAAGGCCGTGGCGATGATTGATCCCCGTAACCTGGACACGCTGCTCCATCCCCAGTTCGATGCCAAGGCTCTGAAGGCCGCTACCCCCATCGGCAAGGCTCTGCCCGCATCCCCCGGCGCTGCTGCCGGTAAGATCGTCTTCACCGCTGAAGACGCCAAGGAATGGGCTGCCCGGGGTGAGAAGGTCGTTCTGGTTCGTCTGGAGACCTCTCCTGAAGATATCGAAGGCATGATGGCCGCACAGGGCATCCTGACCGTCCGCGGCGGTATGACCTCTCACGCAGCCGTTGTTGCCCGTGGTATGGGTACCTGCTGCGTTTCCGGCTGCACCGAGATCGCTATGGACGAGGAGAACAAGCAGTTCACTCTGTCCGGCAAGACCTTCCACGAGGGCGACGAGCTGTCTCTGGACGGCTCCACTGGTAACATCTACGACGGCATCATCGCAACCAAGCCCGCTGAGATCGCCGGCGAGTTCGGCCGCATTATGGCATGGGCTGACAAGTACCGCCGTCTGCAGGTCCGCACCAATGCCGACTCCCCCCGTGATGCCAAGAAAGCTCGCGAGCTGGGCGCCGAAGGCATCGGCCTGTGCCGTACCGAGCATATGTTCTTCGAAGATGGCCGTATCGGACCCTTCCGTGAGATGATCTGCTCCGACACCGTAGAAGAGCGTGAGGCTGCTCTGGAGAAGATCCTGCCCATGCAGCAGGCTGACTTCGAGGGTCTGTACGAGGCTATGGAAGGCAATCCTGTTTGCATCCGTTTCCTGGATCCCCCCCTGCATGAGTTTGTTCCCACCACTGAGGAAGATATCGCCGCTCTGGCTGCTACCAAGGGCAAGACTGTGGAGCAGATCAAGACCATTATCTCCTCCCTGCATGAGTTCAACCCCATGATGGGTCACCGTGGCTGCCGCCTGTCTGTTACCTATCCTGAGATCGCAGCTATGCAGACCAAGGCTGTCATTCGTGCGGCTATCAACATTGCCAAGAAGCATCCCGATTGGAACAATGTTCCCGAGATTATGATTCCCCTGGTTGGCGACGTGAAGGAACTGAAGTATGTTAAGGATGTGGTTGTCAAGACCGCTGACGCTGAGATCGCTGCCGCCGGCATCGAGCTGAAGTATGAAGTTGGCACCATGATCGAGATTCCCAGAGCATGTCTGACCGCTGACGAGATTGCTAAGGAAGCCCAGTTCTTCTGCTTCGGTACCAACGACCTGACCCAGATGACCTTCGGTTTCTCTCGTGATGACGCAGGTAAGTTCCTCAATGCTTACTACGATACTAAGATTTACGAGAACGATCCTTTTGCTAAGCTGGATCAGGCCGGTGTTGGCATGCTGATGGAAATGGCTGTTGCCAAGGCTAAGGCAACCGGCAACAACCTGCACTACGGTATCTGCGGTGAGCACGGCGGCGACCCCATGAGCGTAGAGTTCTGCCACAAGATCGGTCTGGACTATGTTTCCTGCAGCCCCTTCCGTGTACCCATCGCCCGTCTGGCTGCCGCACAGGCTGCAATCAAGGAATGAGGGAATTGGGCGTTTACTTGTTTCGGTGTAAATCCGGACAGCGTCTAAACTGACGAAAAGTACAATCGCAAATATTGTACCGCAGCTCCCATCTTAACCGGTGGGGGCTGCTTTTTTATATATGTACCCTATAATTTTCAAAAATATTTCTGTTCTTATACTTGTGTCCATAACTGTGTATTTTACTTTTGTCTGTCGGTATGCATACCGGTGATAATTGCAGTTTTTTCACTGTAATTACCGGTATTACGCATTTTAGACCACACAAGGGTTCCTTCAAACATAAGTAAATATTTGCGTGCACACCGCCAAAAACACCGGCGTGCATACCGGCAAACACAATGGACAGTAGTATTGAAACATACTCGAAAAATTTTCGACGCCATACCTATGGGTGAATATCAGAGTTTGTACTAAAGCAGGCTTAACGATATTATCCTGGCACATTTACTGTCCCAATGCAAAGCCTGTTAGCGTGTTTGATGTAAATTCTGCTATCGTGGCTGAAGCATAACCGCATATATTTAACAGACCTTGAAGAAGAAATTCTTCGAGGTCTTTTTTTACTTTATACGGAGGTTTTTGTGTAGTGCACCTTGGGAAATTCGGATTATCAGAACTTGTGTCCTATAAAATGCGGATGATAACAGAATTTGCGAAAAACAGGATAATGAAGATTGCGATGTTACATTTACCAGAAGTTCGGAGCCTTTACTGTGACAACTGAGGATGCGAAAGAGTACCTGTACTCCTTCTCCACCCACCGTCGTGTGTATAAGTTCCAGGATATTAAGGTAAATCTCTATATCTGACCTAACAATGAATCCCCAACTGCCAAAGCAGTTGGGGCTTTTTCGCTTCCATATTTCCAAGGCCGTACTTTTTGCTATTACTCAATTATCAAATTGCTTCAACATATCAACTACATATGTTTCAATGTCGTCTATAGTGGTTGCTTCATATGCCCCAGAATAGGAAGTTCTTTCAAAACAGATGCCCTGATCGGTCAACAGGAATGCCCAGCGCATACCATCTGCAAGACCACATGCTGCAAGGTCTTTAGTCATGAGAACTGCACCGTTTATTTCAATGTAAGAATTCTGGTTATAAATCCAGGGCATAAAAATGCCTTCCATTCCGCTTTTCAATCGAGAAATAATACCGGTATCCTCTACAAGAATACCTGCCAGATCGATTCCACAGGGAATGAGCATAGTAATCTGATCTCCCGGAACGAGGTTGCCCTTATAGACCTCATCAATAGAGATGGTAGCTACGCAACGAACCACCTTGTCCCCATTGAAGTCGATTGTCACATTTGTTAGTCCGCTGACCCTGCCCCGGAATGCATACATTTCCTCGTAAGCAAACAGCTCGTCTTCTGTGAGAGCAACTAATTCGGCTTTGGACGATATTGCTGCACCTTCTTCGTATCCCAACGACACCTTGGCTGTTGTTTTCTCGGAAAGCAGAAAGTCACCGACTTGCGGATCTCCGTGGTTTCCACGCAAACGGGGGAGCATTGTAACAACTCCGATGATCAAACACAAGCAAGCAGCCATTGCGCACCATTTAATCCAAGTGTTTTTCTTTTTTGGGGGCTTTGTATCAGCCGCTTGGACATAGACAGGATCAATCAGATCTATTTTATCTAAGAATTCATTTCCTCTCATAGGATGTAACCCTCCGTTTTAAGATGCTTCCGAAGCTGATTACGGCATCGGAAGAGTGTGGTCTTTACCTTGCTTTCCGTACAATCGAACCGCTTGGAGATGACAGCCACAGAATCCAGAAACCAGTACCGACGGATAAAGATATTCCGTTTTTCCTCATCCAATGTCTTTAAGAAGCTGTTGATAGCTTCTCGTAACACCATATCATCCAGCCGGCACGCTATATCGTCCGGTGAAGGAATACATTGTTCCATTTACGCGCTAAGTTCACATATAAATGCGCTGCGCTTCAACCGTTCGCAATTCCGGCAGCGGTTCAATGAGATATGGCGAACAATTCTTGCAAGGAAAGCATAAAAGTAAGATTTGGGCTCATGAGGTGGGATTGGCCCCATGCTTCCATATATGTGTCGTTCTCACATTCTTCGGCCGTCTGAAAATCACACACAATTCCGTATGATAAAGACCACAAGCGCTTACCGTGTTTTTCTTTGGTTTGTTTGATTGCTGCTTCGTTACGAATTAGATAAAGCTCGACAATTTTGCTGTCATCCAAGGCTTTTATCTCCTTTCTTATGTAGTAGAAGGCCTTCACCCTAATAAGCACCGTTTGCATTGGAAAGGTTACACCTTTTTGATAATTATAAAGAAAAACAATGCAGGAGTCAATTAAGCGCCACACCGTTATGTTAAGGCTTATGAATTTACGGCTAGTTCCTTATGGATTGGCTGCTCCGTGTTTTGGATCCAGTAGATCAGGGAAAAGCGCATATCACGTCTGGGTGTGCTACGGATAAGCCGGAATTTAGATAGGTAAAAAACACCACCAAGTGTTGTGGTTTTGCAGATGTGCAAACCGCAGACCGCAGTGGTTTAGATTCGCAATTGTACTTTGTAGCCGGTTTGAGGGTGGGCCAGGAATCGAAAAGAACGTTTCTATGGGTTACGATGGTACATTAGCCGGGGGTGACCCCGGCAGCAACCCATGCAGATAGCAGTTACCGATAACACAAAATACTCTACGCTACAAAAAACAAGACGTTTTTTATAATTTACTGTTCCTTTGCTTAAAAGTGTTGTATAATAAAAACAATTATCTAAATGAAGGTGATTTGATGGGGGCGTTTAGAAAGCACATAAAAAACAGCCTGATTACAATGATTTCTCTGATCTGTGCCTTTAGTCTTAGCTTGCTGTTCCAATACATTTTTGAGGTGCAGGAACATATCACAACGGTTTTTGTGTTTGCGGTATTTCTGGTATCCCTCCTGACGGAAGGGTATCTTTACGGCGTTTTCGCCGCATTTCTGGGTACGGTGGCGGTTAACTATGGGTTTACTTTCCCGTATTTCGCCTTCGATTTCGCAATCCCCGTGAATCTGATCTCCGCCATTATTATGATTGCCATTGCCATCCTCACCAGTGCCCTTACAACCAAGTTGAAGCAGCACGAGGCGATGAAAGCGGAAAGCGAAAAAGAGCGTATGCGGGCCAATCTGCTCCGGGCGGTTTCCCATGATCTCAGAACGCCGCTGACAACCATTTACGGCTCCAGCACCACCCTCCTTGAAAACAGCAATGCCATGACAGAAGAACAAAAGACGAAAATCGCCACCGGCATAAAGGAAGATTCTGAGTGGCTCATCCGCATGGTGGAAAACCTGCTTTCCGTCACCCGCATCGACAGCGGGCAGGTCAAAATTATTAAGACACCCACCGTGCTTGAGGAACTGATCGATTCGGTGATTCTGAAATTTAGAAAGCGTTATCCTACCCAGAGGGTGGAAATTAAGATTCCCGATGATGTCATTATCATTCCCATGGACGCCATTCTCATAGAACAGGTCATGGTGAACATTCTTGAAAACGCGGTTCAACACGCACAGGGAATGACCCTCTTGACGCTCCGTGTATTCATAGTTGGTAACAAAGCCGTTTTTGAAATTAAGGATAATGGTTGTGGCATCAATCCAAAGCGGCTGGAAACGCTGTTTACCGGGTACTACACGCAAGAGCATGAGGTCGCCGACAGTCAGAAGAAAAATGCAGGCATAGGCTTGTCTGTATGCGCAACCATCATCAAAGCCCACGGCGGCAGCATAAAAGCCGAAAACGCGAAGACAGGAGGTGCGGTATTCCGTTTCACTCTGGATACGGAAGAAATAAGCAATGAAGCAGAATAAGTATAAAATCCTTCTTGTAGAAGATGAATCCAACATCCGCAATCTGGTTGCCACCATGCTGGATACCGCCGGTTACCAAACGATTCTTGCGGGGTCCTGTTCCGACGCAAAAACGATCTACGCTTCCCATATGCCGGATCTGATTATTTTGGATCTGGGGCTTCCAGATATGGACGGCATGCATCTGCTTGATTTTGTGCGTCAGAATTCCCTGACACCTATTATTGTATTGTCTGCCCGGACAAACGAGGCCGATAAGATTGCCGCCCTGGACAGAGGTGCCAACGACTACATAACCAAGCCCTTTGGTCCGGGGGAATTACTTGCCCGGGTGCGGGCCGCTCTGCGGAACAATCGTTTCAGTGCAGAGGAAGGGCGGCTGCCGGGGGGCAGATTCTCCCTTAAGGATTTGGAGATTGATTATGATGCCCGACAGGTGTTCATCAAAAAAGAGCCGGTCAAGCTTACTCAGACAGAATACAATATTGTAGCGCTCCTTTCCGAAAACTGTGGTAAGATGATGACCTATGCTGCTATCATCAAGGCAATCTGGGGTGACTATGCCCAGGAAGGCAGCATTAAAAAGCTGCAGGTCAATATGGCAAATATCCGAAGAAAGCTGGGAGACAAGCCGGGAGAACAAAACTACATCGCGAACGAGCTTGGTGTAGGCTACCGGCTGAATGAATAACAGATACAGCATTGCGCCCGTGGCAGCGCAATGCTGTTTTATTATTTACCCCCTCTTAACCGGAAGAATGTTATAATTGTGTAAAATGGGGTGGAATGGTTTTGAATACGCCACCCTGTGTGAAAGGAGAGAGATTATAATGTCAGCGGAAGATGTTATGCAGCTTATACAGAGCCTCATCTGGCTGCTCGCAGGTGTGGGCGTCTTTATTGTCGGCATGAATTTTATGAGTGATGCGCTGGAGAAAAGCGCAGGCGAAGGCATGAAGAAAATGCTGGGTCGAATCAGCAATAACCGGTTCTCCGGCGTGGGCATCGGCGCAGGTGTTACGGCCATTATTCAAAGCTCGTCGGCCACATCGGTTATGGTGATCGGCTTGGTCAATGCCGGTGTCATGACCCTTATGCAGGCCACACCCATTATTATGGGTGCCAACATCGGCACAACAATAACCGGTGTTCTGGTTGCACTGAAGAACGACTATTTTAATATGCTGATGTATCTTTTCGCTTTTGCCGGAGTTATGATGGGCTTCTTCAAGGAGGAAAAGGTAAAGATCGCAGGCCTTCTGTGCAGTGGATTGGGCTTGATTTTTGTGGGTCTGAATGTGATGAGCAGCGAGCAGGCTTTTGGAAATCCCTTGGTAGAATCCATGTTCCAGGGCGTTTTCAGCGTCATCGATTTCCCACTACTGCTTATCTTGGTGGGTGTGATTTTTACCGCGCTGATCCAAAGCTCCTCAGCAGCTACCGGTGTTGTAATCACCATGGTGGGAACCGGTGTCCTGCCCCTGGATCTTGCACTGTTTATCGTCCTTGGCGCCAATATCGGCACCTGTGTCACCGCGCTTTTGGCATCGGTTGGCGCAAACGCTAACTCTAAGCGTGTAGCGCTGATTCACTTCACCTTTAATGTGATCGGCACAGTTGTATTTACGGCCATTGTCTGGCTGTTCAAAGAACCCATGATAAACCTCCTTGTGTTGCTATTCCCCGGCAATGATCCAATGTCTCTTCAAATGAGGGTGTCGATTTTCCATGTGATCTTCAATGTGACCACCACATGCCTGCTGTTGCCTTTTGTAAAGCAGCTTGTACAGTATTCCTGCCGGGTGATTAAAGACAGGAAACAAGCAGAAACAGTACATACCCTTAGATATACCGATGACCGCCTGCTGACCATGCCCCCTGTGGCACTTATGCAGGTAAAAAAAGAGATGGACTATATGTTCGGCTTGGTAGAGGAAAATATTGCCCTTTCTTTTTCCGCCATGGGCGCAAACCAGCCACTGCATGGGGATAAGATCGCCCGGAACGAGGCGGTAATCGACTTTACCAACGGTGCGTTGACAAGATTTTTAATTAAGCTGTCTTCCAACGTAGAGCAAAGCAATGAGCTTGTCATTGGCTCTTATTTCCATGTACTCAATGACCTGGAGCGTATCGGTGACCATGCGGAGAACTTTTATGAGATCGCAGGGGAAATGGCAGGGAAGAAGATTGCCTTTTCCGAAAAAGCGCAAGCTGACATTGCAAAAATGTGTGCGCAGGTTATGCAGATGCTTATCATCTCCAAGGATGCCTTTGATAATCTGGATAAAGCGGAGTTGCCAAAGCTGGCACTATTGGAAGATGAAATCGACGCAATGAAAAAGCAGCTTACCGCCAGTCACTTTACCCGTCTGGCCGAGGGCGATTGCAGTGTGGAGGTAAGTCCCTACTATTCTTCTGTGGTAGCCGGTCTTGAGCGTGTTGCAGACCACCTTGTGAATGTGGGTTATAGTATTGTGAGTCCCGTTGGATCTCAAAAAGAAAGTGAATAAGGGAAAAGGAGAATGACTTATGCTGATACTTGCCGCAGCGCAGAATCCCCAGCCTGACTATGTAGCGCTGGCGATGGTTCTGCTTCTTGCCGTTATTGTCGCGATCATGGCAATCCGGAAACGATTCTTTGCCAAAGCAAAAGAACCTGACATGGTTGTGATTTCAGTCCCGGTAGAAGAACCGGAAAAGCCTGTCGCTCCCGGCTCTGCCGGACAGGTAAAGCTCCACGGTGTGGAACCCAAGACAGCCGCAATGCTGATGGCGATTGTCGCAAATAAAATGGGAAAACCACTGAACGAATTACGTTTTATTTCCATCAAGGAGGCTCAGTAATATGAAATACGAATTAACCCTCAATGGCCGTACTTATGAGGTAGAGGTGGACTTGGCTCACCCCATGCTGGAGAAGGAATTCCAGTCCTATGCACCGGCCCCTGCCGCGCCTGCAGCCCCCGTTGTTGAAGCAGCGCCCAGTGCCGCTCCCACGGCAGCACCTTCCGTAACAGGTGATGGGGAGCGTGTGGATGCTCCTATGCCCGGTAATATTTTGAAGGTAAATGTTATCCCCGGCCAAGCGGTAAAGGAGGGTGAAGTGCTGGTGATCCTGGAAGCTATGAAAATGGAGAATGAGATCATGGCTCCCAAGAGCGGTACTGTGACCCAGGTGCTTGTATCTAAAGGCACGACAGTCGAAACCGGCGCGCCCTTGGTATTTGTCCGTTAAGGAGGGAGTATATGGAAATTTTGTATCAAAACTTATTGGCCTTTGACCTGTATGACCTGATTATGATTGCCATTGGCTGCCTGCTGGTCTATTTGGCTATCTCCAAAGAAATGGAACCCTCTTTGCTGCTGCCCATGGGCTTCGGCACCATTCTTGTGAACATACCTTTCTCCGATGCCCTGGTAGGCCCAATTCAGGAACTGTACAACGCTGGCATTGCCAACGAACTGTTCCCCTTGCTGCTGTTCATCGGCATCGGCGCTATGATCGATTTTGGCCCGCTGCTGACCAACCCCAAACTAATGCTTTTCGGTGCTGCCGCCCAGTTCGGAATATTCTTCACGCTGTGCATGGCAAGCATGTTCTTCCCCGACTTCCGGGACTTTTTCTCCATTGCTATTATCGGTGCCGCTGACGGTCCCACTTCCATCGCTGTTGCCAACAAGCTGGGGTCCCAGTATGTGGGTGCCATCACCGTGGCAGCCTATTCTTATATGGCACTGGTACCGGTGATTCAGCCGCCGGTTATCAAACTGCTCACCACAAAAAAAGAGCGTATGATCCGGATGCCTTATGAGCAGAAGTCTGTCAGCAAGCTGACCCGGGTACTCTTTCCAATCATTATCACCGTAGTAGCATCCGCCATTATCCCTCAGGCGACCGCCTTGATTGGCTTCTTAATGTTCGGCAACCTAATCCGGGAATGTGGTGTGCTGGAAAGCCTTTCTTCCACCGCACAAAATGTGTTGGCAAATCTGATTACCATTTTCCTTGGCATTTCTGTGGCCTTCAATATGACGGCTGACAAATTCCTGCAGCTGGATACCCTGCTGATTATGGGTCTGGGCCTGATTGCCTTTATTGTGGACACCGCCGGTGGTGTGCTGTTTGCCAAGTTCCTGAACCTGTTTATGAAGAACAAGGTCAATCCTATGATCGGCGCTGCCGGCATCTCCGCGTTTCCCATGTCCGGCCGTATTGTCCACAAGATGGCGCTGGAGGAAGACCCCCAGAACTTCCTGCTGATGCATTCCATTGGCGTCAACGTTTCCGGCCAGATCGCATCGGTTATTGCCGGTGGTATTATTCTGAACATCGCCGCCAAGCTAATGGGAGGTTAAGTGTATGCATTTTTTGACCAATACTGCTGTCAATCTGGAGTTTAACCCCATGGCTTTCGTGGAAAATCTGAAGCACATGGGCGTTGGTATGCTAGTGATTTTTACCATTATCGGCATCATTATTCTGGCAACCAAACTGGTGAACTACCTGTTCTCTAAATAAGCATTGTGCTTTGAAGGTACAACCAAAAAAGTTCCCCCGGAGGAGTCCGGGGGAACTTTTTTGGGCGCTTGACCTCGTGATTACTGGTCGTTTGCGGGGATATCCCCGGGCAGATCACGGACAAACTGGGGCAGGCCATCCCTTACACATAATGGATTTCCAATTCCCCGAAGCTGACCCGCCCGGTGAGGATAATGGTGCCTTTGGCGGACTCATCGGCTTGCCCATGGATGGAAATGTCACCAAAACTGGTACCGGCGGCGCATTCCAGCCGGTACTGGCTGGGAACTTTCAATTCCAGCGATCCGAAACTGGCGCTGGCTTCCAGTTCGCAGCCGTCGGCAATTTCACCGCAGCCGGTCAAGTCTACTTCCAACTGGCCAAAGCTGACACTGGCCTTGCCACGTCGAATACGGGGGAGGGTTATCCGGTGGGAGGTTTCCCCAAAACTCAGGTCGCAGGCGAAATGTTCATCCTCCTGGACAAAGTGCTTCCGGGTTTTGTGGGAGAGATTTCCCTTTTTGTGGATTTGGAAGCGGCTCTTTCTGGGCTTGCGCAGGGCATCTACCAGAAGGCTGGCGCCGCACAGCAAAATAAGACAGGGGAAGATCAGCTTCTTATCCAGAGAAATATCAAAAATACCCAGATTATTTAATAGGAAATAACCGCCCAGCAGCGTACACACTACATTGGTAAAATGAAAACGCTTGGTCAACGAGGACAGGGCAAACACCAGCAGGGCAGAGGGCCAGGCAATACCCCAGAACCCTACATCCCAATGGAAAAACCGGGCGGCAAACAGCAGCGCGCCCACCAGCAGCACAAAGATGGCGGTGCTCACCGCACCCCAACTGCCTCCGTCCCAGTGGAACTCCCAACGGGAATTTTCCTCTTCATCGTCCACCACCTCGCCCACGGAAATGGCGGTGTGTCCCAGCAGAGTATCCGTAGTGATTCCGAACAGATCTGCCAGCTTGGGCAACATATAGATATCGGGACAGGATTGGTCATTTTCCCACTTGCTGACAGCCTGTGGGGTGACACCCAGCTTCTCCGCCAGCTGATCCTGTGTCAGACCAAGCCTTTTACGGTGTTGCATGATGCGCTTTCCTAAGGTTTGTTCCATAAGTAGTTCCTCCTGTATTTTCTGACACCATTATACAAGGGAAAGATAAAATATGCTATCAATTATTTGTACATTGGAAAAAATTCCGTTCAACCGTTGGTTGAACGCCGCTCAACCGCCTGTTGACCGGCCTAATTTCCCCAAAACAAAAAGAACCGGCACAGCTGGATCTATCCAAACTGTGCCGATCGTTTTTTGAAAACAGGATTTCTTAGGGTTAGCGCCTTCCTGAGGGGCGTTTTATGATTCCTCTGCGGCGCTCATGATCTTAAACCGCCGTTTCAGGTGCATGTACATCAGATTGTGGGCGGAGGCACCATCCTGGTCAGCAATCGCTTCCAGGATCTCCCTATGCTCCCGTACCTCGCTGCTGGCGTAGTCTGTAAACAGTTTTTCCTGTACAAGGGGGTAGGGGGTGTGCAGCAATTGCTGAAAAACCGCTTGCAGGTAACCGTAGAGCATGGGACTGCCCGCAGCCTGTGCCACCTGTATATGGAACATGGTTTCCAACCCCTGCTCCTGGTTCAGAAATACACCTACACTTGCGCCAATCCGTTCCAGATCCTCCTCAGTCCGGCGCTCGGCAGCAAAATTGGCAAGACCCGGCTCAATGACCAAACGGGCATCCAGCAGGCTCTGCACATCGTGACTCTGGGAGAGCAGCTTGATGATTTCAATATTGGGGATTCTCTGGTGGGCATTGGGGCTGACAAAGGTACCCTGTCCATGGACAGAAGAAATAATTCCAAAGGTTTCCAGCGTTTTCAATGCCTCACGCAATGTATTGCGGCTGACCTGCAAATGCTCAGCCAGCTCTGCCTCCGGAGGAAGCCGCTGCCCAACGGGGAGGTCACCGGACAGGATATTTTGAATCAAAACATCCATAAGCTGTTGGTTCAGAGACTGCCTGTGAAACGCGCGCATAGGGAAACCTCCTGGCAATGGTTTTTTCAACCATTAATATACTCCAGAAGTGCCTCCTTCGTCAAGTCCTGAATGCCCAGTGTGACCGCGTTGCGGCCCACCTGCATCCGCTGACCCAAAATGGTGCGGCCCAGCGTGACAATGGCATCGATTTTCGGTGTGGGAACACCGGCGACCTGGGCAATGGCCTGAATCGGCTCCAGAGAGAAGGGAATATCCTCCAGAACATAGCGGGTGGCCAAAGTGTTGGAGGTCATAATGCCCTCATAACCGGGGTTGTTTTTGCAAAGCTGGTAGAGAGGTGTATCCTTGTCACCGCAGCGGTACATAGCTACATAGTCTTCCCGGATGGTGCGCAGCTCAAGCCCCAAAGCCTTGGCAACGGCAATTCGCTCCTGATCCATAGCCTCCACATATTTTCCGATGGAGGGAGTCATGCCCTCCCAGTAGTACTGGAACGGAATGAAGGGGTCCGCCTCAATCCGGGAGGTGTTCAGCAGCATAGGTGCCGGGTGCATCATGGCGTTGATATTGCCAAGACTGGTCTTGAGGGTGTTTTCCACCAACACAAACCAGGGCAGCGCAGGACGGATGACTGCGGCCAGCTTTTCGTTATCGGAAGCGGGCAGAGCTGCCATAGGCACTTCACTCTTGACACCGAAGATGTACACCTCGCCGGGGGTCTGGATTCGGGTGGAGTACAGTAGGGTGCCGGCAGCGCCCAGAATGATATCTGCTTTGCAGTCCAAATCTTTCAGAACCTTTCGGAAAGCCAATGCGCCGCAGGAGCTTTCCGGATGGAGAAATACCACCATGCCGTCCTTCAGAAAGGGTGCCATCTGTCTGGCGATAGATTCGTGGTACAGCGACGGCAGCACCACCATCAGAATGTCCGCGCCGGTGATGGCCTTTTCCATGGAGGTGGTGGCAAATTCCAGCTTGCCGAAGCCCTCCACGCCGTGATAGAGCCGGATGCCGCCCTTGGCGTTGATGGCATCCACAGTTGCGGGAACTACATCAAAAAGACGGACGGTTTCTCCCAGAATAGAAAGGTGACCGGCGATGGACTGACCGCCGTTGCCGCCGCCGATAATTGCCCAGGTTTTTTTCATAGTGATATTCCTCCTATTACTCTACTACAATGGTTTCTACGCAATACTTTTTCATAGCCTGCTCGTCAAGGTGGATGCTCAGACCCGGTAGGTCGGGAATGTCCACACAGCCATCCTTGGGACGGATCAGCTTGTGGTAGCTGCAGATATCCCCATCCAGCCGGTTAGGTGAGAAATAGGCATGGCCGATGGTGCTCACCAGGTTGGAACAGGTGGCGCCAATGTGCAGGCTGGCAGCCTGGGTAATGCCCTCCTCAATCATAGAGTTGAAGAATACCTGAATACCGTTGGCATCGGCGTATTCGCAAATAGCCTTGGCAGGCTTGATGCCGCCGTTTTTCGTCACCTTAATGCTGAAAATATCCACTGCTTCCGCCTTTACCAGATTGCGGGCGTCCTGCATGGTCATCACGCCCTCATCGGCAGACAGGGGGATATCAATGGCCCGGCGAACCTTAGCCATACCCTCCACATCCCAGCTTTGCAAGGGCTGCTCAAAGAACAGAATGTCACAGTCACGGATCTGTTTCCAGTACCGGATGGCGGTATCCACGTCCCAACCTTGGTTTGCGTCCACAATTAAGGGGAATTCCGGGCCGACCGCTTCCCGCACAGCCTTAGTACGGGCGGCATCCAGCTTGTAATCGGGCCCGCCGATTTTTATCATGCAGCCATAGTATCCCAGAGCCTTGGCCTCCAGCACGTCCGCGGCGCTCTCCTCGGGGGTGCTGCCGCCTATGGACCACATGCAGCGCATGGTGTTGGAGGGCTGCACCTTGCCACCCAAAAGCTGATGAACGGGCATGCCTGTGGCCTTGCCCCAGATATCGTAGGCGGCCATATCGATGGAGGACTTGGTCAGGTGCTGGTTGCGGATGATACTGTCCATGCGCCGGTGGAGTTCATTGATATTGGTAGGATCCTGCCCCAGAAGCATGGGTGCCAGATGCTTCGAAAGAATCAGCGCGGATACCTCTGCGCTGTCGCCGGTGAACAGGGGCCAGGGATCGCACTCACCATATCCCACAATACCCTCATCGGTGTGGGCTTCTACTACAATGGGGGTTGCGGTGCTGAAAATACCGTACTCCTTGGACAGATGGTAGGGATGTTTCAGCGGCACTGCCAGCCGGTGGATGTACAGCTTTGTGATCTTCATAACACGCCTCCTTAATTGTAGTTTAAAGGTTCAACCTTTAAATCTCTGAGCCCATCATAGAGGATTTTGTTTCTCTTGTCAAGACGGCGGGGAGATTTTTCCAAAAAACGTGACCGGAATGCGTTTGCATTCCGGTCACCTGTATAGGAAGTTATTTTATCAGAGAGCGGAGGATTCGCCTGCATTTTTCCAACGGCTGCCGTTGGATGCGGGCGTTCATAGTGTCCACAGTCAGACGCATATACTCACTCCACTGGGCAGCGGTAAGGTAGAGTTCGTTGCTCTCGGTGATGTAAGGACAGTGGATCTTCTCCCCGCCGAAACTCCGAGCAAAACGCTTGTCCGCGTTCAGTGCCAGAGCGTAGGGGGCAAGATCGTGGAAATATTCCGGATTATTTCTGCAGATCCGCTGAATATCCTGGGAGGAAACACTGACAAGGTATCTGCGCAGGCCGAAGATCTGTGCCATAGCCTGTCGGCCCTCCGGGGTGCGCCGTCCGCCGAAAGCTGACATTAGACCCGAGGCTGCGGCGCTGACCACAGCCCACAGTGCCAGGGATATCTGCCCGGAGAGAAGCCCCAACAGAAGCCATACACCGACAAGGGCCAGACTGATCCAGATCCGGTGCTTGTCCTGCTTCAGCAGGCTGTACGCCCACTGGCTCATATAGCGGTGGCTTAAAAATCCAAACACAGTCCAAATAAACACCACCAGCCAACCTGCCGCGGCCTCTGCGCCCAGGGTGATACCCAGACCGGTACCGCAGGCCAAGCCAATGAGATTCGTGAGAAAACGAAAAATATTCACATTGCCTGAACCCTTTTTCACGAAGCTCTGCACATTGGGTTTGGCAGAGGCGATACTCATGTAAAGCTGCACATAGTGGGACGAGGCGGTGTCCACCACATCCTTTTTGGAAAACAGGGAACTAAAGCATCGGCGTTCAAAGCTGCTGCGCTCATTGTCCATTTCCATCTGCTTATACAGCCGCACCTGTCCCTGGCGGTTCTGGTGAATCATCACATAACCAAGCTGCGCCCATGAGAGAACCATTAGTGTCAGATCCGCACCACGCAGATGCAGAACAGATTCCATCTGTCCGGCGGAGAAACCCTCCGGCGGTACAGTCCGCTTCTGGGGTAGGGGGAGCAGAAAGCGCAGAAATACAATCCAGTAGAACCCCGCAAGCACAACGCAAACAATGGCTGCGGTGTTGGAGATATTCAGATCAGGAGACTGAATAATAGACTGGGGGAACATTTCCTCGCTGACAATCAGTGTCATGGCCAGGGTTTCGTGATCCTTCAGGGTTGACTGGGCACGACAGAGGATGGTAAAACCGTCTACATGGAAGGAAAGATCCTTTTCAATATTGGCCTGGTGATACCCGCTGGTAAAGCCCGGCTGGGTATAGATGGAACCAGGCATGGAAACGGAAACTTCCATATGCTGTACCGGGTAGGCAAAGCCACTGAGCAGGGGGAGGGTGAGCTGCAGCAATTCCGCCTCATTGGTGCTGACCAGATCTGTCAGACGGTAACCAACTACAAAGGTGAAATCCCCGGCCATGCCCTTGAGAATTTTGGACAGGTCAATGTTCTTTACTTCTCCTTTAGCGTGGGTCAGTACCCTGGAACCATTCAGGGTTACAGCAGCGGCATCTCTGGGTACAGGGAATACAATCTCCTCCATAGGGCTATCCAGATGGATGGTTACCGTGGAGGTGACCTGGCAGCTGCTGTCTGAGGAGACAGTGATCTGGGAGGTCATAGAGGAAATGCCCGTGACAGCGCCGGCGCTGACGCACAGGATTAGAATAGTTGCCACGCACAGTGCCAAAACAATTAACCTCCGCATAAAACTGCCTCCTTTCTGTAAGTTACAACTTGATATTTTATCATAATCTGGACATAAAAGCAAGGTACTCCAGCGGGTAAATCCGGAATAAACGGCACTTTTTTCTTAAAAAACGCCAGTCGTAAAAATGATTGAACTTTCCGGGAAGTTCAAAAAAACACTTGCGTTCCCGGGAGAGTGTGCTATAATAAAAACACACAAATTGAACCAGAACAAGAAAATTGAACTTTTATGATAAGGAGGGGCGCATATGGGGGCGGAAAGCTTCGCGCAGAGGCTAAACAGCGCAATGGTAGCGAAGAATATGAAGCAGATTCATATCTTGCAGGCGGCTCAACAGGCGGGAGTAAAGCTGGGAAAGAGCCATATCAGCCAATATGTGGCCGGAAAGTGCGTTCCCAGGGAAAATATTTTGAACTTTTTGGCAGATACCCTGGAGGTTTCTGTTCAATGGCTAAAAGGGCAGGCGCCTGCACAGCAAAAACAAACCAATCCGTTAGGAGAAGATACTATGCGTGAATTTAAGAAATCCAGCAAGCTGGATAACGTGCTCTATGACGTCAGAGGCCCTGTGGTGGAGGAGGCTGCCCGTATGGAGCAGGCCGGCACCACCATTTTAAAGCTGAACATTGGCAACCCCGCCCCCTTTGGTTTCCGGGCTCCGGATGAAGTGATCTATGACATGCGCAATCGGCTTTCCCATTGTGAGGGCTACTCTGATTCCAAGGGTCTGTTTTCCGCCAGAAAGGCGGTCATGCAGTATATGCAGACCAAGAATGTACCCAATCTGGCTGTGGAGGATATTTATATCGGCAACGGTGTCAGCGAACTGATTAACCTGAGCATGTCTGCCCTGCTGGATACCGGGGACGAGGTTTTGGTTCCCTCTCCTGACTATCCTCTTTGGACCGCCTGTGTGACACTGGCTGGTGGCACACCTGTCCACTACTTATGTGATGAGGCATCAGATTGGAACCCGGACATTGCCGATATTCGCAGCAAGATTACTTCCCGTACCAAGGCCATTGTCATCATTAACCCCAACAACCCCACCGGCGCTCTTTACCCCCGGGAGGTGCTGCTGCAGATTGCCCAGGTGGCCCGGGAGCATCAACTTATGATTTTCTCTGATGAGATTTATGACCGTCTTGTGCTCACGGGGGAAGAGCATATTTCCATTGCGTCCCTGGCACCGGACGTGTTCTGCGCCACCTTCAGCGGCCTGTCCAAATCCCACATGGTGGCAGGTTTCCGGGTCGGCTGGATGGTGCTCAGCGGCAATAAGAGGGCAGGCCGGGATTATATGGAGGGCCTTGATATGCTCTCTAATATGCGACTGTGCTCCAACGTGCCGGCCCAGTCTATTGTCCAGACGGCACTGGGTGGCTACCAAAGTGTAAAGAATTATATTGTTCCCGGCGGCCGGATTTATGAACAGTGCAAATTTGTCCATGAGGCGCTGAACCAGATCCCTGGCGTGAGCACCGTCAAACCCAAGGCAGGTTTTTACATCTTCCCCAAGCTGGATGTGAAGCGGTTTAATATTACCGATGATGAGAAGTTCACCTTTGACCTGCTGTGGGATAAGAAAATTCTCTTAATCAGCGGTAAGGGCTTCAACTGGCATCAGCCGGATCACTTCCGCATCGTATGTCTTCCCCGGGTGGAAGTACTGGAAGAGGCAATGGATAAGCTGCGGGACTTTCTGTCCTACTATCGCCAATAAAAAGAAAGCCAGTGTTTGCGCTGCAAACACTGGTTTTTTAATGTGAAACGAGCGCTGGGGTGTGATTACCTCTCAGCAGTAGAAATCCTTAATCTTCTTTGCCCGGCTGGGATGGCGGAGCTTGCGGATTGCCTTGTTTTCAATCTGACGGATACGCTCACGGGTCACGCCGAAGATCTGACCCACTTCCTCCAGGGTGTGGGTGCGGCCATCGTACATACCGAAACGCATGCGAAGCACATCTGCTTCACGCTCGGTCAGGGTATCCAGAATCTCCTTCAGTGCCTCTGCCAGGAGGGTGTTGGAGGTGGCATCCGCCGGGCCGGGGGTGCGCTCATCCTCCACGAAGGAGCCGATGGAAGTATCCTCCTCGTCGCCCACAGGGGTATCCAGAGACAGGGTGTCAGCAGCGGTGCGGTTTGCCTCAATAATTTTCTCCACAGGTAGCCCCAACTCTGCGGCGATTTCCTCCACAGTGGGTTCCCGGCCCAGTTCCTGCACCAGCTTCCGGTTGCAGCGGGTGGCCTTGTTAATCACCTCTACCATATGCACCGGTACACGAATGGTTCGAGCCTGATCGGCAATGGCGCGGGTGATGGCCTGCCGGATCCACCAGGTGGCATATGTAGAGAATTTGTTTCCCTTTGTCCAGTCAAATTTATCCACAGCGCGGATAAGGCCGGTGTTACCCTCCTGAATCAGATCCAGAATATGCAAACCACGGCCGGAGTACTTCTTAGCGATGGAGACCACAAGACGCAGATTGGCTTCAGTCAGTTTGTTTTTGGCATACTGATCGCCCTCAGCCACCCGCTTGGCAAGATCTACTTCCTCATCCGCAGACAGCAGACGGATCTGGCCAATCTCTTTCAGGTACATACGTACCGGATCGTCCAGATTATATTCCGCGGCCAAGTCTACTGGGTCTACCAAATCTTCTTCTTCCACGTCTACCAGGTCAATGTCATCCCCCAGGTCATCTAAAAGAAGATCGTCGTTGCCAAGGTCCAGATCCAGGTCTGAGGTAACGATTTGGATGTTCATGGCCTCAAACTGGTCATAAATTTCCTCAATCCGTTCCGGGGTGAGATCCATTTCCTCCAAATGGGAGTTGAGTTCAGAAGCGCGGATCATACCCTCTTTGCGGCCCTGGACGATCAGCTTCTGGAGTGCGGCCTGAAGCTCCTCTGGGCTTTTAGGGGCTTTTTTTGTGGTGCTCATAAATAATCCCTCTTTATCTTCAAATCTCGTGCCGTTAGACTATACTCCGGTTTTTCCTTTTCGGCAAGGGTTTTTTACAAAATATTTTTCCTTTTACGGAACTTTTCCCGCTTTTTGTCGCTGCAATAGACAGTATTGCCGGATTTTCAGAAAACATACAGTTGCCTTTTTTCGGAAAAACGCATATAATCGAACTATTAGACGGGAGCATGCCCAAATGGGCACAAACAGCTCTTATTCTGCATTAGAGGTGTATCTATGACAGACCTTTCCAAGATTCGAAATTTTTCTATTATTGCCCATATTGACCACGGAAAATCTACCTTGGCGGACCGGCTGCTGGAGGAGTGCAACGCCATTGACCAGCGTGTCCGTGCCGAGCAGATGCTGGACTCCATGGAGTTGGAGCGGGAGCGGGGTATTACCATCAAGGCTACCGCGGCAACCCTTTCCTATACTGCCGATGACGGGGAAACCTATGCCCTGAACCTGATCGACACTCCGGGCCATGTGGACTTTAACTACGAGGTCAGCCGTTCCCTGGCTGCCTGTGAGGGCGCGGTGCTGGTGGTGGATGCTTCCCAGGGTGTGGAAGCCCAGACTTTGGCAAATACCTACCTTGCCATTGACGCTGGGCTGGAAGTGCTCCCCGTAATCAACAAGATCGACCTGCCCTCTGCCCGCCCCGCGGAGGTGAAGGCAGAGGTAGAGGATATCATTGGTATCCCTGCGGAGGATTCCCCGGAGATCTCCGCCAAAAACGGCATCAATATCCGGGCGGTGCTGGAAATGATCGTCCGGGACGTGCCTGCCCCCACCGGGGACCGGGAAGCACCTCTGCAGGCACTGATCTTTGACAGCCAGTACGATTCTTACCGGGGTGTTATCGTCTATACCCGTATCAAGCAGGGCACAGTCCGTCCCGGTATGGACATTAGGATGATGGCCACCGGCGCGGTGTACAAGGTAGTGGAGGTGGGCACTATGAGCGCCACCGGCCTGAATCCTATGGATGCGTTGGGCGCAGGTGAAGTGGGCTATATCACCGCTTCCATCAAAACGGTGGCGGATACCCAGGTGGGCGATACCATTACAACGGTGGAAAACCCGGCACCCGAACCGCTGCCCGGTTACCGTCCTGTGCAGCCTATGGTGTTCTCCGGCGTATATCCGGCGGATGGCGCCAAGTATCAGGATCTGCGGGAGGCGCTGGAAAAGCTGAAGCTGAACGATGCCTCCATGTCCTATGAACTGGAAAGCTCCATCGCTTTGGGCTTCGGCTTCCGGTGCGGCTTCCTGGGTCTGCTGCACATGGAAATCATTCAGGAACGGTTGGAGCGGGAATATAATCTGGATCTCATTACCACCGCCCCCAACGTTGTGTACCGGATCACCAAAACCAACGGCGAGGTGATGATGGTGTACACCCCCCTGGATTATCCCGATCCCATGGAGATCCAGCTGGCAGAAGAGCCTTTTGCCAAGGTGAATTTGATTGCGCCTCAGGAGTATGTGGGTAACATCATGGAGCTTGCCCAGCAGCGCCGTGGTGAGTTTAAGGACATGGTGTATCTGGATGCCAACCGGGTGGAACTGCACTACGAAATGCCCCTGAACGAAATTATCTATGACTTTTTTGACGCGCTGAAGTCCCGCACCCGGGGCTACGGCAGTCTGGACTATGAGCTGATCGGTTACCGGCCCAGCCGTCTGGTAAAGCTGGACATTCTCCTCAACGGAGATATCGTGGATGCGCTGAGCTTCATCCTCTTTGCGGACAATGCCTATCCCCGTGCCAGAAAGATCTGCGAAAAGCTGAAGGAGAATATCCCTCGTGCTCAGTTCGAAATTCCTGTGCAGGCGGCCATCGGCGGCAAGATTATCGCCCGGGAGACCATTAAAGCCCTGCGTAAGGACGTGCTGGCAAAGTGCTATGGCGGCGATATCACCCGTAAGAAGAAGCTGCTGGAAAAGCAGAAGGAGGGCAAAAAGCGCATGCGCACCTTTGGTACGGTGGCTGTGCCCAGCGAGGCTTTCATGGCAGTGCTGAAATTGGACGAGGACTGAGTTATGCCCTTATTCTTTCGGAAAAACCTGCAGCCTCTGGGTATCTATATCCATGTGCCCTTTTGCCGCAGCAAGTGCCAGTACTGTGACTTCTATTCCATGACCACCAGAGAGCCTGCCCTTTTAAAGGGCTATCTACAGGCGGTTTGCGCCCATATCCGGGAGACTGCCCCTCAGGCGGACGGATATTTGGTGGATACCATCTACTTTGGGGGCGGAACACCCAGCTATTTTGGTGGAGATGGACTGTGCGCAATCCTGGAAACCATCAGGAAAAACTACCGGGTCTCCTCATCTGCGGAGATTACTGTGGAGGCAAACCCGGATTCTGTGACGGAAAAGCTGCTGCGGAAGCTGCGCAAGCATGGCTTTAACCGGATCAGTCTGGGTATCCAGTGCGATGACGACGGCATTTTGAGAAAACTGGGCCGGCCCCATACCTACGCCCATGCTGTGGCGGCAGTGGAGCGAATCCGGAAGGCAGGTTTTCGGAACCTTTCTGTGGATTTGATGTACGGCCTGCCGGGGCAGAAGTTGGACAGTTGGCTATCTACCCTGGATAATGTACTGAAGCTGAAACCGGAGCACATCAGCTGCTACGGGCTGAAGGTGGAGGAGGGTACACCCCTGTATGAGTGCAAGGATTGCTGCAATCTGGCGGACGATGATTTACAGGCGGATATGTATCTGGAGGCTGTGAAGCGGTTACGGCAGGCGGACTACCGCCAGTATGAAATCTCCAACTTCTGCAAGAAAGGGTATGCGTCCCGGCATAATTTAAAGTACTGGAATCTGGAACCCTATTTGGGCTTTGGCCCCAATGCCAGCTCCGACTTTGGGGGAAGCCGGTTCTCTGCGATCCGGGATCTGCCCAGATATGTGCAGTGCGTCCGTGACGGAGGCGAGGTGCTGGAGGATGTGCAGCCTATTCAAAACCGGGAGCGGGCAGGGGAGTATCTGATGATGCGCCTGCGCACCGCCGGGGGTGTAGACCCTCAGGAGTATGAGCAGCGGTATGGGCTGCCCTTTGCACCGCTGGAGGGGGCGCTGGCGGCTGATCCCACGCTGGCGGCAAAAACCTCAGATGGCCGCTGGCGGCTGACACCAAAGGGCTTTTTGGTTTCCAATTCCATTTTATCCGATCTGCTGCTGATTCAGGAAAAGACATTTGTAAAACACCAATAATCAAAATCCCCACTCCATTCTGAGAGTGGGGATTTTTCACCTGATCTTGCCGTTGCGCATAGAATATCCGGAGGTGAAGAATATGATTGTGGACACAACCGTACCCATTACATCGGAAAGCTGTAACAGGATGATTTTGGAGATCACCGCCCGGTATCCCTTCTGCCGCAGTGAGGAACTGACACAGACCGCCTATGGCAGACCTGTTCGCACATTGGTCATCGGCAATGGGGAGAGAAAGGTAATTTATTCTGCCGCCCACCACGCCAATGAGTGGATTACCGCGCTGATCCTGCTGAAATTCGCTGAGGAATTTGCCCAGGCCATAGAGGCAGGGGGACAGATTTTTGGCGCAGATGCCCGGGAACTGGCCCGGCAGGTGACCATTTATATGGTGCCTATGGTAGACCCGGACGGTGTGGATCTGGTGGTAGGCAGTATCCCGCCGGAGGATCCCCAGTATATCTCCGCCAGAAATATGGCGCTGGACTACCCGGAGATCCCGTTTCCGTCGGGCTGGAAGGCAAATCTGCTGGGAGTAGACCTGAACCTAAACTATCCGGCAGGCTGGCTTCAGGCAAGGCAAATTAAATTCCGTCAGGGCTTTACCAGGCCGGGCCCCAGAGATTATGTAGGCAGGGCACCTCTGGACCAGCAGGAAACCAAGGCTCTGGCAGGCTATACCGACTATATTCGCCCAGAGCTTGTGCTGGCGTTTCACAGTCAGGGTCAGGAAATCTACTGGCAGTTTGAAGATTATTTTGTACCCGGCGCGGAGGAACTGGGCATGCTTCTGGCGCAGGTCAGCGGATATGCGCTGGCGGATGTGCCCTATGCCTCCGGCTTTGCTGGTTATAAGGATTGGTTTATCAAGAATTACCGCCGGCCCGGCTATACCATTGAGGTAGGCAGTGGGGAAAATCCCTTACCCCTTTCCCAGTTCCCGGAAATTTATGAGGATAATCTAGGCATTCTGGTGGTTGCTGCTGTAGGGGAAATGCCACAAATGGTTGAAAACCCGTAGTATTTGCTGACCGTTTTTGGGGCAGCATGGCAAAGACGGTTATCCTTGCCATGCTGCCTATGTTTTCCCCATTGAAACACGGCACTTTTTTTGCTATACTGAAAAGAACAGAAAAAGATAAAGTGGGTGAAAGTATGAATACCGACTATATCGCTGTGTTTGATTCCGGTGTGGGTGGAATCAGCGTCCTGCGGGAATTGATGAAGCAAATGCCGGATGAGAGATATTTGTACTACGGCGATTCTGCCAATGCTCCCTATGGGGACAAGTCCACCCAGCAAGTACAGGCATTGACTCTGGCCGCGGTAGAAAAGCTGATGACCCGGGGCGTCAAGGCGTTGGTGGTGGCCTGCAACACGGCTACCGCGGCGGCTATCAACCTGCTGCGGCAGACCTATCCAGATAAGATTATCATAGGTATCGAACCCGCGCTGAAAGTGGCGGCGGAGCGTTTCCCCCGTGGGCGTGTGGGCATTATGGCCACGCAGGTGACCTTGCGGGAGGAAAAACTGGCCCAGCAGGTGGAACGTTTTCCGGGACTGGAAATCTATCGGATTCCCGCACCGGGCTTGGTGGAGCTGGTAGAGCAGGGCAAGGGAAATACCGGACAGATGACCGCACTGCTGCAGCAGATATTGGCACATTGGCGGGGCAAACTGGATGCTCTTGTGCTGGGCTGTACCCATTACCCTCTGGTAAAAGAGGAAATTGCCCACGTGTTGGGAGAAGTGGTGCTGCTGGACGGAGGAGAGGGCACAGCCCGGCAGACCCACAGGTGTCTGGAAAGGGCGGGGCTGCTGTATGGTGGCCCGGGTAGTTTGGAGATTGAGAACAGCTTGCCTGATGAAAACATTTTGGAGCTTTCCCGGCAGCTGCTGAGAGGGGTGTGAACCATGGGCTTGCGTATGGACAGCCAGTGCCTTTTGTGCCACCTGCGGCGGAATGTGGAGACCGCCCGGAAGCTGGGCGATGAGGAGACTGCCACAGAATTCGCCCGGGAACTGATGAAGCTCTACCTGAGTGTGCCAAAGGAGGTCAGCTCTCCTTATCTGGCACCTGCCACCAGCGAACTGTTTCAGCGGTTCTACGGATTGGAGCCGGACCGGTTCCGGCAGGAAAAGGAGCAGTCCAATCGGTTTGTGCTGGCCCGGATGGAGGGAATCCGCCGCAGAGTGGATGCCGCTCCGGACAGGGTGCTGGCAGGATTACAATTTGCGATTTTGGGCAATTACATAGATTTTTCCGCCCTGCAGGGACAGGTCAGCTTTCAGCAATTGGATGAATTGCTGGACAGCGCCTTGCAGATGGAACTGGATATGGATGCCTATGGCCGGCTTCTGAAAGATTTGGAGGCGGGCAAGGAATTGCTGTATCTGACGGATAACGCCGGAGAAATTTGTTTTGATAGAGTTTTCGCAGAAAAAATAGCGGAAAAATATCCCCATCTTTCCATTACCTTCTGCGTCCGGGGCGGCCCGGCTATGAATGATGCCACCCGGGAGGATGCGGAATTGGTGGGTATTCCCTTCCCGGTGATTGACAACGGTAATTGCGTGGCGGGAACGGAGCTTTCGCTATTGTCCCTCCAGGCGAGGGAGGCTTTTGACCGGGCGGATGTAATCCTTGCCAAGGGGCAGGGTAATTTGGAGACCCTCTTTGGCTGCGGCAAAAACATCTATTACGCGTTTCTGGTCAAGTGTGTAAAATTCCAGGAATATTTCCAAAAGCCTAAGCTAACACCCATGCTGGTATGGGAAAGGGATAGATAAGGTACGATTTCCGGCAAGGTTGGAGTTATATATGGAACAAAAACCAGGGCGTGTTGCGTTTTCGCAACACGCCCTTAATTCAGCTGACTTTGTTTTCGTAGATGACTACATCGCCAATTTCCTCGACATCAAAATATTCGTCCAGGATTGCTTTGGCAATTCCCGCCAGAGTAGAACCATGACCGCCCTGTTCAATATACACGGCGATGGCAATTTCAGGATCGTTGGCAGGGGCATAGCACACAAAAGAACCATGGTCAGAAGCGCCTACCTTATCTGTTTCGGCCGTACCGGTCTTGCCGGCAACGGGGATGGGATAATCTCCGAAGGTGTACCAGGCTGTACCCTTTGGGCTGCTGGTAACCAGAGTCATGCCCTCGGTATAGGTCCGGTAGCATTCATCCGTAATCTCCAGCCGGCTGAGGATCTGGGGGGTGGTTTCCTGGATCAGGGTTTGGTAGTCCGAGGCTACCACACGGTTCATAAAGGTGGCCTTAAAGCGTGTTCCCTGATTGGCCAGGGTGGAAGCATATACGCAAAGCTGCATGGGCGTGAAGCGGTTATCTGCCTGACCAATGGAGGCCAGAACCTGGTCAGCGGAGTACCAGCCGGTATCCGCACCTTCGTAAAGGTCTTCTTTGGTTTCTTTGTTTGCGCGGTGACCTAAATTTTCATACAGCTCAATGCCGGTGGCTTCGCCTAATCCCATACCCTTGGCAGTGGCGTCCATAATGTTCAATGGCAGCCGGTCACCGAGGTCATAGAAGAAATAGTTACAGGAAACCTCCAGCGCCTGAGCGGCGGTAATAGAGCCGTGACAGCCAATGCCATTGTAAGACAGGCAGGTGGGCGCAAAGTCTTCTTCAATGTACTTGGTAAAAATACCCTTGGTGGCGATGGGCGTTTCTGAGTCAATGAGCTTGGCGGCAAAGCCGGAGACCACCATGGACATTTTATAGGTGGAGCCGGGGGGATAGGCAGCCAGCAAAGCCCGGTTATAAAGGGGCGTATCATCGTCGTTGGCAAGGATGGTGTAGTCCTCAAAGAACCGGGACAGGTCATAGCTGGGGTAGCTACCGCACACCAGCACCTGACCGGTTTTTACGTCCATTGCTACAACCGCGCCACCTTGGGCGTCTTTGCCGTCGGCGTGCTCATTTTCGTTGTTTTGCAGTTTTTGAATGACCTCTGCCAGTTTGTCTTCCGCTGCCATTTGCAGATTCAGATCTATAGAGATCTCCACATTGCTGCCGGCCTGGGGTTCAGATAGATACACGGAGGAAACCAGTGTGCCATCTACAGTAACCGTATCCTCCCGCCAGCCGTCTATGCCATGCAGGTATTCCTCGTAAGCCGCTTCCAGACCGTCCTGACCTACCTCGGCATCCATCCGGTAGCCGAGTTTCTTGTAATACTCCCACTGTTCCGCGTCCATTGCGCCCACATAACCCAGAATATGGGAGGCGTACTTGGTGCTGTATTCCCGGACAGTGGAGTGTTCCACGTTCATGCCGGGAATATTCAGCTCCACAATGGCAGAGAGCTGCTCATCGGTAGCGTCGGAGAGGAAAACATAGTTGGCCATGTCTAAGTGACGCAGGTCCAGCTCATACCGCAGACCAATCACCTTGCGGGCTTCCGTTTCCGTCCATTCAGCGGGGATATTATATTTTTGCCGGAGCTTTTCAATCAGCAGCGGCGCGGTGATATCCGAATCCAGACCGCCCTTATAGGATAAAAATTCCTGAAAATAATCCTGCCAGGCGGAATTGTATTTCTCCAATTCGTAGGTGAAGGGCCGGCTCTGGGAGATGGGGAAACGGTCCGTATAGGTAATGCCAACCTCCTCGCAGCGCTTTACCAAATCATATAGGTACTTATTGGTGCCGTTGGCAGACAGCAGCACGTAATGGTTAATGACCAGATCATAACTGGCCCGGTTACTTACCAGCACATTGCCGTTCTTGTCCAGAATGTCGCCCCGGGCGGCTTTTACCCTGATGCGGGAGGTAAAGGTAGTGGAGTTATCTGTGTTACCGCCGGTTTCCACGATCTGCACATCATAAAGCTTAAATGCGTAGAAACCGATGATGATAAAAAACAGGATCAGCAGAATCCTGGCACGGACATGACTTATTCTTTCCATGTTTCGCCTCCAATTTTACCGATGGCAAGACAAATAGGATAAAGCGCAGGAGCGGCTATGAGGGAAAGAGCCGCGGTGATTAAAAAACCCACATACCGGTCCAGCGTGGTCAGTCCCAGAAACACGCCCAAAAGGAAAACAAGCATCTGGTAGGTGCAGATGGCGATTATGCAGCATAGCATAGCTGAAGTAAAGCCTCTTTGCAGGAAGGCCTGCCGGAACAGTGTTACGGCGATGGCCAGGGCGGTAATCATGGGGATGCTGTATACGCCCGGCGCGGAGCCGGAGAAAACGAACAGGCTGGACGCCACCAGAGCGAATATACTGCCTGTATGGCTGCCCTCCAGAAGGCAGATTACAAAAATACCGCAGGGTACCAAGTCGGAGGTTGCACCCATCAGCCGCAGGTTGCTCAGCACTGTGTCCTGCAGCAGGCTTAAAATCAGAAGCACCAGAGCGTAAAGCACCCACTTGAGCAGAACTTTCCGCTGCTTCCGGGTCAGATAAAGCTGACCCAGCCAGTTGGAATAGGGCCTGTCCGGTTTAAATTCATACTTTTTTGCCATGGCGCTTACCCAACATTATACTCGGTGACCACAAATACCTGCTCCAGGCTGCCCACATCCACGGCAGGCTCCAACAGGGCATACTTGGCAACGCCGGTGTCGTCAAAGCCCGCGTCCACCACATAGCCCAGAATTAAGTTGCGGGGGTACACAGTAGAACCGGTGGTCACCACCTGGTCCTGGTTGCGGATGGTGGCGGAACTGGGCAGGTAGTCCATACGCAGTAGCCCCGCAAGACCAGTGGAGTAGCCGCCCTGTACCATGCCGTTGTAGCCGGAGGAGGCAATGGTAGCACTGATTTCCAGGGAGGAGTCAAGCACTGATTTGACCACCGCGTAATTGGGACCGGCCTCGCTGACCAGACCTACCAGCTCGCCATTGGCGGTAATAGCGCAAAAGCCTTCCTGAACACCGGAATTAGTACCCCGGTTGATGGTAAAAGTGCTGCTCCATTCCGTAGAGCTTCTGCCAATGATATAGCTGTCCACATATTTATAGTCCTCGTTGGAGGCACTCAGACTCAAAAGATCCCGCAGACGCTCGTTTTCCCGGGAGATGGAGTCTGCTTGCCGGGCTTCATCCTGAATCTGGGCAAGCTGTTCTTTCAGGGCCTGATTTTCTGCCAACAGAGACTCGTATTCAAAAATGTAGTTGTAAAGCTGCTGCGCCTGCTCCGTCAGACCGCTTACACCGCTGCGGATGGGGGTCAGTATGCCCTGCACCAGGGTGTTTTGAGGACTCTGGCCGGTCAAACTGGCCACCACAGCCAAAACCACAGCCAACAGCACTGCCAGAATCAATATAAACCGGATGCGTCCGGTAAAAAGGTGTTTCATCGAGATCCCTCCATGATTTCAGGTGCGATTTGGGTGAGAATCTGCCCCAGCCGGCAGACGGGAAGCCCCACCACATTATAGTAATCCCCATCCAGCCGCTGGGCAAACAGGGCAGCGCCACCTTGGATGCCGTAGCTACCGGCCTTGTCCATAGGCTCACCGGTGGCGATGTAATCCAGAATCTCCCGGTCGGTAAGCTCCCGGAAGTGGATATCCGTGACCTCTGTGCACACCACTGCCCGGTTACCCCGCAGTACAGTCAGTCCGGTCATCACCTGATGATCCCGTCCGGACAGCAGACGGAGCATAGAAAAGGCTTCGGTTTCATCGGCAGGTTTTCCAAGAACCTGCCCGCCGCAGACCACGATGGTATCGGCGGCAATCACCACATCGCAGGCCTCTCTGGCAACCGCCAGAGCCTTGGCCCGGCTCACCCGGGCTACCTCCTCACGGGGGTCTTTTGCAGGGTCCATGGCTTCGTCGATGTCAGCCACACGGACACAAAAGGGGATACGGAACAGCCCCATCAGCTCCTTGCGCCTGGGGGACTGGGATGCCAAAATGATTTCCATGGTTATTCAACGCCTCTGAGATACAAGCCGCGGGTGTTGGCACCCGGATCGGCGGGAATGGGATTGTGTATCTGTGCCAAGATCTGATCTACTTCTTTGGGGTTCTCCGTGGTAAAATACAATCGGGTAGCCCAAAGACCCAGACGGGCAAGATCCGCCTGCCGGTCCAGCCAGTTAAGCTTTTTGCCGTTGAGAAGAACGCTTCTGCAGGAGTTTCCGTCCTTGATAATGGGAAATTCCGCACCGGTTTTATCCACCAGCTTCGCCGGTGCCAGATGGCAGGTGCACTGACCTGTTTTGCCCTTGATCAGACAGTTTTCTGTCACCATTAATGGAAGCCGGCCATAGGCCAGAATCTCACAGGGGACAGCCTTGCTCACATCCCGGATCTGGGGCAGTGTCATCTCAAAGCTCAGGCAGGTGGAGAACAGCTCCAGCTCCCGGGCGGTATTCACCGCGCCGGAGTTATACAGGTTCAGCCCAAAATCTCCCCGGATGCGCATGCCACACTCACGGGCGGGGATCAGCAGACCCAGATTGCCTGCCAGCACTTCCCGCACCCCCAGACCCCGCAGAATCCGCATCTGCTCTTTAAGCTTGGCAAGCTCCATATCGTGGCAGATCCGGGGAAGCACAGCGCATACATGGGTTCGGCCTGCTAGATCCCGGCAATAGGTGGGATCCTGGGCAAGAATGTGAATGGGTACATACAAGACAGAAGGCTTCAAATTCAACAGACGCCCGGTGATCTGCTCCCGCTGGGTGACCTGAATGGTCAGCTCCGGAGCTGTTTTCACCCCCGGATGGCGAACCACCTTCTGAGGGCGGCCAACCCGGCGCGGCGCACACCGCGCCCGCTGGGCAGTAAGTAGATTCAGCGCGTCCCGGCGCAGAGAATTGATGGCGGCGGCGGACAGGGTCAGCCCGGGGGACATATCCACCCGAACATTGGTGCAGTAGTAGGGGGTTCCTCCGGTCTTGGACAGCCGGGAGATCAAGGTGTCCTCCATCAGCGCCATGGTGCGGGCTTGCTCAGGTACAGGCCCTTGGAGGGTAATGACCCTGTTTTCCGGGTCTACCACAGTAAGCGTACTGCGCTCAGGGCGGACCACCGCCTCCATGGAAACACCCACAAGGGGTGCCTCTCCGGCCTCATAGGTCTGACGTGCCTGCTTTATCCAGGCCTGATCCTCGGTTTTCTCCTCCCGGACGCCAAACATGTGGCCTCCGGTCTTCCCAGTATAATAGCCATCGGTAAAACCTTGGCGGTTAAATGCCGCGTAAAGCGACTCCATCATGGGGCGGGTCACATTGCCGGAGTCACAGGCCTCACGGTAGACCCTGGTGACGGAAGCGACATACTCCGGACGCTTCATCCGGCCTTCCAGTTTCAAAGAGGCCACACCCATGGCTTCCAGATCCTGAATATAGTGGACAAGACAGTTGTCTTTTAAACTCAGGGGATATTTATTCTGCCACCGGCCATAGCCATAGCTCTGGCGGCAGGGCTGGGCGCACCGGCCTCTGTTGCCGGATCGGCCGCCAATGGCGGCGGACAGGTAGCACTGGCCGGAATAGCCCATGCACAGAGCGCCATGGCCGAATACTTCAATCTCAATGGGGGAATTTTGGCAGATATAGCGCATTTCCTCCCGGCTCAGCTCCCGGCTGAGCACCACCCGGCTCATACCCCACGCGGCGCACAGCTGCACACCGGGCAGGCTGTGGACGCTCATCTGGGTAGAGCCGTGAATGGGCACGTCAGGGGCAACCTGCTTGCATAGCTGCAGGATACCCAGATCCTGCACGATGAATGCATCAATACCATTGAGGGCGGCGTGGCGGATCAAAGATACCGCCTCGGCGGTCTCCTTGTCGGAAACCAGGGTGTTGAGGGTCAGATGCACCGCCACACCCCGGACATGGCAGTATTTAATTGCCTCAGCCAGGGCCTGAGGGGTAAAGTTTTTGGCGCTCTGCCGGGCGTTGAACTGGCCGCAGCCTAAATAGACAGCGTTGGCACCGTTCTGCACGGCAGCACGCAGGGCTTCCATAGACCCGGCAGGCGCTAAAAGTTCCAACATAGTGATTCTCTCCATATCGTCAGCAGGGAACAGCTCCCTGCACGCATAATTTCTGCATTATAGTTTGCATTATAGCACAAAAACTCCGGCAGTTCTACCCTGAACAACGGGAAAATTATGAAAAATGCGTAAAGAATCAGGGCGCGGCATGCGCCGCGTCCTGATTTAATCATTAAAAAACAGCAGGGAGTACCACGTGATGATATTGCTGCCGTAGTGGAAGTCCAGCCCGTTGGCCTCCAGAGTGGGAATCATATTTATCCCATGGCTTTCTACACAGGGATGCATTTTCTCCGGGAAGCGGCAGGGCTCCCCATCCAGATAGGCACAGCGCTGGCAAAGGGCGCAGGCCTCTGTGGAGAGCACATAGGGTTCTATGCCCTGTTCCCGCATCAGGTCCCGCACCTGATTGGTGATCTCTTCGTGAGCCGGGCGGGTGGCAAGGGTTTCTTGAATATTGGTAATATCCTCCGCCTCCACAATGGTGCCGATGAGCAGGCACTGGGAATAGGACAGGCATTTGTCCCGGCACCGGTCAACCTCTCCCACCCCGGGAGGGCAGGCCCAGGTTCTGCCGTACATAGGACATTCCGCCGAGCAGATATAGCGGATGCGGTCAGAATATTCCAAATCCGTAGGAGCTATGTAGGCATAGAAATACAGGGGAAGCTCTCCCAACTGCTGTTCCAGGAGGGTTTTGTCCATCATGTCAGTGCCTCCAAAATCCTCCGGCAGCCTTCTTGGATATCCTCCCAGGTCTGGGCGAAGTCCCCAGAGTACCAGGGGTCTGCCACATCCCGGGGCAGAAAGGGCTGCCACTTATGCTGACCCGGAAACAGCCGCTGTAAGTTCTGGGCGTTCCGGCAATCCATATAGTAGACATAGTCATTTTTATCCAGATCCCGTTGGGTGATCTGCCGTGCCCGGTGACCGTCGCAGGCAATGCCATGGCGGGTCAATTCCCGGCGGGCAGGGGGGTAAACAGGGTTGCCCAGTTCCTCCCGGCTGGTGGCAACAGAGCTGATTTGCAGCAGGTGGGAAACGCCTGCCTTCTGTGCCATGTCTTTCAGGACAAACTCTGCCATGGGGCTGCGGCAGATATTGCCGTGGCAGACAAATAACACTTTTATCATGGAAAACGCCTCGCTTTCATGGGAATAGTGTAGCATAGAAATAGGAAAATTGCAACTTGTAGGGGCGATTAATGATCGCCCACGGACGGTCAATGACCACCCCTACATCCACAGAGTGTAGACTCTTGTATAATTCCAGGGGCTGTTGCTTTATTATGCAACAGCCTCTTTCTTTTTTGTATGACCTTTCCCAGCCTGCATTTTTTATACCGTCAAAACTTTTCAAATCCTACCAGCATACCGCCTTTTTCCGCATAATAGCTGCAAAGACCACGGCAGCCGTGGATTGTTACAGTTACCTGAGGAAGTGTTTTGCGGATCATACCCTCCAGTTCTTTGGCCGCCGTTTCATTTCTGCAATGGGCGATCCGTACTTTGCCCCGGGATAAGCCTGCCGCTTGCAGGTTGCTAAGGAGCGTGGTGATGGATTTTGCCTCGCCCCGGCATTTGTTGGTGGGCTCTAAAGTACCCTGGCCACTGGCCCTACCCACAATGCGGATGCCCAGAACACCGGCGATTTTGGCAACCGTCGGGGATACTCTGCCGTTGGCGGCAAAGTTCTTGAGAGACTCCAGCATAAATACCAGACCGGTTGTTTGTTTATAAGCCTCGATTTTCTCGCAGATATCCGCATAAGGAAGGCCCTGGGCAATATATTCTTCTAATTTTTCGATGATTAGCACCAACTCAGGTCCGGCAGAAAGAGAATCGATAACACACACCCGCTTGCCGCTGTGCTGTTCCTCATACATCTGCTTTGCTATGCAGGCGGCGTTGTAGCTGCCGGAAAGACCGCTGGTGATGGTGACACAGTAGACCTCATCCGTATCCCCAAAGGCTTCCATCCAGTCCGAGGGGTTGGGACAGGAGGTTTTGGATTTTCCCTTATAGGTGTCAAACCACTGTACCATACCATCCACATCCAATGCGGCATCGTCTACAAATTCCCGTTCGTTGGTGATGATCTTCAGCGGCGCTGTGGAAAAAGCGGATTTTTCTAAAGTCAAAAGATTAGCGGAGGAGTCTGCCACAATTTTGATGTTTCTCATAGATGATGTACCTGCCTTTCGATTTCGCTCTAAATGGTATCATTTAACCAGATCGTTTTCCACCTACTTCCCCGATCTCCACTCTCCTGTGGGTAGAATTGTCCCATAGAACCATTCTACTGTCCGTTCAGTCCTGTTATCTATGCTTGCCGGCGAGTCTGAGTATTCCCATTTGGGGTCACTCCCTCCTTTTTCATTTCATAATAGCAGCGCAGGGGACCACAAAGCCACGGGAGTACCCATGGCTTTGACAGGCTGAGCCCATCCATACCACAATTGTGGTATGGATGGGCTGCTGTGCTGTTGGGGGTACCAAAACAGCCCCGCACCGGTTGGCGCGGGGCTGTTCAATACTTTAATATGCCCCTTAAACTGTGGATCAGCCCATCTTCTCCCGAATGTGGGACAGACGGTCCAGAGCGTCGTTCAAAGTGGAATCCAGCTTTGCAAAGTGCAGGCGAATGATGTTGTTGACACCCTTTTCATTAAAGAACGAGGTACCGGGTACAGCGCCTACGCCTACCTTCCGGGCCATCTCTTCACAGAATTCCACATCTGTCTGCCCTTTCTTCAGGTAGGGAGAAATGTCGGCAAGGACGAAATACGCGCCCTGAGGATCTGTGTAGGGAATGCCGATCCGGTCCAGACCTTCGGTGAAGAGCTTCTTCATGTGGGCGTAATGGGCGCCGAATTCTTCATAATAGCTGTTAGGCATATCCAGACCCACCACAGCAGCCTCCATCAAGGGAGAGGCAGAACCGACGGTGTTGAAGTCGTGGTACTGCTTGATCCGGTCCATAATGTGCTGGGGCGCAATGGCATAGCCCAGACGCCAGCCGGTGATGGAGTAGGTTTTGGACAGGGAGGAGCAGGATACGGTCCGCTCCCACATGCCGGGCAGGCTGTTCATATAGATGTGCTTGTGACCCTCGTAGACGATGTGTTCATACACTTCGTCCATGATGGCGTAGACATCGTATTTGATGCAAAGATCTGCAATTAGCTTCAGCTCGTCGTAGGTAAAGACCTTACCGCTGGGGTTGGAGGGGTTGCAGATGAGAATGGCCTTAAGGCCTTGCTTAAAGGCATCCTCCAGAACATTGGGGTCAAAGTGGAATGTGGGAGGCGTCAGGGGAATGAACACCGGCTCACACTGGGCCATGATGGCCTGGGCACGGTAATTCTCAAAATAGGGGGAGAACATGGCGATCTTGTCGCCGGGGTTGGTCAGGGCGAAAATGGTATCCACCATCGCCTCGGTAGAGCCGATGGTAACCACCATCTCCGTATCCGGGTTCAGGGTTCGACCCATGAAGCGGCCGCATTTTCTGGCCAGCGCCTGACGGAAATTGGGGGCACCCATGGTGATGGGGTACTGGTGGGGGCCTAAATAGCTGACCTCACTAAGACGGTCCAGCATGGCCTTGGGGGGATCAAAATCGGGAAAGCCCTGGGCTAGATTGATGGCGCCGCAATCGATGGAGATCCGGGTCATGCGCCGGATGACGGAGTCGGTGAAATACTGATTTTTTCTGCTCATTTCCTGCATAGAGTGTACCTCGCTTCTAATCATTGGATGCCCAGCTCTTGGCTGGTGCAGGGGGTGATTCCGTGGGTAGCCAGCAGAGCGACAAATTTTTCTTCCTCCGCGACCCGGAATACAATATAGGACTTGCCTTCAACGTGGGTAAACAGAGAGTACATATATTCAATATCAATACTGCCCTCAGCCAGTGTAGCCAGCACAGGGGCAATGCCGCCGGGCTGATCCGGCACGGCGACCACCAGCACGGGGGTCATGGACAGAAGGTAGCCGTGCTGCATCAGGATGCCTGTGGCTTTCTGGGCATCGTCCACGATCATGCGCAGAATACCGTAGTCCGCGGTCTCCGCAATGGAGATGGCCCGCAGGTCAATGTTGTCTTTAGCCAGTACGTCGGTGACTTCCGCCAGCTGACCGGCACGGTTTTCCAAGAAAACGGAAATTTGGTATACCATTTTGTCCCCTCCTTAAATTTTGCGGTTGTCTATGATACGGACAGCCTTGCCCTCACTGCGGGCGATGGTCTTAGGCGCTACCAGACGGACCTTGGTGTAAATGCCCAGCATGGCCTTGAGGGCGTTGACCAGATTCTTTTCCATGGAAGTGATCTTGGCCAGGGAGTCGGAGAAGTTCTCCGGTGTCATCTCCACCATAAGCTCCATAGTATCGGAATGGTTGACACGGTCAACAATGATTTGATAGTTGGCAGGATACCCTTGTTCCAGAAGAACCGCCTCAATCTGGGACGGGAATACGTTGACGCCTTTGACGATCAGCATATCGTCGCTGCGGCCCATGGGCTTGGACATTCTCACATGGGTTCTGCCGCAGGAGCAGGGCTTTCTTGTGAGTACACAGATGTCCCGGGTGCGGTAACGCAGCAGGGGGAAGGCTTCCTTGGTGATGGAGGTAAAGACCAGCTCGCCCTTGGAACCTTCTGGCAGCACCTCGCCGGTGTTGGGGTCAATAATCTCAGCAATGAAGTGATCCTCGTTGATGTGCATGCCTGCCTGTTCTTCACATTCATAGGCAACGCCCGGGCCGGAGGTTTCGGTGAGGCCGTAGATATCATATGCCTTGATACCCAGACTTTTTTCAATATCTTCCCGCATCTGCTGGCTCCATGCCTCTGCGCCGAAGATACCGGCCTTCAGTTTGATCTGATCCCGCAGACCCCGCTCATGAATAGTTTCTGCCAAATAAGCGGCGTAGGACGGGGTGCAGCAAAGAATGGTGGAACCCAGATCCACCATGAACTGGAGCTGGCGGTCGGTGTTGCCGGAGGACAGGGGTAGGGTTAGGCAGCCCACCTTATGGGAGCCGCCGTTGAGGCCGGGACCGCCGGTGAACAGGCCGTAACCGTAGGATACATGGCACACATCTTCCTTGGTGCCGCCGGCAGCCACAATGGCCCGGGCGCAGCAGTCCTCCCACAGGTCCACGTCATGCTGGGTGTAGAAGGCTACCACACGTTTTCCGGTGGTACCGGAGGTGGACTGGATACGGACACAATCGGACAGGGGCTTTGCCAGCAGACCGTAGGGATAGGCTTCCCGCAGGTCGTCCTTGCTCAAAAAGGGCAGCTTATGCAGATCCTGGACGCCCTGAATATCGGCAGGTGTCAGACCTTTTTCTTCCATTTTTTTGCGGTAATAGGGGACATTGTCCCATATATGCTGCACCTGTTTTACCAGGCGCTCATTCTGCCATGCCAGAATCTGTTCTCTGGAGGCAGTTTCAATTTCAGGTTGATAGTAATTTGACATTGGGAATCCTCACATCATACAGATTAGGCGCTGCGGCCAAGACGGAACGCGGTTTTGTTCAGTTCCAGGAATTTGGGGGGGACACTTTGTTCAATGGCTTCCAACCATTCTTCCTCAGTAAAGTCAAAGTACCGGGACAGATGGCCCATAAGTACGATATTAACAGCCTTGGCAGAGCCAGCCTGGTTGGCCAGTGCCAGCGCGTCAAAGGCATCCACGTCAAGCTGGGCGGCCTTCATCTGCTCCGCCAGACCCTGGGGATATTCCGCGGCGCCGGTGATAACAGGCATGGGGCTGATTTGCTGGGTGTTGACCACAATTTTGCCGCCGGGCTTCAGGTACTCTGTCCAGCGGGCAGCTTCCAGCAGCTCAAAGGAAACGATAAAGTCGGCTTCGCCCTTGTCGATAACGGGGGAGTAGACCTTGTCACCAAAGCGAACATAGGTGACCACGCTGCCGCCACGCTGGCTCATGCCGTGAACTTCGGATACCTTGATATCATAGCCCTTCTGCAGCAGCATACGACCCAGCAGCTTGGAGGCCAGGAGGCTGCCCTGACCGCCTACGCCCACGATCATAATATTCTGTGTTTTCATGTTCAGTCCTCCTTTGCTGCCTGCAGGGCGTCAAACTTGCACAGCTGGGCGCAGACACCGCACCCGGTGCACAGGGTGTTGTCGATGCTGGCCTTCTTGTCGGTGATGCTGATGGCGGGACAGCCAATCTTCATGCAGGCTTTGCAGCCTACGCATTTCGCCGGGTCGGCAAGGATGGGCTTTTTGTGTTTCACGTATTTCAGCAGGGCGCAGGGCCGGCGGGAGATAATAACGGAGGGTTCCTCCGCTGCGGTTTCCTCTTTAATAGCCGCGTCGCACTGGGTAAGATCATAGGGGTCTACCACACGAACCCGGCGGATACCGATGGCCCGGCAGAAAGCTTCCAGATCGATCTTGGTGCAGGGATCACCCTTCAGGTTGTAGCCTGTGGTGGGGTTCTGCTGGTGACCGGTCATGCCGGTGATGGAGTTGTCCACGATAATGACGGTACCGCAGGATTCATTGTAGGCCATGTTCACAAGGCCTGTCATACCCGAGTGCATGAAGGTGGAGTCACCGATGACAGCCACGGCCTTCTTTTCATCAGCGCCGCCGGATTTGGTAAAGCCGTGGAGGCTGGAGATGGAAGCGCCCATGCAGATGGTGGTATCCAGCGCCGCCAGAGGGGGCACAGCGCCCAGAGTGTAGCAGCCGATATCGCCCAGGGCGGTCAGCTTGTTCTTTGCCAGGGTGTAGAACAAGCCGCGGTGGGGACAGCCGGCGCACATAACGGGAGGACGGGGCGGGATAGCGGCATCCAGCTTGGTGCCGGAAGCTACACCCATGCCCAGTTTTTCCGCAATCAGGTTCTGGGAAAACTCTCCCATGCAGGAGAAGGTTTCCTTACCCACACAGGCAAGGCCCAGTTCCCGGCAGTGAGTCTCGATGAAGCTGTCCAGCTCTTCCACGATTACCAGCTGGCTGACGGATTTGGCAAAATCCAAAATCAGCTGCTCCGGCATAGGCCAGATCATACCCAGCTTCAGCACAGGGTAGGTATCTCCGCAGACCTCCTTCACATACTGGTAGGAAGTGGATGAGGTGATGATGCCGATCTTGTGGTCTGCGCCTTCTTCTACACGGTTGATGGGGGCGGTTTCTGCCCACTCCACCAGCCGGCGGGTACGCTCCTCCACAATGGGGTGGCGGAGCTTGGCATTGCCGGGCATCATAATGTACTTCTGGGGTGTCTTTTCGTAAGTCTTGCTTACTTCAACGCGCTCGCCCGGTTCAACAATGCTCTGAGAATGGGAAACACGGGTACACATTTTAATAAAGACGGGGGTATCAAACTGCTCGGAGAGCTGATACGCCAGCTTGGTGAAGGCTAAGGCTTCAGCCGAATCAGAGGGCTCCAACATAGGAATTTTGGAGGCTCTGGCATAGTGGCGGGAGTCCTGCTCGTTCTGGGACGAGTGCATGCCCGCATCGTCAGCCACGCCAATGACCATGCCACCGTTGACACCGGTGTAGCCAATGGTAAACAGGGGGTCAGCAGCCACGTTCAGTCCTACATGCTTCATGGCGCAGAAGCTGCGCTTGCCTGCCAGACTGGCGCCAAAGGCTGCCTCCATGGCAACCTTTTCATTGGGCGCCCATTCGGCATAAATTTCCTTATAGGTGGCGGCACATTCAGTAATTTCGGTACTGGGGGTGCCGGGATAGCTGGATATAAAACTGCAGCCAGCCTCAAACAGGCCTCTGGCAACGGCCTCGTTGCCAAGCATCAGTGTTTTCATGGGGTTACCTCCTTAGGTATCAGCCGGTAATCTGGGATTCCACCAGACGGCCATGACAGTATTTTTCACGAAGTACAGGTTTCTCAATCTTTCCGGTGGGGTTTCTGGGAACCCGGTCAAAGATGATTTTCTTGGGACGCTTGTACCGGGGCATGCCGGCGCAGAATGCGTCGATCTCTTCCTTGGTGCACTGGACGCCTTCCTTAATCTCCACAATGGCGGCGGCAATTTCACCCAACCGGGGGTCGGGCAGGCCGATGACGGCCACGTCCTTGATCTTATCAAAGCCACGGAGGAAGTCCTCAATCTGGACGGGATACAGGTTTTCGCCGCCAGAGATTACCACGTCCTTCTTCCGGTCTACCAGATAGATGAAGCCTTCCTCATCCATACGGGCCATATCGCCCGTCCAGAGCCAACCGTCTTTCAGTACTTCGTTGGTAGCTTCGGGATTCTTATAGTAGCAGAGCATTACGCCGGGACCTTTGACAGCCAGTTCTCCAACCTCACCCTGGGGCACTTCCGCACCGGTCTCGTCAATGATTTTGGATTGCCACAGGTAGCCGGATTTTCCGATGGCGCCCACCTTATGGGTGTTCTCCACCCCCAGATGGATGCAGCCGGGGCCGATGGATTCGGACAGCCCGTAGTTGGTATCATACTGATGGTGGGGGAACAGCTCCATCCAGCGACGGATCAGGCTGGGGGGCACCGGCTGCGCGCCGATGTGCATCAGCCGCCACTGCTGGAGCTGATACTGGTCAAGCTGAATCCGCCGGTCAGCAACAGCGTCCAGCAGATCCTGCGCCCAGGGCACCAGCAGCCAGACGATGGTGCATTTTTCCTCTGTCACAGCCCGCAGAATCCACTCGGGCTTCACGCCACGCAGCAGAACTGCTTTGCTGCCGGAGAGCAGGGAACCGAACCAGTGCATTTTCGCGCCGGTGTGGTACAGGGGCGGGATACACAGAAATACGTCGCCGCGGCTCTGACCGTGGTGGTTCTGTTCCACCATGCAGGCGCAGTTCAAAGATCTGTGATTATGTAGGATCGCCTTGGGGAAACCAGTAGTGCCGGAGGAGAAATAGATGACCGCGTGATCGTCCTCGCACAGCGCTACGGGGGGAGGGCTGGAGGAGCAGAATTCCATCAGCCGCATGCAGTCCTCTGTATAGTCAGGACCGTTTTTGCCCACAAAGAACATCATTTTCAAAAAGCCTAGGTTGGACACGATTCCATCCATCCGGCTGATAAACTCAGGGCCGAATACCAGAACCTCCACATCCGCCAGCTCCAGGCAGTACAGGATCTCGTCAGAGGAATAGCGGAAGTTCATAGGTACTGCAATACAGCCTGCCTTGAGAATGCCAAAATAAACCGGAAGCCATTCCAGACAGTTCATCATCAGAACAGCCACCTTTGTGCCTCTTTTTAAACCCCGGCTCAGCAGCAGATTGGCAAACCGGTTGGCACGCCGGTCAAAATCTTTCCAGCTCAGTTCCCGGCGGTAGGGCATATCCGGATTGGCGTTTTCAATCAGGTTAAACTCGTGCCAGGTGACGGCGTTGTCACGCTCCTCCGAGGGGTTGATTTCCACAAGCGCGGTCTCAGCACTGTAAAGCCTGGCATTTCGCTCTAAATAATCGGTAATGACCATAATCAAACTTCCTTTTCTAATGTTTAGGGAATAAAAAAACCTCTGCAACAAGCAGAGGACGAGTTTATCCCGTGGTACCACCTCAATTTACCGCCCCAAGGCGGCCTCGTCCGGTCCAGACAGACCGTAAGCGCGATACCGGGCGCACCCGTCTCCGCCTGCTGGAAGGTTCAGCAGAGCCGCTCGGAAAGGAATTCGGCACGATCCTTCTGCTGCCTTGCACCGGACGGCAGCTCTCTGCAAAAAGGAATGGGCGCGTACTGGGTTTCGTCATGGCGTTCATTTTAATAACTCTAACACTTTTTCCGGGTAAAGTCAACGATAATTGACGGCTAAAAGCACCAAAAAAGAACATATTTATTTGTGCAACATGATGCGGGGATTAGGAGTGCCGGTAATGCAGCGGGAGAGGGTGTTGGGTGGTCTTTCTTTTTTAGTAATTCGGATTATCCGTGTAAGGATGATTTTCTTTTGAGAATGTAGGGGCGGCCATTGGCCGCCCGAAGAACATACCTCTGACTGGCCTTGATATGTGTGTGAAGCAGGTCATCTGTTGCTGCTGCAGATCAATAGGGATGTTGACGGGCGGCCGATGGCCGCCCCTACCATTTCAACGGCAATCCATCAGACAAAAGGTGTTGTTTCAAAGCAGTTCGGATTCTTTATGTAGTGAATCAACAGATCAATCTTGCCATCTTCCTCAAATTCGCAATCGATACCATAGTTACCTGCAGAAAACCATGGGTGGGCACTTAGCAAGGGCTGAATTGTCCGATCCTCAAAACTGACAATCGCAAACTCTGCAGGTGGCTGGTCTGTAAACCGCAGGTCATTTATGGAATCCAGGCAAGCTTGGCAAAGATAGTTTTCAACGCAAGCCCGGTCGATGGCATACTGCACACCGGAAAGCTGCACATGGGCATAAGCATTGTCCGGATGGCAGTAGGCATGGACATAGCTTGACCTTTCCTGATTCCACATACCGCTGCTGGACATAAAGCCTGCCGGTTCTTCGACTAGATTGCCTTGATCGTCATAACGACTGATTTCAAGACAAAGCAATTCAAAGGTATTCAGATTTACAATACCCACATTGTCCTCGCCCCAGTAAAAGGAACCCTTGAAATCGCTTGCATCGCTACAAACATAGCAATCTTCCTGGGTAATACCGGATACATAGTCGATATGTTCGTATTCTTCCGGTGCATGGGCCTTTTTTCCATGGAACGCCGCAACCGTAATTACAATCAGCATAGCCAGCCCACCGGCGATTGCCGACAAGATACACTGCTTCATTTCTTTTCCTCCACAGCTTCGTTAATATTGATATAGGGAACGCCTTGTTTCCGGGCATATTTCATGATCTGCCAAGCGCCACCGCTTTCATGCTGGATGCAGAACACAACCAGATTAGAACGGTCAACCATTTCACGGTTTCTGGTTTGGTGGGCAGCTTTGAAATGACAGCCTGCAGAGGAACCGCAGATCATCATAATACTGCCGGAAAGATTCTTCATTATCCCGAAACTCCGCTGTGAGATACGGTAGCACCCAAACATGGGCACTGTTGTCACCACCGTATTCTTGCTTGCTTCGCCGTATAGTGGAGGAAACAATTTGGTCAAATTCGCCATCCCGTCCAACCAGGAACTCTATATATTCTTTTTCCTTTAGAAGTTTACGAATTAGCGTTTCAAGACGCTGTTCTATAAGAAGAGGTTTTTCGATGAACCGGTGTCCAAAGAAGCTTACTGTGTGTATGGTCATTGCTTCTCTTCTCCTGCATTTTTTATGAATTAAAGCTATCGCTTAAGTAAATTATAATATTGCTTATAAATACAGTCAATAACTTATGTATTCACGCAGAAAACGAATTGCATAGAAAGTATAATTAACAGGTAATCTGGTTTGAGGTGGGTGAATATATGAGCAAGGATGTTTCCTTTGACAATCGTGATAGACTAATCCAGTTAGGCATAGCCATTGCCACCCTTAGAAAGATTCGAGGAATGTCTCAAGAGAAACTTGCAGAAGAAGCTGGTATCAGCCGTTCTCTGTTAAGCTGTATTGAAGCACCGGGGTTAGCACATAGTTTTTCTTTAGATGTGTTCTACAACATCGCTGATGCCTTGGAGATTGATCCTGCTGAACTGATCAATGCATCTGTATTTCCCGATCGGATTTTGAAGAAAAAGTAATATATACAACAGAAAAAGCCCAGAGGACGGTTAAATCCTCTGGGCTTAAACATCAATATGCAATGTCTTTGATATAAACAAAAAATCCGAACACACTTCCTATCGTGAAGTAGTTCGGATTTTTCATGTATGGTGGACGATATAGGACTCGAACCTATGACCTTCCGCACGTCAAGCGGATGCTCTAGCCAGCTGAGCTAATCGTCCAAAGGCAGGAGTCATTATAACGAACAAAACGCCGTTTGTCAACCCTTTTTTGCCCGTTTTTTCAAAATTTACATATGTGGCAGAAGCTTGGATTTCTTCAGTGCCGGACGCATGGCCAAATACAGCACTGTTGCCGCTGCCACCGCTACAACCGCATTTACGGCGGTGGTCACCGCACCGATTTTGGCCCAGATATTGGCCGCCTCCTGGGGCACACCCAGCACAAAGCGTTTGTAGAAATAGCCCACCACGGGGTCTGCAATCATGTTAAATGCCATGCCTGCTCCGGCACTGATAACTGTTGCCACAGGCAGCTTTACCCTACGGTTTTGGTCATCCCCGGAGATATGGAATACCTTGTGGGCCAAGAAGCCGGTAATCAGACCGATGCACAGCTTTAAAAGAAAGGTTTTGGGCGCGGAGGTCACGTAGGCGGTAGTCAGATCCGCAATGGTCATGCCGATGGCACCGGACATACCTCCCCAGAAGCCACCTAAAAACAGCGCCGCCAGCACACAGAATACATTACCCAGATGGAAAGCGGTCTTCTCCATGCCCACGGGGATATCGATTTTGCAGTAGGTAAAGCCGATGTAGCAAAGTGCGGCGAACAGCGCCGCCATGGAAAGGGTACGTACTTTTACTGGCTGTTGTTTTTGTGGCAGCAAGGCCAGAATTCCTACCACAATACCTGCCAGAATCAAAATCAGACCCAGGGCAAAGGGTATGGACTGTCCCATGCTTGCCCCGTCTGCAAGGGCACGTTCCCGAAAATAGCATACCATCACAATGCCCAGCAGCGCCGCAGCCCCACCGGCAATGAGCCGTGTAAATTTCTGTTTGTTCATTCGGAACCCCTCCAAATAAGATTTTCCTCATTATAGCGCAAACTGGCACTATAAACAGTACCAAATTTTGCTTAAAAAATAATGCCAGTGGTGAACGGTTTGGAAAAATTCCTTTTTGTAGTTGCAGTTTTCCCAATGGAGGGGTATAATGCAAGCAAATTCAGCAAAAGAGGTGTTATTATGCATATCTTATTGCTTTCTGCCAATACCGGGGAGGGGCACAACTCCACAGCCAAGGCATTGGTGGAAGTGTTGCAGCAGCAGGGACATAGTTGTCATATTCTGGATGCCCTGTCCTATCTGTCTGCCGGTTTTTCCAGGCTCATCTGCAACAGCCACAACCGGATCTACCGTTACTTACCCAAGCTGTTTGATGCGGGGTACGGGATGATGGAGAAGATTTCACCCTATTCCGAGGAACTGTCTCCTATATACGAGATTCTGCGGCTGGGTACAGGAAAACTGTACCGCCGTCTGCAGGCTGAGGACTATGACGCTGTAATTTGCACCCATCCCTTTTCCGGTGTGATGATGACGGAAGTACGGAAGGTGTATGGGCTGGATGTGCCCAGTTTTCTCGTCAGCACAGATTACACCTGTGCGCCAACGGTAGAAATGTGTCAGCTGGATGGCTTTTTCATTCCTCACCCGGAGCTGTCCGGGGAATTTACCCAAGCCGGTCTGCCCCGGCGAAAGCTGATTCCCACAGGCATTCCGGTGCGGCAGAGCTTCTATCAGAGGCAGGAAGCTATCGGCCTGCGGGGCAAACTGGGGCTTCCCCAGCAGAGTTGTGTGATTCTGCTGATGACTGGCAGCATGGGCTGCGGGCCTGTGGAAAAGATAGCGAAAAGTCTGTGTGCGCAGCTTCCCCAGAATGCTTATGTGGTAGCCATTTGCGGCAACAATGAAAAGCTCCGAGAGAGCCTGCTGCAATTGCAGCTGCCCCGCCTGCGGGTATTGGGGTTTACAACCCAAATCTCCGACTATATGGACGCGGCGGATATGATTATCACCAAGCCCGGTGGACTCAGTTCCACAGAAGCGGCCAACAAGCATCTGCCCATGGTGTTTATCAATGCGGTCGGCGGCTGCGAAAGCCGGAATTTCGACTTTTTCCTGGACCGGGGTATGGCTTTGGGCAGTACCGTTGCGGAGGAAGTGGTGCGCCAGGCGGTGTCTCTCGTGGAGAATGAAGAAAAAAGAGACTCTATCCGCAGCGTTCTGCGGCAGCACTTCACTGCCAATTCTGCCCAGCAGATATGCAGCCATGTGTGTGCCCAGGCAGAAAAATACCGGCAGGGCCAGCAGGAAAACGGTTCTGATGGTATAATTATCCAAATTTCTGAGCATCCTACAGCCAGCAAGGGAGGATGCGCCATGGAAAATCAAAATCTTACCATTCAGAATCTGGCCCGGGCCTTCGCCGGAGAATCCCAGGCCCGGACACGCTATACCATTTACGCCGGACAGGCCCGGAAAGAGGGTATGGAGTGGATTGCCCGGATCTTTGAGGAGACCGCGGCCAACGAAGCGGTTCACGCGGAGGAATTTTTGGAGCAGCTGCAAAAGCTGGGAGCGTGCAGCAAGGATATTCAACTCAATGCGGGCTATCCCTTCCAGTTGGGAAGTACCGCGGATAATCTGGCCTTTGCGGCGGAGGGAGAACTGGACGAGCACGACCGGGCGTATCCGGAGTTTGCCGAAATGGCCCGGCGGGAAGGTTATCAGGATGCCGCAAGACTGTTCACCCTGATTGCCCGTGTAGAGGGCGTACACCATAACGTGTTCCGGCAGCTGAACCAGCAGATGGTCAGCGGCAGCCTGACGGAGAAAGACCGTCCTGTTATGTGGCGGTGCCTGAACTGCGGTCACACCTACGAAAGCATTCGGGCGGCAGATCCCTGTCCTATCTGCTCAAAGAGCGCAGGCTGGCAGGAAGGGCCTTTGGAGAAAAAACAGCTGTTGAAATAACGGAAAAATCCCGCAATGTAAATTCATTGCGGGATTTTTTGCTGCGGTTACAAGTTTGTATTTGCATACCTGTCTGCAGTGTGTTATGATGTGAAATAGATGATTATGACGATTGCAGAGGAATGGCAATATGGATTATATCGTTTTGGATATGGAATGGAACCAGCCCTGGCCCGGCTCTCCCTCCTCCCGGAAGGTGCTGCCGGTGCAGATCCGGGGAGAGATCATTCAAATCGGTGCAGTACGGATAACCCAGGAGCAGCAGGTAGCCGATGAATTTCAGGTGCTGATTAAACCCAAATATTATCGCCGCCTGAACCGGCGGGTGAGCAAGCTTACTGGTATCAAGGAAACCCAGCTGCGGGATGAGGGTGCGCCCATGGCAGAAGCCATGGCCGCTTTCCGGCGCTGGTGCGGTGAGGATGTTACGTTCCTTACATGGGGCTTTGATGACATCACCATTCTGCGGGAGAACCTGCGGCTTTACGGGCTGGATGAAAGCTGGGTCAGCCGGTGGTATAACGCCCAGATGATTTTCAATGCCCAGACCGACGGCACCAATGCCCAGAAGGCACTGAAAACAGCCATGGAGATGTTCGAAATTGAAGCCAGCCGTCCCGCTCACGATGCGTTGGGAGATGCTTACCACACGGCGCTGATCTGCGCCCGGCTGGATCTTTCAAGAGGCGTTGCGGAGTATGACAGTGCGCTGAAAAGCCATGTCAATGGCTTCCACGGTGCGGAACTGCCGGGCTGTATTGCCCGGAAGGTATTCTATGACTATGCCGATAAGAAGGAAGCTCTTGCCGCTATGTCCGGGGTGGAGAATAAGTGTCCGGTGTGTTCCCGGCAGATGGAGGGCACCCGGTGGTTTGCCCAACCGGGCAGACGCTATATGGATCTTTCCACCTGTCCTGAGCACGGAAAGTTTTTAATTCGGGTACGGCTGTCCGACCAGCCAGAGGGGACTGTCCGGGTGAGCCGGCTGACCTATGAAGCTACCTCTGAGGCGGCGGAAGCCTATGCCCGCCGGGCGGACAAGGCAGAGCCGGAGGTTCACCGTCCCAGCGGCAACCAGCAGCGCCGCCGCAGACGCAGCCGCCTGCCGGAAAAGAAGGAATCCTGACAGACCCCGCAATCATGAAAGAACGTTAAAAATCCCCATCCTGTCGGATGGGGATTTTTTATAAGATAAATTACTCGCCCTTTTCCAGCGCCAGGGTGACGGTGGTCAGGTCACAGACCTCTGCAGGTCCCCAGTACTGAATAGCGCCGGGATAGACATAGCAGGTTTCATTTGCCCACAGGTCACGGTTAGCCTCGAAGAACTTGAAGGGCTTGCCTTCCAGCTCCACCAGAGCCTTACGAATAACGGGCTTATCGGCACCGTGACGGCGCTCAATGTTCATCATCTTGGTGATGGGCATACCGCCGGCAACCCATTCCTCAGCGGGCTTGGACAGGTTGGAAACTTTGGACAGGTAACCGGTGTAGCCGTACTGAATCAGCATGAAGGCGTTGTAGCCCAGGGAGTAGCAGTAGTCCGCATCGAAATTGGAGGGGAAAGCGCAGCGGCCTTCGTAGCCCAGGAAGTGGTGCAGGGGGGAGAACTTACCGCTGTAAGTGCCGGCAGCCTTACGGGCAGCCAGATTGTTCTTCACCATTTCGGAGAACAGCTTCTCGGACTCGATCAGGGAAACCTGCACGTTACCGTGGGGATCACGCTCCAGGAACAGCTGCTGCTGAATGGTCAGGGGCAGAATGGCGAAAACAGCCATGGAGGCCTGGGTCAGGCCTGCCTTGATGAAAGCGTACTTCTCTTCCCAGGTAGGAAGGTCGTTGAAAGCGTCAGCCTTCGCCCCTGCCAGCAGCTCGTTGATCTCAGCGATCAGCACGGAGAACTCGGGAACGAACACAACAATACCCTCGGGGATGATGGCAACACCGAAATTCCAGCCCTTAGCGGCACGGTTGACAACAGAATCGGCAATGTAGTCGGTAATCTGAGCCAGAGACATCTTCTTGGCAGCCACTTCCTCGCCGATCAGGCAGATGTTGGGACGGGTCTGCAGAGCGGTCTCCAGAGCCACGTGGGAAGCGGAACGGCCCATGACCTTGACAAAGTGCCAGTACTTCTTAGCAGAGTTGGCGTCACGCTCAATGTTGCCCACGATCTCAGCATAGGTCTTGGTTGCGGTGTCGAAGCCAAAGGAACACTCGATGTCCTCGTTCTTCAGGTCGCCGTCGATGGTCTTGGGGCAGCCGATGACCTGAATGCCGTTGCCCTGGGCGGCAAAGTACTCAGCCAGCACGGCCGCGTTGGTGCTGGAGGCGTCACCGCCAATGATAACCAGAGCGTTGATGCCGTGCTTCTTGCAATTGTCAGCAACGATGGCAAACTGCTCCTGAGTCTCCAGCTTGGTTCTGCCGGAGCCGATGATATCGAAACCGCCGGTATTGCGGTACTGATTGATATACTCGTCATCGAAGATGATGTAGTCATCGTCGATCAGGCCGCTGGGGCCGCCCTTAAAGCCGTACAGCACATTGTCCTTGCCGGTTGCCTTCAGTGCGTCGTACAGGCCGCAGATAACATTGTGGCCACCGGGAGCCTGACCGCCGGACAGGATAACACCCACAACCTGCTTCTTCGCAGCAGAGGTGTTCACGCCCTTGACAAAAGTAATCTCATTCTTGCCGTAGGTGTTGGGGAACAGAGCCTGGATCTTCTCCTGGTCTGCTACGGACTGGGTTGCGCCGCCATTTTTTACACAAATCTCGGAAATGCCGTTTCTAAGCATACCGGGCAGCTTGGGGTTATACTGGTATCTTGCCAGCTGCAGGGGGGACAGTTTCATATATTACACTCCTTAAGTGAATTTTTCGCAAAATAGCACTTATATAGTATACTGCATTATTTTGCAAAGGTAAATAGCCATTTCCCACATTTTTCGTTTGTTTTGCATTGACTGGGTTTATAAATCTCACAAAAACCTCCACTTAGGGAATGGGGAAATCTTCTGTTTTCCATAGAAATCCCTTGATCGGAAGATTTGTATTGAAATGCAGGAAATTTGTGCTATAATGATAGTTGTAAAAATGCGGGATTTCCCGTGAAAATAAGAAAGGATTGAATCCAAATGGCTCTTGTTACTACTACCGAGATGTTCAAGAAGGCTTACGACGGCGGTTACGCAGTTGGTGCTTTCAACGTCAACAACATGGAAATCGTTCAGGGTATCACCGAGGCCTGCCGCGAGGAGAACGCTCCCGTTATCCTGCAGGTTTCCAAGGGCGCCCGCGCATACGCCAACCCCACCTACCTGGTAAAGCTGGTTGAGGCCGCTGTTATCGAGTGCCCCAACATCCCCATCGCTCTGCACCTGGACCACGGTGACAGCTTCGAGACCTGTAAGTCCTGCATCGACGGCGGCTTCACCTCCGTTATGATTGACGCTTCCTCCAAGTCTTTCGAGGAGAACATCGCCATCACCAAGCAGGTGGTTGAGTACGCCCATGACCACGGTGTTGTGGTAGAGGCTGAGCTGGGCTCTCTGGCCGGCATCGAGGACGAGGTCAATGTGGATGCAGAGGCTGCTTCCTATACCCGTCCCGAGGAAGTGGAAGAGTTCGTCACCCGCACCGGCTGTGACTCTCTGGCCATTGCCATCGGCACTTCCCACGGCGCTTACAAGTTCACCCCCGAGCAGTGCACTGTGAACGAGCAGGGCATTCTGGTTCCTCCCGCTCTGCGTTTCGACGTTCTGGAAGAAGTTACCAAGCGTCTGCCCGGCTTCCCCATCGTTCTGCACGGCTCCTCCTCCGTTCCTCAGGACTTCGTCAAGATGGTCAATGAGAACGGCGGCAAGATGCCCAACGCCATCGGCGTTCCCGAGGAGCAGCTGCGTAAGGCTGCAGCCCTCAGTGTCTGCAAGATCAACATCGACTCCGACCTGCGTCTGGCACTGACCGGCACTGTACGTAAGTACTTCAACGATCATCCCGATCACTTTGACCCCCGTCAGTACCTGAAGCCCGCCCGCGCAAACATCAAGGAAATCGTTCGCCACAAGCTGGTTAACGTTCTGGGCTGCGCCGGCAAAGCTTAATTCACCTGAATCCTAAAAATACCTCCCTAATAGGGAGGTATTTTATATTATTATAAGAGCGTTGCCCCAGCTATATAGGGGCAACGCTCTCTAGTAAATACAGGAATGGGTGATTACAGATATTCTTTCAGCCAGGTTACCACTTCACTAAGCCAGTCCTTTGCCCGGCGGCTTTTTGAGGTAAGGTTCGTGCAGGTACGCTCGTCCACAGTGGCAAGACCATGCTGTCCGGCAGGGTAGACATGCAGTTCAAAGGGAATCCTGTGCGTGGAGAGGGCAGCGGCGTAGCGCAGGCTGTTGGATACAGGCACAACCTGATCCTCGGCGGTATGCCACAGAAAAGCGGGCGGCGTTTTTTCGGTGACCAGTTCGTCACAGGAGAAATTCTTCAGCGTTTCCTCACTCAGAGGATAACATTCTCCGGTTACATTTTCAATGCTGCCCATATGAGTGCAATTCTCCCGGGCACTGATTACCGGGTAGCACAGGACGGATGCTTTTACAGGGATACTTTCCGGGAATATCTGCCGCACTTGGTCACAGTCGTAACTGCAGCTGTAATGGGCAGCCAGATGACCACCGGCAGAGAAACCCATAATGGCGATGCGGCTGGCATCGGTTTCCCAGATATCCCCGTTGCGGCGGATCAGCTCCATGACCGCGGCCACCTCCCGAAGCTGGGTGGGAAATTTATGAGGCGCCACAGAATAGGTCAGAACAAATACATTATAGCCCTCCGGCATTAGGTTCAGGGCAATGGGCTCTGCCTCCCGGGGAGAAATGCCGCTGTACGCGCCGCCGGGGCAGATTATAATTGCCGGACGTTTGCCCGACTCTTCATCCATGCGCTGGGGAAAATAGGCAGTAACCACAGGGTCCCGGCCATTCTCACCAAGAAAAGAGAAAAAATCCTTTAAGTGAATATGTTCACACAGCATTTCAAACGCCTCCTTTTCGGTAGTATGCTAACGCCTGAATATAAAAAAGTCAAGTGTAAAAAAGTAAGATTCCGCAAGATTCCGCAAACCGGGATTTCCCCTTGTAAGTTGGCAGAATATGTGGTAAACTGTATTGGTTATGTAAAAGATATCCAAATTGCCGGGAGGAAAGTATGTATTACAGCCCCCTTTAGTTCCCTCCAGACTTCTAGGAACACGACCATTATCTTTTGGAGGAAAACCTTATGTCTCATTTAATAGAAGAAATCAGCCGCCGCCGGACCTTTGCCATCATCTCTCACCCGGACGCCGGTAAAACTACACTGACAGAAAAATTCCTGCTCTACGGCGGAGCCATTGCTCAGGCCGGTGTGGTCAAGGGTAAGAAAAATTCCCGTGCTGCCACCTCCGACTGGATGGAGATCGAGAAACAGCGTGGTATTTCTGTCACTTCGTCTGTGATGCAGTTCCAGTATGGCGGCTTCTGCATCAACATTCTGGATACCCCCGGCCACCAGGACTTTTCCGAGGATACCTACCGCACACTGATGGCGGCGGATTCCGCGGTGATGGTCATTGACGGCGCCAAGGGTGTAGAGCCCCAGACCAGAAAGCTGTTTAAGGTCTGCGCCATGCGCCACATTCCTATTTTCACATTTATCAACAAAATGGATCGGGAGACGAAAGATCCCTTTGATCTGCTGGACGAGGTGGAGCGGGAGCTGGGCATTGAAACCTATGCCATGAACTGGCCCATCGGCTGCGGCAAGGATTTTATGGGCGTCTATGACCGGGAGCGGAGCCAGCTTTTGTTTTTCTCCGGCAATACCGGCAAAAAACGGGCAGATAAGCAGGCTATCGACCTGTATGACGGCCAGGTGGCCCAGCTGTTGGACTCCCAGGCCAAGCACCAGCAGCTTATTGACGATGTGGAGCTGCTGTCCGCCGGCCGGGAAATGGATTTGGAGGCTGTCCGCAACGGTCAGCTAAGCCCTGTGTTCTTTGGTTCTGCCCTGACCAATTTTGGCATTGAGCCTTTCTTGGAGGCTTTTTTGAAGCTGACGCCGCCGCCCCTGTCCCGTACCTCTGACAGCGGTTTGGTGGATGCCTTCAGCCCTGATTTTTCCGCCTTTGTGTTCAAAATTCAGGCAAACATGAATAAGGCGCACCGGGACCGTCTGGCGTTTATGCGGATCTGCTCCGGCAAATTCCAGCGGGACACGGAATACTACCACATGCAGGGCGGCAGGAAGCTGCGCCTGTCCCAGCCTCAGCAGCTTATGGCCGCAGAGCGGGAGATCGTGGAGGAGGCTTATGCCGGTGACGTGATCGGCGTATTTGACCCGGGTATTTTTGCGATTGGTGATACCATCACCGTACCGGGCAAAAAGTTCCTGTACTCCGGAATTCCCACCTTTGCCCCGGAGCACTTCTGCCGGGTATCCGCCAAGGACTCCATGAAGCGCAAGCAGTTTGTCAAGGGTACGGAGCAGATTGCCCAGGAGGGCGCTATCCAGATTTTCAAGGTACCCGGCTCCGGTATGGAGGAGGTCATTGTGGGCGTTGTGGGTACTCTGCAGCTGGATGTGTTCCAGTACCGGATGAAAAATGAGTACGGCGTGGACGTGCGGATGGAGATGCTCCCCTATGAGGAGATCCGGCTGATCGATAAATACCCGGGAGATCTGCAGGATATGAACCTTGGCTCCGACGCGGAGCTGCTGGAGGATTACCGGGGACACAATCTGTTGGTATTTTCCAGCTTCTGGGCCATTGACTTTACCTGCCGCCGCAACCCCGGTCTGGAACTGAAGGAAATTGTGGTGCAGGAAGGCTGATCCCCAGATAAGACCCGTGTCGCAGTGGCGAAATGCTGCCATCTTTTCCGGAAATGGCACAGCAGTGGCCCCCATTCACTTTCCTTTCTGGGTATGGTATGATACACTTAGGGGGTGGGAGTATGGATCACAGGGAATATATCCGGTATCTTCCGGGCAGTGACCGGGCGGTTTTGCTGATTCACGGCATCGCAGGTACGCCTGCCCATTTTGGGCAGCTCCTGCCACTGATTCCGGAGGACTGGTCAGTTTACAACATTCTTTTGGACGGCCACGGCGGTGAAGTCATGGATTTTGCTCACAGCTCTATGGTTAAGTGGAAAGACCAGACTGGCCGGTGGCTGGCCCTTTTACGCAGTCGGCATGAGCGGATTTATATCATAGCCCATTCCATGGGAACGTTGCTGTCTGTACAGGAGGCTATCCGGGATGGGGGTAAAATTGCGGGATTGTTTCTGTTAAATGTACCCCTGCAGGTTCATTTTCCCCTGTCTACCATGGCTTTGTCTGTGAAAGCGGCGTTGGGGAAAGGGTCTGATCTCGCCGTCCAGGCGATGATCGACGACTGCAGTATCCGTTTAACCCCTAAGCTGTGGAAGTATCTGGCATGGATTCCACGGTTCTGGGAGCTTTTGGTGCAGGTACGGCGAACCCGGAAACAGATTGCCGCCCTGCAGGTGCCATGTATGGCTTTCCAGTGCAGGCAGGATGAGCTGGTTTCCATGAGAAGCTGCGAATGTCTGGGCAGGGTAACCGGGCTGAGAATGGAGGTTCTGGAGTATTCGGGACATTTCTGCTATTCCCGGCAGGATATGCGCCTTTTGCAGTCCCGGCTGCAAGAATTTTTGAATAATGGGTAAAACGGGTGTACCGAAGGCCAACGTCTGATAAGGAAGTGTTTTATTAAAATGAGAGGAATTTTCCATACAAATTCCCCGCTTGTTAAGGCATAAGACAAAACCACCCGAGGAAGAGCGAGAAAATTCTTTTTCGGGTGGTATCTTTTTTTGTGAAGTTTCAAACCCTCGGTTTGAAGTGAAGTTGTCATAAAAGACAGTGAAGTTTTTGCCTTTTCGTCAAAAGTGAAGTCAAGTTTGCAAAAAACACTTGTGAAGCAAACATCACTACGGAGAAACTTCACTGCCGCAAGGCAACGTCACTTACCCGCAAGGGCAAACTTAGTTTCGGCACGGCAGGGTGTGTTCCGTAAAATACTGCCTTATGTAGCCGTGCCGAAAAGGCACACCCGTTTTTCTTGTAAAAAACCCGTTTCTGGGGAATTTACTTTTTTCGCAGCTGCCAGAAAATCACCGCGCTGGCAGCGGCTACATTCAAAGAATCCACCCCATGGTACATGGGGATTTTTACCGTATAATCGCTGCTTTCGATGGTCTGCTCCAACAGCCCATCCCCCTCAGAGCCCAGAATGATTGCCAGCTTTTCCTCTGCGCACAGCGCTGGGTCTTCCACACTGACCGAGCGGTCTGTCAGGGCGGTAGCGGCGGTTTTAAAGCCATGCTCCCGGAGTAAATCAATCCCCGGCGTGGGCCAGGGCGTGTCCAGAAAGGTCCATGGAATCTGGAACACAGTACCCATGCTCACCCGGGCGGAGCGGCGGTACAGGGGGTTGGTGCAGCCGGGGGTGAGGAGAATCCCGTCAATGCCCAGCGCCGCGGCGGAGCGGAAAATAGCCCCCACGTTGGTAGGATTCATCACTTCTTCCAAAACGGCGATGCGGTTTGCTCCAGCCAGAACCTTAGAGACTGTCGGCAGCGGCGGACGGAGCATGGCGCACAGCATGCCCCGGGGGAGCTGAAAGCCTGTCAGCTGAGTCAGCACATCCAGCGGGGCGGTGAATACGGGCACATGGGGACAGCGGTCAATGACCTCCTCCGCCTCGGCATTTACTTGATTGCTTTCCACCAGAAAGGATACGGGATGACAGCCTGCGTCCAGCGCCCGGGCGATTACCTTGGGACTTTCGGCAATGAACATTCCCTTTTTCGGTTCAAACCGGTTTAAAAGCTGGGCTTCCGTCAAGCGGGCGTACACGTCCAGCTCCGGGTCATGAAAATCCAAAATTTCCGTAAATTCTCTCATAACGCTCCCCCTTCTCTTTGGCTTTATTATAGGGGCAGATTCTGCCCCTGTCAAATGCTGTACAAGGGAATATTTTTTTGCTATAATGTCCGGGACAGGGGGGTGGAAAAATGACCAAATACTTAACCTCATTTCAACTGAAGCTGATCGCTTCTGTCAGCATGGCGCTGGATCATTTCGCGGCGGTGGTGCTGTACGCACTGATAAACCGCATCGTAACTGTCGGCGGGGACGTCACGGTTTTGGTCTACCTGTATGATATTCTGCGTTACATCGGCCGTCTGGCCTTTCCCATTTACTGTTTTCTTTTGACCGAAGGCTTTTGCCACACCCGCAGCGTGTTCCGATACAGCCTTCGGCTGGGATTGTTTGCCCTTTTGTCGGAAATTCTCTTTGATTTGGCGCTGAACGGTCAGGTGCTGGAGCTGTACCAGAACAATGTGTTCTTCACCCTGCTTGTGGGTCTGGGTACCATGTGGGCGATCCGCGAGGGCAACAACCTTCTTGATAGATATACCGGCAAGGCAGCGGGGCTGCTTAGCCTGTTTTGGACAGCACTGATGGCAGCGCTGGGATACATTTTGGCGGAGCTTCTGTGGTGCGATTACGGCGGCGCCGGAGTTCTGACTATTACCGCTATGTACCTGCTGAAACATTGGCCTGTGGCGGGCTTTTTGGCAGGCGTGGGCATTCTGAGCATTGGAAACACCATAGAGCTGTTTGCCTTGCCGGCGGTGTTGCCTGTCGCCTGCTACCGGGGAGATCGAGGCAGGGGAGGCAAATGGTGGTTTTATCTGTTCTATCCCGCCCATTTGCTGGTGTTCTGGTTTGTTGCCCGGCTTGTTGCATAGGGCAGAAAGGAGCTTTTATGGGAAAACTGCTTCGGCGGGCGCTTTCTCTGCTGATAGTGCTGCTGATTGTAACAGCCGTATGTTTGCCTGCCTTTGCCACAGAGGCTGACGGCGCTGACCGGGCGAGAGAACGGATTCTGTCCGCCTATTCTCTGGAGCACCAGATGGCCTATGCGGGTACGCCCACGGAAAATGGTGTAGCGGGGGAGAGAATTTCTCTGGAGGACTGCAATATCTCTTCTCAGGAACTGGACGATATCTTCTCGGAGCTGTATTTCACCGGACAGCTGCCCTGGTATGCTGCCGCCACATATTCCTATACTTACAACGAAGAAACCCGGCAGGTGTATACCTACACACCGGTGTATCTGGATCCGCAGGCGTATGACAGATACCTTTACGAGCAGACCGTGGCGGAGATTTTGGCGGAAGCGGTGCAGGAGGATATGGATCAGTGGCAGATTGCTCTTGCGCTCCACGATTATCTGGTTTCCAATTTCCGTTACGATGAGACCCTTACCAACTACCGGGGCTATGACCTGCTGGTGAACGGTTCTGCGGTTTGCTCCGGCTATGCGGAGGCTTATCAGGACCTGCTGTCCCGGGCAGGCATCCAAAGCGTGATTGTGGAGAGCCAGAAAATACCCCAAGGACACGGCTGGAATCTGGTGAAGCTTTATGGGCAGTGGTACCATGTGGATGTGACATGGGATGACCCCAGCCCGGATATTCAGGGGTACGTTCCCCATAAATATTTCCTCCTGACAGACCGGGAGATGGCCCAGGAGGGTACAGACGGGCATTATGGATGGGAAACAGATATTACCTGTACCGACACCACTTTTGAAAATGCCTTCTGGCACGACACCCAAAGCGCCATCCTTTGGGAATCCCCAGAAACCTGTTACCTGCAAACTACTGATCCCGAAAGCTTTGTCACCCAGATTTGCGCCCGGAACAGCGCAACAGGAGAATATACGCTGCTTTATACGGAGCAGCCTCAGTACATGGATTTGGGCACTGGGGAACGCTACACCTATACAGAACGGGGTCTATCCCTGTACAATGGCCGGCTGTATGGCTCTAACATGAACACGGTCTATTCCATGGCAACCGACGGCAGCGATTTCCGTACGGAGTTTACCTATGATGCTGAGGGGAATCAGAAATATATTGCAGGCTCTTTTGTAAAGGAGGGGAAGCTCTATCTCACGCTGGCAACCCATGAGCAGAGCGTTTCTGCTACAGAAGCAGTGCTGGAACAGGCAGCCCACACCCACAGCTATACTTCGGAGGTGTTTCAGCCGCACTGTACAGGACAGGGCTGGACGGAGTATACCTGCCGCTGCGGAATCTCCTTTACGGAAAGCTACACCTTGCCGGCGGGTCACACCTATGACGGCGGGAAAACCGTGCTGGAGCCTACCTATACCCAGAGTGGTGTTGTCCAATTCACCTGCACCCGGTGCGGCCACAAATACACAGAACAGTTAGATATGCTGGAGCTGCCCCCGGTTACCGTTCCCAAGGGGCTGACGGTGGTGTTCTGTGCTGCCGGCGGAGCTATAGTGCTCCTTGTGATACTTCTGGCAGCGAAACGAAGACGATAAAATGTCAGGTATTACACCGACTGCCAGAAATCTATGCCCTGTGACAATAGGGATGGAGCCGGCATGGTAAGAATTGGGAACGATATAAAATCTTCAGGCAGAAGCGCCTGTTCAACCGGGGGTTGAATGGGAAATTGCCAACTAAAAGAATGGTTGGTTGTATCAACCACCTTCCGGGTGTATTATGAATCCAATGGCTGAAATATGGGGGCTTACGTGATATGAAAAGCAAAAAAGTATATAGTCCTTACATACGGCAATTCTATCGGGGGAATGGTTGGCGCTTTGCTTTGGCAATAGCCGTAACGCTGGTTTTAACTGCTTCCACAATGATGGTGTCGTGGCTAATCCAGGTAATCATTGATTTGGCGACCGGCGCGGATGTTGGTTTTTCTTTCTCCCAAGTGGTGCTGCTGACCGTTGCCGGCGTTTTTATGGAAGCCCTTGCTTACTTTCTGGCATATCATTCCAAGCCCCGGTTCATTGCCAAAGGTGTTGGGCAGTACAAAGAATATGTGTTTTCAAGGCTGTGTCAAAAGGGAATCGGTGCCTTCTCCAATGAAAATTCTTCGCTGTACATCTCCGCACTGAGCAATGATGCGGCAACGGTAGAGATGAACTACCTGGCAAATGTTTTTATCATTGTGGACAATTCCGCAATCTGCATTGGCGCGCTGGCACTGATGTTCTATTACAGCCCGCTGCTCACGGTGTTGTCAATCGTTCTGGCCTTACTTCCTCTGGCGGTATCTATCTGTACAGGAAACCTTGTGGCAAAGGCAGAGAAAACAGTATCCGATAAAAACGAAACCTATATGAGTACGCTGAAGGACAGCTTGGTGGGCTTTGCGGTGATCAAATCCTTCCGGGCTGAAGCGCAAATGTGCCGCATTTTCTCAGACGTGGTCAGACATGTGTCCGACGCAAAAACCCTCCGCAGGAAGATGAGTATCCTTGTACAGGGATTGGGCGCAATCTCCGGCACAATTTTACAGTTCGGTATTTTCCTCATCGGCGCTTACCTTGCGTTGCATGGGTACGGGCTGTCCGCCGGAACGGTTCTGGTATTTGTGCAGCTGCTGAATTTTGTGATCAATCCCATTGGTACGATCCCCCAGGCGTTGGCCGAGATCAAAGCGTCCAAAGCACTGATTGCCAAAGTGGCAGATGCCCTGGAAGCCAATGTCCGTGAGGAAGGGCAGGCCGATAAAGCAGAACTTGGCAATGGCATCACGGTTCGGGATTTGTCCTTTGGATATGAGGAAGAAAAGTCTGTCCTGCAAAATGTGAGCGTTACCTTTGAAGCGGGCAAAAGCTATGCAATCGTCGGCGCTTCCGGCAGCGGTAAGAGTACACTGCTGAATCTTTTGATGGCCTCCCATGATAGCTATACCGGCGCTATCTGCTATGATGAAACGGAACTGCGGCAGATCAGCAGTGAAAGTCTGTATGGAATGGTTTCTGTAGTGCAGCAGAATGTTTTTATATTCAATGCATCCATTCGGGATAACATCACCATGTTCTCCTGCTTTCCTGGAGAGGAAGTGGATCGCGCCATGGAACTTTCCGGTCTGTCTAAGCTGATCGTAGAGCGTGGTGAGGATTACCTTTGCGGTGAAAACGGCAGCGGTCTCAGTGGCGGTGAGAAGCAGCGGATATCCATCGCCCGGAGTTTACTGAAGAAATCTCAGGTTTTGCTTGTGGATGAAGCCACCGCCGCACTGGATGCCAAGACGGCATTTCAGGTGTCCAACGCTATTTTAAATTTGGACGGCTTGACCCGTATCGTTGTTACCCATGCCCTGGACGAGAATTTGCTAAGACGGTATGACTGTATACTCACCCTTAGAAACGGCAGTATCACAGAATCCGGATCCTTTGACGGGCTGATGGAGAAGAAGGGGTATTTCTATTCCCTATACACAGTGTCTCAATGAGATACGCAAAGAAATTTCCACTGGGAATAAGCATAGCCACCGGGAGGACAAACCGGGCAGTTACCCAGACACACAAATATGTAAAAACTGGCGGGTTGTGTAACCCGCCAGTTTTTATTTGTTTTCTCCGTCAAGGATATTTCAGACAGTTTTCAGTGCTTTTAAAATTTTTGCTGAATCGCCCGGATACCCTGTTCCAGCCGGGTATCCGTGATTCCCGCTTTCTTTAACAGGGGAAGCTCCGTTTGTGCACCGTGGGGCACGGCCCATGCGCCCGCGTCCGTACCCGGGGCAACGAGACCCTTGAAGCGGCTCAAATTTTCCAGGGTACTGTTAAGAATTTTCTCAACCTCTATATCCGGGAAACGGCCCTTCCCCAGAAGATTTCCCACTGTCGACAGGGTAGGCACCCATACTGTTCCGGTCTCCTCCATGGCGGCAAGGGCGGCTTCGTCCAGATAAGCCCCATGCTCCACCGAGTCTACTCCGGCAGCGGCAGCCGCCTCTACGGTAGGTCCGCCGTTGGCATGGGCCATGACGGCCATGCCCTCCTCATGGGCAATATGTACCAGTTCCCAGATTAGCTCCGGTTCTAAGGGCTCTTGTGTGAGAACCCCAAACCGGTGGAAATCCATCAGCCCGGAAATCATGATTTTTATAAAATCCGCGCCCTCTGCCCGAAGCTTGGTAACCATGTGGGCATATTGGGTGGTATTCTGGTACTCCAGCCCAATGAAACTGCCGTAGTGGCCGGCTTTGCACAGGGGAGCCAGAGGCGTGCGGTAGGTAATGCCGTATTCACCGGCTATCTGCCGCGCTGCGGCGCCAACGCCCCAGCGGTCACCCCCATCCCGGAGGTAGGTATAGCCAAGATCACGGTAGTGTCCCAAAATGGCGCGAATATATTTTTCGTCAGGGCTTTCCCGGTGCCGGGCGATGGCCTGCTTCCAATCCTGCCCGTCCAGCACCATATGAATATGACAATCTGCCGCCACGGCCACCACTTCCTTTCTTTCTGCCAGTATAGCAAAGACGGCAGAAATTGTAAACTTTTTTCCTGTGTATTGTAATTAAAAACAGATAATGATAAAATTATCGTGTATGTTTCAATCATTCCACAAAGGAGAAAAACGTCCTATGATTAAGCGGTTGGCCCGGTGTATCCGGGAGTACAAGTGGGCCGCCATACTCAGCCCCGTGAGTATGATCGGAGAGGTGGCCATGGAGGTCACCATTCCTCTGGTGATGGCGGACCTGTATGACTTTGGCATTGAAGCCCAGAATATGGCTGTTGTGGTACAAAAATCCATCCTGCTGGTGCTGTGTGCGTTGGCATCGCTGTGCTTCGGCGTGGCGTCGGCCTGGTTTGCGTCTAAGGCCGGTACAGGCTTTGCCAAGAATCTGCGCCATGACATGTTCCATCGGGTGCAGATGTTCAGCTTCAGCAACATTGATAAGCTCTCCACAGCCTCGTTGGTGACCCGTCTGACCAGTGACGTAGCCAACCTGCAGATGAGCTTCCAGATGATGATCCGTATGGCCATCCGCAGCCCTATGATGCTGATTCTGGCTCTGGCCAGCGCTATGCGGATCAATGTAAAGCTGAGTCTTGTGTTCTGCGTGGCTCTGCCGGTGCTGGTGATTGCCCTTGTATGTCTGGTGCCTACGGTGTTTAAGATTTTTGACCGGATCTTCAAGACCTATGACCGGCTGAACAATACGGTGCAGGAGAATATCCATGGCATCCGTGTGGTGAAAAGTTTTGTTAGGGAGGATAAGGAGGTTGAAAAGTTTACCTCCGTTTCCGGTTCTGTGTTCAAGGACTTCTGCAAGGCAGAGCGGATCATGGCGCTGAACAGCCCCATTATGCAGCTGTGTGTTTACGGCTGTATGATCGCTATCTCCTGGGTGGGCGCCCACATGGTGGTGCAGTCCGGCAACAATCCTGCGCTGGGTCTGACCACCGGTCAGCTTTCGTCCATGTTTACCTATACCACCCAGATCCTGTCCTCGCTGATGATGGTAAGCATTGTGTTTGTGATGCTGACCATGAGCCGCACCCCTCTGAAGCGCTGCTACGAAGTGCTCACCGAGGAACCTGACCTGACCAGCCCCTCCCGGGACGCGGTGACCCAGGTTCAGGACGGCAGCATCGATTTTGAAAATGTATCCTTCCGTTACAGCGCTACAGCCAAGCAGATGGCACTGAAGGATGTGAACCTGCACATTCCCAGCGGCGCTACCGTGGGTATTTTGGGTGTCACGGGCTCCAGTAAATCCACCCTGGTGCAGCTGATTCCCCGGCTTTACGATGCCAGTGAGGGCTGCGTGAGGGTAGGCGGTGTGGATGTCCGGGATTACGATCTGGAAGCGATCCGGGATAATGTGGCCATGGTGCTGCAGAAGAATGTGCTGTTCTCCGGCACGATCAAGGAAAATCTGCGCTGGGGCAATCCCAATGCTACGGACGAGGAACTGGAGCGGGCCTGCCGGCAGGCTTGCGCCCACGATTTCATAGTGTCCTTCCCGGATGGGTACGATACCCATATCGAGCAGGGCGGCACCAATGTATCCGGCGGACAGAAACAGCGGCTGTGCATTGCCCGGGCGCTGCTGAAGAAGCCGAAAATCCTGATTCTGGACGACTCCACCTCTGCTGTGGACACCCAGACCGACGCCAAAATCCGCAAGGCCTTTGCCCAGGAGATCCCCGGTACTACCAAGCTGATTATCGCCCAGCGTGTTGCCTCGGTGCAGGATGCGGATATGATTGTCATTCTGGAGGGCGGACGGGTCATGGACGTGGGTACTCACGAGACCCTTTTGAACTCCTCCCAGATTTACAGGGAGGTCTTTGAATCCCAGAGAAAGGGCGGTGACCAGTAATGCCTCCTGTACGTATGCGCGGCGACGGCCGCAAGGCGAAAAAACCCGGCAAGACACTGCTGCGTCTGCTGGGGTATATGAAGAGGTATATCCCCAATTTGGTGATCGTGTTCTTGTGCATCATCGCCACCGCCATTGCCCAGACCAGGGGCAGTGAAAACCTGGGAATCTTGGTGGATGATTACATTTTGCCCATGGTGGCCTCCGGGTCTGAGGATTTCGCGCCGCTGCTGCGGTATCTGGTGGGAATCGGCGGAATCTTTGCTTTGGGCATGGTGGCATCGTTCCTGTTCCAGTATCTCATGGTCCCTGTGAGTCAGGGTACCCAGAAGATTATCCGGGATGAGATGTTTACCAAAATGCAGCGCCTGCCTCTGCGTTATTTCGATTCCAACACCGCCGGCAACATCATGAGCCGCTACACCAGCGACATTGATACTTTGCGGCAGATGATTGCCCAGTCCATTCCCCAGTGCGCCAGCTCCATTGTCACATTGGTAGTCATCTTCATTGCCATGGTGCGGGCTTCCTGGATACTGACGTTGGTGATTTTAGTCACCGTCAGCTGTATCCTGCTGGTAACCATTAAGATCGTGGGCAATGCCTCCAAGTTCTTTGTGGGACAGCAGCGCTCTCTGGGCAAGCTGAACGGATATGTGGAGGAGATGATCAACGGCCAGCGGGTGGTCAAGGTCTTTAACCATGAAACCATCTGCAAAGAGGAGTTTGACCAGCTGAACGAGGAGCTTTGCCGCAATGCCTACACTGCCGGCAAGCTCTCCAATATGATGGGCCCGGTAAACAACAACCTTGGCTATATCCAGTACGCGGTTCTGGCAATCGTGGGCGGCATCATCGCCGTATCCTCCGGAGGAGACCTGCTGAGCTTGGGCAGTCTGATGACCTTTATGCTCCTCTCCCGCAGCTTTAACCAGCCGATTTCTCAGGTTTCCAACCAGATTAACGCCATCGTTATGGCGCTGGCAGGCGCGGAGCGTATTTTTGAACTGATGGACGAAGCACCGGAGGTGGACGATGGGTATGTGACTTTGGTCAATGCCCATGTGGCACCGGATGGCACCGTTACAGAAGTACAGGAGCGCACCGGCCAGTGGGCATGGAAACATCCCCATCAGGCGGACGGTACGGTCACCTACACTCAGCTGAAGGGCGATATCGTCATGGATATGGTGGACTTTGGCTATGTTCCTGAAAAGCAGGTGCTCCATGACATCACCCTATATGCCCATCCCGGCCAGAAGATTGCTTTTGTGGGAGCTACGGGCGCGGGAAAGACCACCATTACAAACCTGATCAACCGGTTCTATGACATTGCCGACGGAAAAATCCGGTATGACGGCATCAACATCAATAAGATCAAGAAGGCGGATCTGCGCCGTTCTCTGGGGATCGTTCTGCAGGACACCAACCTGTTTACCGGCACGGTGATGGAGAATATCCGTTACGGCAGATTGGACGCCACTGATGAGGACTGTATCCAGGCGGCCAAGCTGGCCAATGCCCATGATTTCATCACCCGCCTTCCTAACGGCTATGAAACGGAGCTGACCGGTAACGGCGCCAGCCTGTCCCAGGGTCAGCGACAGCTGATCGCTATTGCCCGGGCGGCGGTGGCGGATCCTCCTGTGATGATTCTGGATGAAGCCACCTCTTCCATTGACACCCGTACAGAGGCACTGGTGCAGAAGGGTATGGTTGCGCTGATGAAGGGCAGAACCACCTTTGTCATCGCCCACCGCCTTTCCACAGTTATGAATTCCGACTGTATTATGGTTCTGGATCATGGACGCATTATTGAGCGGGGTTCCCATGAGGATCTCATCGCCCAGAAGGGAACCTATTATCAGCTGTATACAGGCGCGTTTGAATTGGAGTAAATTAAAAAAGCAAGAACGGAACTGAGCTTGCCCTGTTCCGTTCTTATGATAGATGTAAGTCAAAACCACCGGCTGAGCCGGTGGCTTGAGTAAGCCCTAGAAGGGCATTATACTGGCCTCACCCCTAAAGGGGCCTCGAAAGTTTGCCGACCGCATTGGCTTTTCGGGCTGCCCCTTAAGGGGCTTTATTCATGCCTTCTGGTTCGAGCTACCCGTAAACGGGTCCACATACTCTTTGATGCTCATTTGATCTGCTATCTGGTCCTCTCTTAATTGGTTCTGGATGTACTCGGCCACTTGCTTTTTA
>JAZNIL010000039.1:0-192550 GCA_045577435.1 Faecousia sp. | reverse complement strand
TAAAAAGCAAGTGGCCGAGTACATCCAGAACCAATTAAGAGAGGACCAGATAGCAGATCAAATGAGCATCAAAGAGTATGTGGACCCGTTTACGGGTAGCTCGAACCAGAAGGCATGAATAAAGCCCCTTAAGGGGCAGCCTGAAAAGCCAATGCGGTCGGCAAACTTTCGGGGCCCCTTTAGGGGTGAGGCCAGTATAATGCCCTTCTAGGGCTTACTCAAGCCACCGGCTCAGCCGGTGGTTTTGACTAGTGCCTTCTATCGCACCATACACTATTCAGCCGAACCAGCGTGGAAATCGACAGAATTCCAACAGCGATTGCGCCGGCGATGCCGATGGTCTGCATACCTTTTGCGGCAAATCCGGCAGTATCACCAAGCGTGATAAAATTGCTGGCATAATAAATACCTGCGCCGGGAATCAAGGGAAAAATGGAAACCACAAGATAAGAAATGGCGGGATATTTCCTGACTCTTGCCATAATCTCAGAATATACAGCAGCAACGAGAGCGGATACAAAATACGCTGTGTACTCGCCGGTGGCAAGTTTTGTACAGATCAAATAGGTTGCCCAAGTGATGACACCCCCAAGGGCGCACAACAGTCCGCCGGGACCGTGAATATTAAATAAAATGGCAAAGCCTGAACAGCCCACAAAACAAGCAATACACTGAAGCCAGATAGGGTGGGCAAGCGCTGCGGAGGGAATTGGGAGATCGAAGAATAAATGAGCAAGATTCCATGCTGTGCCGGTGCCTATGGCGATGGCTGCTGCAATCATAAGTACCTGTACAATCCGGTTAATGCCGGAGTTGGTATCGCCATAGATGATGTCCCGCATAGCGTTTGTGAAAATTAGTCCGGGTACCAGTAACATTAATGCGCCGATGACGACCGTATCTGTACTTGTGGTAAGGCCAGCCGCACCAATTGCATGTGCCGCGAATGCCATAATAAAAGCTGCCGCAATGGTAGAGAAGAACTGGTTAACTTTTAGATTGCTCATAATCAGATTTACCAGTCCAACAAAGAAACCGCAAACGCCTGAGAAAATGCTGTCTGCAAGTGTACCGCCAAAGATGATCGCAAAACCGAAAGCACCCAGGAAATTTCCGACTAAAAGAACAATTGTCCTATATTTGACACGGGAACTGGTGGTTTCGGAGAGCCACTGATTTGCTGTCTGGGGATCCGGTTTTAATGCGCAGATACGGCGACTTAAGTTACTATATCTCTCAACGGAATCCAGATCATTACCATGAATACCGATCCGCTTCATGCGGGTCAATGCATTGCCATCAGGTGTTTTGACACTTACGGTCAGACAGTTAGGGATTGCGTATGCCTCGCAGGTGAGGCCGTAAGCAGCCAGAGTCCTGTTCACACTTTCTTCGATACGGAATATTTCCGCACCGCTCATTGCCAGTTGGTAGCCCAGCTCAGTAGCCACATCCAAAAGAAGGTGATAATTCATATTTGTCCGCCCCTAAAGTGGTTTCTTATACCACAGTATACCATAGAGCTCAGAAAATACAAGAAGAAAATCCGGCGCGTTTTGCGCCGGATTGACTTTATTTACGGACAAAAAGTACACCCAAGGTGCCGGGACCACAGTGGCAGGAAATTGTGCAGCCGGCCTCATTCCAGTATGTATTTTCAAAGCTGTCGCTCTGTTCAACGGCGGTTTTGACAGCCTCCAGACATTCGTCGCTCACAGGTGTTCTGGTGACAAACAGGGTCTTGTGTTCAATGTCATCCCGGCTGGAAATACGGTCTTTGACATATGCGGCAAGGCTTTTTGCGTAGTTTCCACGATATTTCTTCACAACAGACATTTTGCCGTTTTTCACTTCAATGCAAGGCTTCAGATTCAAAAGATTGGCGCCAAGGGCAACAACAGAGGAGCAACGGCCACCTTTGACCATGTATTCCAACCTGTCCAGCAGGAAGCTTGCCTCAACCTTGCCGGTAAACGCATCCAGCTGCTCCTTCAGTTCGTCCAGACTCTGGCATGTTTGAGCAAGCTCACAAGCTTTCAAAACCACAAGACCCTGACCTGTGGAGAGATTACGGGAATCCACAACCCGGACATTTTGAAATTCTTCCGCTGCCAGAACCGCATTCTGATAGCTGCAGGAAAACTCGCTGCTGATACTCACATGGAGAACACCATCGTAGTCACTGGCAAACTTTGCAAAGTACTCGGTGTAGTCGCTGATGCTGCGGGCCGCGGTAGAACACAGTGCGCCACCGTTTGCCACATGTTCGAAAATATCATTTGGTGTGATATTCTCACCATCAATGTAGGAATTGCCGTTCTTTACGACTACAAGGGGCACAATAGTGATATTAAATTTTTTAACAAGCTCTTCAGGAAGGTCACAGGTGCTGTCAGAGAGAATTTTAATATTCATACAATAACTCCTCATCCTAATTTAATTTGTCTGGGGTAGGGGATTCTTCTTCATCATAAAACAGGTGGACTCCAGATCCTTTGTTCGGAGGTATCCGGCACCCCAATCACGCATGGAAACCAGTACGGGTATCAGGCTGCTGCCAAGCTCAGTCAGTGAATACTCTACTTTTGGGGGGATTACGGGGTATACTTCCCTGTGAATCAGTTTTTGAGATTCCAGTTCCCGCAGCTGCTGTGTGAGCATCTTGGCTGTGGCACCGGAGATGGCCTTTTGAAGCTGGGAAAAGCGGAGTTTACCCTCGGACAAGTGCCAAAGAATCAGCGCCTTGTACTTGCCACCAATAAGGTCTAACGTTGCCTCCACAGGACAACGGTTCGTTGTGTTCATAAAACACCTCCATAGTTTCCAAAAGGGTAGTATAGAACAAAAATGTACATACTTGTATTCTGGAAATCTTTTGGTAGAATGATAACATAGCAGATCAAAACTGTCAAGGTAGATCAGACAAAAGGAGGAGTATGCTTGATTCTGAATTTTCATATAACAGGTATGACTTGTGCTGCTTGTTCTGCACGTGTTGAAAAGGTAACAAGGGCGATTCCCGGTGTGGAAAGGGCAGATGTGAACCTGCTGGCAGGAAAAATGACTGTGGATGCTGAAAATGCCCAGTTGGAAATGGCCATTATGCAAGCTGTTCGGGATGCAGGCTACGGAGCCAGTATCCAAGATTCTGAAAAACAGCATGCGGAAACACCCTCTATGGATTTGGGCTTGAAAGAAATGAACGTCCGTATCATTGGCAGTGCTGTGAGCCTTATAATTCTGATGTATTTTACCATGGGTCATATGATTGGTATTCCCATGCCGTCCTGGTACCATGGTACAGAAAACGCTATGGTGGCTGCACTGGTTCAGTTTTTGCTGACACTTCCACCCGTGTATTTGAACAGGGTATATTACACAAGAGGATTAAAAGCATTGTGGCATCGCGCGCCGAATATGGATTCTCTGATAGCGGTTGGATCCGGCGCTGCCCTAATTTCCGGTATCGTGGCGCTGTTTTTCATAGCCAATGGAGTTGGTCACGGTGATTTTGAGACGGTACAGCATTACAGTAAAAATCTATATTTTGAGTCTGCTGCCATGATTGTTACTCTTATCACCCTTGGCAAATTCCTTGAAACCAGAGCAAAGGGGAAAACAGGCGATGCCATTCGTCAACTGATGGATCTCAGCCCCAAAACGGCAACGGTACGACGAGATGGCGTGGAAGTCATTATTCCCATTGAGGAGGTTAAACTTGGTGATACCGTGATTGTTCGTTCTGGCGGAAGCATTCCCGTGGACGGAACAGTGATTTCCGGAAAAGGGTCGGTGGATCAAAGCGCTCTGACAGGCGAGAGTGTACCGGTTGAAAGATTGGTGGGCGATACGGTTGCAGCGGCAACGATCAATACTGAGGGATATCTGGAGGTAAGGGCAGATAAGGTTGGAGAGGATACAACCCTATCCCAGATCATTCGTCTTGTAGAACAGGCCGGCGGTTCAAAAGCGCCTATTGCAAGACTTGCGGATAAGATTGCGGGTATCTTTGTGCCTGTCGTTATGCTGATTGCCGCGGTGACCTTTGTTATCTGGATGTTAGCGGGATATGGTATAGAATTTTCCGTGACTACGGCTATTGCCGTTCTGGTAATCTCCTGCCCCTGCGCTTTGGGGCTTGCCACACCTGTTGCAATTATGGTTGGTACAGGTTCAGGCGCGCGAATTGGTGTGCTATTTAAAAGCGCAGAGGCGCTGGAGAATCTTCACAGGGTCAATACGGTTGTTCTGGACAAGACTGGTACACTTACCCAGGGGAAACCGGAGGTGACAGATGTACTGCCGGTAGATATGGACACTCAAGCATTTTTAAAGCTAGCGGCCTCTCTGGAGGTAAGATCAGAGCACCCTTTTGCCAAAGCCATCTGTCGGGAAGCAGAAAATATGAAACTACTGGAAACAGAAGCATTTCAGACCTTGCCTGGACAGGGTGTTTCTGCTACAATAAACAATAAGCGGTACTATGGCGGCAACCACCGTCTCATGGAGGAACTTGGTGTGCCCGTCCCTGACCTGCAGTCATTGGCGGACAAGGGTAAGACACCTCTGTATTTTGCCAATGAGGAGAAGCGTTATCTTGGCGCAATTGCAGCTGCTGACATTTTAAAAGTAGATTCCCAGCTTGCTGTTGCCACCCTGCTGGAAGAAAAGCTGAATGTTGTGATGCTCACTGGGGATAACAAAAAAACCGCCACGGCCATTGCCGATAAAGCTGGGATCACCCATGTGATTTCGGATGTACTCCCTGCGGATAAGGCCGGTGTGGTTGAGAAACTCCGCAATCAGGGACGTAGAGTATTGATGGTTGGTGACGGCATCAATGACGCGCCTGCGCTGGTAACTGCGGACGTTGGCATGGCTATCGGATCGGGAACGGATATTGCTATTGAATCGGCTGATATCGTTTTGATCCGGGATTCTTTGATGGGTGTTGCGGATGCCATCCGTCTGAGCAAAGCAACCATTCGAAATATCCGTCAAAATCTTTTCTGGGCTTTCTTCTACAACACATTGGGTATACCCATTGCAGCAGGTGTCCTGTATCCGGCGTTTGGCATTCAGTTAAGCCCAATGATTGGCGCAGCGGCCATGAGCCTGAGTTCTGTGTTTGTGGTAAGTAATGCTCTCAGATTGCGGTTTTTTAAGGGCAGTTTTGGATCTGGTACAAAGCAGGACGTGACAAATGTTATAAAACGAGAGGAAATCATTATGGAAACGATTATTAAGGTAGAAGGTATGATGTGCCCCCACTGTAAGGCACGTGTGGAATCTGTATGTAAGGCAGTGGCCGGAACTGTGGATGCTGTTGTGGATCTGGAGAAAAAACAGGTGACTGTCACAGGTGGTGCTGATATCGCAGCTCTTAAAAAAGCGATTACAGACGCTGGATATGAGGTAGTGGGATAACGTCCGGTTTATCGTACCAATAAGACGTTACAATATAGCCATAAACTCAGGGAGGTTATGGTTATGTTTACCATCAAGTATGTTTTTGGACACGTTCAGGTATATGACCGGAATGGAGAATTTCTGTTTTCTGCGGATACGGAAAGGGAAGCAAGAGAGGAACTGAGAGAATATGAGGAATCTGCGGCTTGAACTGTGCTATGAGGGCACGCGTTACCGTGGCTGGCAGCGTCTGACCGGCACAGATAACACCATTCAGGCAAAACTGGAGCAGGCACTTTCCAGAATCCTTGAAGAACCCATTGAGGTTTCCGGTAGTGGGCGTACAGACGCGGGCACACATGCTATTTTCCAGGTGGCAAATTTTCACTGCAACTGCCTAATGCCCTGTTCTCAGATTCTGCTGCTGCTTCGCAGGTATTTGCCGGAGGACATCGGCATATATTCCTGTAAAGAGGTTTCCCCACGTTTCCACGCCCGATTGAACGCAAAAACAAAAACCTACTGTTACCGGCTCTGGAACAGTGATAGCCCCTGTGTGTTTGAAAGAAAATTTGTCCACATAGATACAAGACCTCTGAATCTCTCCAAGATGGAGACGGCGGCCCGGCTTTTCCTGGGACAGCATGATTTTTCCGCCTTTTGCGCAAATAAAAATAGGAAGAAATCTACTGTCCGCTATATCCAAAGCTTTGAAATTCAAAAACAGGACAATGAGATCCGTTTCATTGTGACTGGCAATGGATTTCTGCACCATATGGTGAGAATCATGGTGGGTACGCTGTTGGAGGTCGGAAGGGGAGAAAGAACCCCAGAGAGCATCCCGGAACTGTTTGGTGGACAAAGGCGTCAGGCCGGCGATCTGATACCTGCCTGTGGGCTGTGTCTGATGGAGGTTACCTATTGAACATTCAGATTTTTGGAAAGAGTAAGTGCTTTGACACTAAAAAAGCGGAACGCTATTTTAAGGAACGGCGTATCAAATACCAGTACGTGGATTTGCTGCGTTTTGGACTTTCCGGTAAGGAGTTTGACGCTGTTTTGCGTGGCGTTGGCGGCATTGACAAGCTTATTGATTGGGACAGTAAGTACGAAGAAATTACAATTATGAAATACATGGACGATGTTCGGGGGAAAGAGGACAAGGTGTTTGATGAGCCGAAGCTGATGCGCACCCCTATCGTTCGAAATGGCAAGTTTGTAACAGTTGGCTATTGTCCCGAAGTTTGGGCAAATTGGGAATAAATCTATTTTACAAAAGCAGTTTCCTAACAAGGAAACTGCTTTTTAAATTTTGGAGGGAATATGAACGGAATTTTGAACAAAATCAGCAGTATCGTATGGGGTCCCCAGCTACTGGTATTGATTCTTGGATGTGGCGTATATCTGACAGTTGCAACAAGGTTTGTACAGATAAGACTGTTTCCAAGAGCGCTGAGGACGTTTTTACAGGAAATAAAAAGAAAGGATGAAGATACAGGCGTTTCCGGCTTTCAAGCCTTATGCACTGCACTATCCGCAACAGTGGGGACAGGCAACATTGCCGGTGTTGCCGGAGCAATTGCGTTGGGTGGACCCGGTGCTATATTCTGGATGTGGGTGTTTGCCTTTTTTGGTATGGCACTGAAATTCACAGAGGCTGCGTTAGCTGTCAGATACAGGGTAAAGGATGGCAACGAATTTCGTGGTGGACCCATGTATATGATAGAAAAAGGTCTGGGTATCCGTTGGCGGTGGATGGCTATGGTTTACAGCTTCTTTGGCGTTGTTGCAGCATTTGGCGTGGGCAACGCTACACAGATCAACACCGCAATCACTGGGATTAATAATGTGATGGAAGGGGTCGGACTTCCATCTACAACAGCAGATAATCTTCTTATTGGAGTGGTGTTTGCCGTTATTATCTGGGTATCTGTGTCTGGTGGCGCAAGACGTATCGGTAAAGTAGCCCAGGGGCTGATTCCGTTTGCCTGTCTTAGCTATATTATCCTGTGTTGTTTGGCAATTGCGCTGCGTTTTAGTGCTTTAAGAGGTGCTATTACATCCATTTTTATTGGCGCGTTTGAACCAAAATCGGTAACAGCAGGCGTACTCGGATCCGCATTTATAGCATTGCGTGTTGGGGCGTCCCGTGGGCTGTTCACCAATGAGGCGGGTATGGGAACTGCCGCAATGGCACATGGCACAGCAGAGGTCCGGGAGCCGGTTCAGCAGGGATTGATGGGGATTGTGGAAGTTTTTTTGGATACCATTGTAATTTGTACACTGACTGCCCTTGTGATTCTTACCAGTGGTGTTTCCGTCCCTTATGGTGATGACCCGGGACTTAATTTAACGGTTCTTGCGTTTTCCAGTGTGTTTGGAGGCTGGATCAGCTCAGTCATAGCAGTCTTTCTGTGTGTGTTTGCCTTGGCAACAGTGCTGGGTTGGGGACTTTACGGTAGTGTATGTGCCGAGTATCTTATGGGCAAACGGGCACATAAGTGGATGCTTCGCACGCAAATGCTGGTGATTATTTTCAGCAGCGTCACAGGAACGCAGACGGTATGGCTGCTCTCTGAGGCGGTAAATGGACTGATGGCATTCCCGAATTTAATTGCTCTCATACTGCTATCTCCACACTTAGTCAGTTTGACAGCAAAAAGAATTCCCCTCCGGAAAGCCCGGAAGGGAGGAACCGCTACTTAACAGGTGTGAATGTTTGTTTGCCGTTTGCGTTATCATAGGAAACAGAAATGGTATTCAGCTCCTGCTCTGATGCCTCCAGCATGATGGCACAATCAGGTGTGAGGGTGTCTGCGGCAAAAAACACATATTCATGGATCTGCGGATCATTACTAGCAATGCGCAGACGCACATTGTTAACGGCGTTGCTTGCGGTAATTAAATACATTTGTCCACCGGGTGTAAGCACTGCTTCGCTAATTTGATGGATGTGTCCCATGTCCGCACCTTCATGGGGCAGCATATTTACAGTACCGTTGGTAAGATGCATTTCAGGGGGGAAATAATTATCATGGATAACACCAACCAGTTTCTCATAGGGAATCTGTGCTACAATGGTGCCTGAGGAATAGGGCGCGATTTGGTAAGGTGAGAAATAGAAGCACAGACCTTCAGAGGTGAAATAAAAGTCCTCATCCTTGCTCTCATCCACAGCAAAGCGTTTATTAACAGCAATTTCATAGTCGCTGTACAGGTAACGGTCATCTTTTACAGCATCCAGCTGCTCCAGAACCAAGTCGCAGAACATCTGCACTGTGGCATCCTTATGCATGATACTTCCCAGTGTCAAAACATCTCCAGTAAGCAGGTCGTAATTGGCACTGACATTTGTGTGATCCGGGTGCATACCGCCGGAGTAGGTAGAAACCGTTCCAAAGAGGCTTAAAACTCCAATATCCATTCTGGTCGGCTCATATAAGACACGGCACAAGTAAGCTGTCCAGTTATTAGTTCCATTATAAGCCTTTTCAGCCATTATCTGCAAACTCGATGCTGTTGTGCCTGTACTATCCACACGATTGAGAAAGTCAAGGATAATCTTATCAGCCACTTCCGCGTCCTGAAGCACAAGACTCATGCTTGGATAGGTATAGGTAAACAGCTCAATGCCATCCTTGGATTTTAAGGTTTGTGTCAGCATGGGCACAGATACCGCAGACATTGAATTTTGAGAGATTACAGATGTGGAGCTGGTGTTCTGAGTGCTGTCAAGGGATTCAGAAGATAAAGTTGTGGTCTGTAAGTGGGACGAAGTGGTTTGCGGTGAAACTGAATCTTTACGAGAACATCCAGTGGATGCAATCAGCAGTACAAGCACAAGGAAAACGGAAAACACTCTTTTCATATTGGGATCCTCCCTGCCATGCTATTTTTTCTCTTTTGTATACTATAACACGAAAAAGGTAATTCCACAACAGCAATATTCCTGTTTCGACATGTGCAAATCTTGACAAATCTGCATGTTTAGTGGTAAACTATAAAAAATGAATATCGCTGTGAACGGAAAGAGTAATAACCGCAATCCTCAGAGAGCTTGGGTCATCGGCTGGGAGCCCGGGTGGTGCAGCGGCTGTGAAAGTGCGTCCGGGAGCGAACTGCAGCTATGAGTGATAAATGAGAGTGGAACCGCGAGTTTTTTGACCCGCCTCTTGTGCCTTCGGCGCGAGAGGTGTTTTTATTTCATATAACAGGAGGAAATCACAATGTATCTTTATAATTCCCTTTCCCATAAAAAGGAGCTGTTTCAGCCTAATTCGCCGGATGTGGTGAAGATGTATACCTGCGGCCCTACGGTGTACCACTATGCCCATATCGGCAATCTGCGCACCTATATTATGGAGGATGTTCTGGAAAAGTCCCTGCGTTACCTTGGATATAATGTAAAGCGTGTTATGAACATCACGGATGTGGGACATCTGGCATCGGATGCGGACACCGGCGAGGATAAGATGCTCAAGGGAGCAAAGCGGGAGAATAAGTCCGTCATGGAAATCGCCCAGTATTACACCGATGCCTTTTTTGACGACTGCGAGAAGCTCAATATTAAAAAGCCGGATATTATCCAGCCTGCCACCGGGTGCATTCCCGAGTTTATCCAGATGGTTCAGCGACTGATTGACAAAGGTTTTGCTTATATAGCAGGTGGTAACGTGTATTTTGACACCTCAAAGCTGGAAAAATACTATGTGTTCAATGACCATGACGAAGAGGATCTGGCCATTGGTGTCCGGGAAGGCGTGGAAGAGGACACCAACAAACGGAACAAAAATGACTTTGTTCTCTGGTTTACAAAGAGTAAGTTTGAAGATCAGGCTTTGAAGTGGGATTCTCCTTGGGGCGTGGGTTATCCTGGCTGGCACATTGAATGCTCCGGCATTTCTATGAAATATCTGGGTGAAGATTTGGATATTCACTGCGGCGGTATTGATAATGCCTTCCCACACCATACCAATGAGATTGCCCAGTCTGAAAGCTATATCGGCCATAAATGGTGCAACTATTGGTTCCATGTTCACCATTTGAATACCGACACAGGTAAGATGTCTAAATCCAAGGGCGAATTCCTGACTGTCAGCCTGTTGGAGCAGAAGGGATATAATCCTATGGCATACCGTCTGTTCTGCCTCCAGAGCCATTACCGCCGTAACCTTGTATTCTCTTGGGAGAATCTTGACAATGCTGTGGTTGCCTATGACAAGCTGATTGCCAAGATAGCGGCTATGGAACAGACCGGCACTGTCGACGAGGAAGGTCTGGCCAAGCTGAAAGAGCGGTTTGCTGGCGCGTTGAACGGCGACTTGAACACCTCTCTGGCAATCACTGCTGTGTATGATGTGCTGAAGGCAAGGGTCAGTGACGCTACAAAGCTTGCTGCCCTTGCGGATTTTGACAAGGTGCTGAGCCTTGACCTGCTGAAAGCAGCGGATGCGCTGCGTAAGAAGAATGCACAGGAGGCTGCCGCATCTGCCGATCCCGAGATCGATGCCCTTGTTGCCAAGCGTACGCAGGCCAAGAAGGAAAAGAATTTTGCCGAAGCTGACCGGATCCGCGACGAACTGAAGAACAGAGGTATCGAAATTATTGACACCCCCCAGGGTGCGAAATGGAGAAAAGTATGAAGCTGCTGATTCTCGACGGCAACAGCGTTATCAACCGAGCTTATTTTGGTTTAAAGCCCCTTACAAACCGTGAGGGGCTTTACACCCATGCCATTTTTGGTTTCCTGAATATTCTGGAAAAGGTGGAGAAAGAGGAACAGCCGGAAGCGGTGTGCGTTGCTTTTGACCTCCACGGGCCCACATTCCGGCATCAGAAATACGATGGATATAAAGCCAACCGCCACGGTATGCCGGAGGAGTTGGCTATGCAGATGCCTGTGATGAAACAGGTGCTGAAAGCCATGAATATCCCTATCTATGAATGTCAGGGCTGGGAAGCAGACGATATCATTGGAACTGTAGGAAAGATTTGCGGAAATAACGATTGGGAATGCGTGATCGTCACCGGCGACCGGGACAGTCTGCAGCTGATTGATGACCATGTGCATGTGAAGCTTGTTATTTCAAAACCCGGTCAGACTACCGCAACCCTTTATGACAAGGAGACTTTCCGGCAGGAATATGGTTTTGAGCCGGAACGAATGGTAGATCTAAAAGCCCTTATGGGTGACAGCTCGGATAATATTCCCGGTGTGGCAGGTGTTGGCCCTAAAACGGCTACGGAACTTCTTTTGAAGTACGGTAACCTTGATGGTGTGTACGAAAATCTGCAGGATCCCTCTATTCGTCCCAAGCTTCGTGAAAAGCTGGAAAACGGCCGTGAAAATGCCTATCTTTCTTATGATCTGGCAACTATTAGGACAAACGCACCCATTGATTTTGCGCCACAGGATGCCATTATTCAGCCCTATAACCGTAAGGAACTCTATGATTTATTTGTCCAGCTTGAGTTTGTGAAGCTGATTGATAAATACGGGATTCGGGATGCCGGTATTGACGTTAAGCGGACACAAGCAGATGTAAAAGCCTTGGGCTGCATTTCCTGTCTGCCGGACAGTGGAGATTGCAGTGTTTATGTTTCGCAGGACGGCTCTTTGGGAATTGCCTGTGCGGACGGTGTGTGTACCCTTACACCCATGGAAGCTCAGATGCTTGGTGCGCTTCCAAAGGGCAGCCATATCTGCCACGATATGAAAACCACCATGCATGTCCTTGATGATCTGGGTGTAGGCTTTTCTAAGTTTTCCTTCGATACAGCCCTTGCGGCCTACGACCTGAATCCATCCCAATCCGATTATCCGGTGTCGAAGCTGGCGACCAATTTTCTTGGGATTACAGTGGATGACGGCGATGCCGGTGCCTGTGCGGAAGCTCTCTGGCATCTGAAGCCGATACTGGAGGCAGAATTGGAGCAACAGGGTATGATGGACCTTTATAACCGGATTGAACTGCCCCTGTGTCCTGTGCTTTACAGTATGGAGAAATGGGGCGTTGCCATAGACAGGCAGCAGCTTGCCCAGTTTGGCCAAATGCTTGGGCAGCGGATTGAAGATTGTGAGAAAATTATCTATTCCTACTCCGATAGCCGGTTCAATATCAATTCCACCAAACAGCTGGGAGAACTGCTGTTTGAAAAACTTGGGCTTCCTCCGGTGAAGAAAACAAAAACGGGCTACTCCACCAATGCGGAGGTTTTGGAAAAGCTTAAGAGCAAGCACCCCATTATCTCTGCCATTATGGACTACCGGATGCTCACCAAGCTGAAATCCACCTATGCAGATGGCCTTATTAAGGTGATTGAGGAAGATGGCCGGATTCGCACCACCTTCCAGAATCTTGTGACAGCTACGGGCAGACTATCGTCCACGGAACCTAATTTGCAGAACATTCCTGTCCGCACTGACCTGGGCGCGGAAATACGGAAAATGTTTATTCCCAAGCCAGGCTGTGTGTTGGTTGATGCGGACTACAGCCAGATCGAACTGCGTGTTCTGGCTCATATTGCGGACGATATTGTGATGCAGCAGTCCTTTAACGCCGGTATGGATATCCATACCGCTACTGCGGCTCAGGTGTTTGGCGTACCTACTGAGCAGGTCACGGCTCTGCAACGCAGAAACGCAAAAGCAGTCAACTTCGGTATTGTGTACGGTATCTCAGAGTTTTCTCTGGCAGAGGATATTGGCGTCAGCCGTTATGAAGCGAGAGACTATATCGACAGTTACCTTGCTAACTATCAAGGCGTTCGTAAATACATGCGTCAGGTAGTGGAAGATGCCAGAAACTGTGGGTATACCCAGACACTGTACGGCCGCAGACGGCAGATTCCGGAACTAAAGAGCAGCAACTTTAATATCCGCCAGGGCGCGGAACGAATGGCGCTGAACACGCCGATTCAGGGTACTGCTGCTGACCTTATAAAACTGGCTATGATCCGGGTGCACAAAGCATTGTCGGAGAAGTTCCCCAGCGCGAAGCTGATTCTGCAGGTGCATGATGAACTGATCGTGGAATGTCCCGAGGAACTGGCGCAGCAGGTAGCCGAGCTGGTAAGCCGGCAGATGCAGCAAGTTGCGCAGCTGAAAATCCCACTGCTGGCTGAGGCAAAATGGGGAAAGAGCTGGTATGAGGCAAAATGATGATTGTTAGGAAAATGACAGAGCAAGATGTTTCCTCCATTGCCCAACTGGAGAAAGAGTGCTTTATCGACCCGTGGAGCGAAAACAGCATTGCTTCAGAACTATCAAATCAGCTATCCAGTTGGTTTGTGGCTGAGGATGATGGAAATATCTTGGGGTATGTAGGCTCCCAGTCTGTTCTTGACGGCGCGGATATGATGAATATCGCGGTCAGCGCTCGCGCCCGCCGCCGAGGGATTGCTGTTGCGCTGATAAAGGCGTTGATTGAGGAATTGAAAACCAGAGGTGTCAAATTCTTGATGCTTGAGGTTCGCCAGAGCAATGCTCCTGCTATAGCTCTTTATGAAAAAATGGGTTTTTACCAGGTGGGCATACGGCGGAATTATTACAGAAACCCCAAAGAGAACGCATTGATTTTGAGAAAGGAGTTTGACCTGTGAACATATTGGCAATTGAATCTTCCTGCGACGAAACCGCAGTGGCCGTTGTTACAGATGGCAGATTGGTAAAAGCAGACTGTATTGCTTCTCAGGTGGATCTCCACAGAATCTATGGTGGCGTAGTACCGGAGATTGCCTCCAGAAAGCACATGGAAGCGATCTATGCTCTGGCAGATGAGGCCTTAATAAAAGCAGGCATTACACGAGAAGAGATTGACGCTGTTGCGGTGACCTACGCGCCCGGGCTTATTGGCGCTGTTTTGGTTGGCGTGAACTTTGCAAAGGCTGCCGCACTGGCCCTTGGGAAGCCGCTGATCCCTGTGCACCACATTTGCGGACACATTGCCGCCAACTATTTGGCTTATCCCGATCTTGAACCCCCGTTTCTGTGCCTTGTGGTTTCCGGTGGCCATACAATGATTGTTGATGTGCAGGAATACACCAAGATGGAAATTCTTGGAACAACCTTGGATGACGCAGCCGGTGAGTGCTTTGATAAGGTGGGAAGAGTGCTGGGAATGCCATATCCCGGTGGCGCCGCTCTGGACAGGGCGGCTTGTAACGGTGACCAAAATAAATATACACTGCCTCGCTCAAAGGCGGGAGACAATCCTTATGATATGAGTTTTTCGGGATTAAAAACCGCCGCTTTAAACCTGATACACCATGCCCAACAGGTAGGGGAGGAGCTGGGTGTGAACAGTCTTTGTGCTGCTTTCTGCGCTGCGGTTTCCGACACTTTAATTCCCCGGGTTGTTCAAGCAATGAAGCAGACACAGAGAAGAAAACTGGCTGTTGCCGGTGGTGTTGCTGCCAATTCCCGCATCCGCTCAGATATTCTGGCAGCGGCAGAAAAGCTGGATGCAGAGGTATTTCTACCCCCACTGTCGCTGTGCGGTGACAACGCTGCCATGATCGGCGCACAGGCCTATTATGAATATCTTGCTGGAAATACAGCTGGTATGGAGCTCAATGCCTATGCCACTAAGTCAATTCTGGGTGAAAGTCTTTAAATTAATTGCAGGAGAGAATGAGTTCTCCTGCAATTTTTTTATAGAACCATTATGCAGTGTTACTTTCAAATAATTACGCATTTGGAACACTTTTGTTACTTTAAAGATGGTGCAAAAGTTGCGTTTTACCTGTTAATATCTGGTAACGATGTACTTAAAAAAGGATTTTATCTTTTTTGTTCTGTGGAAAACTCTGTGGAGAGTGTGAATAACTTTTTGAATATTAACGGATATAAGCCGTTTTTTTGTTAAAAACACAGAAAGAAACAATAGTTATCCACAGGCTCATATGAATTTAACTAAAAATGAGAAGGAAATCTTGCTAAAATTTGAGGTTGACAAAGTTTGGAAACGTTGATATTATACTCCAAGAATTTATTATGAAAGGAGGAAGTAAACATGTTGATCGTTATGAACGTTGTGGTTTTTTATGACAGCAGAAGACTTGCTCCTGGAGTGTCCGTGCATTAATTTTCGTATGGTTCTATGCGGTGCAGGCTTCGGCTTGTGCCGCTTTTTTATTTTTTGAGGTATTGAAGATGAAACGAGTATTTTCCTATTTATTGCCATATTGGCGTAAGCTTGTACTTTCTGTGGTAATTGCCTGTATTGGTACAGTGTGTGATTTGATGCTGCCATCCATTATGAGCGACATTCTGAATAATGGCGTCTATTCCGGCAATTTTAAATATATTATTGCCCAATGTGTTTATATGCTGATCGTTGCGTTAGCCGGATTTGCGTCAAGTATTTTCTGCGTTAAGCTGTCCTGTGTGGTGGTGGCTGACTTCTGTGGAGATATCCGTGAGGCTGTATTTAAACGTGTGAACCAGATGAGCTTTACCGAGTTCGGAAAACTGGGTACAGCGGCGCTTGTGTCCAGAGCGACCCATGACGCTGAGACTCTGTCCTGGCTGGCGTCAGAGATGGCATCGTCCATATTGACCATTCCTTTGCTGTTCTTTGGCGGCGTTATTATGACAATGACAAAGAGTGTGTATCTAGGGTGTATCATATTATTTTTTATGCCTGTGATTGTTTTGGGTGTTATGGCAATCGGTAAGAGGATCCTTCCCCTTTGGGAGACATCTGATAAGTACATCGACAAGCAAAATGATATTATGCGCCAACGTTTACGGGGAATCCGTGTAATCCGCGCCTTCAATTCGGAGGAGAAAGAACACGGCAGGATATCGGAGGCCACCCATATTATGGCACAGAATATTATTAAAGGAAATGTGGCAATGGGCCTCATAACACCCCTGGCAACCTTTCTTTTAAATGCCGCCATTGTACTGATCGTTTACTTTGGTGGCTTCCAGATGGAAAAGGGAAGTGGACTCTCCGGCGGCGATATATTTGCTATTGTTCAGTATGTTAGTCTGGTATCTTCCAGTGTGATTTTTGGCGCATTTTCCATCATAATGCTGCCCCATGCTAAGGTTGCTGCCCAGCGAATCAGTGAGGTATTTGAAGGAGATATCCAACAGACAACACCCATGGGCCAATCCAGCGGGATCTCGGGACAAATCGATTTCGAGGATGTAACCTTTACCTACGACGGCGCGCAGGTACCGGCGGTAAAGAATGTCACCATGCATATAGCGCCCGGTGAGAAAATTGCCATTATTGGCGGTACAGGTTCCGGTAAGAGTACTTTGGTTAGCCTGCTCCTTGCTTTCAGGAATCCTACCAGTGGCCGGATACTTTTGGACGGAGTAAGTTCAGCGAAGTTGAGCCAACACAAGATCCGCCAGAATGTAAGCTGCGTATTGCAGAATACCACCATCTATTCCGGCACAATAGGCGAGAATATCCGTATGGGTAAGCAAGATGCTACGGAGCAGGAGATTTGGGAAGCCCTTTCTGTTGCGCAGGCCGCAGAGTTTGTAAAGGATTATCCAGAGGGCATTGACCATGTGATTACCCAATCCGGAAAGAACCTGTCGGGAGGACAAAAGCAGCGGTTAAGCATTGCCCGTGCGGTGATCAAAAACGCCCCTATATTCATTTTCGATGACAGTTTCTCTGCCCTTGATTTTTTAACAGAAGCAAGACTTCGTACGCAGCTGGTGGAGAAAATTCGGGGCAAGACGCAGATTATTATAACCCAGCGCGTTACGTCTGCCATGCACGCTGATAGAATTTACGTTATGGATAAAGGTGAGTTGCTTGACTGGGGTTCTCACGGTGAACTTCTGCAACGCTGTCAGGTATACAGGGAAATCTATGAGTCCCAGACGGGAGGTGCTGCAACATGAAAAAGAAAAGTGAACGTGATCCCATTAGCAGAATTTTAATGGAAGCGACACCCATTTGGAAATGGTTGTTTTTAGGCGCGGTGCTGTCGCTTTTTTCTGTGATTTGCGCCGTGGTGATCCCGGATGTGCTGGGTGAACTGGTACAGAAGCTCTATGATTACTGGTATCATGGCAGTAAGGGTAGGATTACAGAAACACTGTTCTCTGGACTGCTGTTTCTGCTGGTATTGTACGGCCTTAGCAGCCTGCTGAGCTATCTGAATATGTACATAATGAATCACTCCGTCAGCCGGTTTTTCTCCTGCAATATGCGCATTGGGGTGTCTGAGAAAATCAAAAGGCTGCCTGTGCGTTATGTGGATCAAACGCCGGTAGGTGATATACTGAACCGTATGACAGAAGATGTATCGGAAATGGGAGGATATATCCATCAGATTCTTGATATTCTGGTAAAAGGAGTGATCCAGATCCTACTAATTGCCGGGGCGATGTTTTTTGAGAACTGGCGGTTAGGCATTCTTGTAATTTTGCTTACACCTATTTCTGTTTTTATTTCCATAAAAATCGCCTCTGTATCAGAAAAATATTATGAAACAAGATTTCAGTTATCCGGTGAACTCTCTGAACTTGTTGAGGAATGTTTTTCCAATTTTCCCACAACCAAAGCTTATGATCTGGAGCAGTACACAGAGGCAAAACACGATGCCGTGAATACAAAACTTCGCCGTGCCGCTGGAAAAGCCAATTTTATGGGCAGCATTGTTCAGCCGGTGATCAGGCTCAGCAACGGCTTGGCCTACATTCTCATCAATCTGCTTGGTGGATTTCTCATTGTGCGGCAGGGCGTGCCTGTGGGAGTGGTTGTTGCTATTGTCCTTTACGCCAGACAGTTTTCCAATCCCCTGGAGGAGCTTGCCTATGGCATCGGCAGGATAAATCAGGTGCGGGCAGCGGCTCACCGTGTATTTCAAATCCTGGACATGGAGGAGGAAGAAAATCCGGATGTGGGGCTGTCAGTGGATCCGAAGGGCATGGTTGTATTCGATAATGTAAGTTTCTCATACAAACCTGAACAGCCTTTAATAGAGAATCTGACCATCCATGTAGAGCCGGGCCAGAAAGTTGCCATTGTTGGTCCTACTGGCGCAGGAAAAACAACCATTGTCAACCTGCTTATGCGGTTTTACGATCCTGGTTCCGGGGACATCATTCTGGACGGTGTTCCCATTCGAGAAGTTGACAGAGACTCGGTACGGGCATGTTTTGGTATGGTTTTGCAGGATACATGGCTGTTTCGTGGTACTATCTTCGAAAATGTTGCTTACGGAAGGCCAGATGCTACCAAGGAAGAAGTGATCGCTGCCTGCAAGGAAGCTTACTGTGATTCCTTCATCTGCGCAATGCCGGATGGATATGAAACAATTATCGGTGAGGATACAACCAATCTCTCCGGCGGACAAAGACAGTTGCTAACCATTGCCAGAGCGCTGCTTGCAAACAGGCCACTTCTGATTTTGGATGAGGCTACTTCAAATGTAGATACAAGAACGGAGATCCTCATTCAAAAAGCCATGGACCGGTTGATGGGAAATAAGACCTGCTTTGTAATTGCCCATCGGCTGAGTACCATTATTGATTCTGATCTGATTCTTGTTCTGGATCACGGAAGAATTGTGGAGCAGGGGAGTCATAATGATCTTTTACGGCGAAAGGGATTCTATTACAGCATGTATACAAGCCAGTATGCAGTGTGAGGTAGTGGAATGATCGAGAGAATTGAAGCATTACGTGATCTGCAGTTTGGGCAGCTCATGATGGTGTATGAGGAAAGCAACCGGAAAAACGGGGAGGAGAACTACCCATACCTGTCCCGTGAAGAGCAGCTTATGGCTGCCGAACAGGATTTTTACCGTTATCTCCAGTTGTTCTTTAAGGAGGAGAATGGTTTTGTCCTGATTCTGTCCTATGGCGGCAGATACATGTCCGCCCTTCGGGCTGAGCGGTATAAAGATGGGTATTTGCTTGAGGCACTGGAAACACTTCCGGATCAACGAAATAAGGGTTATGGGGGAAAACTGGTCGACGAACTCCTTACATGGGCAGATGAACGGGACTTACCCGTTTATTCCCATGTCAGTAAGTCCAATTTTCCATCCATTTCTGTTCACAAAAAGTGTGGATTTCAAAAGATTCTTGACTACGCTGCCTATATAGACGGATCTGTGAATGATCGTGCCTACACCTTGTGCTATAAGAAATGAAAGCTTGGTCACTGTGTGGTATTTCAGTTTTTTCAAAACCCTTCACTTACCTGATTTGGATTTGATTGTACTGCACATACTAGTGCTGGTGATGATATGAACAATTCTATTTGGGCAGATTCTGTGGTGCTGCCATCCTTTCCCGCTCTGGGGGGAGAACTGAAGACAGATGTGCTAATCGTTGGCGGTGGTCTTGCGGGTATACTGTGTGCACATCGGCTTAGGCAGGACGGTGTTGACTGCACTCTTATTGAAAAGGATCGGATTTGTGGCGGCGTGACACAGAATACCACCGCTAAGATCACTTCACAGCATGGTCTCCTATACCATAAGCTTCTGAAACGCTTTGGTACTGAAACCTCAAGGCTTTACTGGCAGGCAAATGAGGGCGCCATTGCGCAATACCAAAATTTAGCCAATGAAATCTTATGTGATTTCCAAACAAAAGACAACTATATTTACAGCTCTGACATTCACAAACTTAGTGCCGAGATGGAAGCACTTAAGGTATTGGGAATTCCGGCGGAATATGTGAAAGATGTTAACCTACCTGTTCCGGCAGTCGGTGCGGTTCGCTTTCGAGATCAGGGGCAATTTAATCCTCTTAAACTGGTCATGGGGTTGGCGGGAGAGTTAAGGATCTTTGAACACACACAGGCGCTGGAATTTAAGAAGGACGTTGTGGTCACAAATCACGGAAATATTAAGGCAAAAAAGATAGTTATAGCCACCCATTTTCCCGTTATCAATAAGCATGGGAGCTATTTTCTGAAAATGTATCAGCAGAGATCCTATGTTTTGGCTTTGAAAGACGTCGGACAGGTGGATGGTATGTATCTGGGCGATGATAGTGATGGTTTATCTTTTCGAAGCTATGGTGACTTGCTGTTATTGGGCGGTGGATCTCACCGAACAGGAAAGCGGTCAGAGGGTTGGCATGGGCTTGAAACTTTTGCAAAAGCCAACTATCCAAGTGCTAAAATTGTTGGTCGCTGGGCTACACAAGATTGTATGACCCTAGATGAGATTCCCTATATCGGTCAATACAGCAGAAATACGCCCAGTGTGTATGTTGCCACAGGATTTCAGAAATGGGGAATGAGCACCTCTATGGTGGCAGGCAATTTGTTGGCGGATTTGATCCAGGGAAGAAGAAACCCTTACACAGAGGTATTTTCGACCTCACGCAGCATTCTGCGCCCTCAGCTTTTTGTCAACGGTATAGAATCTGCCTGCAATTTACTAAGACCAACTGCACCCAGATGCCCCCATCTAGGTTGTGCACTGCAGTGGAACCGGGAAGAACGTTCCTGGGACTGTCCCTGTCATGGTTCCCGCTTTTCACCCAGCGGTGAACTGCTGGATGGACCTGCTAATGGAGATATGAAAAAAAGACCTGGCTCTTAAGAGCCGGGTCTTTTATCACTTAGCCGTATTTTTCTTTTAGATACACCATTGCTTGCCGGTAGCCGTCCAAGCCCTGTCCTTTAATGGCTTTTTCACAGTACAGACCGGGGTAGGAGATTTGCCGGAAAGCCTCTCTTGCGTCTACGTTGGAGATATGAACTTCAACCGCCGGAATTGCAACTGCTTTTAAAGCGTCCAGAATAGCAACAGAGGTGTGGGTATATGCAGCCGGGTTAATGACGATTCCGGCTACCTTTCCGTAAGCGGCCTGAATCCTATCGACAATGGCACCTTCGTGATTGGATTGAAAATGCTCCATCTCGACCCCAAGCTCGTCTGCGGTCTTCTCCAAAAGGTTGAGCAAGTCTAAAAAGGTGTTCTTGCCGTAAACATCCGGTTCGCGAATGCCCAGCAGGTTAATGTTAGGTCCATTAATGACAAGTATTTTCATCTGTTTTCCTCCCACTGGGTGATTTGCTGCAAAGTATTGGAAATATCATCGTTGTTGTCAACAGCTATATCCCCAAACTGTTCATAGAGTGGTTTGCGAATGGTATACATTTTGGAAAGCGCACCTGTCTGGGACAGGGGACGTCCATCAGTGGGCAGGGCTTCCAAATCACGCTTAATCCAGATAATCGTGCCGTTTTGGTGCAATGCAGGGTAATTCTCCGAACGGGTAACACAACCGCCTCCGGTAGCGATAACAAGCCCGGATTGTTTCCCCAATTCAGCAAGTACACCGGCTTCTAAATGGCGAAAACCGTCCTCACCGGAGTCAGAAAAAATTTCCGGAATTGTACGTCCAGCTGCCTCCACAATTTTCTCGTCCGAATCCACAAAAGTCTTCTCCAGTTTCTCGGCCAGAAGCTTGCCAATTGTGGATTTGCCGCAGCCGGGCATACCGATGAGAACCAGATTTTCCATTTGTTTGCGCAGCAGAGCATGGATACGGTCAATCTCTGTGTCAGCAATTTTCCTGCCTGTGAACCACTGTGCGCTTTCTTTTGCCTGTGCAACCAGCATCCAAAGTCCGTTTTCTGCAACAAGCCCACGTTTTTCCGCCTCTAAAAGAATTTTGGTTCTGGCAGGATTGTATACAACATCGATGACACCCTCCAGTTGGGGGAAAGCAGCGATGTCCACAGCGGCAACACCTACATTTGGATACATACCCACCGGTGTTGTATTGATGATAACAGAAGCGTCTGTGTGCAGGTGAAGATTATCATAATTGTTTACACCTGAACGGGATATAACAATAACCTCTGCTTTTTGCTCATTGAGGACTGCTGTTACAGTGGCAGACGCACCGCCGCTCCCCAAGACCAAGACCTTTTTACCAGCAACCTGCAAACCACTGCGGCTAAGAAGGGATGAGAAACCGAAATAATCCGTGTTGTGACCAATCAGGCTGCCATCGGCCCTGCGTACAATCGTATTGACTGCACCCAAACGCCTTGCGGTATCCGACAGTTCGGCACAGTATGGAATAGCCTCTTTTTTGTAGGGAATTGTTACATTCAGCCCATGATATTCGCCGTTTAACAGGAAATTACCCAAATTTTCCGGTTCAATTTCGTAGAGGTTGTAGGCATATGACCCCAAATGACTATGAATCTGAGGGGAGTAGCTATGTCCTAGTTTTCTTCCAAGAAGCCCGCACTTCATTTATACCACCTCTGAATAACTGCCCAGATACTTAAATTCCTCACACAGATCATCCAATTCACACATCAGTTGGACAAATTCCTCGGAATAGATGGAGGTTTCCAGATCAAAATAGAACATGAATTCAAAGTCACGGTCTGGGATAGGACGAGACTCAAGTTTAATCACGTTAATGCCAAGCACATACATTCTGGCCAAAACACGGTACAGTGCGCCCGGTTTATGAGAAAGTACCATCATAATACTGGTCTTATCGGAACCTGGGTAAATCTCCAGGTTCTTGCTGATACATATGAAACGTGTACGGTTGTTGCCTTTATCCTGTATGGAATCCACAAGACTCTTAAGACCGTATAACTCCTCACAGGCATGGCTGGATATGGCGGCAACATCATGCCGTTGGGACTTTGCCACCATTTCAGCCGCCACAGCCGTGTTTTCAACGGGAATAAACTCTACACCATGCAGATTCTGGAGAAATTCAGAACATTGGTTAATGGCCTGTTCGTGGGAATAAACCTGCTTGATATCCTCTAACTTCGTGCCTTTCAGGGCAAGCAGATTGTGGTCAACTTTTAAGCGAAAAGTACGAATAATGGAGAAATTCCTATGGATCATCAAGTCATATACTTTTTTGACAGAACCGGCAGTTGAATTTTCAATAGGGAGGATACCATACTGGCACAAACCCTGATCTATGGCGTTAAAGACTGCCTCAAAGTTTTTAAAGTACATGATAAAGGGGTTTTTAAACATTTTTTCACAGGCGATCTGTGAGTAAGCCCCTTCAACGCCTTGGCAAGCGACCATGGGGGCCTGGGGAAAGAGTTTTGGGGTATTCTCAATAGAGTCTGTTATTTTCTGATACAGGTCAGTAATCTGGCTGTTTCGTTTGCTCTGATAACTGCGGCTCAGCTCAAACATCAGTGAATACAGGACTCTGGTGTAATTTGCCATCTCAGGGCCTGCTTTTTCCGCAACATCTTTCAGGATTTCACGTTCCCGGGCAGGGACATGGATGGGCATATTGTTGGCTTTTTTGTAGTCAGCAACTTTGGAAGAAATGGACATCCGTTTCACAAAAAGCTTTACAAGCTCCTGATCTATTTCATCAATTTGATTTCTAAGCTCATTGAGTTCCATTTTATTTCCTCCTGTTTGTCTGGGTATTGTAAAGAATAAGGTCATAGATGGCAATCGCCGCAGCTGCCTCTACAACAGGGACGGCTCTGGGGACAATACATGGATCGTGCCGTCCGTGTACAATCAGTTCCTTTTCTTCCAGTTGTGATAACGATACGCTTTGCTGTGGGATTGAGATAGATGGCGTTGGCTTAAAGGCGGTCTGAAAGATAACCGGCATCCCGTTTGTAATTCCCCCGAGGATACCGCCACTGTGATTTGTAATCGTTTCTACTTTGCCGTTACGGATGCAGTACGCATCGTTATTAAAGCTGCCTTTTGTGTAGGCGGCAGTAAAACCGATTCCGAAATCGATGCCCTTAACCGCGGGGATTCCGTAGACAATCGCGGCAATTTTACTCTCGACACCGCCAAAAATGGGTTCACCAAGACCGGCAGGAAGGCCTGTAATAATGCACTCAATAGTGCCGCCGACGCTGTCACCGGCTGCCTTTGCCTGGGCAATTGCCTCACGCATTTTTACCCCCGCATCATAATTGATAACAGGAAAACCATTGGAGATCAGGTCAAGATCGGGATGGACCGGGTCAATACTAACAGGTTCATCAGCAATTCCCGCTATTGTGCTGATGTATGCGCGAATTTTGATACCCATATCCTCCAGCCACTGCAGGCATAGTCCACCGGCAATGCACAGGGGAGCGGTGAGGCGGCCAGAGAAATGGCCACCGCCGGAAACGTCCTGATAGCCACCATATTTTTCCTGTGCAGTAAAATCCGCATGCCCTGGACGGGGACAGTCCTTCAGATTGCTGTAATCGCCGGAGCGGGTATTGGTATTGGGTATAATGGCAGCGATAGGTGCGCCACAGGTGTAACTATCAAGTATACCGGATAAAAACTCAGGCTGGTCGACCTCTTTTCTTGCGGTAGCAAAATCATGCTGTCCGGGAGCACGCCGGTTTAGAAATTGCTGAAGACGTTTTGTGTCCACGGCTAGTCCAGCGGGAATTCCATCCAGAACTATACCAATTGCCTGTCCGTGGGATTGTCCAAAGATAGACAGTTTTAAAGCTTCACCGTATGTACTGCTCATATTGACCTCCTAATCTTCTAAATTCGTCCCAAAAGGCTGGGTAGGACTTCTGTACACACTCAGCACCCAAAATGATTACAGGTCCTGTGGCAACCGTGGCCGCAATGGCTCCAGCCATAGCAATCCTATGGTCGTTGCAAGGGTCGATTTGCCCGCACTGGAATTTCGCAGGGTATACAGTAAGGGTGTTTTGTGTAATCTCTGTTTTGCCGCCTAAGGAATTGAGCATGGCTGCCACGGTTGCAATGCGCTCAGATTCCTTTAAACGCAGCCTTTCTACATCTGTGAATGTTGCGCCACTGTTTGCCGCCGCGTAAACCGCCAGAATTGGGATGAGATCCGGAATATCCGCACCGCTGACAACATGGTTCTGTCTGAGCAAAGGCAAAAGATCCGCAACCGCACGGTCACCCTGGGCAGAAGAAGGAGAAAGGCCTTCCAAGGTGATATCATTGCCTAAATACTTTGCCGCAAGGAAAAAAGCGGCATTGCTCCAATCGCCCTCAACATAAACTTCCCTCGGAGAACGGAAAGGCACACTGTATGATACCCGGTAATCCTCCGCTTTTACACCGAATACTTCAAGGGCGTCCTGTGTCAGTTTCACGTATGGGGCAGACTCCAGTTTCCCAAGGATGTTAATTTTACTGTCGCCTTTTATCATAGCCGCCGCAAACAATAGCCCTGTAATATATTGGCTGGAAACGTTGCCTGCAATGTAGTATTCGCCACTGTGGAGCTGTCCTGTACAGCGAACGGTATTTTCCGTTGGTCTGGAAAGCCGACATCCCATTCGAATCATTTCCTCCCATAGGGGAGACAGCGGTCGCTGCGGCAATCTTCCTTCTAAACAGAAGGTTGTATCTACACCAAGAGCACCAGCAATGGGCAGAAGAAAACGCAGAGTAGAACCACTTTCACAACATGGAAGTTCGGCCTTATCTGGCAATGCTGAAATAGGCTTTACAAGATATCCGGCACGGTCTCTGGAGATATCCGCGCCAAGTGCATTCAGACAGTTCACAGTGGCGGCAATGTCCTTGTTGGTTTCGGGACAAATAATTCTTGTTGCATGATCTGAAAACGCGGCGCAGATCAACAGACGGTGTGCTTGTGACTTAGAGGGAATGGCTCTCATAACGCCTCCCAATTTACTGGGTGATATGACAATATCCATTTATAACCCCGCCTTAATAAAGCTTTCCAATTCTTCCACAGGTGTGGGACGGATGATACAGTTACCAATTTCCCTGGGGACAATTAGATTAACGGTTTCGCCAGAACGTTTTTTGTCAGAGAGGGAAGCGCTGAAAAGTTGTTCAGCTGTAAAGGTAGTTCGGGTGGGAAGTCCAAACGCCCCCAGTACTTCCGTCATTCTCAGGTAGACATCTGTGTGACATATTCCGGTCTTACTGGCAGCTTTAGTAATAATAGCCATTCCAATGGCAACAGCCTTACCATGGGAGATTTGAAAGTCGCTGTGCACTTCCACGCCGTGGCCAATGGTATGCCCGAGGTTTAATTTCTGACGGCTACCGTTGTCAAATTCGTCATCTGCGACCACATTCCGTTTCAGTTCCACACAGCGGGCGACAACAGTTTCTCTGTCAAAGGAGAGTCCAACAGATGCAAGATGATCAAACAGTTGCCTGTCATAGAGTACACCGTATTTGATGACTTCGGCGCATCCATCTCTAAAAATATCATCCGGAAGTGTCCGTAGCACCTCGATGTCTGCCAATACCAACGCCGGCTGATAGAATGCGCCTGCAAGATTTTTTCCGGCAGGAAGATCAATAGCGGTCTTACCGCCAACAGAGGAATCCACCATGGCAAGCAGGGTTGTGGGTACTTGAATATAGCTGACACCTCTAAGGTATGTGGCTGCCACAAAGCCGGCCATATCGCCTGCAACACCTCCACCAAGGGCTATGATAAGGTCAGAACGAGTCAGCTGCTTTTCTGCAAGAAATGAAAGGATCTGCAAATAATTCACGCCGTTCTTACTCTGCTCTCCGGCGGAAAAAACGTAATGCAGAACTGTAAAACCCTCATTACGCAGACTGTTGGAGACAATTCTCCCATAAAGCGTCCATACATTGCTGTCGCTGATAATGGCGACCTTGCAATTAGAACGGATTTTTCCGGCATAAGATCCAATTTGCTCCAGTATATTTCCCCCGATGATCACGTCATATCCCTTGGACGCGGTTACATGAATCTTTCTCATCCGTCAACTTCCTCCTTGCGTCTGCGTCCCTCATCTAGCAGCCGGATTAGCCCCTGCTTGTCACAGGCTTCAAGACTATTCCGGTATTTCTGGAGATTCTCAATATACACATCAAGCTCATTTAGAACATTTTCTCTGTTTGAAAGGAAAAGCTCTGCCCACATTTCGGGGTTGAGCCAGGCAACTCTGGTTAAATCCTTATAGCTACCTGCGGAGAATCCCTTATGAACCCGGGCAGTAGGGGATTTAATAAAGGCGTTACTGACAATGTGGGGCATCTGGGAGGTAAAGGCAATCATTTTATCGTGTTCTGCCGCAGTGGTAATGGAAAAAGAACCAAATTTACATGGTGACAGATAATCCTTCACACGTTGCAAAAGTTCCGGATCGTCTAAACAGGGAGGAACGATCACCATAGGCGCTCCCTGAAACAGATTAGAACGGCTGTATTTAAATCCGGAGTGGTGAGAGCCTGCCATAGGGTGTCCACCCACGAAGGTGAAGCCGTAACGCTCCGCCAGAGGGAAACACATCGTACAGATCTCCTGCTTAATGCCACAGCAGTCAATAACCATTGCGCTTTGTGAAATGCAGCGGGCGTTTTGCTCTAGCCAGGTGACACAGCCATCAGAATAAATGGCCAGCAAAATCAGCTCGCACTGGGAAATTGTGTTTTCATCAAGCTGCCCGTGAACAGCGCCAGTCAATTGAGCAAATTCAAATATAGATGCATTCTGATCATAGGAATAGACTGTATGGCCTGATTTTGCGTAGGTGCGGGCAAGAGAACCCCCAATGAGACCCAGACCCAGTATTCCCACATTCATTTTAATGCCTCCCGTACAGTCTGCACATTTTGGTATACCTGCGCAAATTGCTCCGGTGTCATGGACTGCGCACCGTCACAAAGGGCACAGGAGGGGTTGTTATGAACCTCCACCATAATCCCGTCAGCACCTGCTGCCGCAGCCGCAACTGACATGGGGGGGACCAGTGCGGATTTTCCGGTAGCGTGACTGGGATCAACAACCACAGGCAGGTGGCTGAGCTCATGCAGAACAGGAATTGCTGACAGGTCAAGGGTGTTGCGGGTGTAGGTCTCATAGGTGCGGATACCTCGTTCACAGAGGATAATATTTTCATTACCCTCGCTCATAATGTATTCAGCACTCATTAAAAGTTCCTGAAGGGTATTGGCCAGACCGCGCTTAAGGAGAATAGGTTTCTTTGTTTTTCCAAGCTCCTGCAGAAGATCAAAATTCTGCATATTCCTGGCACCGACCTGAATAATGTCCACATCTTCAAAAAGATCCAAAGTGCGGATATTCATAATCTCGGTAATGATAGGAAGACCTGTTGCGCGCTTTGCCTCTATGAGCATCATTAGGCCCTCATTCTTGAGACCCTGGAAAGCATATGGGGAAGTACGTGGCTTATACGCACCGCCGCGGAGAATATCTGCACCAGCATCCTTAACCGACTGCGCAATATGGATGATTTGGTCATAGCTTTCCACAGAGCAAGGGCCTGCGATCATGGCGAAATGCCCACCGCCAACCTTTACACCTCCAATCTCTACAATTGTGTCGTTAGGGTGGAATTTTCGATTGGCTTGCTTAAAAGGCTCGCTGACCCGCTTTACACTTTCAACAATTTCCAGACTGCCCAGAAGTTCTATATCCACACGAGTGGTATCTCCAACCAGCCCAAGAACAGTGACTTCTTTTCCCTCGGAAATGTGGACATCCAGGCCCATATGCTTCAGCCAGTTCAGCAAATGCTCACGCTGCTGGATTGTAGTTCCGTGTTTGAGTACTGCGATCATAAAACCATCTCCTAAAAAAATACACCGCACAGATCCGATTCTGTGCGGTGGTAATCATAACTGGATATCAAAAAACGACAGCACAAATCTCTATTACCTTTTCATAAAAAAGTAATAGTAGCTAAAGTAGAACTGTGCTGCATTGGTAGTCAACATAAGCGACCTCCGAATTCCTTACATAATGAAACTATATCACGCCTTATCCGTTTTTGCAAGAGGTTTTTGTCAAAAAATTAAGAAAAGGCAGCCGTGCAAGGGCTGCCTTTCCGGGCTTATTCTGCAATGGTAAATTGCTGGCTCTTTACAAAAGCACCATCAAAGTACACGGAAATGGTATACACACCGGGTGCAGATGGCATACGGGGGATGTCCAGTTCGCCGTAGGAATAAAGCCACATATCGTTCCATACAGCTTCCTGCGTATCCACACTTACAAGAGCGCCCGCTTCATCGTGGATGATAAATTTCGTGGTCACCTGGTCCCAGGAATTGCCATATCGTTTTTCCATGTGCATCAGGAAGGATGCCTTTTCGGCGGGATGGAAGGTGGTTGTATAGTCTTCATCATACAGATGGAAACGATTCCAGTTCGACTTCTCTGGGCGTCTGACCATGCTGAAGGTAATGTCTTCGGCGGTAATCTCCCGGTTATCGTAGTCGCATGTAAACAATTGCGCATCCTCAGTCTGGCAGGAAACTGGGATTCCAAGGAATTGAGAATGGTCGAGATCCTCCAGCGTAAAGGTGTACACTGCGCCGGGAACAATATCGCTGATAACCGCAGTGTTTTCGGCACAGATAATGGGGGCGTATGCCTCCGCACCGTTGATATAGGATTTAAGAATCCATCCGTTTTCCCCAACCTGTCTGGATGTGTCCCAGGTAAGTGTCAACTGATCCGCACCGGTTGCTTCCCCTTGGAAATTGGTAATGGTAACGGAATTTGCCTGTACCTGAACCCGCTGGCTTACACTCATACCGGCTGCCACAACTTCCACTGTATATGCGCCTGTGTGGTCCAAATCTTCAAAAATTGCCGCAGGTTCGGTAACAATCATGGATTGGCTGTAATCTTCTCCAACACAGCGAACAGTCCAACTTTCCACCTGCGTATCTGCCGGCACCGTCCAACCCACTGTGAGAGAATTGTCCATACAGGAAAGAATCTCAAGATCCTGGGCGTAAATGAGCTTGCTGGCAGTATGCTTCAGTTCGTTTGTACCGGAAAGATACAGGAAAGATTCAGGCTCAATGGTAAATGTATATTCCTTGCCCACGGTCAGTCCCGTTAGGGACACGGAGTGTCCGGAGAAGGTCACCTGCTGAGCTTCCTCATCCTCGGCACTGTATGTGACACACCAATTGTCTGAATCAGGGCCATCAACAGTAAATCCGAGAATCACGCTGCCATCTTCCGATCCTGTAACACTGCTATATTGAACAATTGTGGATTGCTGGGGGGTTGAGTACGTTGCTGTGGTTGTACCAATAAGCTGGTGGAAACCTTCGATCTCAACAGTGACAGTGTAGGTGGTGTTGGGAAGCAATTTGGAAAACTCAGCCTTTCCATCCACAACCTTTGCTGGAATCTGATTGCCATGGGGATCTGCACAAATGACATTTAAGAGAGAGTCCTCAATATCGGAATGAACAGTTACACTCAGTCGATCCTCTGTGCCATGTGTTACTACGGAGTCTATTGTCTGTAAGTAGTAATTTTGATAGTAGAAATACGCTCCAGCCAGCAACCCGGCAACAATCAGTAAGGCAATGATGCCCCGCAGCCAGCTACAACGCTTCTTTGCGGACTCATCGTAGGCTTCCATTGCATCATCTGCTACTACTTCCTCTGCGGCTTCGCTTTTTTCTATAAAGTCATCTTCGGAACAATCAGGAGCAATCGGCTGATCGACCTGTTGGGTGGGTTCGGCTTCATCTTCTTCCAGAATAATAGGCTCAGGCACAGGAATTTCAACGGGCTCTGGCGCAACTGCAGGTTCAGGAACAGGATGTGACACCAGCTCGTCGGCCTGTTCAAGAATATCAGAAAGTTCGTTGGATATCTCGTCATAGGAAATATCAGGATTTTCCTCCGTATCATCCAGGAAGGACAGATTAATAAATTCGTCCTCCGCAGGTGTATCGTCCTCAGGGTCAGCCTGCGAATCATTTCCTATTTGGCTAGACGGATCAAACAGTTCCACCGGAGCAGGTTCGGCTTCATCCTGTACCGGGGGGATAATTGCATGTTCATTCTCTAGGGTAATGTTCTCGTCAGAAGTAACGGTGGCATCTGTTTCCTCGAAAGTTTCCACATCCACGGAAGAATCCGTTGTTTCTTCGGTTTCTGCTTCATCAACAACAGGAGCCGGGGGGATGATAGGCACATCGTTTGCACCATTTCTTTGCATGTACTCTACAAGGGCCTGTCCCATTTGGGTGGGATCTTGCCAGCGTTCAGCAGTATCTTTATGCAACGCTTTCATAATGATTTCAGACATCTCATAATCAGCGTATTCAGGGGGAGGGAAGATGCCGTCTTCGTCCGCGACAGGCAGAGAACCATTATTGTATGCCTGATACAAGATCAAACCAAGGGCATAAATATCCATGGTAGTATTTAGCGCTGAGAAAGCGTCAGAGACTTCCGGGGCTGTGTACTGACTGGTGTATCTTTCTGGCAGGGATGCATACCTTAAAGAATCAAGGGAGATGAATCCAATGTCACCGATGTAGTAGCCCTTGTCATCCGTCAAGTATATGTTATTCGGTTTCAGGTTTACATACAAATACCCGCAACGGCGGCAAACGGACAGAGCGGCGCATATATCAAGACCAAGATTCAAAACTTCCAACTGTGTTAAGGGACGGCTTTTAAACTGCCTGGTCAAACTGCGGCGGTAAGGACTTAAAAAGTACACATCGTATCCGGTGCCATCTTCTTTCGCTTCACATTGGCAGGCACGGTAGGGAAGAAAACCTTCTAACCGGGAAAGCTGGTCAAGAATACGGGATTCCTCCTGAATTCCTGTGGCCGTTTCCCTGAAATACTCCAACGCTGCCTCGGGTGTAGAGAAAGCACCTGTAAGGAGCAGTGCATCAAACTGTGTTTGTGAAGCAGGCACAGAAATAATCTTTACAATGTATTTGTCGTTGAAATCATTCTCCATAGCCGGGCAGCAAATGACACCATGGTGTTCGCTGATAGGGCCGCCGATTGCAAAGTTATCAAGCATTGGCGAAATCAGTTTCGGTTCTGACAAATTGATCGCCTCCTTTTCCTTCTCCTGTATCATACGATAAATTTAAGAAAAAAGCAACAGCTTTGTGGTTGTTTTATTCAACACGAGATGCTATAATTAGTCTTGTGTTCTATTGCACAAGTGTACACTGAACAGGAGGAATACTATGAGTAAGATTATATGTGACGTATGCGGTACTTCTTACCCTGAGACTGCATCGCAGTGCCCCATATGCGGTTGTGCCTGCCCTGCTGAGGCCAAGGGTGTATCCGGTGACACGTCAGTTGAGAATAAAGCTTCCGGTACTTACCAACATGTACGGGGAGGCCGTTTTTCTAAGTCGAATGTCCAGAAAAGAAATAGAAGCATTCAAACGCCGGTACATAATACAACCGCAAGTAAAATGTCCAAGGCAAATAAAAAGAAGGATAACACTACAAAGGGACTTGCCGCCACGGCGGTTGTGCTTTTACTGGCAATTATCGCTACCTTGGTGTATATTTCATTACGTTTCTTTGCCCCTTCCGTAATTGAAAAACCCCAGCTGGATGACCCTGTTAAAGATTCGCAGATATCCGGAACGGAAACACCGGAGCAGACAACCGGGGTAAAGACTATTCAATGCACAGGAATCTCTCTGGATGTGACCTATATGTCCTTTGATAAAGTTGGCTCTGCCAGAATGGTTTACGCCACAAAAGAGCCAGCCGATACTACGGATGTACTGTCCTTTTCTTCCAGTGATGTAAATATTGCCACAGTTGATGATCACGGAAAAATTACCTCCACAGGAAACGGTGAGGCAATTATTACTGTTACCTGCGGTGAAAAAAGCGCAACATGCCAGGTGGTTTGCTTTGACGAGTCTCTGGTTGAGACAACAGCACCAACCACAGAGACAACCGTTCCGGAGGAGCAGTTTATGCTCAACCGTAGTGACATTACTTTCAGTAAAAAGGATGAGAGCTGGCTGCTGTATAGTGGAAGCATTTCCAAGACGGATATTACCTGGAGTTCTGACGACCCTACCATTGCGGAGATCGACAACGGAAAGGTTATTGCTGTGGGCGGCGGCATTACCCAGGTTCATGGCGAGTATGATGGTGTGAAAGTCAGCTGCATTATCCGCTGCAGTTTTTCGGAGAATCAAGGAGTTTCCGGCAGTGGTAGCGTATCAGAGGATGACGGTGGAAACGCCGGAGGCGGATCTATTACAGAGGATGGCTCCGGTTCTGTGTCTGAATCCGGTTTTAAACTGTATAATCCCTTTGGCAATGCCGAGGATGTAACATTGAAAGTTGGAGACAGCTTCACACTGCAGTTGCATGATAACACAGGAAACCCTGTGGAAGCAGCTTGGGCCGTTGGGGATACGGAGTGCTGCAGTGCGTCCGGAAACACATTTACAGCCGTGGCGCCCGGTATTACCAGCGTAACAGCTACCTACGACGGAGAGGTTTATACCTGCGTGGTTCGTGTGAAATAATAGAATATGTAAAAGCAGCATCCATAAGGGTGCTGCTTTTCTTATTATTCCCCATCAACACAAGGTCTGTTCTTACGGAACAACAGGGTAATGCACCAAAGACCTGCAAGACCGACCAGTCCGTAAACAATGCGGCTCAGGACGGCGGTCTGGCTGCCAAAAATCCAAGCAACCAGGTCAAATTTAAACAGTGCCACCAAACCCCAGTTCAAAGAACCAATGATGGAAAGGATCAAAGCAATAGTGTCCATAATTAACCTCCAATAGTATTTCGGATATTGGTATGTTGCCCATCACCCATAATCATTATACTTGATTATAAAAATTCATTGCATTTGCAGAAAAGATTGGCTATAATGTTTGAGGTAAATATTAGATAAAATAAGGAGATTTGTTATGAGCTGTTGTTTTCAGAGTGCTGACCTGCTGTTGCCGAAAAATGAATTTGAAAAATGGGCGGTTATTGCCTGTGATCAGCATACTTCTGATATTTCCTACTGGAATGCAGTAAGAGAAAAGGTTGCAGACACACCGTCTACATTGAATCTCATTCTGCCGGAAGCGGAGCTGCACCTGTTGAGCCAGGACCGGATCGATGAGATTAACGGAGCAATGCAGAAGTACCTTACAGACGGAACTCTAGAGACCTATGGTAACAGTTATGTCTATCTGGAAAGGGTGCTCCTTGATGGTTCTGTCCGCCAGGGAATTGTGGGTGTCATCGATCTTGAGTGTTATGACATTGACCCTAAGGACAACACAAAGGTGTTTGCCACAGAGGGTACTGTCCCTGAACGTCTGCCCCCCAGAATCCGTATTCGTGAGTCGGCTCCTATGGAACTAAGCCATGTAGTCATCTTTTGTGATGACAGGCAAGGCAGGCTGATTGAAAGTGTCGCTGAAAATAAGGAACAGCTTCAGAAGCTCTACGGTTTTGATCTGATGACCGGCGGTGGCAGATTGGATGGCTGGCTGGTCAGTGGGGAGAACGCTGCGGCATTAAATGCCGCTTTGGAGAATTACGAAAAGGACAACATCTACCTGGTGGGTGATGGCAACCACTCTCTTCTTACCGCTAAGCGCTGCTATGAAACGCTGAAAGCTAGACAGCCCAGAGAAGTTTGGGAAAACTCTCCCGCAAGGTTTGCCATGGTGGAACTAGAGAATATCCATAGTCCTGCCATGTGCTTTGAGCCGATTTACCGTGTTGTGGACAATACAGATGCCCAGGGGCTTGTCAACGCTATTTGCCAACAATCTGTCCAGGGTGGTATACCGGTGGATGTGATTTGCGGCGAGGAGCAGATTCAGGTTCAGCTTCCTGTGAAAGAGAACGAACTTATTGTTGGTGTGCTGCAAAACTTCATTGATAATTGGCTGAAGGAACATGGCGGCAGTGTAGATTACATACACGGCAAGGATGTCGTTAAGAAACTGGCGCAAAATCCCAATACAGTTGGCTTCCTGCTGCCGGATATTGATAAGGCTATGCTGTTCCCTTATATTCGCAGCGGTAATATTACCCCCAGAAAGACCTTCTCCATTGGTCACGCAGCGGAAAAGAGATATTATCTGGAAGGAAGAAAAATTGTATGACAACCCTGTATGAAGGCGCGTTTGCAAAGCTTAATCTGACACTTGACGTTCTTGGGAAGCGTGACGATGGTTACCATGATTTGAAAAGTGTTATGCAGACCGTGTCGGTTCGTGATGATATTGAAATAGATATTGGTACAGGAAAACCTTGGAAGCTTCTGTGTGATAAGGAAAACATTCCCATAGATGAAACAAATTTGTCGTGGAAAGCAGCAAAACTATTTTTTGATGTCACTGGTAAAGATCCCGACGGAATTGAGATCCGTATAACAAAACGGATTCCCTCCGGTGCAGGTATGGGCGGTGGCAGTGCGGACGCTGCTGCGGTCCTGCGGGCGCTGAACCGCCATTATGACAATCCATTCTCCATATATGCTCTGGCTGAACTTGGTGGTCAGATTGGAAGTGATGTTCCGTTCTGCACTGTATGTGGAACAGCAATGGTGGAAGGAAGGGGAGAGCGGCTGAGGAAGCTGCCGGATATGCCGGACTGTTTCTTTGTCATTTGCAAACCGGATTTTTCCATCTCTACACCGGAACTCTACGCTAAGCTTGACAGCACAGTGATTACTAGAAGGCCGGATAATCAGGCTATGGAGTCTGCGATTTTGGCAGGTGATCTTGAAAAGGTAGCGTCGAATATCTGGAACGTTTTTGATCCTGTTGTCACCCAGGAGCATTTGGAACTGAACTATATCAAGTCCATCTTCAACAGTTATGGTTCCATTGCCCAGCAGATGACAGGATCCGGCTCAGCGGTCTTTGGCATCGTTACGGAGTTTGAATACGCCGCTGTTATCTGCAATATGCTCAAAGAAAATTATCCCAATGTGTATATAGCCAAACCTGTATAATTTTGTTTAACACCGTCTATACTGGAATTATTTCAGTATGGACGGTGTTTTTATGAGAAAATTCATCAAAATTTCAGCACTCTTGCTGGCTGTATTACTTATTGGTCAAATTGTTTTCCTTTGCCATGATAAAAAGGTGCTCCAGGAGAATCTGATCCGGCTTCACATTGTTGCTAACTCCGATTCAGAGGAAGATCAACATCTGAAGTTGATGGTGAAAGATAGAATAAATAACTGGCTCCAACCGGAGATGTCAAACCTCAAGACAAAAGACGATGCTGAACGTTTTTTGACACAGAATCTTGGAACAATTCAGGAAATTGCCGCCGAAGAAATGACAATGAATGGATACACCTACCCTGTAACGGTCTGCCTGGAGGAAAAGGCATTTGATACACGGGTATATACTACCTTTTCTCTGCCGGAGGGCATTTATAACGCATTGTGTGTAAATATCGGCGCTGCAGCGGGAAAAAACTGGTGGTGCGTGGCATTTCCCACGCTATGTTTGCCTACCTCCTGTACAGAATTTGTGGAAACGGCAGCTAAGTCCGGTATTTCAGACCAATTGAGTGAGGATTTACTCAATACAGGGACGTTTAGAATACGGTTTTATTTCCTTGAACAATTGGGCAGACTTGAAAAATTTCTCCGGGGGAAATAATCTTACCCTATAAATTGGACAGTATATGTGATATTATGTAGAAAAAGGAGGGGAGTTTATGCTGAAACTTTTAATAGGTCCGGATTGGATTGCCAATTCTGACCGGGTACTTGCGCTGCTTGCCAAGGATGTGAAGAATGGTTTAGGCGGACGGATCCTCATTGTGCCGGAACTTATCAGCCATGATACGGAACGTAGGCTGTGTTCCGTTGCTGGGAATACCAGCAGTCGGTTTGCAGAGGTGCTTACCTTTACAAGACTGGCAGGCAGGATAAGTGAATTCACTGGTTGTGGTATGCTGCAATGTTTAGACGATGGCGGTCGGGTTGTCGCTATGGCCAGTGCAGCCAGACAAATGCGCAGCAAATTGAAAGCTTACGCATCCGTGGAAACAAAGCCTGAGTTTTTGACCGGTCTTGTGGATGCTGTGGATGAATTTAAACGCTGCTGTATCACATCTGAGGATCTGCTTTGCGCATCCAGGCAAACCGATGGCGTATTTGCACAGAAGTTAGAAGAGCTTGCGGTGCTTTTTGATGCTTATGATAGTTTGTGTGCCCGGGGCAAACGGGATCCACGGGATCAAATGACATGGCTTTTAGAGCAGCTCGAGGATTCCGAATTTTCCCAAAACCACACATTTTACATAGATGGTTTCCCTGATTTTACAAGGCAGCATATGGCGATTGTTGCGTACCTCATTGCCAGTGCCCCTAATGTAGTGATAAGCATCAATTGTGACAGCCTGGACTCTGATGATCCTGCCTTTGAAAAAGCGTCTCTTACAGCTGTGGAAATCTTAAGGCTGGCAAGGGAATTCGGCGTTGAGACTGAAATACAGCAAATAGCGACAAGGGGCGCACAAGCAGAACCTATTTGCAGAAGCCTTTTTCAGAGGAGAATCCTACCGTCTGACCAATATGAAGATTGTCTAAAAACATTTCAGGCAACAAATATTCAGACCGAATGTAATATCGTTGCGGAAAAAATTTTGGAACTGGTCCATAAAGGGATCAGATTCCGAGAAATTGGTGTGGTAGCGGCGGACATGGCGTCCTATGATAACATACTTCGGTTTGTCTTTGGCAGATTCCACATACCCTTTTACACATCCGGAACAGAATCCATTTTGGAGAAGTCTGTTATCAATACGTTACTGTCAGCATTAGACGCTGTAGTTGGAGGTTTTGAACAGGCGGATGTGCTTCGATTTTTAAAGTCGCCACTATCCATGCTGGAGATACAGACCCGTGACAAATTGGAAAACTATGCCATTATCTGGAATATTCAGGGAAAGAGTTGGTTTAAAGACTGGACAAATCACCCGGATGGCCTTTCTCAGCAATGGACGCAGGAGGCAACCGAGCGCCTTACACAGCTTAATTATGAGAAAAAACGGGTATTGCTCCCATTGCAGAAATTGGACGGAGCATTCAAATCCGCTGATAATCTGGGTCAAATGGTGGCCGCTGTATATGCTTTTCTGGAAGATATCTGTCTTGCGGAAAGACTTTCCCAGCTTGCGCAGCAAATGGATCTTGCGGGGGATAACCGGAGTGCCCAGATTTTGGAACAGTTATGGGAAATCCTGTTAAACGCCCTTGAGCAGATGTATGATGTTCTGGGGAATACATATTGGGATAAGGACTCCTTTACCCGCCTTCTGCGCTTACTGCTGGGACAATATACTGTGGGTACGATCCCTACAGTTCTTGATTCGGTTATGGTCGGTCCGGTGAGTGCTATGCGCTGCCAACGGGTGAAGTATCTGTTTGTTATAGGCGCATTAGAGGGCAGCATGCCCAGTTATGGAGGAATAGGCGGTGTTTTGACAGACCAAGAGCGAACCGCCTTACGTCAAATGGGAGTTCCGCTCACCGGTGGCGCGCTGGATGGATTAAAGACAGAGTTTTCCGAGATATACGGTGTGTTCTGCGGTGCTGAAGATGGTGTTTGTGTATCCTGTCCTGCCGGACAACCATCTTTTCTCTTTAGAAAACTGGCGGATATATCTGCTGGGTGTACGGTTAACAAAGAATCTCTCGGACCGGCCTTGGTAGATCCGTTAGAAGCAGCAGCTTTTTTAGTTCGCAATAACATGGTCCATATCGCTGATGACTTAGGGGTTAAACAGTATTGCACCGGGCTTATGGGCAATGTACAACATCAGCTTGGCACCATGCAGCAGGATACTGTAAAGCGGCTTTACGGTCCTGTCCTGCAATTATCTGCGTCTCAGGTGGAAAAATTTGCTGATTGCCGTCTTTCTTATTATCTTCGGTATGGACTTAGGGCCAAAGAAAGGAAAATTGTCCAGGTTGATCCGGCTGAATTTGGTACATACGTCCACTGGGTTTTGGAAAAAACGGTAAGTGAAATTCTGCAAAGGGGTGGTTTTCCCCATATCTCCCTGGAAAACACCTTGTCCATTGCTGCAAAGTTTTCAAAAGAGTATGAAAAAGAGCACTTTTCCCAGTTAGACTCCGGGAGAACTACCTACCTGTTTCACAGAAACAATGCCGAACTAAATATGGTTGTCAGCGAACTCTGGCAGGAATTACAGCAATCACTGTTTCAGCCAGTGGATTGTGAGGTGGAATTCGGTGAGGGGTGCCAGATGGCTCCCATACAGATCGATGGTCACACTATGCAGGCACAACTAAGAGGCTTTGTAGACAGGGTAGACAGTTGGACGGAAGATGGCAGAAACTATTTCCGGGTGATCGACTATAAGACAGGAAAGAAAGATTTTGACTACTGTGATGTCTTTAACGGACTGGGACTGCAAATGCTGCTGTATCTGTTTGCCCTTGAGCAGTCCGGACAGGACCTTTTGGGCGATAAACCTATTCCTGCCGGTGTCCAGTATTTTCTCGCCAGAGCGCCGCTGCTGGCCACAGACGGCCTGGTGTCCAGTGAAGAAGCAGATATTGCCCGGCAGAAATTATGGAAGCGAAAGGGTTTGCTGCTTCAGGACGAGCAGGTACTTAGCGCAATGGAGTCCGGTGACAAACCGGTAAGGCTCAGCTACACAAGAAAAAAGGATGGCACTATCAGTGGTGACCTTGCGGACCGGGAGCAACTGCGGGCTTTGAAGACTTTTATTTATAGGTTGCTTGGCAGTATGGTGGATGAAATCGCGGCAGGGAATGTGCAGGCAAATCCATATACACGGGGCAGTGCCCATAATGCCTGTGCTTTTTGTCCCTTTGGAGCGGTTTGCCATCCGGAGTATGTTTCCGGACGCAGGGACTATAAGGCAATGTCTGCACAGCAGTTTTGGGATGAGATCGGAAAGGAGTTGAAGAAACGTGGCTGAAAAATTGACGCGGCAGCAGTACACAGCTGTACATGACAGGGGAGGAAAGCTTCTGGTTTCCGCGGCGGCCGGTTCCGGCAAGACAAAAGTTCTTGTAGATAGGCTTATGAGCTATGTTACTGACACCACCAATCCGGCAAACGTGGATGATTTTTTAATCATTACCTACACAAAAGCGGCTGCCTCGGAGCTGCGTGGAAAGATCAGTAAAAGGCTGGTTGAGCTGATTGCTGATGATCCCCAAAACAGGCACTTGCAAAGGCAGATGCAACGACTGTACCTTGCCAATATCTCTACTGTACATTCTTTTTGCGGCAATATTCTGAAAGAATACGCTTACAAACTGGATATATCTCCGGACTTTCGCGTTGGGGATGAGATGGAGTGTGCCCAACTCCAACAGCAAGCACTGGAGCAGGTACTGAATGCAGCCTACGAGCGCATCGGAGAAAATCCCTGCTTTTCCAGTTTTATTGACTCTCAGGGGTTTGGACGGGATGACCGGCAAATACCAGAAATTATTCTCAAGGTATATAATAGCGCCATGTGCCACTTACAGCCGGAACAATGGTTAAATCAGTGCGTTTTGGATGGGGAAGTGGACGGCATATCAGATGTGTCGCAGACAAAGTGGGGAAGCTATCTTATAGATGACTTGAAGTCCTGTATTCAGATGCACCGTGATGCTTTTGCCAGCTGTGTAAGGCAGGCCACGACCACAGATGGATTTGAAAAGCCTGTGGCTTTGTTTGAAGCTACAATACAGCAGTTGGATGTGCTTTGCGGATGCACAACCTGGGATGAGGTAATGGTGGCAAAATCCATTGATTACGGCCGGCTCACTTTTTCAAAGAAATGTACGGATCTTCAGCTTCAGGAACAGATGAAAGCGGTGCGTAACGCCTGCAGGGCTGATCTGGATAAAAAGCTGTCTGCCTTTTCTGGCAGCAGCAGTCAGATGCTGGATGATTTAGTCTCCGCAAATGAAGCGGCACGTGGATTGGTTCAGACGGTTTTTTCTTTTAAAATTGAGTACCAAAAAAGGAAACACGCCAGAAGAATTCTGGATTTTTCTGATTTAGAGCACAGAACCCTCGATTTACTACTGGGTACAAAGCGCAGTGGTCCTACTGCTGCGGCTATGGAACTTAGTGAACGCTTCAGAGAAATTATGGTTGACGAGTATCAGGATTCCAACGGTGTGCAGGACGCAATTTTTGATGTGCTTACAAGAAAACGTCAGAACTGCTTTATGGTTGGAGATGTAAAGCAGTCTATCTATCAATTTCGGCTGGCTGATCCGGGAATTTTCCTGAAAAAGTATGACCGGTATCTGCCAGCAGAGGAGGCTGTGCATGGTCAGGGGAGAAAGGTTCTGTTGAGCAGTAATTTCAGATCCTCCAACGGTATCTTAAGTAGTGTAAACAGTGTTTTTGAAAACTGCATGTCCGAAAAGATTGGTGGACTTGACTACGGCGCGGAGGAAATGCTCCGTGAAGGTGTCCCCCATATTCCCCTTGGAGAGCCTGAGGTGGAGTTGTACGGTGTTCAGGTGGACAGTGACACTTATGCCGAGGAAGCCACTTTTGTGGCAGAGAGGATTGTGGAGCTTCTGGACGGAACCCATATGATCCGCCAGGATGACAGCCTTCGGCCAATTATGCCTTCGGATATTGTTATATTACTGCGCTCGCCAGGCTCTGTTGGGGCAGAATTTCAGAATGCACTTGAAAAACGGGGAATTTACTGTTCAACCGGTGACGGTGGAGATTTACTAGCTGCTGAGGAAATAAACGTTCTGCTTAGTATTCTGCAGGCCATTGACAATCCGCTTCAGGATATTCCTCTGATTGCAGCAATGGCAAGTCCGGTATTCGCATTTACAGCAGATGATCTGGCCACTATCAGAAATCACGATAAGAGGTGCAGCTTCTTTGAAGCAATTCATAAAAGCAGTTCAGAGAAATGCAAAGAGTTTCTCTCTGTGCTCAATACATTGCGCATTGATGCGGGTATGGATTCTATCAGCGAACTGATCCTGCATGTTTTTGAAAAAACCCGTCTTTTGCAGATTTATTCGGCAATGGAGGATGGTGATATCAGAGCAGATAACCTGTATACATTCTGTAAGATGGCATCGGATTTTGAGACGGCCGGAAGGCGTGACTTGCCCTATTTCCTTGAACGTATAAATGCGCTGAGGGAACATGGGCTGTCTGTTGGATCCACGGATGGCGGTACGGATGGCGTAACTATTATGAGTATCCACAAGTCAAAAGGGTTGGAGTTTCCGGTGGTGTTTCTATGCGGGCTTTCCCGGCGCTTTAATGAGGAAAGTGCCCATGCCCAGGTGTTGTGTCACAAGGAATATGGTTTGGGCCTTGGATGTGCGGACCATCGCCTTCGTATTCGATACCCTTCCATTGCAAAGCGCGCGATTTCCAGGAAAATTTTAGAAGAAGGGCTTTCAGAGGAGCTTCGTGTATTATATGTTGCTATGACACGGGCCAGGGACCGCCTTATTATGACCTATGCGGTGAAGAATCTAGAGGCGGATCTTCAGGACATTGCCCTGCGGAAATCACACTCTGGAAACATATTGCTGGCCTCTACTGTATCCTGTCCAGGCGAATGGGTGCTCCAGACGGCCATGAGCAGAACGGAAGCCGGTGAATTCTTTGCTCTCGGTGGGCATCCAGGTGAAACGGTGTATGCAGAACCTATCTGGAAAATTAGAGTTGTACAGGCTGTGGGGGAAACTCAAGCGACAGTAAGGGTGGAAGAAACCTACAACAATCCATCAGAACACATGGAGAGAATGAAAGAGTACCTTGCATTCCGCTATCCCCATAGTTTTGCCACCACCACTCCGTCCAAGCGAACGGCAACCCAGTTAAAGGGTCGTGCGAAAGATCAGGAGATAGCCGATGGCGCTCCCCAAACAGTATACCATCGATTTAGGAAAGCAACTTTTTCAGGAAGTGAAAATACCGCAAAAGCCTATGGTACTGTAATGCACCTGCTTATGCAATATATCCGATATCACGCTTGTAAAGATCTTCTGTCTGTTCAAAAAGAGGTCGTGCGGCTTGTAAATCAGAATCTTTTAACCCAGCAACAGGCAGACAGCATTGACTGTAAACAAATTGTTGAATTTTTTATGTCGCCTCTTGGTGAAAAGCTGATCAAAAGCAGTAAAGTGGTACGTGAGTTTAAATTCTCCGTCCTTCTTGATGCGCAGAAATACTATCCGGAGGTGAAAGATGAAAAGCTTCTTCTCCAGGGCGTTGTGGACTGCGGAATCATTGAAGATGACGGGATCACCATCATAGATTTTAAGACAGACAGAGTTTCTGCTGATACAGTTGCCGCCGCTGTGGACAGGTATGCCATGCAGGTTTGTACGTACAGGGATGCCATGGAGGAAATCTTCCAAAAACCTGTAACAGCGTGTTATCTTTATTTTTTCAATCTTGGGAAAGCATACAAAATAGCCAATGAAAAATGCCGAAAGGATTAAATCCTTTCGGCATTTTCTTTAGCGCTGGTTCTGGTAGTTCTGGTTGCTGCGCTGATTCTGGTTGTTCTGGTTATTCTGGTTGTTCTGGTTGTTCTGATTGTTCTGATTGTTCTGCTGATTCTGGTTGTTCTGCTGATTCTGGTTCTTGTTATTCATAATAAATAACCTCCAAGTTTAGTAGCGGTTGTCCGCAGGGTCAGTATACCCAGATTATCAGGATTTATCCTTGGGTTTGAACAGAAGACTTGCAACCAAACCGGCTATGATTGCCGCGGTAATTCCACCGGAAGCTGCCTTCAGTCCACCTGTCAGGATCCCTATAAAACCATTCTGGTCCACAGCTTCCTTTACTCCCTTAAACAAGGTGAAGCCGAAACCGGTCAGTGGTACAGTTGCGCCTGCGCCCGCAAACTCAGCAAGAGGTTTATAAAGACCAATGGCACCAAGTATCACACCGGCAACCACATAGCCTACAAGAATTCTTGCAGGTGTGAGTTTGGTTTTGTCGATCAAAAGCTGTCCAATGACGCAAAGGATGCCACCAATAATAAACGCTTTTACATAGTCCATCAAATTACCCCCCCACAATGCAAACGGCGTGGCAAACGCCTGGAATTGGTAAGCCTTGCTGGACAGAAGTTGGGGAGAGCAGTGCGCCCGTTCCACAGAATAGTATTTTTTTCAAATGCTTTTGTTTCATCTGCTCCAATAAATATCCACAAAGTGTCACAGCACTGCATCCACAACCGGAACCACCTGCGTGTACATCCTGTTTCTGAAGGTCAAATATCATTGTTCCGCAGTCTGCAAGTTTACCGCCAAGGGGAATACCGTCTTTTTTTGCTAAGGTTAGAAGAACTTCCTTTCCCAACTGGCCCAAATCCCCTGTTACAATCAAGTCGAAATCGTTTGCGCAAACACCAAAGTCTTTAAAATGGGCTTTGATCGTAGACAGGGCTGCAGGCGCCATGGCAGGTCCCATATTATTCGCGTCAGTGATCCCAAAATCCGTAACAGTACCAACTGTACAAGACATGACTTTAGGACCATCTCCGTCCCTGCGTAACAAGGCCGCACCGGAACCGGTAACCGTCCACTGGGAAGTTGTGGTACGCTGCCCACCATAGCCAAGGGGAAACCGGTACTGCCTCTCGGAGGAAGCGAAATGCGATGAGGTCATGGCTACAACGTTGTTAAAATAACCACCGTCAACAGCCATGGATGCCATTAAAAGGCTCTCGGCCATTGTAGAACATGCGCCATACAATCCCAGATGGGGCACAGATGTGTTTCTCAGTGTGAAGGATGATCCAATGCATTGATTCAAAAGATCACCAGAAAAAACAAGCCCAAAATCCTCAATGGATAGTTTTTCCTTCTTTGCTAGGGTTTGCAGTGCCAGTTGCTGCATCTTTCTTTCCGCTTGTTCCCATGTCTTTTCTCCGAAATAGGTGTCTTTCTGCACCATATCGAAGTAGTTAACGAGAGGGCCTTCTGATTCTTTTTTTCCAACAACACTGGCCCAGTTAACGATCGTTGGTGGAGATTTCAGTTGAAAACTCTGTGTTCCACAGTGTAAATTTTCCATATTTCACCTCGCTGTTTTTCATTAGTATAAGCAAAATACAGAAAAATATAAAAACCACCGTTTCTAATAAATAGAAGCGGTGGTTAAAACTGGGCTATATACTGGGAACGGGTGTAGGCCTTGCACTGTCAAAAACGGTTGCAACGTCGAACAGGTCAGAAAGCATATCGGGATTGTGATACATGCGGTATCCATCCAGATTTCTTCTACCGCCCCGGAAGTAATTTTCCCCAAGCTGCGACCAACTGATATGGCTGTCTACATTAAAGAAGTAGCGGTAGCCATCGTTATACAAAGCGGTAAATTTGGCGTTATTAAAATCATATTTCTCTACGCCGGCGATATCGGATCCGTGGGGATAGAGGATGATGTCCGTCGGGCCGATAATATACTCACAGGTTGCCTCCCATTTATCGGAATCTATCTCTACGCGTTCCGCAGGAATCTGTCCATAGGCGGGATGACCATAGGAATGACTTGCCAGAATCCAGCCGTGTTCTTTCAAACAGTCAGCCACAGCCTTTGCTTGCGCAATCTCTTTTTTGTACGCTTCAGCACCTAACCTTGCTTCATAGGCAGGCTTTGTCCGGTAACCAAGTACACCTTCATAACCGGTGACACCCAGAACCGCACGTGCCCCGTGATAAGCGAAATCGGGATGGGCCTGAATGAATTTCTCTAACACAGGGACAAGGTCATAATCACCGGTAGTGATATTTCCCTCTGAATCCATATACTCACAGGTGGGGAATCCGTCCTCACCAATCACAAGACGGTGGGCAAACCCATCACCATCTGTACTGGGGCGTACCGGATTATCCTCCACACCACTCTCATTGGAAATCATGTAACCGTAGTAATTAACGTCGTCCTGACTCATAATAAACGGTATTTTACCCTCTGGCAGACGGATATCCCCATAAGTAAAATGTGTGCCCGCCTCGTCTTTTACTTCGTACGCCACATCATATGGTGTTACAAGGACATATCCCCGTTCATACATCTGTTGAAGCATGGCTTCGAACTCTGGGATAGTGGTCATGTATAGATTATAGCCATCCTCTGTGTATTCCCCATCAAAGGCACGGTCTGTATCAACAATCAGGGAATGGAAAAACACATGGGTGATTTCGTTCATACGTGGGTAGGAAACCAACTGTGCATCTAACTGCTGATAGTCAGAAACTTTCTGGGATAGAGCAGGGAAGTCGTTGTAATATTCAAAATCCTGAAGAATTTTCATTGCACGTGCATAGTCGTAACCTGCGGCAATAAATTCTGCTTCGGCAAGACAAACATCCGCCATTTCCTGCAGCTCATCGGCGGGGAGAGTAGCTTCCGTAGTTTCCGATGGCTCAGTTTCCTTGGGCTTGGTTGTGGAGTTATCTTTTACCGCACTTACAATTGCGCTGACTCCCCAGGTGATTAACCCAACACAGCAAAGCAGAATCAGACACATACGAATCGGCGGCCAATACTTACGAAGAACACGCTTCCATTTGGGGACTTTTTTTCTTCTTCTGACGGGAGGAAAAGTCCGTCTGGCATCATGCTGTTCCATCTATATCTCCTCCATACATATCTTTCTGTTATTATATCCAAATTGCTGTCTGTTTTCAATCGCCAATCGACAAAAAATCTTAAAAATCCGGCATCCGTTGGATGCCGGAAATAAAATTATTTACCTGCAAGGGCACGCTCCAACCAAACACAGCCAACGTCCAGTGCGGTGTACAGACCAGATTTCTCACTTTTCTTTACAACCCTGTCCCTACTTTTCACAGCGGGATCAGTCAATTGCAGCTGAACAGAAACACGGGTGGAAATGTCCATATCCGCTTGCTTTTTACTCTCCAGAATCTGGAGCATGACGATATGGCTGTCTGCCATAGAGCCATAGTAAATTAGGTTGTCCTTGCGCATCAGCGGATGCCCCTTGTAAGTCAGTACAGACTTTTCATCAGACATAGTATACCTCCACATTATAAGAAAATGAAACGGGAGGCCTTTGCGGTGGCAAAAGCCTCCCGGCAGGATTTTATTTGTCGAACAGGTAACTACGCACCAAATCTTGCAGAAGTTCATCCCTATCCAGCTTACAAATCATGCTTCGGGCACTGTTGTAATTTGTAATATAGGTGGGATCCTCTGTAAGAAGATATCCGACGATCTGGTTGATGGGATTATAACCCTTCTCGTTTAGAGCGTCGAACACGTTGCGGAGAACGGTATGCATATTCTCTTTATCATCGTTGGGTACTGTAAATTTAATAGTATTCTGACTATTTTCCGTCATAGTGACGACCTCCTTCCGTATAATAGAGTATTATACCCCAAAAAACCGGGGGTGTAAAGTTATTTTTCTGAATTTTCCGAAAATTTACCGATTACCGGAGAACCGCGGAGAGTTTATCCTTAAGGGTATTCAAAACATTGCCGATTACCTGCTCAGAGTCAGTATCGGTCAGTGTACGGTCATCTGCACACAGCTCCAGGGAAAACGCCAAGCTCTTCTTGCCCTCGGCAATGCCGGTACCGCGGTAAATATCAAACAGACGGATTTTACGCAACAGCTTACCGGCGCTCTGGGTGATAACCGTTTCCGCAGCGGCAACTGTGACAGCTTCATCACAGACCACGGAAATGTCACGGGTGATGGTGGGATACTTGGGCAGAGGAGTATAGGTGGCATCGGGCAGAAGATGGTTTGCAAGCTCCGTAAAGTTAATTTCCGCACAGTACACCTCACAATCAATGCCATAATTTTTGGCAACGAGAGGATGAATCTGCCCAACCACGCCGACTTCAGCGTCCTCAACACATATCACAGCGCAACGGCCGGGATGATAGGTGGGATTGTCGCTTGCAGCACGGTAGCTTGTCTTTTTAACACGCAGTCCGGTAAATACAGCCTCAAGCTCACCTTTTAGAGTAAAGAAGTTCTCATTCGCTCCATAAGTTCCCAAAACCAAAATCTTGGGCTCATCGGGCAGCTGTTGGCCGTTTACGGGGCGATAAATTTTTGCAAGCTCATAAAGCTTTGCGGCCTTATTATGGTATGCGTTGTTTCTTGACAGTATGTCAAGCATGGAGGGTAGGGCAGTGGTGCGCATTACAGAGGTGTCCTCGCCGAGAGGGTTCTGGATCCGCAGGGTCATGCGCAGGGGAGAATCTTCGGGCAGACGAATCTGGTCAAAAATAGTGGGAGAAACAAAAGAGTAGGTAATGATCTCGTTATAGCCAAGGCTGCGGCACAGAGAGCCGGTTTTGCTCTCTAGCTTCATAATGGCAGAGTAGCCACCCTGGGTAGAGGTCTTAAAGGCAGTTGTGGGAATCTCGTTATAGCCATAAGAACGGCCGATTTCCTCTGCAATATCCGCCATCAGGTTCAAGTCAGGGCGCCAGGAGGGAACGCGGATGGTATCGCCATCCACCTCAATCTCCAGCAGGTTCAAATACTTGACCATTTCTTCTTTGGAAATCTCAGTGCCCAGCAGAGCGTTGATCTTATCTACTTCCAAAGCAACTGTCTTGGGCTGAGGTACATAATTCACGATATCAATAATTCCATCGAGGACATCGCCGCACTGGAGCATTTCAACCAGTTCACAGGCACGCTGTACTGCGGGCAAAGTCATCATAGGATCCAGATTTTTTTCAAACTTTCCCGATGCCTCTGTGCGCATGCCCAGCGCCAACGCAGTCTGACGGATGGAGGTACCATTGAAGTTGGCAGACTCAAAAACAACAGTAGTGGTATCATCCTTAATCTCGGAATTTTCACCACCCATAATACCCGCAAGACCAATGGGCTTGTTCTCATCAGCGATGACTAACATTCCGGGTTTCAACTGCCGGACAACACCGTCCAGTGTGGTGAGGGACTCACCTTCTTCTGCCTCACGCACAACAATTTTGCCGGAGGAAACATAACGGTAGTCGAACGCGTGCATGGGCTGGCCGTACTCAAGCATAACATAGTTTGTGATGTCCACAATGTTGTTAATGGGACGGACACCGTTTGCACGCAGCCGCTGCCGCAGCCACTTGGGGGAGGGGGCAATCTTAACATTCTTTAGCACACGGGAGGTGTAGCGGTTACACAGAGCCTCTGCGGGAACCTCTACATCCAGCATGTCGTACATAGAACCGGCATCACTGCCCTTTACAACAGGCTCATGATGACGCATCTGCATGCCAAAGGCGGCGGCGGACTCACGGGCAAGGCCGATGATCGAGTAGCAGTCGGGACGGTTGTTGGTGATTTCGAAATCCACAACTGTGTCACGGTTGCCGATCACGTCATTGATGTCATCGCCGGGCTTGCAGTCTTCTTCGTTGAGGATCCAAATGCCATCGGCAAAAACACCGGGCAGATCATGCTCTGTCAGACCCAATTCCTGGAAGGAGCAGAGCATGCCGTTGGACTTTTCACCACGGAGTTTGCCTTTGGTGATATGCACGCCGCCGGGCAGCCAGGAGTTATGCAGAGCGGCGGGAACCAGGTCACCCTGCTGCACGTTCTGCGCGCCGGTGACGATCTGTACAGGCTCAGCTTCACCTACATCCACCTGACAAACCCACATGTGGTCAGAATTCTCATGACGGATGATGGAAACAACTTTGCCGACTACAACATTCTTAATTTCACTGTCCAGGCGCTCATAGGTCTCCACCTTCTGTCCAAAGATGGTCATTTTTTCCACATATTCTTTGTCGGAGACCGCAGACAGGTCTACAAATTCCTCGTTAATCCATTTTCTGTTAAGCTTCATTGTCTGTTACCTCCTGTTAGAACTGGTCCAGGAACCGGACATCGTTGTCAAAAATCAGGCGAAGGTCATTAATGCGCAATCTGCCCATGGCCATACGCTCCAGACCCATACCAAATGCAAAGCCGGAATATTTATCCGGGTCTATGCCGCAGTTTGCCAGTACGTCAGGATGCACCATACCGGCACCCAACAGTTCAATCCAGCCTTCACCGTGGCAAGTGGAGCAAACCTGTCCGTTTACTTCACCGGTGCCGTGACACTTATGGCACTGCATGTCCATTTCACAGCTGGGTTCTGTAAAGGGGAAGTGATGGGGACGGAACCGCATCACAGAATCCTCACCGTAGATATTCTTCATAATTGCCACAAGTGCGCCCTTCAGGTCACCCATGGTGATATGTTCGTCCACAACAAGTCCTTCAATCTGGTGGAACATGGGGGAGTGGGTAGCATCGGCCTCATCCTTACGGAACACGCGGCCGGGAGCCAGCATGCACAGGGGAGGCTTATTTACTTCCATGTAACGGATCTGCATGGGGCTGGTCTGGGTACGCAGCAGGACAGAATCGTCATCGTTGAAGTAGAAGGTGTCGCTGCGGTCACGGGAGGGGTGACCCTCCTCAATATTAAGCCGTGTGAAGTTGTAGCTTGCCAGCTCAACCTCGGGACCGTCTACTACTTGATAGCCAAGTCCCACAAAGATTTCCTTAATCTGGTCCAGTACCTGATTCATGGGGTGCTGATGACCCATGACAACCTCATTACCGGGAATGGTAACATCAATTGCCTCACTGGCAAGCTTTGCTTCCAGCGCGGCAGCGTTGATTACCGTTTTGCGTTGCTCCAGCTCCTGTTCAATAACTGCGCGGACAGAGTTGGCAAGCTGACCCATAACAGGTCGCTCCTCAGCGGAGAGCTTACCCATCTGCTTCAGAACAGCGGTCAATTCACCCTTCTTTCCTAAAAAACGAACACGCAGTTCCTCCAAATCGGCGGGCGTGGAGGCCCCGTTCAATGCTTCAATGGCTTGTTGTTTAATCTGCTCCAACTGGTTCTTCATTCCATGTTCTCCTTCCTGAAAACAGTATTTACAATAAAAATAAGCCCATCATCCCTGTATCGGGACGAAGGACTTTCCTCCGCGGTACCACCCGCAATTCGCCGTATGGCGCGCTTTCGGTGCTGACACACCTTAGACATTTAACGGAGTCAACCGGCTAACCCTACTGACAGTTCAGGCAGCAGCTCCTGGGGGAAGGCCCGGTAATGCACGCAAGCGGCTTCCACCAAACCCGCTCTCTCTGAAACCGTGAACTCAGTACAAGGCAACCCAATCAACGCTTTTTTTAATTATCGCATTTGATGATAGCATAAAATGTGGTGAAAAGCAAGTATAATTTCCGGTTCTTGACGAATAAAGTTCCTCATGTTACTATTTTATCAATATATTATTTGGGTATTTTCATAACATCCGGAGGTGCTGTATGCGGTTGGATCACGAAATGGTTCTGGCAATGCTGCCGGACCGAAAGATTGACGGGAATAAGAACGATTTTGGCAGAATTCTTCTGCTGTGCGGAAGCCGGGGATATACAGGTGCGGCAGCGCTGGCTGCCATGGGTGCCCTCCGCAGCGGTGCAGGGCTTGTATACCTGGGTGTTCCGGAAAGCATATACGCCATTGAGGCAATCAAATTAACAGAACCTGTTGTATTTCCTCTGCCGGATTATGGTGGTATGTTTTCCACCACCGCATTGCCGGAAATCCAACTGGCAATGGAGAAGAAGGATGTTGTACTCATTGGCCCCGGTATAGGCAGGTCTGCGGGTACCGAAGCTGTGGTTTGTTTTCTTTTAGAGGTTTTTAAAGGACCGGTAATTTTGGACGCAGATGGCATAAATGTTCTGCAAGCGCATAAAGATATTTTGCGCGACAGACCGTGGACAACTATTTTGACGCCTCATATGGGTGAGTTTAAAAGATTTGGTGGCTCTTGTTATTCCGACCGCATTGCAGCCGCTGAGGATATGGCCAGACAATACAATATCGTATTACTTCTGAAAGGACATCACTCTATCATAACCGATGGAAAACGTACATACATCAATCCCACCGGAAATCCCGGTATGGCAGTGGGTGGGAGTGGCGATGTTCTTGCAGGAATCATCGCCAGTCTTGTTGGTCAGGGATTACCCGCTCTGGAGGCTGCCGCATGCGGCGCATGGCTTCATGGTGAGGCCGGTGATATCTGCAGCAGGGAGATCGGCCAATACGGAATGCTGCCGTCGGACATTCTCCAGGTTCTGCCGCGACTACTGAAATAGGATGTGGTCGATTGAAGCGTCTGATTTGCATTGTATGTTTGCTTACTTTATTGACAGGTTGCGGGATGGAAAACGGGGAATTGAATACAGTTTTAAGGGTCAGAGAAAAAATTCAAAGTTCTGAAAGTTGTTCCTTCACAGCAACCGTAACTGCCGACTATGGTGACGAAATATATGAATTTACAATGGATTGCCGGTTTGATAACATGGGGAACATGTCCTTTACGCTCTTACATCCACAGACAATTGCAGGAATTTCCGGCACAGTCAGTGATCGTGGAGGAACGCTTACCTTTGACGAAAAGGCGTTGGCCTTTGAGACCCTGGCGGACGATCTTGTGACACCGGTCAGTGCACCTTGGCTCATGGTCAGAACACTCCGAGGTGGGTACATTAAGGCTGCCGGGAAGGATGGGGACAACATTCACGCGGTGATCAATGACACCTATGAAGAACAGGCGCTGGAGTTGGACTTTTGGTTAAACGAAAACGGTTCGCCGGATTATTGCCAGATTCTCTGGCAAGGAAGAAGAATTCTGTCAATGAAAGTAGAAAATTTTGTTGTTGTGTAGCCTTCTGACACTTTGCGCATAGGATAAAATGCGGCCAATACCGTATAATTTCCAGTGTTGCGTGGGAAAATACTCATAGCCTCGTTACATATGGAGATATCCGGTAGCGTGGCAATGATTTCTCACGGAGTGTGAAGTGTATGGACAGCACAGTAAAACGCGGTGATATCTTCTATGCGGATCTGTCACCTGTGGTGGGTAGTGAGCAGGGGGGAACACGCCCTGTCCTGATCGTCCAGAATGATACAGGAAACCGCCATTCTCCTACGGTCATTGCAGCAGCCATTACCAGTCAAACAGGAAAGGCAAGACTCCCAACCCATATCAATATTGTCGGGGGGAGCGTTGGACTGAGTAAAGACTCGGTGATCCTGCTGGAACAGATAAGAACCATTGACAAGCGCAGACTCAGAGAGCATATGGGCCATCTGGATGAAAAACAGATGCAGTTGGTGGATGATGCTATTGCAGTCAGCTTTGGCTTAGGTGATAACCGAATAACCTAAGATAATCTGCCCCCTTGCCGCATATATTTGCAGCAAGGGGGTGATCTTTATGGAACGCAGTTATGAAATTATGTCAGGTGGACGGTCATGGGGAACTGTAATTGTGGAAAAGACGGGTCTCTATTATTGTATCAACGGATACTTCCGTCCGGACCATGACAGTATGTACAGAATGTTTCTTAGTAGTGGGGCAGGGGAGATCGATCTTGGAACCTGTTTAAAAACAGCCAATGGGTACCATGTACATACAAGGATTCCAACTAAAAATGTACAACCTCCCATATCCTTTCTTGTGCGGAGTCATGACGGGGAAAGTGGCCGGTTCTATGCTGTCATACCGGGTGAGGCCTTTCCATACATTGAAAATCTGCCCCTTTCCCGTCTTACCACAGAAAAGGGGCAGATTGGTATTACAGTTCCAGAGTAAGGCTAACAGGACAGTGGTCAGAACCATATACATCGGCATGTATGGCTGCTTCAGAAATCTTCTCCCGAATCCGCTGGGAAACCAGAAAATAGTCTATCCGCCAACCTGCGTTGTTCTTTCGGGCATTATACATATAGCTCCACCAGGAATATGCTCCTGTCTGGTCAGGGTGTAGATACCGGAAGGTGTCTGTAAAACCTTTGTCCAGCAGATCTGAGAAGGCGGAGCACTCCTGGTCAGAAAAACCTGCGTTTCCACGGTTGGCTGCGGGATTCTTAAGATCAATTTCCTGATGCGCCACATTAAGATCACCGCACACAATCAAAGGACGTTCTTTGTCCAATTGGCACAGGTATTGGGAAAACGCTTGTTCCCAGGCCAGTCTGTGGTCAATGCGGGCAAGCTCCCGCTGGGCGTTGGGTGTATAGCAGGTCACTAGAGAAAAATCAGGGTAGTGCAGCGTTATCAATCTGCCTTCTGTGTCAAGGTCCGCAATGCCGAGACCGTACTGTATTTCCAGGGGTTTGTGCTTTGTAAATATTGCCGTACCCGAATATCCCTTTTTTTCCGCGTAGTTCCAATATTGATTGTACCCGGGAATATCCAATTGAATCTGATCTTTCTGAAGTTTTGTTTCCTGGATGCAGAAAAAGTCAGCGTCCACTTTATGAAAGTAGTCCAGAAATCCCTTTTGCACACAGGCTCTTAAACCATTTACGTTCCAGGAAATAAAGTTCATAATCTACTCCTAATCAATTATCATTACTTTCCGGCAGCAACTGGTCGGTTTGCAGAAGTCTGTCACGGGTCATAATGATCTTACCGGTATCACCCAAGACCACGCCGGAAGCATAAAACTGTACTTTTTCAGCCTGTGTGTAATCCAAAAACGTAAGCGCTACACAACTGCAGGCCAGTGTCAATTCAATATCACTTAAAAGGGAAAATTCTTCACTGAAAATAACAGTCACGGTTTCGTTGACATACTTTACATCCTTTACGGTAACATTACTTCCTATTCCTAAGTAGAGTGATGGATTTTGAGGCCCTTTCAAGTATTGCTCCAGAAGATCTTTTAAATTGTTTCCTATATACGCCGTCTCCTGCAGTTCACTGCCAATTACCCCATGTTCGACACCATAAGAGATATTTCTGTTGAGATAGTAGAAAGTACTCGGTTTATAAAACTCCTGATTTTCTTTTGCACAGGCAGAACAAGGGACGATGATGAGCAATGAAAGAATAATTGCAATTATCTTTTTCATATTTCATCCTCCAGATCAAAAGCAGGAAATTTTACAGTAAAAATCGTGCCCTTGTCCACAACACTATTAACCAGAATCTCTCCGCCATTGCGTTCGACCATATTTCTGACAATGGACAGGCCTAATCCGCTGCCTCCGGATTTTCTGGAACGAGCCTTGTCAACACGGAAGAATCTCTCAAATACATGGGGCAGGGCATCCTGAGGAATACCGACTCCGGTATCCTGAATGGTCAGTAACGCATTTTCATCATCACGTCCCAACTGAATCAAAAGAGAGCCGTTTGCCTTATTGTATTTTATGCCGTTTTCTACAAGATTAAAGATAATCTGGTAAAGATCATCCTCTAAAACCAGAATGGGCACATCACAAATAATCTTTGTCTGAATGTCAATGCCGTTCTCCCTGGCAATGGCCGAGAGCATGCGTAACACACGATCAATTGTGGGAACAATGTTAACAATTTCGCAGTCACTGTCAGCCTGGGTTTCAATACGGGACAATGATAAAAGTTTTTGGGACATCCGGTTAAGCCTGTCCGCTTCGTTACCGATATCGCCCACAAATTCACGGACCGTCTCAATATCCATATCATTTTGTAAAATAGAGTCAGAAAGCAGCTTAATAGATGCCAGTGGTGTTTTTAGCTCGTGGGATGCGTCAGAGACAAAATTGTTTCGCTTTTGTTCAGATGTCTGCAGCTTTTTAACAAGGTCATTGAACTCGTCTGCCAGGATTGTCAATTCATCATTGCCGCCGACTTTAACCTTGTGGGAGTAATCTCCTTCACGTATGATTCGTATCGACATCATAATCCTGCGCAGTCTTTGGGTAAAGGAGGCAGAAAAGAACATGGAGAAAAGAATCAGCACGATCTCCAGGAACAGGGTAACATACAACGTGTTTTTCTGCAGAGACTGGACAAGAGCACCCTGCTGGGGATCATATTCCATAATGTACACACACCCAACCAATGTACCATAAGAGAACACCGGCGTGGCAGCGCGGGACTGCATCATGGCATCATGGTAATTCCAGCTGAAAGTGTCGTTGATACGGAGGGCTTGCACAATTTCCGGGAACAGAATATAATTTCCTGTATTGCCGGAAAGCATGGAGTCATATACACACAAGCCATTATGGTCAGTAACAATCAAGCGGGAAACCTTTAAGCTTTCAAGATCAGAAATCGCACTGTGTACAGTTGCGGCATTCATCACATTCAGTTTGCCGATTTCCGTGGCAGTAAGCTGGCACTTTTCAATCATAGACGCTTCTTTGCTGTTATAAAACAGGGCCTGGCTGATCTGCGAGGAGTAGATGTTTAGAAACAGCAACACAATAAGCGTTATGACCACGTAAGTGATGGCATAACGAAAATGTGTACTTTTGTACTGGATTCTGAAAAAACCTCTTTTATTTATGGAAGTAATAGCCAACGCCCCATTTCGTCAAAATGTATTTGGGATCTGCGGGATTGTCCTCTAACTTTTCCCGCAAACGGCGGATATGTACATCAACAGTGCGGATATCGCTGCGGTATTCATAGGTCCAAATGGTGTCAAGAAGTGCCTCCCGGGAGTAAACACGGTTTGGATTCCTCATCAAGAATTCAATTACATCGAATTCCTTGGCGGTCAGATCCACCAGGACACCGGACCTGTACGCATTTCTAGAATCCAGATTCAGTGTGATGGAGCCAACGGTCAATGCAGACGGCTGTGCGTCTTGTATTTGAGAACCTGCCCGCCGCAAGAGCGCCTTCACTCTGGCCTTCAACTCCAGAATGTTAAAAGGCTTGGTAAGATAGTCATCTGCTCCGTGCTCAAACCCCATAAGCTTGTCCATATCGGCAACCTTGGCTGTCAGCAAAATAATGGGAACATTGGAAAACTCCCGGATCTTTGCGCACGCTGTCAGACCATCCATTTCCGGCATCATAACGTCCAGAATAATTAAATCTGGATTCTGTGTCCTGGCCTTTTCAACCGCGTCCAGACCGTTGCTGCCGGTAATCACTTCATAACCATCGTTCTGTAAGTTAAAGCGGATTCCCTTTACCAACAGATCTTCATCATCAACAACCAAAATCTTCATGCTTAGCCTCCTGTGGTAATATATTTACGGATACCTTTCAGTTTCTTATCTCCAATTCCGGAAACATCAGTTAATTGGTTAATATTTTGAAATGGACCGTTTTCTTCGCGATAGTCAATAATACGCTGTGCAAGAGTTGGTCCAATACCCGGAAGCTGTTGCAGTAATGAGACAGACGCAGTGTTAATATTAATTTTTGCAGATGCGGCATCCGTATGTCGGATTTCTTCATTGTCGCCGGTGACCTCTGTTTCATCTGTCAGTACGCTTACTGAAGTGAGATAGTAATCGTCAACTGTGTGCCTGCCAACAAATATGCCGGTAATAACACCAAGGAAAACCGCGAAAACCAGTAAAAGCGCCACAATCCCTTTTGGCATTGATGATCCTCCTGCATTGACTAGCTGAAAGATTACTGCTATAATAACGACATTATACACAAGATTCCATCGTCACACAAGTGTAACGATCAGATATTGAGGGAGAATTATGAAAATTAGGCCCATTATTTGCATATTACTGTGTCTTATCCTGTTTGTTCCGGTCAGTGCCCAGGATATAAGTAACGTTGAGCTTGCTGTGATCAACGGCTGTAGTACCATAGACGGAAAAAAACCTATGCTCACCAGAATCGAGGATGCGGAAAACGCCAAGGCGGCGTTCCTCTATGAGGTAACCTCCGATACGGTCATGTACGCGTTTAATGCTGACACACCTATTTACCCATCCAGCTTAACAAAAATTATGACTGCGCTGATTGTACTGGAGAGGTGTAATCTGTCGGATGCGGTAACTGCACGTCAGGAAATACTCAGCACGATTCCTAAGGACGCTGCCAACACAGCCCTGAAAGATGGAGAAGTCATGTCTGTGGAAAACCTGATATACAGTATGCTGGTTGACTCTGCCAATGATTCCACTGCTGTTCTTGCGGATTTCGCCTGCGGCAGTCTGGAGGCTTTTGTAGAGGCTATGAACCAAAAAGCTGAGGAAATTGGGTGTAACGGCACAACCTTTCAAAACGTCCACGGTCTGTATCAGGAGGGCCACGTATCGACTGCCAGAGATCTTGCCAGAATTCTCCGTGAAGCAATCAAGCACCCGGAGTTTATGAGATTCTTCGGTACAAAGTATTATACAATTCCAGCCACCAATAAAACAGGTGAGCGCACACTTTCAACCGGTAATTTTCTTATGACCCGGGGGGAAATGCAAATTTACTACGATTCCCGTGTAACCGGCGGAAGAACAGGTATTGACAGCAGTGGCCTCAGGAGCATCGCGACCACAGCAACCGATGGTACTCTGGAAATGATCAGCATTATTATTGGGTCTGAATCCGTTGTTATGGATGACGGCACTAAGGTCTCCGTCTTTGGCGGCTTTAGTGAAACCTCAGCAATGCTCACCGCAGGCATGAAAGGCATGTCATCGGTGCAGCTTCTCGCCCAAGACCAGTCCTTGAGACAATACCATGTAGAAAACGGAAACAACGCCATTGTAGTTGGCCCCCGTGTGTCGGTATCGGCCATATTACCGGATACTGTCACCGCAGCCGATCTGACTTTTCGCTACAACGATCTGTACGGGAACTTAACCGCACCTGTGGAAGCAGGGACAAAAATTTCCACTCTGGAAGTTATGTACAACGGCATTTGCGTGGCTCAGGCCGACCTGTTTGCTATGAATTCAGCACAAATCAAGGAGAATGTAAAACAGAATACCGGTACCGACGATAACAATTTCATGACGACAGCATTGATTGCGGTTATCAGCGTTGCGGCTGCTTTCATTGTGTTTGTATTTGGAAGCCGCCTTATCCGGCGTGCCCGTTTAAACGCCAGAAGAAAGCGTATAAGACAACACAGAAGAAGGAGCAGATAGTATGCAAACATGGGCTGACCTGGAAAAAACCTGTCTTAGCTGTCATAACTGTGCCCTTGCGGAAAAACGCCACAATGTGGTTTTTGGTGTTGGAAAAAAGGATGCTGATATTCTTTTCATAGGGGAGGGTCCCGGTGAACAGGAGGATTTGCAGGGGATCCCATTTGTTGGCCCTGCGGGCAAGCTGCTGGATGATATGCTCAGCATTATTGATCTTGACAGGACCAATGTTTACATCGCCAATATTGTAAAATGCCGCCCGCCGAGGAACCGGGATCCGGAGGAGCAGGAGCAGCAGGCCTGTATCGGATACTTGCGCAATCAAGTATCCCTGATCCAGCCCAAAGTAATTGTCTGTCTTGGTAGAATTGCGGCAAAGAAGATTATTGACCCGGACTACCGCATTACACAAGAGCACGGTACTTGGGTTTATCGCAACGGTGTATGGCTGACGGCCATATACCATCCGTCCGCGCTTCTGCGCGATCTGGGCAAACGGCCGGAAACCTTTGAGGATTTACTGCAGATTCGCGAGAAATTAAAGGAAAGTGGCGCAGCTATATAATAAAAGACAGGACGTTAAGCCCTGTCTTTTTCGCTCTCATAGGAGAGTACTTCTTTTGCAATATATACAGGCCGCTGCTTGCTCTGCTCGAAGGTCCTGCCAACATACTCGCCGATAATGCCAATGCACATGAGCTGAACGGCACCTAGCAGCAAAATAAGCACGATAATTGTTGCGTAACCGGGAATATCAATACCCCGGAACAACTTTTCAAACAGAACCACAAGCAGGTAAAATAGCGCCGCGGCTGCTGTGCAGCCACCAAGAAATGTGGCAATACGCAGCGGCTTTGTAGAGTAACCGATAATGCCTTCTATTGCATAGTTAAACAGCTTTCTAAAGCTCCACTTGGTTGTCCCGGCGTTGCGCTGGCAGGCAACATAGGGGATATAACAGGTCTCATAACCGACCCACGCAAAAATTCCCTTGGAGAAACGGTGGTATTCCGCCAGTTCGATAATACTTTCTGCAACACTTCTTCTGAAGGTGCGGAAATCGCTGGTATCTGACTGGAGGTTAACATCCGAGAGCCAGTTAATAATCCGGTAGAAGGATTTCTTGAAGAAGGAAAGGACTTTGCCTTCATTGCGTCGGTCTTGATAGGCAGCGACAACATCAAACTCCGGCTTTTCGTCCAGCATACTGACCATGTCTTTTACAATTTCAGGTCTTTGCTGCAAATCCGCATCGATCAGGCAGATATAGTCACCGCTTGTGTGCTTCAGGCCTGCGTAAAGACCCGCTTCCTTGCCAAAATTTCTGGAGAAGCGAACCACCTTGACTGGGCATTTTTGCTGCGTGAAGAGCTTGCGCAGCTTGTACATGGTTGCGTCTTTGCTGCCGTCATCCACAAAAATGATTTCATAGCTATAACCACAGCCATCAAAAGCCTCAATAACCGCATTCTGAAAAGCTTCCACATTTTCAGCTTCATTGTAACACGGTACAACCAAAGATAATTTCATATTTATCACCTTGTGTAATGGAGTATCTGTATTATATGCAATTTGAAAATTATTGTCAAGATTTTCAGGGATTTCCTTCAAATTGCGTTGACAGACTGGGGAAAATATGTTATTTTATCAAAGATATTTCATAATGCGACGATGGAAAGGGTTTGGATTGTTCCCTTTTTAGAGAGTGTGCGGTGGGTGAAAGCACACAGGGGTGTTCAAATTGTCGTTCCGGAGCAGACTTCCTGAATTTCAGTAGGGGAGTACGGGTATGCCCGTTACAGCTGTTGAGTGTCCGTTTTACGGAAATTCAGGTGGTACCACGGAAAGTCTATTTTCGCCCTGAGCTGTATGCTCGGGGTATTTTTTATTCGTAAGGAGTGTTTTTATGGCCAGAGAATTGTCAAAGGTATATGAACCGAAACAAGTGGAATCCAAAATTTATACTATGTGGGAGCAGAACGGTCATTTCCGGCCTTCTAAGAATCATGATGCTAAACCGTTTACCATCGTGATGCCTCCTCCCAATGTTACCGGTCAGCTGCATATGGGTCACGCAATGGATGCAACTTTGCAGGATACCCTGATCCGCTTCAAGCGTATGCAGGGTTATAATGCCCTCTGGGTGCCCGGTGTGGACCATGCCGGTATTGCTACACAGATCAAGGTGGAGGAAGAGCTCCGCAAGGATGGCCTGACCAGATATGATTTGGGTCGGGAAAAGTTCCTGGAAAAAGTTTGGGACTGGAAGCACAAATACGGCAACCGGATTGTGGAACAGCAGAAAAAGCTTGGCGCATCCTGTGACTGGGAGCATGCCCGGTTTACCATGGACGAGGGATGCTCCCACGCTGTGCGCGAGGTGTTCGTGTCCCTGTACGAAAAAGGGCTTATTTACAAGGGCAGCCGGATTATTAACTGGTGTCCCCACTGTGTCACAGCCCTTTCTGACGCGGAAGTGGAATACGTGGACAAGCCCGGTCACCTGTGGCATATCCGTTACCCCCTGGCAGATGGCAGCGGTGAGGTTGTGGTAGCTACCACCCGTCCTGAGACCATGCTGGGTGACACCGGTGTGTGCGTCAACCCCAATGATGAAAGATACAAGGACATTGTGGGCAAATATGTTATTCTGCCTCTTGTGAATAAAGAGATCCCCATTGTTGCCGACGACTACGCCGAGATGGAATTTGGTACCGGCTGTGTTAAGATGACACCTGCTCATGACCCCAACGACTTTGAGGTTGGCTTGCGTCATAATCTGGATGTGATCCGTGTTCTGGACGATAACGGTGTTGTAAACAGCTACGGAGGCAGGTACGAGGGTATGGACCGTTATGAGGCCAGAAAGGCCATCGTTGCGGATTTGCAGGAGCAGGGCTACCTTGTGAAGGTAGAAGATCATGCCCATAACGTAGGCACTTGCTATCGCTGCCATAATGATGTGGAGCCGATTATTTCCGCCCAGTGGTTTGTGAAGATGAAGCCCCTTGCGCAGGAGGCAATCCGTGTTGTAAAAGACGGTGAGACCAAGTTCGTTCCTGAACGCTTTACAAAGACTTATCTCAACTGGATGGAAAATGTCCGTGACTGGTGTATTTCCCGTCAGCTGTGGTGGGGTCACCAGATTCCTGCATGGACCTGTGCGGACTGCGGCCATATCACGGTGTCCAGAGAGGACGCATGTAAGTGTGAAAAGTGCGGAAGCACCAATATCGAGCGAGACCCCGATGTACTGGATACCTGGTTCAGCTCCGCTCTGTGGCCCTTTGAGACTTTAGGCTGGCCGGAAAATACAGAGGATTTGAACTATTTCTATCCCACAGATGTGCTTGTAACCGGCTACGACATTATTTTCTTCTGGGTGGCAAGAATGATTTTCTCCGGCTGTGAGCATACCGGAAAGACACCCTTCCACACAGTTCTGATTCATGGCCTTGTCCGTGATGACAAGGGTAGAAAGATGTCCAAATCTCTCGGAAACGGTATTGATCCTCTGGAAATGATTGAGAAGTACGGCTGCGATGCCCTGCGCATGAACATGGTCACTGGCAATGCACCCGGTAACGATATGCGTTTCTATGTGGAGCGCTGTGAGGCGATGCGTAATTTTGCCAACAAGCTGTGGAACGCCTCCCGGTATGTTCTGATGAATCTGCCGGAGGATGCAAAGAACACTCTGCCTGATGCCGGGCAGCTGACCATTGCGGATAAGTGGGTTCTGAGCAAGTTAAATACACTGATTGCGGAAGTAACAGAGAATCTTGAGAAGTATGAGCTTGGTGTGGCTGTTCAAAAGGTTTACGACTTCCTGTGGGATACCTATTGCGACTGGTATATCGAGCTTACCAAGGCAAGACTGTACAGCGACGATCCTGCGCAGAAGGCCAGTGCTCTGCAGGTTCTGGTCTATGTGCTGGATCAGACTCTCCGTCTGCTACACCCCTTCATGCCGTTCATTACCGAAGAAATCTGGCAGAGCCTGCCCCATGATGGGGATGCGCTGATTGTGGCAAAGTGGCCCGAATACAGTGAGACCTTGCAGTTTAAGGCAGAAGAAGCGCAGATGGAATCTGTCATGGATGCCATCCGTACTATCCGTAACCGACGTGCAGAGATGAACGTTCCTCCCTCCAAGAAGGCAGCGCTTTATGTGCTTACCTCTAAGCCCTCTGTATTCTCCGAGGGTGAGGGCTTTATCCAGAGACTTGCCTATGCCGATCAGGTAACCATTTTGAATGCAGAGCCTGAAAATATTGACGGAATGGTTTGCTGCACAACCGCTGACGCAAAGTTGTATATTCCCATGGGTCAGTTGGTGGACGTGGCAAAGGAACTGGAGCGAATCGAAAAGGAACTTGAGAAAGCCAGAAAGAATCTGGCAGGCTTGGAAGGCAAGCTCTCCAACGAGAACTTTATCTCCAGAGCACCGGAAGCTGTTGTTGCCGCAGAGCGTGAAAAGGCCGCGAAGGCTAAGGCTCTGATCGCGCAGTTGGAAGAAAGCAAAGCAGCGATGGAAAAATTATAATTTAATTGAAATTAGTGGCATACAGCGTAACTGCTGTATGCCACTAATTTTTTGTCTGTACCAAATTGCGACGGAAATTCTTGCAATGGAGTATCTATACTAATTACATCACAAAAGGAGGAGATAGTTTGCATTTAACAAGTTTTTTGCAGAATGGGGAATTAACTGTGGCGCTCACAGGAGAAATAGACCACCACTGCGCAAAATCCCATATACAAATGATTACATCAAAAATTGAGGCCTACGCACCGCATACATGTGTTCTGGATTTTCAGGATGTTGTATTTATGGATTCATCCGGCATTGCGGTTGTTATCAATGCACTGCGGACGATGAACAGGGTGGACGGAAAACTTTTTCTATCCGGCCTAAAGCCCCAGCCAATGAAGGTGCTCCAAGCATCAGGGGTAGATAAGCTTGTACAAATGAAGGAGATGGTTTTGTGAAATTTGAAAATTATATGACCTTGGAGTTTCCCAGCAGGTCGGCAAATGAAGCTTTTGCACGCTCTGCAGTTGCCTGCTTTGCCGCACAGATGGATCCTACCTTGGAGGAATTGGGGGATATCCGTACAGCAGTTTCAGAAGCGGTCACAAACTGTATTGTACACGCGTATCCCGATGGTCTGGGAACCATTATTCTGCGGTGCAGGATTTTGAAAGACAATACGCTGGATATTGTCATAAAGGACAGGGGCGTTGGGATTGAGAATATCGAGCAGGCACGCCGGCCAATGTATACTACTGGTGGCGCCGATCGCAGCGGTATGGGCTTTACCATTATGGAGAGCTTTATGACTAGTTTTTCAGTACAATCAAAGACAGGGAAGGGAACAACTGTACATATGCGCAGAAAGCTGCAGCGGCGGAAATGACAAGACTGGAAACATTGATTGAACGTAGTCAGTCCGGGGATCAGCAGGCAAAGGAAATTCTGGTCACTGAGAACTCCGGGCTGATATGGTCTGTTGCCCGACGCTTTGTTGGCCGAGGCGCTGAAATGGATGATCTGTATCAGTTAGGTTGCCTTGGGTTTTTGAAGGCAGTGGATGGATTCGATTTAGGTTTTGGTACACAGTTCTCCACTTACGCAGTGCCGAAAATATCCGGGGAAATACGCAGGTTTCTCCGTGATGACGGTACAGTTAAGGTCTCCAGAACCATTAAAGAGCAGGCAATGACCATAAAAACAGTGCGCAACAGGCTCATACAGGTACTGGGACGGGAACCGACTGTTATGGAGATATCCCGGCAGACAGGATTTACTCCGGAAGAAATTGCTACCGCTGAAACAGCAACCGCAACAACAGAATCCATTCAGCAGCAGACCGGTGAGGATGGGTTCACGTTAGAAAGCGTTTTAACGGATACCCAGACCGAGGAAAGCATGCTGGAAAAAATGGCGCTCAGACAGGCAGTGGAGCAGTTACCCGAGCGGGAGTCCATGGTGATACGGCTGCGGTATTTTCATGGCCTGACACAGGACAAGTGTGCGAAAATTATGGGTGTCAGCCAGGTGCAGGTGTCCAGAATCGAGAAAAAGGCGCTTGCGCTGCTCAGGGAACGGATGAAATAATTTTCCTTTACCTTTTTCGTCAAATAGGTTAGAATAAAGTATACTTTCTTTTAAAGGTGTACTTATGACAGATTTGATGATGGAACGCTTTATAAAAGCCAGACGTGACTATATCCACTCGCAATTTCAAAATCTTAATACAATGCAGCAGGAGGCAGTATTAACAACTCAGGGGCCGCTTCTGCTTCTTGCCGGCGCGGGCAGCGGTAAGACCACAGTTTTGATCAACAGAATCGCCAATATTATGCGGTTTGGCTGTGGCAGTGACTCCATGCTGGTACCGGACTATGTTTCACAGGAAGACGTTGAATTTTTGGAATCGCTGCAGGAACCTGTCAGTGAATTTGACCGGCGCAGGGCGGATCATCTTTGTTCCGTAGAACCGGCGCTTCCATGGAGCATTATTGCAATCACATTCACAAATAAGGCTGCTAATGAGCTGAAGGATCGTCTTTCCAAAATGCTTGGCCCTGAGGCGCAGGACATTTGGGCGATGACCTTTCACTCCGCCTGCTGCCGTATTCTCCGCCGGGAGATAGAGGTGTTGGGATATACCCGCAGTTTTACCATCTATGACACCTCTGACTCCGAGAAAGTGATGAAAGAAATCATCAAGGATATGGGTCTTGATGATAAAACGTTCCCTGCAAAATATGTGCTGTCTGTAATCAGCCGTGAAAAGGACAAACAGGTTACACCGGATATGCTTTTAGAGCGGGTAGAGCAGACCAATGATTTGCGCCTGTTGCATGTTGCCAAGGCTTATAAACGCTACCAGACCCAGTTAAAGGAGAATAATGCATTGGATTTCGATGATATTATTTTCCTAACAGTGAAGCTTTTGCAGGAAAATGAGGATATCAGAACCTACTATCAGAAAAAATTCCGGTATGTATTGGTAGATGAGTATCAGGACACAAACCATCTGCAGTATCTCCTTACGTCTATGCTGGCAGGAGGCTATGAGAATATTTGTGTTGTGGGTGATGATGACCAGAGTATCTACCGCTTTCGTGGCGCTACCATTGAGAATATCCTTAGCTTTGAAAAGCAGTACAAATCTTCCCGGACAATCCGTCTGGAGCAGAATTACCGTTCCACCCAATCAATTCTGAATGCCGCCAACGCTGTGATCGCCCACAACATCGGAAGAAAAGGCAAGCGGCTTTGGACTTCCAACGGTCAGGGTAAACCGATCACTGTTTATGAGGCTGCGGATGAGGGAACTGAGGCAAATTATATTGCCGGAAAGATCATTACAGAATCAAAAGGAAAAAATTTTAAGGACTTTGCGATCTTATACCGCACAAATGCTCAATCCAATGCTTTAGAATTCGCGCTGAAGCGAAACGCAATTCCTTACCGTGTCATTGGCGGCATGCGGTTCTTTGACCGGGCGGAAGTAAAGGACATGCTGTCCTACCTGTGTGTAATCAACAACCGAGCCGATGACCTGCGTTTAAAACGGATTATTAATAACCCACCCCGTGGGCTTGGCGCAAAAGCACTGGAAACAGCCGAACGACTTGCTCAAGCTGAGGGAAAAGGATTATATCATGTAGTATGCGATCCCTATTCTTACGGGCCGTTGGAGCGGTCTGCCGGTAAGTTTTTGCAGTTTTCGGCGCTGATAGAAGGGCTTGCCCAATTGCTGGAAGAAGGCATCAGCCTGCCGGATTTCTACGAGGAGGTCATGCTTCAAACAGGCTACATCGCCATGTTGGAGGGTAAGCAGACCGAGGAGAGCAAAACGAAGCTTGAAAATATCCGTGAATTAAAGTCCAGCATCCATGCCTATGTTGAAAGCAGCGATACCCCCACTCTGGCAGGCTTTTTGGAAGAAATTGCTCTGTACACAGATCTGGAGGAGTATTCCGATATGGATGACGCAGTGGTTATGATGACCATGCACTCCGCAAAAGGATTGGAATTTAAGAACGTATTCCTTGTAGGCTTTGAGGATGGTTTATTCCCCGGCATGCGGGCAATCGGCCAGATGGAGGAGATGGAGGAAGAACGCCGCCTTTGTTATGTGGCAATCACTCGGGCGAAGGAAAATCTTACCATCAGCTATGCCCGCCAGCGTATGCTCTATGGCCGGACGAACGCAGCCCTGCCCTCCCGTTTTTTAAGGGAGATTCCGGAGAATATTACTCAGAAACTGGGCGGATATCAAACTCCAACCTATCACAGTGCCTTGCAGACTGATTACCAACAAAATTATCAGCATACAGCCGTCACAAAAGCAAACACTTATAAAAGTGCGTATAGTACCCCGGCTGTAAAGGCAACGTATTTGGAGCTGAATAAGGGTGATATGGTGCAGCATACGGCCTTTGGCAAGGGAATGGTTCTGTCTGTTTTAAAAATGGGCGGAGATGCCCTTTTAGAGATCGCATTTGACCAGATCGGAACAAAGAAATTGATGGCAAAAACCGCTTCCGCCCACATGAAACGCCTGTAATACGCATATCTTCCCACAGGGGGGATGCTATGCGTATTGTGCTTCGCAGGATTTTTATCTGTCTTATTCTGCTGGTGATTTTGTCAGTTGTTGGTTTTTTCACCTTTCGAAGTAAATACAATGACGTGGCGCAGGACCTTGCCCAAACCCAGGTTGTGAATATTACATCGGATCTTATTAACGATGCAATCGACAGGCAGATTGAGGAAGGCAACATTCAATATGACCGGATCGTTTACTTTGAGAAGGATTTGGATGGCCGGATCACTGCCCTGAAAACCAACATCAGTGAGGTAAACCGCCTGAAAACAGATGTTCTGAACCTTATCAATGATGAGATTCTGGCAATGGACACACAGACCATCGGAATTCCTATCGGAAACCTGGTTCTGCCGGAGATTCTGTCCGGGAAGGGGCCCCTGATCCCGGTAAATATCCTGTCCATACGTAATTCTGATGCAAACTTCACCAGCGATTTTACACAAGCAGGTATCAACCAGACGTTGCAGCAACTGAATATGAATGTGATTGTGGATGTTGCAGTGCTGGTTCTTGGTCAAACCAATACGTTTACTGTAAGCAGTCAGGTAGTTGTCGCGGAAACTATTATTGTTGGCGATGTCCCGGATACCTATCTGCATACCGGAGGATGACAGTGTAATGAAAGAGAGAATCGACGAATTAACCCAGCTTCTAAATCAGGCAAACTATGAGTACTATGTTCTGGATAACCCAACTATGCCGGATTTTGAATACGATAGGCTTCTGCGGGAACTGGAGGATTTGGAACGGGCTTATCCCAATCTGGCAAGGGAAGATTCCCCCACTGCAAGAGTAGGTGGCGCAGCGGTCAGCAAGTTCGAGAAAGTAGAGCACGCTGTCCCTCTTATGAGCCTGCAGGACGTTTTCTCTATGGAAGAACTGCGGGAGTTTATGGATAAGATATGGCAGGCGGCTCCGTCAGCCTCCTTTACCGTAGAGCCCAAGGTGGATGGGCTGTCTGTGGCGTTGGAGTATGTGGATGGAAAGTTTGTCCGTGGCGCTACAAGAGGGGATGGTGCCGTTGGTGAGGATGTAACGGAAAACCTTAAAACCATTCGTTCCATTCCTATGACCTTAAATGGCGCGCCAAGCCATCTGATCGTTCGTGGCGAAGTGTTTATGCCGAAAAAGAGCTTTGAAAAGCTTAATGCTGTTCAAGAGCAGGAGGGAAAGCCCCTTTTTGCTAACCCCAGAAATGCAGCTGCTGGGTCACTGCGTCAGCTTGACCCCAAGATTGCGGCAAAACGGGGTCTGGATATTCTTGTCTTTAATGTGCAGCTTGCAAAGGATGAGAGCTTTGAGACCCACGGTCAGTCGCTGGAGTATTTGAAAAAGCTTGGTTTCAAGGTGATTGACTATAAAGTTCTGTCCTCTGCAGATGAAATCTGCCAGCAAATTCTTTCCATCAACGAGTGTAGGGAACAGCTTGCCTGCGATATTGACGGAGCGGTGATTAAGGTTGATGACCTGAACCTGCGGAACCAATTGGGAGCCACAGCAAAGTTCCCCCGCTGGGCAGCGGCATACAAGTATCCTCCTGAGGTCAAGCCTTCCGTTGTTGAGGAGATTATTGTGCAGGTGGGCAGAACCGGTGTGCTCACGCCCAAGGCCGTGGTTCGCCCTGTGCGCCTTGCGGGTACCACTGTAACCAATGCAACCCTCCACAATCAGGACTTTATTTCCCAGCGGGATATCCGTGTAGGTGACACTGTACACATCCGTAAAGCAGGAGAAATTATACCGGAGATTCTGGAAGTTGATTTTTCAAAACGCCCGGATGGAACCGTACCCTATCGGCTCCCAGCTACATGTCCAATATGTGGCGCTCCAACAAAAAAGGATGAGGACGGAGCGTTCCTCCGTTGCACCGGTGTGGAATGTCCCGCACAGCTGACAAGAAATATCGCTCACTTTGTCAGCAGGGATGCGATGGATATTGAGGGCTTAGGTTCTGCCATTGTAGATGCCCTGATTGAAAAGGGATTCTTAAAAACACCGGCCGATATTTACAGCATTACACTGGAGCAGATGAAATCTCTGTGGTCGAAGGGTGATGTGGCAGCAAAAAAACTGCTGAGAGCCATTGAGGACAGCAAACAGCAGGATGTTTCCCGGCTGATCTATGCGCTAGGTATCCGTCAGGTTGGCGCGAAAACTGGAAAAGTTTTGGCAAGTGTATTTGGAAGTCTAGATAGTTTAATGGCAGCTTCTGTGGAGGAATTGGAGCAGGTGAGTGATATTGGTACTGTAACTGCTCAGTCCATTCAGGAATGGTTTCGTCAGCCTCAGTCCCAGAAGATGATCGAAAAGCTTCGGGACGCAGGCGTGAATTTCCAGAGCAAGCGTCAGATTACCGACACCAGATTTGCAGGTATGACTTTTGTATTAACAGGCGCTCTTAGTAAATTCACCAGAGAGAAAGCTACTGAGCTGATTGAACTGTACGGAGGTAAAGCATCCGGTTCTGTTTCCAATAAGACCACCTATGTAGTTGTTGGTGAAAACGCAGGTTCAAAGGAGCGTAAAGCCAGAGAACTGGGAATCCCTATTTTATCCGAGGATGCATTTCTTGAAATGACACGCTGATGTGTGAATACAAAACTATAAGAGACAATATCAGCCACCCGGTTTGTCCGGGTGGCTGATAACACTTGTTAGGACAGTTACTACAAGCTGAAATCACTGTCATTATACGACGAAAAATCAGGCAGCTTCACTTTACAAGGAATTCTCTTGCAGGGATCATATCGGAATTTTCTGCATTTAAAGTCCACGGAAACAGCACCCTTTTTCATGCAAAGAATCTGGTTTTCAGAAATAGATGTACCGAAAGCACAGTAGTCGCAACTTCTTGGCATTTTCTTCCGAAATAACATATGAATCCCTCCTTAGGGTTGATTATACAACACACACGGAAAGATAGCTATACCTTTTTTGCAAATTTCTTAAAATTAAAACCACACCTATAACGGAAATTACGGTTAGCGGTGCAAAGAAATAGTGAATTTGACCATAAAGAGGGATCACCGCAAGAGATCCCAACGGAATACACAGCAGACATTGAATCGCTTTACCCGGTAAATACATGCCAATTCCACAGCAGCTTGTGGCAGATAGGGTCTGCATAAAGACACAAATGCCACCAAAGCTCATGATAAAGCAGCAAATTATAAAACGAATAGGTTCCCAGGCTATTCGTTGCAATACACTGCATCCATTGGCAAGTTCCGTCATACCGATCAACAAAGCATAAAGCCAATTAGGAAACCGCCAAAGAAACCACCTGTCTGCCAACTCAATGACCACACGAAAGGCAATTACCCATCCGCAGACCTCTGCGATAATTCTCATGCTGCTTTTTAAACTCTCCTGGATAGATATCTGCTGGCGTGGTGTGACTGCTGCCGCAACGTTCTCATATCTGGGCAGAAGAATTCCTGTGAGTAACGCGCTTAGGATTTGAACAGCCCAGGCTACCCACGGTGTAAACATGTTGGAAAACATGCTGGCACAAATGCCAAACAGAAAAGAAGGTCCGCAGTTGCTGCAAAATCCCAGCATTCTTCCAGATGACAACTTGTCCAGCGTACCCTGACGATGACAGTCATTGATGCACTTTGCACCCACAGGATATCCTCCCAAAAGGCCAAGCAGCAGAATGGATTCCGCCCCCGGTGGAATGCCGCACAGTTTCCCAAGCTTTCCAAGCCCAGGTATTTTAATGCCGATGAGACTGTTTGTCAGCACGCCAGTCAAAACAAAAAAAGGGAACAGGGAGGGAATTACTGTTTTCAGGCAGAGTTCTATTGCCTCAGTCGCACCCAGCAGCACAGTTTTTGAATCAAAGATAAACAGCAGTAAGCCAACAGACGCTGTCACAGCGGTTCGAGTTTGTTTGTTCATGTGCAACACCTCGTTTATATCTATGCCGATAATGTTCAAATCATCCCATCTTACACATACACTAAACAAAAAGGGGGCAGAAGTGTGAGTGGAAAACGTTTTGGTCATTTAAAAACACTATTTCGTGAGGATGGATACAAAATTCGGCAGCCACTGATTGAAGTCCTAGGGCAAAAACGTGTGCTCATTGAGAATTACAATTGTGTTCTGGACTATCAGCCATCGAGAGTCGAGGTGAAGGTTTGTTATGGCAGTATCTGCATCTGTGGCAGGGATCTGATCCTTAGATATATGTCCTGTGAACGTCTTGTGGTCTTTGGCTGTATTGACTCTGTTTTGTTATACGGAGGGCGTGACTGATGAATCATTCCTTTGCCAAAATTCAACTTGAGATGTTTAGCACCGACATTCCCGGTGTACTGCGTCTTTTAAAGCACAATGAAATTACCATTTACGATGTAGAACGTCTGGACGAACTAACCATGGTGCTTACGGTTAGCCGGCAGGACTATAAACGCCTCCAAGGCATGAAAAAAATAAATCAATCCATAAAGGTCAGAGGTTTAACGGGCGTTCACTGGTATTTAAAATCGGTGATGAAAAGACCTGTTCTGGTGTTTTGCGTACTGGTTCTGCTCATCGCCACAGCAATATTGCCCACAAGAATTTTGTTTGTACAGGTCAGTGGCAATGAAACCTTACCTCAAAATTATATATTGGAGCAGGTAAATAATTGCGGAATCGGTTTTGGTGTGTCGAGACGGGCAATCAGAAGCGAACAGATAAAAAATGATCTGATTGAGCGAATCCCAGGCATTAAGTGGGCTGCTGTTACAACCTCAGGCTGTGTGGCTACTATTCATGTAGAGGAAGGGAGTTCTGTACAGCCGAAAGAACAGGATTTGCGTCCCGGTAATATTGTGGCAGCTCAGGATTCCGTTGTTCAGGAAGTGAATGTAACGAAAGGGAGTCCGGTCTGTAAGCCCGGAGATGCGGTTATAAGGGGACAAGTGCTGATATCCGGGTATACAGACTGCGGAAGATCTATCCTGGTAACCCGGGCACAGGGCGAGGTCTACGGCAGAACCCTCCGCTCTGTGTGTATGATAGCACCGAAACCAACGGAACAACTTTTGTCTCAGAATGCACAAAAGACCAGATTTTCGTTGTTGGTTGGAAAAAAACTTATAAAATTATATAAAGACAGTGGAATTTCTCATAGCACTTGTGTTAAAATATATTCGTACCATTCTGTGGATTTACCGGGTGGTTATAGTCTGCCGATTACTTTGGTTAAGGAAACGGTAATTCCCAGAGAGACAATATCCGACATTGGCCCCGGCGGTCAAGACTGGCTTGCAGATTCTGCGAGAGGATACGTAACCGGTCAGATGCTGGCCGGTTCTATCCTGGATGAGCATATTTCTATCCAGGAAACAGACGAAGCTTATTGCCTGGAGGGTACATACGATTGCCGTGAAATGATCGGCTTATTTAACAGTGAGGAGATTTTAAAAGGTGACGGACAGAGTGATGGAACGGGTAGTTAATGTAGACCGTGTTGAGGATTTAATTACGGTTTTTGGCTCCTTTGATGAAAATATGAAACGTATTGAAGAAGCTTTGTGCGTAAACATCATTAACCGTGGTACGGATTTGAAGATCACCGGCGGTGAAGAAGCTGTGGACAAAGCAGCCCGCACCTTGGAAGGACTTTTGACGCTTGCCTCAAAAGGTGAGATTATCGATGAACAGAGGGTTCGGTATCTCATCACACTGGTCCGGGATGGAAACGATGAGCAGGTTGCGCAAATGACAAAAGATGTGGTATGCATCACCGCAAAGGGGAAGCCGATTAAAGCCAAAACTGTTGGCCAGCAGCAGTACATGAAGGCAATCTCCAAAAACACGATCACGCTGGGTGTTGGTCCTGCCGGTACCGGAAAAACATACCTTGCTGTTGCGGCGGCTGTCGCGGCGTTTCGTGAGCGTTCTGTTAACCGTATTATCCTGACACGACCTGCTGTGGAAGCCGGAGAACGCCTTGGTTTCCTTCCCGGAGATCTGCAGAACAAAGTAGATCCATATCTGCGTCCTCTTTATGACGCACTTTATGATATGCTTGGCGCCGAGACATTCCAAAAGTACCAGGAGCGGGGGTCTATTGAAGTAGCGCCTCTCGCGTATATGCGCGGCAGAACGCTGGACGACAGTTTTATTATTCTGGATGAAGCGCAGAACACCACAAAGGAGCAGATGAAGATGTTCCTTACCCGTCTTGGTTTTGGATCCAAGATCGTCATTACCGGTGATGTGACCCAGATTGATCTGCCGGGTGACAAAACCTCCGGACTCAAGGATGCCATTGCAGTGCTGGATGGGGTAAAGGATATTGCTATCTGCCGGCTGACCTCTGCGGACGTTGTCCGTCATGCCTTAGTGCAGGAGATCATCAGCGCCTATGAAAAGGCGGAAAAAAGAAGAGAACTTAAAAAACCATCAAAAGCTCCCAGTGCAAAGTATCAGAGGAATACGAAATGAAAATCAATATTACTTTTGACTGTTTGACAGTCCGGCAGCTTCCAGTAACAAGAATTATACAAACATGTATTGAAACCACACTTTCCGCTCAGGGGATTTCTGTTCCCTGTGAGATCAATGTGTTGGTCACCAATGACCGGGGTATCCAGGCAATCAACGCTGCCAGCAGAAATATCGATAGAGCAACAGATGTGCTGAGCTTTCCTATGTTCACTTTAGAAGCTGGCAATCCGCCGGAGGATTGGGATCAGTATATAGACCCGGAAACAGGACTCTGCCCATTGGGAGATATGGCAATTTCTTTGGAACGGGCAATTGCCCAGGCAAAGGAGTTTGGTCACAGCACAAGACGTGAGGTGGGATATTTGACTATCCACTCCGTTCTCCATCTTCTGGGTTACGACCATTTGGACGAAGGGGAACAAAAGGCTGCCATGCGCAAGCGTGAGGAGTATGTTGCAGGCTTGATTCCCAGAATGAGCAGAAATTAACTATACTTAAGGAGATAAACATGGCTACGAAAACCGCTATGATCACAATTGCCGGACGGCCCAACGTGGGCAAGTCCACACTGACAAACTTCCTCGTTGGCGAAAAGATCGCCATTGTTTCCAACAAACCCCAGACCACCAGAAACAGAATCTGCGGTATTGTTACAAAAGGTGACACCCAGTTTGTTTTTGTAGACACACCCGGCTTTCACCGTGCCAGGACGAAATTGGGCGATTATATGGTGAATGTTACACGAAGCTCCATTGCCGATGTGGACATGACTATCATGATGGTCGAACCCATTGCCTCCATTGGCCCACAAGAGGAGGGGCTGATCCAGCAGATCAAAGAGTCCAGATGTCCAGTGGTTTTGGCCATTAATAAGATTGACTCTGTTGAGAAGGATACTCTTCTGCAGGTGATGGATATTTATTCCAAGGCGGCCGATTTTGCAGCAATTATTCCCATTTCCGCGAAAACCGGTGATGGCGTAAATGCGTTGCTCGAACAGTGCCGGAAATTTGCCGTTGAAAGCCCCTTCCTGTTCCCTGAAGATGTGACAACAGACCAGCCTGAACGCCAGGTAATGGCGGAAATTATTCGTGAAAAGCTGCTGTGGACGTTGGACAGGGAAGTACCGCACGGAACAGCTGTTGAAATTACAAAGTTCTCCGAGCGGGATAACGGTATTATCGATATTGACGCTACGATCTACTGCGAAAAAGCCAGTCATAAGGGTATTATTATCGGCAAGCACGGTGATATGCTGAAGAAGATCTCCACCATGGCCCGTACGGATTGTGAAAAATTTATGGGTACCCGTGTATACCTGACCACATGGGTCAAGGTAAAGGAAAACTGGCGTGACAGCGATTTCCTTGTACGTAACTTTGGCTACAGAGAATAATTTCCTGTTGTAACCGGCGTTTTACTGCAAATCCTAATCCCGGAGGGATGAAGATGAATGCACAAGAGTATTGGAACACCTTTTTGCTGACCGGTGCGCCGGCGTTCTACCTTATGTACAAACAGGCACAACAGATGGAGAATGGGAATGTACTTGACGATACAGGGCCTGGTGATCCGGGTCACAAATTATAAGGATACAGATGCTCTGTTGACGGTACTGACCCGTGATCATGGAAAGTTGACCGCGAAAGCCAGAGGACTGCGCAGAAAAAACAGCCCTCTGGCGGCAAGCTGTCAGCTCCTTGCTTATGGGGAGTTCACGCTCTTTGAATACCGAAATATGTACACAATCAATGAAGCGCAAATCATTGAGCTATTTTCCGGATTGCGGAAAGACTTGCAGAAGCTTTCTCTGGGTACATACTTTGCCCAGGTCGCGGAAGTGTTGTCTCAGGAAGATATGCCAAACCCGGAATTGCTGGGCCTGACCCTCAACTGCCTGCATGGACTCTGTTATTTAAATCTGGCAGATAATCTTGTAAAGTCTGTTTTTGAATTGCGTAGCGCCTGTATCGCCGGCTATACACCTGATCTCTCCGGCTGTCACGTATGCGCGGATCCGTATCCCGACAGACTCAACATTAAAGACGGTGTGTTAGAGTGCAGCCGGTGCGGATTAGGAAATTCCACAGCCTTGCGTATGCCGATTACGACGGGTATGCTTGACGCAATGCGCTACATATGTTTCTGCGACGGACAGAGGCTGTTTTCCTTCTCCCTGGGTGAAAACACTTTAGAACAACTGTCCTATGTTACGGAAAGCTATCTGTCATCCCAATTGGAACGGGGTTTTTCCGCCCTTGATTTTTACAAAAGTTTGGTTGTTCCCATAGAGCAGCCAAATATAGGAGAATAAAATGTCTGAATTATACGATAAATCACTGCATAAATTAGAATTGGATCAGGTTTTGGCACTCCTTTCTGAATGTGCAGGAAGTGAAGATGGTAAGGCGGCATGCCTGGCGCTGCAGCCTGTTTCTGATTTAGAAGAAGTACAGCGTATGCTTGAGGAAACCACCGCAGCGTCGGATTTGTGCACCAGAAAGGGCAACCCCAGTTTTTCCGGCGTGAAGGATGTTTCTGCTGCATTGGACCGGGCAAACCGGGGCGGTGTGCTTCAGCCGAAAGAACTGCTGTACATTGCAGGTGTCTTGCGCAGCGCCAGAACCATAAAGTCCTATATTGGTGAAGACGATAAAGAAACAGTACTTGACCCGCTATTTCACATGCTCACAACCAACAAATATCTTGAGGACAAGATATTTGGAGCCATTCTTTCTGAAGAAGAAATTGCCGATACTGCCAGTTCCGCCCTGGGTGATATCAGGCGTCACATGCGTATTCAAAGCGCAAAGATTAAGGATACTCTGCAAAAAATGATATCCTCTCCGGCGTATTCCAAGCTGCTGCGGGACCCAATTATCACCATCCGGCAGGGAAGATATGTTATTCCTGTGAAGAGTGAACACAAAAATGACGTTCCCGGATTGGTCCATGACGTTTCCGCTACCGGTTCTACCTATTTTGTAGAACCTATGAGCGCTGTCAACGCCAACAACGCTTTAAGAGAGTTGGAACTGAAGGAGAAAAAGGAGATCGAACGGATACTTGCCGAGTTGTCGGCTGAAGCCGCAGGGTTCCGTGAGGGAATTACAGACGATTTTCATCTGCTGGTGAAATTGGATGTGATCTTTGCAAAAGCACGGCTTGGCTACCGTATGCGTGCATGGGCACCCATTATGAACGATCAGGGCAGGGTAGACCTGAGAAACGCAAGGCACCCGCTGATTGACCCCAAAAACGTCGTTCCTATTTCTATCCATCTGGGTTCTGATTTTGATTCCATGATCATTACAGGACCCAACACAGGCGGCAAGACAGTTACGTTGAAAACCGTAGGACTCCTCACACTTATGGCAGAGTGCGGACTCCATATTCCCGCAGGGGATGGCAGCTGTCTGTCTACCTTTGACAGAATACTGGCTGATATCGGTGACGAACAGTCCATTGCCCAGAGCCTCTCCACGTTCTCCAGCCACATGAGGACCATTGTAGATATCGTTGCCACCTGCGACAGCAGAACACTGGTTCTTTTCGATGAAATCGGTGCCGGCACAGACCCAGCGGAAGGCGCGGCTCTGGCAATTGCGCTGATTGAGTTTTGCAGAAAAATCGGAAGCTGCGTAATTGCGACCACCCACTACGCAGAGCTGAAGCTGTATGCCATGCGTACAAAGGGTGTCATCAACGCCTCCTGCGAGTTCAATGTGGAAACACTCCGGCCCACCTATAAGCTTTTGATTGGGATTCCCGGCAAATCCAATGCCTTTGCCATTTCCAGAAAGCTGGGTCTTTCGGAAGATATCCTGAAAGAAGCTTCGGATCTTGTGGGACAAAGCGATAAGGACTTTGAAGATGTCCTTTCTCAGTTGGAGCAGCAGCGGCAGAAGATGGAGGCTGCCAGAGTGGAAGCGGAACGTCTGCGCCTTGAAACGGAGAAAATCAAGCAGAAAAGCGAAGAATTCAGCGCACAGCTGGAGCGGGAACGGGAAAAAGCCATGGAGCAGGCCAGAGCGGAGGCTCAATCCATTATCGAGGATGCCCGCCGCGCGGCAAATGCTGCTGCAGATGAGCTGAAGGTGCTGAAAAAACAGCTGACTGAGAGCGCTGATACTCAGGGTATCAATCAGCGTCAGGCAGATCTGCGCAGAAGTCTTAACGAGGCTGAGGCAAAAATCCGCGCCAATGAAGCCCCAAAAACCCGTCCTGAACCAAAACGTGGTGTTTTGGTAGGCGATACCGTGGAACTTCTGAAGCTTGGCACAAAAGCCAGTGTTATTGCCATCAATAAGGATGGCACCTACCAGCTTCAAGCAGGTATTCTTAAGATGACGGTAAAGCCGGAGGAAGTGTACCTTCTGGAGCAGGAAAATCCCTATAAACAAAAGGCAGTACGTCCTGCCCATTCCGGTAGGGAAATGAAAATGGCTGCCACGGCTTCAGAGGTTGACCTGCGTGGTATGGATAGTGTTGAAGCAATCAGCGTGATGGAGCGCTATTTGGATGAGGCAATGCGCTCCAATCTTAAGTCTGTACGAATTATCCACGGAAAGGGAACCGGTATCCTTAGAAACGCTGTCCAACAGTCCCTTCGCAGGAACAAATACGTTAAAAAATTCCGTCTCGGTGTCTATGGTGAGGGTGAAGACGGTGTGACAATCGCTGAATTTGAATAAAAGTTAGCCCAATTATGTGTCAAGTTTGCCACACAATGTAAAAAAACAGTAAATTGGTTGACATTTTCCACAGATTTGATATCATATAAATACTGAATCGTGGATTTCCTCCGCGATAACAAGGAGTGTTTCTTATGTTTGTCAAGGAAGTAATTGTCCGTTGTGAGTCTGGCTTGCATAACAAGCAGGCTACATACTTTGTTCAAAAGGCCAACGAGTTTGATTCCAGCATTTGGTTGGAGTCCGGAAGCCGTAGAATGAACGCGAAGAGTCTTCTTGGAATCATGACCTTGGGGATTGTCACCGGAGCCTCTGTTGTATTATCAGCCGATGGAGCCGATGCTGAGGCTGCTGTGAATGCCCTTGAGGCCTTGCTTCAGCGGGACGTATACTGATTATTTAGGATTGACCGCCTCAACGCACTGTTTTGCATTGAGGCGGTTTTTTGGAGTTTTATGGAGTTTGAAGAACTAAAGGAAAAAGCAAACACTCTGCCGATGGCGCCCGGTGTGTATCTTATGCGGGACAAAGGTCAAAATGTAATCTATGTTGGGAAAGCGAAGAAACTAAAAAATCGTGTTAGCCAATATTTTCAAAATACAGTTTCCCACAGCCCTAAGACAAGGCTAATGGTAAGCAAGATCTGCCAGTTTGATGTGATCGTTGCCGCGTCAGAATTTGAGGCACTTGTTTTGGAATGTTCCCTCATTAAACGGTACATGCCTAAGTATAACATTCTCTTAAAGGACGACAAGGGATACCCTTATCTGCGGTTAAATATGGGGGATGAATATCCCAAAATCCTTCTTGTCAACAAAGTTGAAAATGACGGAGCTGAGTATTTTGGGCCATACGGAAGCAGAGGTGTAACACAGGAAGTGTTAAATACAATTGTTACAACTCTGAAATTGCCTCAGTGTGGAAAACAGTTCCCAAAAGAGATCGGCAAGGACAGACCCTGTCTGAACTATCATATGAACCAGTGTATTGGCTGGTGTCAGTTTGGCCATAGCAGGCAAGCGTATATCCAACTTATACAGCAGGCTAAGCAGTTACTGCAGGGAAATTATAAAACGGTTGCTGATGAAATTCGTAGTCAAATGCTTGCAGCTGCCGACGAACTAAATTTTGAACTAGCGGCAGGACTGCGTGACAAGCTTAACGCAGTAGAGAATCTGGGTAAAAAGCAGCTTGTTACCGCTGGTACACTTGCGGATACGGATGTGATTGGTTTTGCCCAAACGGAGGCAAAGGCCTGTTTCACTGTGCTGCATTTCAGCAACGGAAACCTTTTGGATAAGGATTATGAAATCCATAGTTCCGTGGATGACCCTGCGGCGGCAGTGAGCAGTCTCATGAAGCAGTACTATCTTTCCAGGGGTTTTACACCTAAATTCGTATTACTACCAATGGAGCTTGAAGATGGAGAGCTGTTCGCGCAACTGGCCCAACAACAGTTCGGAACAAAACCGAAGCTGAGGGTTCCTATGAGAGGGGACAACGTAAGGCTGGTAGAGCTGGCGCATAAGAATGCTCTGGAGGAAGCGCAGAGAATAACTACAAAAGAAGAACGCAACAGAGGTACGTTGTCACTCCTGTCTAAAATGTTGGGAATTGATTATCCTGAAAGAATCGAGTCTTTTGATATTTCCAACATTTCCGGAACAGACATGGTTGCAAGTATGGTAGTGTTCCACGATGGCAAACCTCAAAAAAGCGAATATAAGAAATTCAAAATTCAGAATTTGGATGGGCAGGACGACTATGCCGCTATGGCTCAGACCCTTAAAAGACGTTTGACTCGCATGGTAAACGGTGATAAGGGATTTGAAACGAAACCGGAACTTCTGCTGATTGACGGTGGTATAGGCCATGCTGGTGTGGCGCTGGAAATCCTCCACGAGCTTCAATTGCAGATCCCGGTATTTGGAATGGTCAAGGATGACAAGCACCGCACCAGGGCGTTGGTAACCCCTGGCGGGCTGGAAATCCGCATTGATAACCAACCAGCCGTGTTTTCTTTCATCGGAAAGATCCAGGAGGAGACCCACAGATTTGCCGTCACGTACCACCGCAACCTGCGCAGCAAACGGCTTCGCTATTCTGAACTGGACTCCATTGCGGGAATCGGTCCGAAAAGGAAAGAGGATCTGCTGAAGGCGTTTAAATCCATTGCGGCAATCAAGGCTGCCAGTTTGTATGAACTGGAGCGTTTTTTGCCAGTTACTGCCGCCCGGTCGGTATATCATCATTTTCACAAGGAAGAGGGATAAGATATGCGTGTGATTACAGGCAATGCCAAGGGGACGGTCCTGAAAACACCCAACGGCCTTACAACCAGACCCACAGCGGATCGGGTGAAAGAGGCGTTGTTCAGCATTATACAATTTGATGTAGCCACATCAAAGATTCTTGACTTGTTTGGCGGCTCCGGTCAGTTGGGCATTGAAGCACTCAGCCGTGGAGCAAAGAGTGCGGTGTTTGTGGACTGCAGCGATGATGCATGCCGCTTGATCCGGGAAAATTTAAAACGGACCGGATTGGCAGGGCAGGGCAGGGTCATATGTTCTGATTATATGGCCTATCTCAAAACTTGCAAAGAAGTATTCGATATTATATTCCTTGATCCCCCATACGCAGAAGTTTTTCTGGAAAATGCGTTAAAAATGATAACAGAAATTGACATTTTGCAATCCGGTGGTATAATAGTAGCGGAACGCCCTTTGGATAAGGAACTTTTCTGCGATTTTCCAGGTTTTGAGCGTTCCAAGGACTATAAATATGGCAAAACATTGCTTACAATTTATAGAAAGCAGTCATAATATATAAGAAGGACGATTATGAAAATTGCCATTTATCCCGGCAGCTTTGACCCAATAACCAGTGGACATTTGAACATTATTCGCCGGGCTGCCAATATTTTTGATAAACTGATTGTTTGTGTTATGGTCAACAGCGGAAAATCTCCCATGTTTACCAGACAGGAACGTGTTGACATGATCCAATGTGTTGTTGAGGATATCCCTAATGTTGAGGTTGACGCATCCGATGAGCTTTTGGCTGAGTATGCGAAAAGAAAAGGCAGTTGTGTGATTGTTAAGGGTTTGCGGGCCGGTTCTGACTTTGAGAACGAATTCCAAATGGCCCTCATTAACCACAAGATCAACCCCGATTTGGATACTATGTTTTTAACTGCGGAGCACCAGTATATGTACCTGAGTTCCAGCACTGTTAAAGAGTTGGGTGGTTACAACGTAGATCTTTCCGATTTCTTACCAGAGCAAATAATTCCTGTATTTAAACAGAGAATTGTAGATATACGCCAAGGAGGAAACAACAGATGAACGAGCAGAATATCGAAGATATCATTTCCGCATTGTATGATATGGTGCAGGACGCAAGAGCGTTGCCTCTTGGCGCAGACAAGTGTATCTTGGAACGGGACAAGGTTCTGGATATGCTGGACGAAATTATTGCACAGCTGCCTGTTGAACTTAAGCAGGCCCGTACGATTGTGGACTCCCGCAATGAGTTGATTGGACAGGCTCGCCGTGAAGCCGAGACTACTATCCGTCAGGCTCAGGAGAAGGCAAATCAGTTGATTCAGGAGGAGGCCATTTACCAGGAAGCCAAGCGCCAGTGCCAGGAAATGGTTATGCAAACACAAGAGCGTATGGCCCAGCTGCGCAAAGCAAGCAACGACTATATGGATGATGCGCTCCGCCGCACAGAGGAAGCCATTTCCCTTTCTCTGGAAGATGTGCGGGACACACGTAACAAGTTTAAGGCCCTCGTCGAAGCTCAGGAAAAGCGCGCCGTTGCAACAGCAGAAGATACTCAGGAGTAATTAGAAAAACAGCTCAAAGTCCCCTTTGGGCTGTTTTTTAATAATAAATTGGAGGTTTGGATTATGGATTATTTGCAGCGTTACACATTTTGGTGCGAAGCTGGCTTGCCTGAGGATGTTCAGGCTGAGCTTAAGAGTATCGGCAATGATACAGAGGAATTAAAGGGTAGATTTGGTGGTGACCTCCAATTCGGCACTGCCGGCATGCGGGGTATTATGGGAGCGGGCAGCAACCGACTGAACCGCTATACTGTTCGCAGAGCAGCGCAGGGTATGGCAGCTTGGCTGTCCAGTACTGATCTGCCTCAGAAAGCAGCTATTGGCTATGACTCCCGTCATAACTCCCAGCTGTTTGCTGAAGTATGTGCTGTTGCCTTTGCGGAAGCCGGTATTCATGCCTACCTTTATGACCGTCTTGCCCCCACACCCATGCTCTCCTTTGCTGTACGTGAGCTAGGCTGTGGCTGTGGTATTGTGATTTCCGCCAGCCACAATGCCGGTGCATACAATGGTGTTAAGTGCTACGGTCCCGACGGCTGCCAAATGACCGATGAGCCTGCTGCGATTGTAACTGAGAAAATCAGTACAATCCCGTATTTTGTTCCTGAGAAAAAGTCTTTTGCAGAATTCATGCAGGAGGGTAAAATTTCTTACATTGACCAGGATGTTTGGGAAAAGTACTATGATACCGTCCTTGCAGAGGCAGTGGATCCTGATATGATCCGCTCTGCTGGACTGAACATTGTGTATACCCCCCTGTGCGGCACAGGAAACGAGCCAGTCCGGGAGATTCTTGGCCGCCTGGGGGTGAACATTACCGTAGTTTCCTGCCAGGAGAAGCCTGATGGTGACTTCAAGACCTGTGAATATCCCAATCCCGAAACAGATGCCGCGCTGAATGAAAGTTACAAGGTTGCCGATACCGTAGCCTGTGACGTAATCCTGGGTACAGATCCGGATGCGGACCGGGTTGCTATTGCTGTTCCCCGCAATGGCTGTTATCAGAAGCTGTCTGGCAATGAACTTGGATGCCTGTTGATGGATTACATTCTGAAGGCACGTACCGCATGCAACGACATTCCTGAGGGAGCGATTGTTGTAAGAAGCATCGTATCCTCTCCTCTTGCGGATCAGGTTGCAAAGCACTATGGTGTCACCATGAAGGCTGTTCTCACTGGGTTTAAGTACATTGGCGGTGAGATTCTGTCGCTAGAGCAGAAAGGCGAGTCCGATAAGTTTATTTTTGGCTTTGAGGAGAGCTGTGGCTTCCTCAAGGGCACCTACGCCAGAGATAAGGATGCGGTAGTCGCTTCTATGCTTGTTTGCGAAATGGCAGCGAGCCTGAAACAACAGGGCAAGACCATCCTGGATGCTTTAGATGATCTGTACGCAACCTATGGTTCTTATCTTGCCTACGTCCAGAGTATTGAATTAACCGGTGCTGACGCAATGGAAAAGGCAGCAAAAATGATGGCTGATCTGCGGGAATCTGTGCCCGCAACCATTGGCGGCGCAAAAGTGACGGGAGTTCGCGATTACCGCACAAGCGTAGATAAGAACCTCATTACCGGCGAGCAATCAGAAATTAAGCTTCCAAAATCCAATGTACTGGAGTTTTTGCTGGGAGAAAGTGGCAGCGTGATCGCTCGTCCCTCCGGCACAGAACCTAAAGTAAAGTTTTATTATACTGCTGTTGCCGCAGATAGGGATGAATCAAAGAAACTTTTGGATGCAATGGTAGCACAAATGTCCAAATGATTTTCTGTTTTAACAGGGGTGGTACAACCACCCCTGTTCTTTTTTTATTGACCATTGAATACATTTGAGTAAAAGGGGAGGGGAGTGTTAATATGGATCAAAAGAACAGTACGCTGATTATATCCGTTATAAGAGGTGTGGTGATTGGTGTAGTTGTAACCTTGGCGTTGTCTTTTATTACGGCCATTCTGGTTTCTGGTGAGACAATAAAAATGGACATGCTTGTTTGGGTTGCGCCTGTTATCAATTTCGTAAGCACGATGTCCGGATGTACTGTGGCAGCAAAAAAAGAAAAAGCAATGTTAGCAATACTCTGCGGCAGTATTTGCGGTGTGTACCTACTGATTATGATTCTGACAGGCTTGGCAGTATACGGAAGGCTTGGTACAGACTGGTGGCATGGCACACTTGCTGCACTTATTGGCGGCGCGTGCGTTTCGTTATTTTCTGCCAGAAAACCAGTAAAAAAGCGGAAGTATAGGTAGTACGGTTTTGTTAGTTTGTACAAAAAAACAGCGCAGGTAAATATAATTTACCTGCGCTGCAAAGAATGCAAGATTCGCTGCAAAGACAACATCTAGTACCACAACATCCGGTTGTACCCTAGATTTAGAAAACAGATGTGAATATACAAATATTCACTGGTTACAGTTTAACTGGTTTACATAACGATGTTAACATAAAAAATAGGCATAATTAACAAAAAACGTAAAAATATCCGTAATAGCTTGCTATTTAACCGTTTTTGTTGTATAGTATTCAAGCAAAGTGTTATATGTGTCCACTTTTCCTATGAATATTATGTCTGCCTATTTTGTGCTTTATCCCTTTATTATTTGCTTGGCAGGTGTAATTGAGTTGAAATCTAATGATCTTTCTCCTTCATTATTTGTAGGATTTAAGAAAGAAAAATCGCTTCTTTGGCTTGCCTGGTTTTCAGGCATCCTTTTGGGTCTTTATTTTTTCTGCGTAAACCAAGAGTATTCTTTTTCTGTGATGCGCCGGGCATTGATTCAGCCTTTGTCGATCGTTTCTTTGGTTGTAACGCTTTTTCTTCCGCTGGTTATCTATTGCATCCCTGTACCTTTTGTTGTATACCTATTTGTAACATGTAAGGGATTTGGGATTATTTATCTGCTTTGTTGTATTAGGTGCTGTTTTGCAGACACAAGCTTGTTTGTTACATTCTTGTATCTTTTTTCTGACTTGCTTTTGTTGCTGCCAACATTATATCTGTGCACTTGCCGGATCACCGCCAAAAAATATTTCAACAGAAAAGCTGCAGTCTTTTTTCTAGCTACTGCGTTTTTAATCGGGAGTTTGGATTTCTTTTTTATCTCACCGTTTTTAAGCAGATTCTTTAGATTATCCTAGAGGAAGGGTCGCTATTATTCATGTTGGATTTGATTCAAGCCTATGAAAACTACCTGACAAAGGTCAAGCAGGCATCAACCAACACCATTGCCTCATACATGCGCGACATCCGTCAGTTTGACCTTTGGTTGCATCAGGATGAGGACAGGGGAGTCATTGATGCCGAACAAGTGAATATTAGCGAGTATTTTGATCACCTCCGGACCGACGGACGCTCCAGCGCTTCCATTTCCCGAATGCTTGCAAGCCTGAAGAATTTTTACCAGTATCTTGTTTCTTCTGGTTTTCTGGAAAAGTCTCCCGTAACAGATATCCATGTGGAACGCGGTCAGAAGAAGCTGCCCCAGATCCTTACCGGAAGGGAAATCGAACTTTTGCTCTCACAGCCTGTGTGTGTGGATGCAAAAGGGTTTCGTGACAAGGCCATGCTAGAGGTTATGTATGCAACTGGTATCCGCGTCAGCGAACTGATTGACCTGGACCTGGACGATGTGAACCTTGATTTAGGTGTTATTAAATGCAGCAGCACAAAGAAGTCTAGAGCGATTCCCCTTTATCCCGCAGCGCTGCGGGCCTTGAGTGTTTATATCCGGGAAATTCGTGCTGCGATGCTTGCGATTCCGGATGAACCCGCTCTGTTTGTGAATATCAGCGGCAACAGAATGAGCCGACAGGGCTTCTGGAAAATTCTGAAGCATTATCAGGATACTGCAAGAATTGACAAGGAAATTACTCCACATACGCTGCGGCATAGTTTTGCGGTTCATTTGCTGGAGAATGGAGCGGACCTTGGCTCCTTGCAGGAGCTAATGGGGCATAGCGATATTTCTTCAACACAGATGTATACGCACATGATCAATCAGAAACTTAAATCCGTATATGAAAAATGTCATCCCAAGGCATAAGTATAACCCCGGTACAATTTGTACCGGGGGTTTATATGACAGCAGGGGGGGAGTCACATGCCTGTCATTGCGGCAAGCACATCTACTTCAATCTGTTGGATTCGCCGGCTCATTCCCAGCGCTTCGGAAATGTCTACATCAGTGAATTTACCATCGTGAGTACATACAATCCGGTTGCTCTTACCCTCCAGAAGGAGCTCCACAGCCAGATAACCCATCTTTGTTGCATTGACACGATCCCGTCCGGTAGGAACACCACCACGCTGAATGTGCCCCAAGACAGTCACACGCGGATCAAGATCAATGGTCTCTTTGATCTTTACAGCTATGTCGGATGCGGATCCGGCGCCCTCGGCGACAACAATCATGTAGTGTGTAAAGCCATTGAAACGGGCGCGGCGGATTTTTTCAATCACATCACGCTGAAAATCAATAGGTTCTTCTGGGACAAGAATGGCGTGAGCGCCCACAGCAAGACCCACATACATAGCAAGGAAGCCGGCATTTCTGCCCATCACTTCCACAACAGAGCAGCGCTCATGGGACTGCATAGTATCACGGAGACGGTCAATGCACTCTATAGCGGTATTGGCTGCGGTGTCAAATCCAATAGAGTAATTTGTGCAGCTGATATCGTTATCAATGGTAGCAGGAATACAGACGACATTGATTCCGTATTTTGAAAGCGCTAACGCGCCGCGGAATGTACCATCACCACCAATAGCGATAATACTGTCAAGCCCAAGGAATTTGCAGGTGGATACCGCCTTTTTTTGGCCATCCTCAGTCATAAACTCCTTACTGCGTGCAGTGTAAAGGATTGTACCACCACGGTTAATGGTGTGGGAGATGCTTTTTTCGTCAAGGCGTAAAATGTCGCCGGATATCAGACCGTTGTACCCACGGCGAATACCATAGCATTCAATGCCATGGAACATAGCGGTACGAACAACCGCACGAACAGCAGCATTCATACCAGGCGCGTCGCCGCCACTGGTTAGAACACCAATTCTTTTAACGCTCATGCCAATTTCCTCCTGTTGAAATTATTTTCACAATGTCATTTTATCCCCGAACCTGTCAAAAGTAAAGATATAATCTGCACAGTCTTATAAAAAACTGATAGTACGCTGTTCGGAAGGGAAGTGTTTCTATAAGCACATAAATAACGAAATTGCATGCATAACGCAAAACTGTTATTTGTTTTTTTGCTTTATCACAGAATCCTACAAATTAACGGATGTTTGTATTTATTAAATTGTAACTTTAGCAAAACGGAAACGTACAGCGCAAACGAAACAAAACCATTATTTTGTTGAAGCACAGACCCGGATAAGCTGAGGGGGACGAGGGTTCGCTCTTGGCAGTTCCGGTATTTATTGCAGAATGTGTGAACGCAACAAAATGACAGAGGTTTTGTTGCGTTAGAGGGCGTTTCAATTGCCGGGAAGATGGTACGCAAGAGCTGAGCCCGGCGGAATGGCAAAAACCGCCAGGGCGCAAGTCCTAGCGGTTTTTGTTTGAATATCAAGAAGAAATGTGCCCGGGGACATAAAAAATACCCCGGGAGCGCTCCCGGGGTATTCGCTGGCTATGGACACCCCTAAAGGGGCGGAGTACGTCAAGCGCACCCAGACCAACCCTGCACCAGCATAATAGCACAACTGTTCGAGAATGTCAAGTCCGAACTTGCCTGCCATCTGGAAAAACCGGGCTGTCAAGTCCGGGGAAACCGCCCGGAGGGCTTGGACTTGACAGCCCGGTACAATGGGAGAGCTGGCAAGGCGGGCGGGGGAAACTCTATAAAAAGGCAGTTGACATTTTCCGGATTGTAAAACAGGCGGAAAATTTCCTAGGGGCGCAAGCGAAACAAGGCTTTAAAGCTTGCGGGAGTGAACGGCGAAAAGGTGGGCACACCCAGACCAACCCTGCGCTTCCACCGAGTGCCCCCCGGAGGGGGGACGGCGGACGGGAGGTCGCCGGGGGGGCGAACCCTACGAGGCGGGGCGCCTCGTCACAAACAAGGCGTTTTTCCCCGCCCGCAATGGCGGGGGGAAACGGCTTGCTTACGCCCCGCCGAGGGAGAAAAGCGTACGCAAGAGCGGGGAGAAACGCTCACTGCAGACGCTTTTTTCCAAGGCGGGGTAGCTGGCCATACTGGGGAATTGTGGCGGGCAGACCCGAAGGGGCAACAAACACGCCGGGTCAAGGGCGCAAAGCGCACGGCTAGACCCTTGACCCGGCGTGTTAGGCTTGCCACAAGGGGCTGGATGGACAGGCGCTAGCTTTTCGGTGCGCCCGCGCCAAAAAGCCACGGCCTGTGGCTTTTTGTGCGCATAAAAGCGCCCATCTGGCAAGCCGGACTTGCGCCGGATTGGCAGGCGGGCGCAGGGCGCTAAATACCTTATTTGTTTGGGGAAACTGCGCCGGATAGGCGCAGGCAAACCAAACAGTCGGCTGAGAGGTGGGGGCGCCGATTAGGCGCTCCCCCGCCAGAGTCTCAGCCGACGAGGTACAGCCCCGGAGCAGTGCGAAGCTCTGCACAGCGCACCCGGCAACAACGTGACCAGGTAGAGAAACCACCCGGCGCCACCCATTAGGAAATCCCGGGGCGGGGCTCTGGCTTTTCCCGCCGGGGGCGGGACGAAGGTCTGAGCCCCGGCGGAAAAAGACAGTGGAACGCCTTTTGTGGCAGGAGCGTAGGCGGGCGGGGAACGTGCCCGCCGGAGCGGATGCGACGGAGGGGGGGGCAACGCAAGTGGCGCCGACAGGCGGGCGCTTGCGCCGGGGGGGCGAGCCCCCCAAGCGGAGCTCCGGCGAACGCCGGGGCGTAGCCCCGTGCGGAGCGGAGCGGAGCGATTATGTGACGCACTTCTTTACTTGATATTCGGACATTATTCCATCATGCTGATGGGTATAATGGCGGTACGCAACCTAAAAAGCAATGGCGATATTTTTAAAAATGCCAAGGTTTATAAATATCCCGGTGGCATTATGGATATTATTTGCAGTAGTTCTCCAGATTTCCATGAATCTGGTTGGGAAATTGCAGATAAATGGGAAACGAAAAAAACCGCTCAAAAGGGCGGGCGTAAATGCGCAGACCCCCATGGGGAAGATTTAGAGCGGTCTATGCGCAGAGCTAGGGCAAAACTGCGCCGGCTGGCACTGGCGAATGAGTTTCGATGGTTCGTCACTCTCACCATAGACCCGGCAAGGGTGGACAGTCATGACGGTGACGCCGTCGTAAAAAAGCTAAACGCTTGGGCTAGCAATATGGTGCAGAGAAATGGGTTGAAATACATTCTTGTGCCGGAACGGCATAAGAAAGGGGGCATCCATTTCCATGGCTTTTTTAACGATAGCGTAAAAGTTGTGGACAGTGGGCACATGGACAGACAGGGTCATAAAATTTTTAATCTTCCTCAGTGGGCGCTAGGCTTTACGACCGCTATTGAGCTGTACGATGATTACGCAAAGGCGGTGGGCTATGTCTGCAAGTATGTGGGTAAGCAAGGGGAAAAGCCCGCTGGGCGTTGGTATTACAGCGGGGGCGGGCTGAATGAGCCGGAAGTTCAATATGCTGATTTGGACTACAGGGACTTTGTGGAAAATTCTGTGGATAAAGTGTTTACAATTCCGTTACCCGGCAGAGAAATCGCCGTGGTGAATGGGGTGAAATGTACTGAATAACGAACACATGTTCGATATTCAGTACAAATAAAGGAGGTCGCAAAATGTGGGGGTTAGAGTTTGATGATAATGGAAAGCTTGTGCGGGAACTGCTGTACATACCAGACGACGATGACGAAAAAGAGGAGGAGGAAGAATGAAAACAGAATATCTTCTGCAGAGAGAGGTGGACAAGGTTCTATCTGCCCTCACGCCCGGAAATGCCCTTGTTATGAGAGTTGCGTTGCATACTGGGCTCCGGGTTGGCGACATACTAGCCATTAAAACGGTTCAATTAAAGCCACGATTCTGGGTAACTGAAAGTAAGACCGGGAAAAGGCGTCAAGTGGGTTTACCAGAACCGCTACTGAATGATATTAAAAAACAGGCCGGGAGGGTGTGGGCGTTCCCCGGGCGAAACCCCCGGAAACCACGCACCAGACAGGCCGTGTGGAAGGACGTGAAAAGAGCGTCAAAGGCGTTCCGTCTGGAGCAGAACATCGCGCCACATTCGGCAAGAAAAGTTTTTGCTGTTGACCTTTTAGACCGATATGGTGACCTAGAAAGGGTGCGCAGGGCGCTTAACCATAGCAGTCAAAGCACAACGGTGATTTACGCTCTTGCTGACCGGCAGTTGCAAAGCAAAACCGCACGGAAACGGAAAGCACCGGGCAGAAAGATGGTGTAACCAGTTGACAAACCGGGCTTGAAGGTGTATGCTGTTTTTAGCTAGACTATTGAAAGGAGGGCGCACCCGGCTACCTTGCGACCTCAAACGAAACAAAACCATTATTTTGTTGAAGCACAGACCCGGACAAGCTGAAGGGGACGAGGGTTCGCTCTTGGCAGTTCCGGTATTTATTGCAGAATGTGCGAACGCAACAAAATAAAAATTTTGTTGCGTTCACAGAAAATATGTGTTATCATAGTTATGACAAAGGCTATATTGCCATCAACACTATAATTAACACATTACTATACCGGAGGCTTATTCCATGAGACGTTACAGCGACTGCCCACAAATTATAAAAGATTTCCTTACATACCATGAAACCATCAAAGGTCAATCTCCCAGAACCATTCATGAATACTATCTTGACCTGCGTATGTTCTTCCGCTTTATGAAGCTCATGCGCAATGATATGCCAATCAACACTCGGCTGGAGGATATTCCTATTAAAGATGTAGATCTTGAATTTATCCGCACAATATCAACATCCGAGATTTTTGAATTTCTTTCCTATCTTAGCAACGAGCGTACTGTAAATCCTGACTCTGCGTATCCTGAATACGGCATTGAACCGGCTGCCCGCGCCAGGAAACTTTCTACACTAAAGTCCTTTTATAAATACCTGACTGTCCGCACAAAGCAATTGACAGAAAACCCAGTTGCGGATCTGGAGTATCCCAAGCTTAGAAAAAGTCTGCCGAAATACCTGACTTTGGAGCAATCCTCAGCGCTTTTACACGCAGTTTCCGGACCAAACGAAAAACGTGATTACGCGATTTTAATGCTTTTTTTAAATTGCGGAATCCGTCGCAGCGAATTGGTAGGGCTTAACATCACTGACGTATATGAGGATCGTATTCGTGTTGTCGGTAAGGGTAATAAGGAACGTTTTGTGTATTTTAGTGCCTCCTGCCGTAAGGCAATCGACGCTTACCTGCCCGAACGCAACAAAAAAGTGTTATCCGACAACCGGGCACTCTTTGGTTCCAGAGATAATAACAGAATCAGTGTTACAGCCGTACACAGGCTTGTGAAGAAGGCGCTGTTGCAGGCAGGATTGGATCAAACCCAGTTCTCTGCCCATAAATTAAGGCATACCGCTGCCACTATGATGCTCTCCGGTGGTGTAGATGTTAAGACAGTTCAGGAAGTTTTAGGCCACGAAAACCTGAATACTACCCAGATTTACACCCATATTGAAAACACTGAGCTGAAATTAGCCGCTGAAGCAAATCCCCTGTCCAAATTGGATATATTAAAGGATGAATAGCCCCTCTCCCCTCTTTTTCTACATACAAAACCAATACTGCAACCACTGTTTGACATATGCAAGCTAGCGGTTGGTGTTCATTAGAGGAAAACTTTTGTATAGTGCGTATGTAGAAATTGATATTTAGGAGGTTTTACTATGGCAGAACTTACATTAGGACAGCGAATTTCTACAAGAAGAAAGCTGTTGAACTTATCACAGGAAGCATTAGCAGAACGGTTGGGCATATCAAGACAGGCTGTATCCAGGTGGGAGGCAGACGGTTCTATCCCAGAGATTGATAAGCTGATTGCCCTCTCCAAATTGTTTGAGGTTTCCATGGAATGGCTGTTAGGTGTGCAGAAAGAACAAAACAACGCCAATGAAGGGTTAAACGAAAACCAACTGCTGATGGTGGAGCAAATTACCTCAAGATACAAACCGGTCATCAAGCGTTCCCGGCTGTGGACAGCCGGCGCATGGGTAATGATTCTTTTGTTGCTAGGAATCTCCGCCTTTTATCATTTTGAAGCCAATCGTATTTCTCGGGAAAACTCCAATACCCAGAATGTTCTCGATTCCATTTTGGAAGAACATGCAAACATTTCAAATAGGGTCGGTCAAATGGGTGAATTGATTCAAATCCAGACCGAGTCTGAAAAACTTCTAAGTGATATTAAGCTTAGTGGTTCTGCGGATGAAAACCTTGAGAATATCTCCTTTGAGTTGTATATGACACCAAAGGTATACTTAGAAGGTTCAACAGCATATTTGACGATTGAAAACCCATTAACCAGTTACTATGAGCGGCTGGAGTGCACCTGGAATATTAACCACTATGTCCTGCGCCATACAATGCCAATAGCGAATGGCTACCAAGTCTCCTTTCTACTGGTAAACGATTTTGGTTATCAAGAGGAGAATCTGTCGCTGCGGGACTTAGGTTTTGACTCCCTTGCCCTTTACAATAGCTTTCATTTGGAGTACGGTTCTAATCAATACCTTCAAATGCTGAAAAATGAACCGGGTAAACTAGATGTGTCCACCGAAACCTATACATTTAATGAGGAAATATATACACCGTTCATTTTCTCTAAATATACCATGGGCTATAGAGATGTTGTGATTTCCCTGCAGCTGAACGGTACTGAAATCTGGAAAAAATCCTATAAAGACGAATTCCGCACTGCCTGTGAGGAGTACAGTGGTCTGAAGAACCCAAATAATCCTGTAATGCCCAATATTGAAGTTGAACTTCCGCAAATTTCTGCAGGAGATGTGTTAGAGCTTGTGCTTACAGCCGAGACATATAACGGCGGACTTGAAAACACCCAGACTTATACGGCATTGCTTGATCTCATTGAAGTTACGGATTAACGGCATTATTTTAAAAATCACCGCAATGTAACCAAACATTGCGGTGATTTTTACTATAGTACACTGTAGGACGGTGTAACCGCACCTCTCCCCTCTCCTGATTGAACTCAGAGTGCGATCTCAATTGCCTCCCGGAGATTTTTAACACGTAAAACTGTTAAACCATCGGGTATTTCCAACTTTTCTGATCCGGATTTTGGAATAATACACTTCTTAAATCCTAATCTGGAAACTTCTGCTAACCTTTGGCTCATGCTGGAAACGCTGCGTATCTCCCCTGTCAGACCAACCTCACCAATGGCTGCAAGGTCAGAAGCAATGGTTTGATCCCGGTAGGAAGAAGCAACCGCAAGAATAACAGGAAGATCCGCTCCAGGTTCATTCAGAGACAAGCCGCCGATCACATTGATATAAACATCAAAGGAACTGAGCTTCATGCCGCCCCGCTTCTCTCCCACAGCCATTAACAACACTGCCCGGTTGAAATCAAAGCCGTCAGCCGTTCTTCTTGGTACATTGAAGGTTGTCTTACTAACGAGTGCCTGTACTTCCGCAAGAACTGGTCTGGTCCCTTCCATCACGCAGGCAACGCAGGTACCGGAGGCACTCTCCGGACGTCCTTGCAGGAGGATTTGGGAGGGATTAGGTACTTCTACCAAACCGGTATCCGCCATTTCAAAAACACCGATCTCGTTGGTAGAACCAAAACGGTTTTTTGCTGCCCTCAATAAGCGGTATGAGGTATTGGGGTCGCCTTCAAAGTACAACACACAGTCAACCATGTGCTCCAAAACCTTTGGTCCGGCGATTGCCCCATCCTTGTTAATATGACCCACAACAAAAACAGTAATTCCAGCAGATTTTGACAGCTGCATCAGTGACATTGTACAGTCCTTCACCTGTGAAACACTTCCCGGGGATGAGTCATTGTCCTTGTTGTAGAGTGTTTGAATGGAGTCTACGATCAGAATATCAGGCTGAACTGTGTCAACTGACTCCAGAATATCCGCCATACGAATTTCCGAGAGAATGAACAGTGCATCAGGGGCTACGCCGATCCGTTCTGCACGCATTTTCAACTGGCGTTCACTTTCCTCGCCAGAAATATAAAGGACTTTTCTGCCGGCGCACAGGCTGTTGCAAATCTGCAATAACAGGGTTGACTTACCAATTCCCGGCGCACCGCCAACCAGCACCAGGCTGCCTGCTACCGCACCGCCTCCCAGAACACGGTCCAGCTCTCCCATACCGGTAGAGAACCGGATGGTATCAACAGTATCGATTTCCTGCAGACGGACAGCGCTTCTGCTTGCTCCTACCGGTGCGGAACTGGCACGGCCTGCAGAGGGTTTGGCTGTATGTTCCACAATGGAGTTCCAAGCACCGCAGGCAGGACACCTGCCCTGCCATTTCGGTGTCTCATTTCCGCAGCTGGTACAATAGAAAACAGTTCTTGTCTTAGCCATACTGTACTCCTAAAACGTTGATTTGATGATATTATATCAATGTTTTACCGAACGGTCAAGCTAGCGCTTTTTCAAGAGATAAGTATCTGCTGCAGACACTTGCGATCACACAGCACAGGCTTTGCTGGTATTCCTTAGACCGGAGCGCGGCCTCCTCTGACGGATTTGACAGAAACCCACATTCAATCAGAACCCCAGGCTGCTGGATATGTTCTATTAAGTAAATACCGCTAGCCTTCTTTGTAGCGCGCTTGCTGGTGAGGTTTAAAGTACCAATAAACTCCTTTTGGAGCATGTCCGCAAGTGTTTTACTGCTGGAATCATTCCTATAGAACACCTGTGCGCCGGAATATCTGCCATCATCAAAATAATTTTGATGAATACTCACAAGAACAGCATTTTCAGCTTCGTTGACGATCCGTACACGTTCTTTTAAATCGGACACCTTTTTCGCCGCGATGGTATCCCCCTGTGTATAAACTGAGCAGTCTGTAGTCCGAATCATTTTGGTTTTCATACCCAGCAAATGAAAAAGGTCGTCCAGTTTTAGCGCAATCTCCAAATTAATATTGCTTTCCAGTACACCTGTGCAGGAAGTTGCGCCTCCATCCACACCGCCATGTCCTGCGTCTATAACGACAACTTTTCTGTCTGCCACTACCGCGTTTTCAGCCATAGCTGTAACCACCCGGTCTGTTCCAAATGTTACGGCAAACAAAAGAATAATACTAGTGATGTAAGTACTTAGCGAAATCCTGGTTGATAAAAATTTCATAGGTAACACCTCTGTAAATCTTATGCCAGCACTAGTGTCTTATGATTATACCAGTAAAATCAGCCATCGGTCAGTGACCGATGGCTGACGGTTTGCTTTACAGATCTATCGCAGGATTCATGCAGTATACATTTTTCTGGTTGAGCTTTTCTCGCAGAAGTTGCATCGCTTCACCAAAACGCTGGAAGTGTACCACTTCCCTTTCACGCAGAAATTTAATCACGTTGTTTACATCCGGGTCATCACTCAGACGCAGGATGTTGTCATAGGTTACCCGGGCTTTCTGCTCAGCAGCCAGATCCTCTGTCAGATCGGCAATGGGGTCGCCCTTGACCTGCATTGAGGCAGCGCTCCACGGGAAACCGGAAGCAGACGTGGGGTAGACACCTGTGGTGTGGTCAACAAAATACGGTGCAAAAGCTGAATCTTGTATCTGGGAGTCCTTGAGATTTCTTGTAAGCTGGTGTACCAGAGCGCCTACCATCTCCAGATGTCCCAATTCCTCCGTACCTATATCCGTCAGCAGCCCTTTTAGTTCATCAAAAGGCATAGAATAGCGCTGGGAAAGATAACGCAGCGAAGCGCCCAACTCACCGTCAGGGCCGCCATACTGGGAAATGATTATAGCCGCAAGCCTGGGATTGGGTTTGTCAACCTTTACGGGATACTGAAGCTTCTTATCATAAATAAACATAGTTTATACCTCCCGATTTACCGCATATTCCCAGGGCCACGGATCATTCAGCCAGCGATATTCGCCCTCACCGGGGTTCATGTGATTTAAAGGACCACATTCACGCTCGTACTTTTTCTTGCCGTCGGCATAAACCCTTTGATAGCTTCTGTAAAGCTCCAGCGCTTCTTTATCATCACGGTGTGTGTCCAAATACAGCGCCAGGTCCTGAATCGCAAAATTGAGCACCTGCAACTCCGTCAGCGGTGTCACAGGTTTTTCTTTGTTATTTACCATTCCCATAAATGGCAGGTCAAGACCGGGGAACAGGGTTCCCCGGACCATACCTTTTCTAGCCTCATATACAGGCGGATTCTCCAGTTGGAATGGCACATAGGGATTCGCAAGTGGCGCAGAGGCGGGAAGACGGCCTTCAGTATATGCCATTTGCTGTCTTTTTTGCTCCATTACAATTCCTCCTTATTTTGTCAGGAACAGTCGTTCCAGCACATAATATGCGCAAAACCACTGTAAAGTGACAAAACAGCGGCACACCACTGGTATGCCGCTGTTTAAGGATTCAAATAACTAAATATCTACCCAAATATTTCCCTCTCGATTGGATTTGAGGCATCCGTGGACAAATCGGACACCGTCCGCGCCATCGTAAACTGTGGGGAAATCGATCATATCCGGGTTAAACTCACCGTTTTCTTTGCTATGAATGCAAGAAATGAAAGAGCGGTACAGGTTTGCCATGGCCTCAAGCCATCCTTCTGTATGGCCGGAAGGTAAACGTACATAGCCGGCCGCAGCACTCTCAATGCCACCATTGCCCCGGTGGCGCTCCACAACAGTACCCTCACGGTCGATCATAGTGACCTTCTCACAGGTCTCCTGACTCCATAGGATAGATCCATTTTCGCCGTAAATACGGACTCTCAGATCATTGTCGTGACCAATGGCAAACTGGCTTGTCCAGTATACACCGGTGGCGCCGTCCTCAAATTCCACGAGAATCACGTCATTATCGTCCAGAACACGCCCAGGGACCACAACATCCATCTTGGCTAAAACTCTTTTGATCTTCAGCCCGGTCATAGTGGCGACAGCGTTTTCCACATGGGTACCTAAGTCCCCCAAGCAGTTGACACCACCGGATTGTTGGGGATCACAGCGCCACTGTCCCTGTTTACCACCCCAGTTTCCTTCGTAAGCCAGCCATCCCTGGGGGTATTCTGCCATAACAGTACGGATCTTGCCAAGCTTGCCGGAGTGAATATAGTGTTTGATGTGTTTAGCTGTCACATGCCCCATATAGGTGTAGGTAACCATAAACAGTAGATCCTTTTCCCGGGAAATACGGCACAGTTCATCCGCCTGTTCCACCGTCAGGCATAGTGGTTTGTCGCAGGCAACATGGATACCCGCCTCCAAAAAGGCCTTACATACCGGGTAATGGCTCACATTGGGTGTGACTACAACCACAAAGTCAATGCCGTCATCCCGGGCAGCCTCTGCTACAGCCATTTGCTCAAAAGTTGTGTAGCACCGCTCTGCAGCCACGCCAAGCTCCAAGCCTGTCTGGCGGCACTGATCATAGCTTCTGGAAAAACATCCTGCTGTCAGCTCCGCAAGGCCGTCAAGGTTGATTGCACGACGATGGGCGCCGCCAATAAAAGAATCCGGCCCTCCGCCAACCATTCCATACCTGAGTTTTCTCATATTCAATCCCCTATTTTTATGGATTTAGACAGTGCGATCCGTCAAAGAAACAGCCAGCTGCTGCATATATTGATGGTCATTAAAAGCAGAAAGCGCTTCAATGGCTGCATTTGTATGGAACTTAATCAGCTCCTCACACTTTTCTAGACTATAAAGATGAACAAAGGTGTTCTTGTTTGCGTCCATACCGGTCGCTTTGCCAAGAACTTTCGCATCTCCAATTACATCCAGCATGTCATCCCGTATTTGGAACGCAAGTCCAAGATGCCTGCCAAAATTGTCCGCAGCATCAATCTGGTTCTGGTCTCCCTCACCGGCAAGGACACCAAGAATACAGGCCGCGCGAATCAGCGCGCCGGTCTTTCTGGACTGAATATCAATAACTCCCTGAGCAGTGCACTGCCGGGTTTCACTTTGAATATCCAGAACCTGACCGCCAACCATTCCCAGCTCCCCTGCGCAACGAGACAGCACTTCCACTGCGCGAATTCTCGTCTGGGCATTATACGGCGCTTTTGCCAGATAGCCAAACGCCGCTGTGAGCAAACCGTCACCGGCCAGAACTGCCATTGCCTCACCGTACACTTTGTGATTTGTCAATCTGCCACGGCGATAATCGTCATTATCCATACAGGGCAGGTCATCGTGGATTAGGCTGTAAGTATGAACCATTTCCAAAGCTGCAGCAAAGGGCGCAGCCTGCTCCCATTCTCCACCGCACATACGGCAAAAATCCAGAACAAAAATGGGACGCAGACGCTTTCCACCGGCCAAAAGGCTGTACCGCATTGCGCTGAACAGTTCCTTTTGGGGTTCTGTATCGGAAACAAAACACTGATTTTCCAAATACTGCTCCATAAATGAGCGGTACTGCGCGGTCATCTCATTACAGTTCATCGATAAAATCCTCTTCAACAGGCGTTCCGTCCGGCGCGGACATGATTTTCTTTACCTGAAGTTCTGCTTCATCCAGGAGTTTTCCGCAGCTTCTAACCAGCTCTGTGCCCTCCTGGAAAAGCTTCATGGATTCCTCCAGAGGTACGTCTCCCCTCTCCATAGCACGCACGATTTGCTCCAGGCGCTGCATATTTTTCTCAAAATTTTGGTTATTCTGATTCATAAAGGTTCTCCTTTACACCGGTTACGCAAGCTTTAATACTACCGTCTGACACATTTACAACAATAGTGCTGCCAGATGTTACCTGACAAACGGAACGTATAACCATTCCATCTTCATCCAGCGCCATAGCGTAGCCACGAGTTAAAACTTTCAGAGGACTCATAGCGTCCAGCTTCGCAGTCTGGGTCAAAAAACGCTGTCTATGTCTGCTTACAATTCGTACCTGCGCTGTTTCCATTTGGCTTGAAAGCAAGTTAAGACCTTTTCTTTTCTGCAGCACGTACTGTTCAGGGCTTTGCAGAGATTGGCTTGCTGAGAGAATATCCAAACGCTGCCGGGCACTTGTTAGCTGCCTTGTTAAACCAGAAACCATAGCCGCAGACATGGAATCTATCATCTGACGCAACGCATCCCCGTCAGGCACAGCCAATTCAGCGGCATTAGAGGGTGTGGCGGCCCGCAGATCCGCGACATAGTCGGATATGGTAACATCCGGTTCATGTCCCACAGCGGAAATCACCGGGATATTAGAATGGTAAATCGCACGGGCAACACCCTCGTCGTTAAAGGCCCACAGATCCTCAATTGAACCACCACCCCGGCCAACGATCAAAAGGTCCGCAAGTCTGTGAAGGTTCGCGTAGGAAATCGCACTGACAATCTCTGCCGGTGCCTCAGCGCCCTGCACGCGCACCGGTAAGAGCAGGACTTTTGCCAAAGGATATCGTTTCCTCAGAATTCGCAGCATATCGTGAACCGCGGCACCGGCGGGGCTGGTAATAATACCAATTGTCCCCGGATATTTGGGCAGCGGCTTTTTATGAGCGGGATCAAACAGCCCCTGTGCTGCCAGCCTTGCCTTCAACTGCTCAAAGGCCACGTGCAGATCTCCTACACCGTCTACCACCATGGCGGAGCAGTATAGCTGATAAACACCATCCCTGGGATAGACCGTGATCTTTCCCATGGCAATGACTTTCATGCCATCAGCAGGACGAAACCGCAGTTTTACGGCGCTGGACTTGAACATAACACATTTCAGCGCCGCGGACTCATCCTTCAGCGTAAAATAATGGTGACCCGATGGGTAAACTTTATAATTGCTCAGCTCACCACGGACAGCAATCCCTGATAGAAGGTCGTCCGATTCCATTTTTCCTCGTATATATTCCGTGATCTGAGTAATGGATAGCACCTTTTGCGCCATATTATTCCCCCTGAATCCGGTGAGCAAGAACTGCTACGCCCATGGCATTGTCTGTTGAATACTGAGGCTCCGAGAACACAGGCTGAAATGGCTGCATCCACTGGCGTAGCATGGAATTTGACGCAACACCGCCGGAAAAAACAACCGCAAGCCCCGGATAATGCTTCAGCGCATTCTGGGTTGCCTTATAAACACCATGGCAGATACTTCTAAGCGCATATGCTGCAGTGTCAGCAGGGTTGCCGGTATTTTCAAAGTACGCGGACACTTTATTTTGGACACCGGAGAAAGAGAACTCCAAATCCGGACACTTTACACGAAACAAATCGTCATTGGCACTGTCCTTAGAGAGCGCATCAATATGCTTTCCGGAAGGAAAATGCAAGCCTAGAATTTGCCCTGTTCTGTCGATCAATTGTCCTGCGGAAATATCTGTGGTGCCTCCAATCCGGGAACAGTTCACATTTTTGCCTTCCGGTTCCACCAGCAAAAGCTCTGTAGTTCCACCGGAGAGGTGCCATGCAAGGTGAGGCCGGTCCATCAGGTCCATTCTTCCGGCGCTCCACAAGGAGGCGGCAACATGCCCCTGTTGATGGGAACAGGCAATTAAAGGCACGTGCAGACTGTCAGAGAGGAGTTTCGCGTGGGAATATCCAACCATAAAGCAAGGCATGTAACTACCCTCAACCGCCCGTGGGCGGGTGCTGACGCCAATTGCTGTAATATCACGGGGGTTCACATGGGAAAACAGCCTGTCGGATAGCTCCGGCAGGCTTTTTGTATGATGAAATACAGCATCGCTTTGACGCAGGCCCAACTCCCCCATTTTCACCGGCAGAAGTTTGGAACAATTCAGCCCACCTTCGCCGTCAAAGTAGGCAATGGAGGTGGTATAATTGCTGGTATCAAAGCCCAGTACGCTCATTGTTCTACCTCTTTTGTCAGACTTCTGGCAAAAGAACCTAAAATACCGTTTACAAACGCGCCCGTATCATCACCGTCATACATTTTTGCGATGCGGACAGCCTCAGAAATAGCAACACCGGTAGGAACATCGTCTATATAAAGAATTTCAAAAATAGCAAGTTGCATAACTGTACGGGCCAGCTTGGAAATACGGGAAATATCCCAGCTGATGGAAAAAGACTGAATGGTATCGTTCAGCTGATCTAACCGGTTTACCACGCCTGATACAACCGTATCAATATAGGCTACCTGGTATTTATTAGGCCGTTCAGAATATACCTGGTTCTCCTGGGACAGCTTATCATAATAGTCCTTTTGCAGACGGAACGCAACAACCTGCTCCGGCTCCTCGCCGGTAAACTGCTGGGCGTAAATCAAATGTACCGCCAGCTCTCTGGCGTTAGCTCTTGTCATCATATGTTTGCCTCACTGACGAACAATACCGCAGACATTTACGTTAACAGCCGCAATTTTCACACCGGCCATAGACTCAACAGCGCTGCAGATCGCTTCTTGCACGGCGTTAGCCACAGAGACAACACTCTGTCCGTAGCCAACATTTACATTACAGTCGATAGAAACGGAATCGTCAGCACCAATGGTAATTTTCATACCTTTGCCCCAACTCTTCTTGCCGATAAGCTCAGCAATATCCGCGCCGGGTTTCACATTCAAACCTACAACGCCTTCCACCTCAGAGACAGCATGCTCAACAATCGCAGCAATTACATCCTCAAAAATCATTACATTGCCGTTTTCCTGAACCTGAGTAATATACTGTTTGTTATCTGCCATGGGAATACCTCCTAATTATACGTGGCAGACTGCCACGACATACTTTTGTTTATTGTACCACTGATTGTAAAAAAATACAACTATTTTCTCTGTCTAAAGAAAAACCCCAAAGGAATAACCTTTGGGGCACAAATCACTGCACTTCAATCACACGGACATCCGCCATCTCATAATCGGACTGGGTAATAACAATATCCGCAATTACCGCAACATCCTCCTGCTGCAGGCCACCCTCCGGCATTGCAACCGCCACAGAAATACCCCCATCGGCAATATAGGCAACGCAGTCAGTATACCCCTTTGCGATCACGAGACTTTCAATCTGGGCTTCACAAAGAGCGGTGTTTACAATCTCCTCAAGCTGAGCGTTTGCCTGGGCAGAACCGGTATCGTCAGAATATGCCATAGCTTCCTGAAGTAAGGATACGGCGCTGTCGCGGGCTTCTTGTCTGGAGAGCCTTACTGCTGCAAAATAGCTGGTCATGGTATCAACGTCCTCATTGTCATCTGCCGACATGACCAGTGTATCCGATGACATGAGTTTTGTCTCATCCAGTGTATCTGTCAGATTCATCACTTCATTATCCTCTGTATATGCCCAATTCACGTAGATTCCAGCACAGACCGCTACCAGTACCGCACCGGCAACAAGATTCTTTTTCCAGGTTTTCATAGTAAAATGCCTCCAATCACTTCATTTTTAACACTGAAATTTCATTAGCACCAAGGCCTGTCACTTTACAGACCGCCTCTACCAGTGCAAGCTTTACAGTTGGTTCATCCGCTCCCTGACTAACAACAATTGCTCCCAGATACTCCGGTGGTTCGATTTGTACGATAAGCCCTGTCTCGTTTTTATTGGTATCAGTAACAATCACTGTGTCCAACGATTCTGTTGTGGAGCTATCTGAGACAGAAGAATTTTTGTCTGTTTGATATACAACCCTCTCCCCTTTCGCCTGCGTCAGCAGCACCTTCACTTCCCCAGCCCCTTTTATTCTTGACAGAATTTGTTCAAGCTGCGTCTGCATATCCGGGATTTCCTGCTGGATGCTGGTTTGCACCGGCTGCACCTTAGTACTGCCATTGCGTGATGGTATCAACATAAAGGCCAGACCAGCGGCAAGAACAATCACCGCATATTTATATTTTTTGATTCCTTGTGTAATGGTTCCTTTAAGGGGTTTCATTTCCATATTAGCTGCTCCCTGGGGATATCCAAGTCTGTGGATAGCTGATTTGTCAATTTCTCTCTGAGTATTGGCGATGCGTTACCAGTAATGACCACTATTTCTGGCTTAGGCGGATCCGTGTCGCACAGTTCTACTAATGCCTCCACTGTCAGTCCAAGATTTAACGCTTTGTCCAAAATATATGTCTGGGTTTCCTCTATTATGATAGATCTGTATGTGTCATTATAAAAAGCTTTCCCTTCATCGGAAGCGGAACTTGCCTCCACTTTTAATCCATCGATGAGGTAGTTATAGTCTGAAAACGAAAACTCTGTCCATGGTGAAATAAATATGATTGTCATTACAAGCCCGCAGAGCAGTTTAATCATCTCAGATAACATATTCTTCTTTGGAAAAAATGAACACATAAGACCGCATAAAACAGCGCAACTGGTGACAGCCAGCAGGTATGTGTGAATTCTGTCCATTATACCGACCCTTTCATAAAACAGATGGTGCTGATAACCAGCATTGTACATACAGTGCCTGTCATAGCAAGCACAAGACCCATAGAACCTGAAAAATCCTGGACCAGGCTGACCGTCTGCTTTGTCCCCCAAATTTGACATACTGCTGCCGTAAATTTAACAAACAAATATTGAACGCCGATCCGCAAAAACGGTCCAATCCAAATTGCCAGGATCGCAATTAAACCGTACACACCTGCTGCGTTTTTCATTGTTCCCGCACCTACCAGGACCGCTTCAGAGGCATCGGAAAGAATTCCACCAACAACAGGTACACAACTGGAAACTGTCATTTTTGCCGCCTTGAGTAAGGATGCATCCGTTGTTCCGCTGACAACACCTGTAATTGTCAGAAATCCTGTAAAGGTATACAAAACTGTTTTTAGGGACCATGTAATCAGCCACTTTACCGCTTCCTTTAGCTTTTCAAGCATTTGCTGTTCCAGTGCGCACCCAGCCAAGCTCAAACACAAAAATACATATACCAATGGGATTAGAAGCTTGCATATAAGGTTTATAAGAAAGCTGCAAAAAACGGTTGTAACAGTGTATAACGTAGCAGACGCATTAACGCCTCCCTGTGCAGCAAACGCGGCTGTGATTACCGGTATAAAGAGCTTGCCGTATTCACCGATACTTATGACTGTTTCGGCCCCCAGGCCAATTAGTGTTTTTGCGGGACTGATGAGCAAAACCCCGATAGCAACCGTTCCGGTGACCTCTGTAACTTTTTTTGTTCCCTCACTCAGGCTTTGGGTAAGTGTGCTCAGCAGTACAATCGCAATGACTGACAAACAGATGCCTGTGGCTTCGGCCATGCTGGGCTGCAAATCTGAGAACGCCGACTTAATGACAAACCACAGATCTTCACCAAAGGAATTGTTGTTCTCAGGCATGTACTTCTGAGCAGACTCAGGGGCTTCAGGGGCGGTGAAATCCTGCGCCCATGCCGGTGTGGCAATAGCCATTAGTACGAGAACAAAATATAGGAAATGTCTCATACCGCCCCCAGAACATTGTCAATCAGTGTAAGCAGCTCCTGCAGAATTGGGATAGCTATCCAAATCATTACGATAACAGTCATAATTTGCACACTTTTTCCCAATGCGGAGTTTCCACCATCAGCGCAAATCAGCGCCACGATCTCACCAAGCAGACCTATTCCAACAGCCTTCATCAGAATGCCAAAAATTTTTTGGTTAATATTTCCCATGTCCTGCAATTTTTTAAAGAAATCAACAACCGGACGGAGGTATTCTGCCGCAGCGGCTACAATCAGGCAGCAAACAGCGATGCTCAGCAAAACAGACATATCCTTCCCCTGCTTTGACAGTACGAGGCAAAGTATAACTGTAATTATGGAACCAGCAATGGTTTTTAAAAAAATATTCATTACAAATCAAACAGGTTCTTTACCAGGTCGAACAGTTCAGAAATCTTTTGTGCCACCATCATCAGCACCACAACCAGACCTGTTAAGGTTGTCATTGTGGCTTGTTCTTCTCTTCCTGAACGGCTCAGCACCTGGTTTAAGATGGACACGATAATACCGATGGCGGCAATTTTAAAAATCAAGTCAATTTCCATATTACAAAAACAGAATTACAAGTGCCGCACCTGCGCATAGTCCAAGGGTTTGATAGTTACGAATTCTATCCGTACGATTTTTCTTCATGTTGTCAATGGTCTCACGACAAAATGCGGATGCTTCTTCAATACCGATCAGTTGTCCATCCAAGTCAAAAGCACCCAAAGTTTCCCCCAGCCGCCGTAATACAGCGGCAGTGGACGGGAATAGGTCATTACTCTTTGTGAGCGCGGAACGCATACAATACTGGGCATTGGGACTAATCTGTGTATCTAATTCTTTCTGCAGATTCTGATAAAACGAACGCAGAGCACCTGTTGTTTGGACAGAGCACTGGTATACCACCTGAGACAGTGGCGTCAGCCTGTACTGCAATTCACATTTTATGTAGTGCATAGATGCCAGTAACTGTTCCAGTTGGCGTTCTTGTTTTATATATGCCATGCTCATTTTTATTCCCATTGCCCCGCAAGCGGCAATCACCAACAACGCGCCAATCCATTTAATGCTCATATAGTATCCTTTCCGTGTACCAAGTCTTATCGCTGCGTAAAATCACCAAGGTTTGGAAAATCCCACTTTCGATTAGTGGCTTGTACACAACCGATGCGTAAAATTCCTTTGCGTTCTTTGCGTGAGCGGTTGCAACCAAGTCTACACCGCACCAAGCGGCCTCTGTAAGGGCCTGACAATCGTCTTTGCTTGTAATCTCGTCCACCGCTATAACCGATGGTCCCATATTCCTAAGCACTTGGATGATCCCCTGAGGCTTTGGACAACCTGTAAGAATATCTGTATTGTCCCCAGGGTGAAAGAAATCACCCTGTCTTAATAATGGAAAGATTTCCTGTCTCTCATCAACTACGCACACACATGAGTCTTGCGTGTTTGACTTTCTACGGATAAGGTCCCGTAAAAGTGTGGTTTTCCCACTTCCGGGACTGCCAATGATTAAAACAGAACCCACCAATTTTTCCAGCCCGCAGGCTATTCCCACATAATCCCTGGCTACACGTATAGCAATTGAAGTGGGTGTGCGTACACCCCCCATCCTCCCATTTGACACAACAGCGTCGCCACAGATCCCTATTCTGTGGCCACCACGGGCGGTAATAAAACCGTCGGCTATGGTTCTTGCGGTCCAGGGGGAGTAGGACGAGGCCGCATTGATACAGTATTGCAGATCCTGCGGCGTTATAACAGTGTCAAGGACCGTTCTGCCAAGTTGTGTATAGAGAATTGGATGTTCATTTAGCCGAAGCCGGGTATCCTGGAGCGTTTCCGAAGACTTGTCCACAAGGGGACGAAGTCTTGAAGGGAGTATGTTCAAGTATGCCTCCCAAGCGCAATTCATAAGCATCACCTTGCTGAATTCTATGCGCCCGTAAGAAAGATATGAAAAAAAGAGCCGACAGTTTTCACTGTCGACCCTTTTAGGACAACGGCTATTTCTTAACAACGTGAATGATTCTCTGGCTTACAGGGCTAAGAACCACATTTAAGATAAGCTCAGGCAGATAATTGATAAGAATAATTCCGGTAAGCACGTAGCCGGCCACATTGCTCCCACCTGCCCATATCTGAAGTACTTCCATAAAGAACAGCTTCATACCAATTAAAAACACACCCGTGTTTACAGTTGGGCAAAGGATTGCGGCTGCCAGCATCGCTGCATAGGAATTTTTGCCGGACAGCAACCGGTAGATCCATCCAGAAGCAGTACCGCACAGGATACCTTTTACCATGACAACAAGAATACACAGCATTGGGCTAGCCTGGAATACCATATGTCCGCCACCGTCCATACCATTGATGCAGCATATATTTGCAACTACACCAAAAGCAGCGCCCAGTATAGCACCGGCACCGGGTCCATAGACTGCCGAACCGATAACAATGGGCACCAGGACCAATGAGACGGATACAGGTCCGAGTTTGATGGGCAGTAAAGTACCTACGAGCTGAAGCACGACGATCACAGCAACCAGCAGGGATACTCCCACCATCTTTTTGACGTTTTTCATATTAAGTTTTCCTCCTTACTGTCGCTCCGGCTGTCCGGATGCGATGTAAATATTCTCTAAACAGGTTCTGCCTGTATAGACCGTTTAGAAGGGTGCTTCATCCTCGTCTGTCAGATCGGTGTCCGAAAATTCTTCAAACACCATCTGTCCGGCCGAACCACCCTGCATTGCTTCCCACTGCTCTTTTGTAATCAGGATATCTCTGGGCTTGCTTCCCTGGAACGGCCCAACAATTCCCTTTTCTTCCATTTCATCCACAATCCGGGCAGCACGGGCATAGCCCAGCTTTAGACGGCGTTGAAGCATAGAAACAGATGCCTGTTTCGTCTCAAGGATCACTTCCACTGCGGCAGGAAGCATTTCATCACCATCAAGTTCCTCTTTATTGGGTTCTGGGTCGGAAGCAGCAGGTTTGCTGCCGGTTTGTGCCGCTTTCCGCTCGATTTCCTCAATAACCTCGTTGTCATAGGTGGTAACGTAATTTGTTTTCACATAGGAAGCCACAGCTTCCACTTCGGCATCGGTGACAAAACATCCCTGTACACGCTTGGGTTTTCCGTTGCCAATAGGAGCATAGAGCATATCACCCTTGCCAACCAGCTTCTCTGCGCCCTGGGTATCCAGGATGATTCTCGATTCCATTGCAGAGGCAACGGCAAAAGCGATTCGTGATGGAATATTGGCCTTCATCAAGCCTGTGATTACATCAGCAGAGGGTCTCTGGGTAGCAATTACCAAATGGATGCCGGCAGCACGGCCCATTTGGGCAATACGGCAGATGGACTCTTCCACCTCTTTTGCGGCAACCAGCATCAAATCCGCTAACTCGTCGATGATAACAACAACCTGGGGAAGCTTCTTTGCTTCCGTTTCCTGGCTTTGCACAATGCTGTTATAGGATTCCAGATCACGGACACCGGCATCGGACATTGCCTTATATCGGCGCATCATCTCTGTAACCGCCCACTGGAGCGAGCCTGCTGCTTTTTTGGGATCGGTAACCACCGGAATTAGCAAATGGGGGATGCTGTTGTAAATGCCAAGCTCTACCATTTTGGGGTCAATCATAATGAGCTTCACATCATCCGGGCTTGCTTTATACAAAATGGAAATGATGATGGAATTCATACAAACTGACTTGCCAGAACCGGTAGTACCGGCAATTAGCATATGGGGCAAACGGGCAATATTTCCAACTATACAGTTGCCACCAATATCCTTGCCAACAGCAAAGGTGGATTTGGACTTCGCTTTCTTAAACTCTTGGGAATCAATAACCTCACGCAATGAAACCGTTGTCACCGCACGGTTAGGCACTTCAATACCAACAACAGAAATCTTACCGGGAACAGCAGCAATTCTCACACCAGATGCACCTAGGCTCAACGCAATATCATCCGCTGCGGTAGTTAGCTTACTTAATCTTACACCCTTTTCAAGTTCCACTTCATACCGGGTGACGCTGGGGCCACGGGTAACGTTGATAATATGCGCCTCAATCTTGAAGCTTGCTAGTGTCTCGTTCAGCCTACGGGAATTTTCCCGCATCTCTGCTGTCCCATCAGCGGACGCACCACCGGTCAGCTTCAGAAGATCAATTGGAGGGAATGAGTATTCAGAGCTAATTTGCTCCTGAGATTTCGCGATTTCTTTGGCAACCTGCTCTGCGGATTCTTTCGCGGCAGCAGAAGCAGCCTTTGTTTTCTTCACCTCAACCGGCACTGTCTTCACAACAGGCGCAGGATGGTCATGAAGTTGCTCCTTTTCAAAGGGTGGCATTTTTTTCGGAAATTCCTCCGTAAAGTTAAGTGCCTCAGTAATCATTTCCACATCCTGCACTTGCGCGGCGGGTGCTGACGCAGCGGCAACAGGTTTTTCTATTTCCGCATCAATCTGAGTCAGCATCTCACTAACCTTTGGTCCTATAGGCGTCTGTGGAGCTTCAGTGATCTCTATATCTATGTTCTTAGCAGGTTTAGTAACTTCAACCTGGTCTGACTGGCGCTGAGCGTTATCCGCCTGACGCTGCCGTTTCTGTTCTATGTGGTGGATTCGCTTGTTTGCAATATGGTTTACTACAACAGCAGCCGGTTCTTGCCGGACTTCCCTCTCGCTCTCTTCCCAATCTGCTCTGGGCCGGTCTTCAATTGCCCGTATGATGCTGACAATAGTGATCTGCATACTACCAAGCAAGGTAAACACAGCTGAAATACCAAAGAGAATATAAGAAAACGCACTTCCGCACAACCAGCGTACCAGCATTGCAATGACACCGCAGAGCAAGCCACCGGTGCTCCCATCGATGCCACCAAGATACAACGCTTTTACAATGCCTACGTTATCAAAGGACAATCTGCTACCTTCCAGAACCAGATGGGAAATACATCCACACAGCAGAACAAAAACACCTAAACAAATCGACCGCATGGTCACAGGGCGTTTCCCACTAAACGCATGGATCAGAAACAGGTATAGTAAACCAGGTATAGAAATAATAAAACCAATTCTGCCAATAATGCCATGAATAACATTTCCTATCAGGCGGAGCAGTTGGCCGTCATTGCCTGCTGGTAGGAAAAAAATCACCAGCATAACAACAAACAGGGCAAGAAAAATCATGGAACTTACAGCACGGCTGGAGATCTTACGTTCCTTTCCCGCCGTGGAAACCAGTTCCTTCTGAGAGGATGCTTTACCTGATTTCATGGTTGTATTCTTCTTGGAGGTTTTACTGGCTGCAGATGCGGCCTGTTGCGCCTGGGATTTATGTTTCTTGTTCGCCATCAGAATACCCCCTTATGTAATCAAATAAAGAATAATCGAAAAAAAGCCCACGCCAAAGTTATAATAGGCAAAGCCGGAGAAACCGGCTCGTACCGAAAGATAGTTCATAAAAGTAATGGCGGTATATCCACCGGCAAACGCAGCCAACGCAGACACCACGCACAACAGGATAAACACAAAGCTAATGGTCTGTGCACCTATGGCCACAGCACCAAACACATCCAGAAGAATAAACGCGATCAATGCGGGAACTGTCAGAAGCACCGCCCATGTATATGCATTTGATTTGTTTGCGCCAATTGCTATGGAACAGGACGTTCCGGCGGCAATGCGTGAAATACCTGGAATCGCTGAGAAGGCACAGCCAATACCCAGTCCGATAGAACCCAGTGCGGATATATGGCGGGAATCTTTATTGCCCTGACGCATGTGGTCACTAAGAAGCAAAATGCAGCCCGACAGAAAAAACATAAGCGCGTACGTTACCAGCATGATAGTATTGCTCCCAAAGTAGGCATACAGAATAAAACCGATAATCATAGGTAAGGCCGCGGTCTTGACAATACGTATGTCATAGACCGTACGCATATCATAGCTTCCCGGACGCTTGCCTCTCACGCCGCCGGTTAAAATCCGATCCCTGCAAATACGGCTGAACGTAGTGCGAAACGCTGTCAGGATGGATAATAAAACACCAATATGTACAAAGATGTCCAGAACCGCGGTGTTTCCGTCAATACCAAAAATGTACTGCATGAGATGCCTGTGAGCAGGTGCGGAGACAGGCACAAGCTCAGAAAAACCGCTTATCAAACCATATACAAGATAAGTTAATAATTTCATGGTATGCCTGTCCCCCCTTTTCAAAAACGTTACATATTATAATAGCACATATAACGTTAGATTTCCAGTGTGATTATAAAAATTATTGGATTTTCTGATTTTTCTGCTCATCAATCATGGTGTGAAGTGTGGTCAACGCGTCGCTGAGTCCTCCTAATTCATCAATCAGTCCTGAAGCAACTGCTTCCTTTCCGTACAGAATCGTACCTACATCGGTAGCCATCTCGCCTGTCGCCATCATATACCGTTCAAACTGCTCCTTAGAAATATTGGAATTTTCCGTAACAAAATCCGCAATTTGCTCCTGAATACGCTGAAAATACCGAAATGTTTGCGGAGCACCTACTACAAGGCCAGTCATACGCACAGGATGAACTGTCATGCTGGCAGTAGGTGTAATAAAGGATTTTTTTGTACACACAGCAAGAGGTATACCAATAGAGTGTCCGCCACCAAGGACAAGGGAAACAGTCGGCTTTTTCATGCCCGCAATCATCTCCGCTATTGCAAGGCCTGCTTCTATATCTCCACCCACGGTGTTGAGCAGAAGCAGCAATCCGTCTATATCGTCACTTTCCTCAAGTCCCGCCAGCAGTGGCAGAACATGTTCATATTTGGTGGTTTTTGCGGTTTCCGGCAAAACTTGATGGCCTTCTACCTGACCAATGATGGTAAGGGTATAAATATTTCCCTTGCTGCTTTTGGTTATGTCTGAGCCAAGGTCATTGATTAGTTCCCTTTCCTGTTGTTTCATGTCGGCATTATTTGAATCAATCATAGTAATAACCTCCTTTTTTGTAGGTTAACCGTATTTCCGCCAATAATTCCTACTTGAAAGATTTGAAAAACTATCATATAATGACTCAGGTGATAAGTTTGGCTTCTAAAACAAATGCGGTTCGGCTGATTGCGCAGTCCGGTATTCCCTGTGGGGAATGTTTTTACCAGTATGATGAACATGATTTAAGCGGCATGCACGCAGCTGCGGCGGTAAACCTGCCGCCTGAGCAGGTATTCAAAACGCTGGTTGTCCGTGGTGTAAAAACCGGGATTAACGTTTTCTGCATCCCTGTCTGCTGTGAGTTGGATCTTAAAAAGGCTGCCAAAGCGGCCGGTGATAAGAGTGTTTCTATGCTTCCCGTCAAAGAACTCCTTCAGGTCACAGGCTACGTTCGGGGCGGCTGCAGCCCGGTTGGTATGAAGAAGAAGTATCCAACCTTTATTGACGAAACCTGCGTGCTTTACGATCAAATTTCGGTTTCCGCCGGTGAACGTGGACATCAAATGCTGCTTCCACCTATGGCACTTGCCGCCTTTACTGAAGCAAAACTTTTTGATATAACTGTGTAGAAAGGATAACAGCCATGCATTACGAACATCAAAACAAGGGCACTTGCTCCCGTTGCGTCAGCTTTGACATTGATGACGGTAAGGTTAAAAACGTAGAATACACCGGAGGTTGCCACGGCAATTTGCAGGGCATTTGTAAACTGGTAGAGGGTATGGATGTGGATGAGGTCATTTCCCGCTTGGACGGCATCCGTTGCGGCATGAAGGCCACATCTTGCCCCGATCAACTTGCCCAGGCCTTAAAAGAAGCAAATGTGTAAAGAAACCGCAGCATTCAGCTGAATGCTGCGGTTGTTGATTTAAGAAAGAATTTCATCCGGGGCCAGATCGACCAGCAGTTTATTTGCCATTCTTTGCAGATACTCCGGTTCGTTAGCAGGAGAAAGAACCTCATTCATATCCTCTTCTAGCACCCAGGGAAGATCCAGAAATCCCGTAGTAAGTACAAAATAGGGTTCCTTGCAGGCTGTATCATAATCCGCCTGTTCATGGGTAGTCACATTCAATGTGATACCACCAATATCGATCGGGCCACATCCATTTCGTAGGATAGTCCCACAAATGCAGTAGGAAGCGATACAAAGATTGGGTTCAATAGGCATCAGTTCCTCAGGAGTCAATGCATCCATACCAAATTGGGACAAAAACAGCAGCAGCTTTGGATAAGCCTCCTGAATTGTTGCATAGAAATTTCGGCAATAACCACAAGTGCAGTGATCTTCCCAAACTGCATTGGAATAGGATGCGGTTTCTTCCGTGTTTACACGGAATTTCCATCCGCCAACTGTAAGCTCCATACCCTTACTCTCCTACTGCCTTGAGGATCAGTCTGACAAGGTCTTCCTTGCCCGTGCCCTTCTCCGCGGAAAAGGGGATCAGCGGACAGCCTTCCGGAAGTTCAAGATCAGCACGGATTGTCAGCATGTTAGGCTCAATTTCGCTTTTCTTCAGTTTATCAAGTTTGTTGGCAACCACCACAAAGGGACATTGGCTGTCCAGAAACCACCTTGCCATGGTAATATCATTGTTGGTAGGGGCGTGTCTTGCATCCACGATCATCACACCAAGATCAATACGGTTCTCAGCAAAGTACGCCTCCATCAACCGGCTCCAGCGGTCCTTTTCCGCCTGGGACACTTTTGCGTATCCATAGCCGGGTAGATCCACAAAATAACAGGTGTTGTCAACAGTAAAATAATTTACGTGAATGGTCTTACCAGGTTTTTCTCCCACGCGGGCGAAATTTTTCCGGTTCAGCAATCTGTTGATAACGGAAGATTTGCCCACATTGGATTTACCTGCAAAGGCGATCTCCGGCAGCCTCGCTGCCGGAAAATCTTTTTTGGATGCCGCGGAAATCAAGAATTCCACATGATTAAAGTTCATAAGGTTACCTCACTGGCGGATAAAAGGCTTGTGGGGTTTATTTTTAATCTCATCCGGGATATCCTGAAGAATTGCGGGAATCACATCGTTGTTGTAATTCAAGGCATTTTCCAAAACCGTGTCGATTGTCTCGGCAACAACAAAGTGAAGACTGTTGCGGACAATAGGATCAATCTCCTCCAAATCCCGCTGGTTGTCCTTTGGAATAATCACAGTGCGTATACCATGGCGCAATGCAGCCATGGTCTTTTCCTTCAGACCACCGATAGCCAATACTCTGCCCCGCAGAGATATTTCACCGGTCATCGCCACATCTCTGCGAACCTTTGTACCTGTCAATGCAGAAACGATAGCGGTACACACAGTAACACCGGCTGATGGACCATCCTTAGGAACTGCTCCCTCGGGAAAATGGACGTGAATATCCTTTGTTTTGTAAAAATCCTCCCCAATACCAAGCTTTTTCACATTTGCACGGATATAACTAAGCGCCGCATGGGCGGACTCTTTCATCACGTCTCCAAGATTTCCGGTTAGCTCCAGCTTGCCGGACCCCTCCATCACGTTCACTTCCACTTCCAGGGTCTCTCCGCCAACAGAGGTCCATGCAAGGCCTGTAACAAGTCCGATCTGGTCCATCCCGGGAAGACGGTCAGGCAGATACTTCCGCACACCCAGATACTCCTCCAGAATCTTTCCGGACACAGCAATCTTCTTAGGCGCCTCCTGATTCAACATCTGCATATCCGCTTTTCTGCAAATCTGTGCAATGTTTCGTTCCAGAGTACGAACACCGGATTCCCTTGTATAACAGCGGATGATCTCACGGATAGCATCTTCCGTTATGCGCAGTTGGCTCTTTTTCAGGCCGTGCTTTTCCATCTGCTTGGGGATCAAATGGTTTTTTGCGATCATCACCTTCTCTTCATCCGTATAAGAGCCAAGTTCGATGATCTCCATACGGTCCAGCAGGGGTCTGGGAATGGTATCTAAGGTATTGGCCGTAGTGATGAACATGACATTGCTTAAATCAAAGGGAAGTTCCAAATAATGGTCACGGTAGGTTTTATTCTGCTCACTGTCCAGCACCTCCAAAAGGGCAGCGCTGGGATCACCCCTGTGATCAGAGCCCAATTTATCAACCTCGTCCAACAGGAGTACCGGGTTCATACTGCCGGATTGAATCATAGCCGAGAGAATTCTGCCGGGCATAGCGCCCACATAAGTTTTCCTGTGTCCACGGATATCCGCTTCATCATGGACACCGCCCAAAGCGATTCTGGCCATTTTTCGGTTAAGGCTTCTAGCAATAGAATAAGCCACGGAGGTTTTACCCACGCCGGGAGGGCCAACAAGACACAGAATCTGAGGGGGCATATGGGGTGCAAGCTGCCGGACAGCAATTGTCTCCAGAATGCGCCCTTTAACCTTCTGCAGGCCAAAATGTTCCCTATCCAGAACCTTTCTGGCAGTCTCCACGTCAATACGCTCTTTCGTATATTTATTCCAGGGCAGTTCAAAAACGGTATCCAGGTAATTACGCAGAACAGATGCCTCGGCGGAACCAAAATGCTGCTTTTTAAGCCGTTCAAGATCCTTTCTTAACTTCTCCTCGGATTGCTCATCCAGGTTAAGAAGAAGGATCTTTTTTTCATACTCGGCAAATTCGGAGTATTCATCCCCTTCTCCAAGCTCCTCACGGATTGCCTTCATCTGCTCACGCAGATAGTAGTCACGTTGCTCCTGATCGATCTGTGCACGGGTCTTTTCCTGGATTTCCGTTTCCAGATGGAGCATTTGAATCTCCTGCTGGAGCAGTTTAATCACAGACTCGAGCCGGCGCAGAGGATTCAGTTGACACAGAATCTTTGCCTTATCCCGATAATCAAACCCAGAGTTTTGGGTAATGGCATCGGCAATATAACCGCTGCTGTCAGAAGCCAGGATCTTAAGCTGAACGGTTTGGGAAGGGCGTTCCACCAACTCAAGGTAGCTTCCATAGGCAAGAGTTGCCTCCCTGCGCAGGGCTCTGGCCCGAAGTGTGTCCGCTACAGTTGCCTCTGATACCGTTTCCACAGTACCTGCAAGAAATGGCTCCGCCTGGGTCAGCTCAGAGATCTTTGCCCTGTACAGACCCGTCACAAGTACACGGATATTCTCTGTCTGGGATTTCAAAATCTGCTTAACCTTTACAACAGTTCCGATGGGGTATAATCCAGACAGATCCGGATCATCATCCACAATATTTTTCTGGGGAATCAGCAAAAGCGTCTGGTCCTTTTTCATTGCCTCTTCCAACGCAAGGGCAGACTTAATGCGGCCTACGTCAAAGTGTACCGTTTGGTCCGGGAAAACCGCAATACCACGAAGTGCCAAAACCGGCATTTTACCGGAAATAAATATCTCACTCATGGTTTTTCTCCTTCCTGGGGATATACTGAAAATCGGGGGTAGTAAACTACCCCCTGACATCAGTGTTTTTGGGCTGTGATCATTTGCCGGGGGTTTGCTTTGTCCCGGATAATTTTAGGTTCTCCGCCCTGGATACATTCGGGGGTAATGATTACCTTCTTAATAGAGAGGTCGGAGGGGATCACAAACATAATTTTTGTCATGGTCTGTTCCATCACCGCCCGCAGACCACGGGCACCGATCTGGCGCTCAATGGCTTTTTCCGCCACTGCGTCCAGAACCTCCGGCTGGAACTCAAGTTCCACATTTTCAAGGGCAAGCAACTCTTTGTACTGCTTGGTCAATGCGTTCTTAGGTTCCACCAGAATACGGACAAGATCCTCTTTCTTCAGATCCTGCAAGCTGGTGATCACAGGCATACGTCCTACGAGTTCCGGAATGATTCCAAACTTCAGCAGGTCGTGGGGCTGAACCTTAGCAAGGATCTTACCAAGGTCACGTTTTTTCTTGCTCTCCACAGGGGCATCAAAGCCAATGGCAGATTTATCTGTCCGGGCTTCAATAATCTTGTCGAGGCCATCAAAGGCACCACCACAGATAAAGAGAATGTTGGTAGTATCCACCTGAATCGTCTCCTGCTGGGGATGCTTTCTGCCGCCCTGGGGTGGTACATTGGCAACTGTGCCTTCCAGGATCTTCAGCAGCGCCTGCTGAACACCCTCGCCGGACACGTCACGGGTTATAGAGGTATTTTCACTCTTTCTCGCGATTTTATCCATTTCATCGATATAGATAATACCGCGCTGGGCACGCTCTACATCAAACTCAGCAGCCTGTAGCAGACGTACAAGGATATTCTCCACATCGTCACCTACATAACCGGCTTCCGTCAGTGTAGTCGCGTCCGCAATCGCAAAGGGAACGTCCAGAATTCTGGCCAAAGTCTGGGCAAACAAAGTCTTGCCGCAGCCAGTAGGTCCAATTAAAAGAATGTTACTCTTTTGGAGCTCTACCTCTGTATTGGTTGCAAGGAAAATACGTTTGTAGTGGTTATAGACAGCTACACTCAATGCGATTTTAGCTTCATCCTGACCAATCACATACTGGTCAAGATATGCCTTCATCTCCATAGGTGTAGGCAGATGATCCGGCATATCCTCGGTGTATGTGTCCTCCATCAGCAAATCGCTGCAGGCCTGCACACAATCGCTGCAGATACATACACCAGGGCCGGCAACAAGACGAGCCTGTGCCTCTGTCTTACCACAAAAAGAACATCTGAGCAGCTGCTCGTCTGCCTTCTTGGACATTTACGAGTACCGCCTTTCCGGAAAATTAGTGCCGCTCCAGCACACGGTCGATCAGGCCAAAAGCCAGTGCTTCATCGCTGGTCATAAAGTTGTCCCGTTCACAGGCATCGGTTACTTCCTCCACACTCTTACCGGTATTCTCAGCAAGAATACGGTTCATCCGGGACTTAATGGTCTCCAAACGCTTCATGTGGATCGCCATGTCAGTAATCTGACCCTGGGTACCCGCAGAAGGCTGGTGGATCATAATCTCGGAATTGGGCAGCGCCATGCGCTTACCCTTAGTACCGGCAGCCAACAGGAACGCGCCCATTGACGCTGCCATACCAACGCAAATGGTTGCTACATCGCACTTGATGTACTGCATGGTATCATAGATCGCCATACCGGCTGTTACACTGCCGCCGGGACTGTTAATATAAAACTGAATATCCTTATCGGGGTCCTGTGCCTCCAAGTACAGAAGCTGTGCCACAATCAAACTGGCTGTGGTGTCATTAACCTCTTCAGACAGGAAAATAATACGGTCATTGAGCAGCCGGGAGAAAATATCATAACTGCGCTCTCCACGGCTGGACTGTTCAACGACATATGGGATAAAACTCATGGTGATGTCTCCTTTCAGGGTTTGAAACATTCTAACCATTTATTGGAAGACTTATTCCTCAATCTTCTCCTGCTCAGCCTTAGGAGCAACAGGAACAGCAGAATCAACGATCAGCTTAACAGCCTTACGGGTCTGGAGGCTGGACTTCAGCTCTTCCTCGGGAACCATGCCCTTGATCTTATCTACTTCCAGCTCATACTGCTTTGCCATGGCTTCGTACTCAGCAGCGATATCCTCATCGGTAACTTCGATCTGCTCAACCTCAGCGATCTTAGCCAAGGTCACGTTGATCTTAGCCTGCTTCTCAGCGGTGGGACGGAAAGCATTGCGCATGGTGTTCATATCGCCGCCCATCATCTTGGCGTAAGCATCCATGGAGTAACCGCTCATCTGCAGCTGATATGCAAAACGCTCCATCTGGTTGTCCAACTCAGACTCGATCAGTGCAGCGGGCATATCCACGGTGGTGTTCTCAGCAGCCTTCCCCACACATGCGTTTTCAAATGCTGCGTCAATCTGCTTCTGGGCAGATTCCAGAGCCTTCTGGCGGATATCGTTCTTCAGTTCTTCCAGAGTGTCAAACTCGGAAACGTCCTTGGCAAACTCGTCATCCTGCTGAGGAACGTTGGTCACAGTAACCTTGTTCAGCTTCACATGGAACACAACGGGCTTACCTGCCAGATCTGCCTTGTAGTCCTCGGGGAAGGTGATGTCAATGTCCTTCTCCTCGCCAGCGGTCATGCCGACAACCTGCTCCTCAAAACCGGGAACGAAAGAACCGGAGCCCAGCTTCAGGTCAAAGTTCTCACCCTTGCCGCCATCAAAGGCAATACCGTTGTCGAAGCCTTCAAAGTCGATATTTGCAGTGTCACCCATCTCAGCAGCCCGCTCAACGGTCTCAGTGGAAGCAACATTCTGTGCCATACGGTCCAGCTCAGCCTGCACCTGCTCGTCGGAAACAGTGGCCTCAACCTTCTCAACCTCGATGCCCTTGTAATCACCCAGAGTAACCTCGGGATATACATCGGTAGTCAGGGTAATGGTGACAATGTTGTCATCGCTGATCTGCATATCAGTCAGGCTGGGACGGCCAACAGCCTTCACATCCTGCTTCACAACGGCCTGCTCATATACTTCGGGGAAAATCTCCTCAAGGCCATCTTCAAAGAAAACATGGGCGCCGTACATAGCCTCGATCATCTTACGGGGTGCCTTACCCTTACGGAAGCCGGGGATCATGATGTTCTTACGGGCCTTCATGTAAGCTTTCTGTACGCCGGACTCCATCAGGTCTTTGTCGATCTCAACTACAATGGTAGCCTGGTTGCCGTTTTTTTCAATGCTCTTCACGTTCATTTCTAGTATCCTCCCAAATTTAAGGCTGTGTTAGTCACAACCAAAAAATATAAAATTTGTATCCGAAGTATTCTAACAAATAATACGCCAAATGTCCACACTTTTCTTAAACTTTTTATGAAATAACTAAGAATGGTTTAAACCCAAGGCGGTCTGCGGATACAAGCCGGTATTCTACACCATCCCACTGGCCCTCCAGGGCAAGTCCATGGCTTGCCCCATGCAGGTGTCCATAGAAGCATCTTCTTACCTGATATCTGCGCAGAAGTTCCAGAATCTGCTCACATTCATACCCCTTGTACTTCGGTGGATAATGGAGAAAAACCATTTTTTCCCTTTCTCCCGCGGATTTTAACGAGGTTTCCAGACGAATAAGTTCCCTGCGGAAAACCTTCTCATCCTGTACACCGCTGCGTTCTTCTTCAAAAAACCAACCTCTGGTTCCGCAGATGGCCCAATCGTCATAGATATAATGGTTATTGTTAAGAATCCACTGATCTTCGAAACCATGTTGGGCACAAAACTTATAAAACTTTGAGGCAGTACTCCACCAGTAATCATGGTTTCCTTTGAGGATAATCTTTCTTCCGGGTATATCGTTAATCCAAGAGAAATCATCTTTCGCCTGCTGAAGATCCAGTGCCCAGGAAAGATCACCCAACAAAACCGTGGTGTCCTCCGGTCCGATCACGCTGAAGCCATCTTGCAGCTTCTGCATGTAGCCAACCCAATTACCGCCAAATACATCCATAGGTTTCTCCGCGCCAAGGCACAGGTGAAGATCCCCAATTGCATATAAAGCCATAGCCCTTACTCCTTAACTTCACAGAGTAGGCGGGATATCTCATCGGCGGTAAGACCAACAGCATCTTTAATCCAACCGGCATCCCTGGCGGGGTTATTGTCAACAAACAACACAGTTTCCCTGCTCTCCCCTGTCCTGGCTCGGTAATCCATCAACGCGCCGTGCATTCTTGCAGCATTCTCTGTAAGTACATAGCCACAGGCACGGAAGACGCTCCTGACAACACTGCCAAGACGTCTGTCGCCAACAACAGCCGCAAGAAAGCCATGGCAACAAGGTGGGGACAACGCCTGGTCCAGAATGTACTGTTCCCCGGACTTCAGGGCGTTCAGAAAAATATTGGTCTGGGTGTGTCCATAGAGCGTGCTCATCAGCGCCTCAAGGCCGGTCTGCGCAGAATCATTTGACACAAAACTACCCTTTTGCACAAAGTCCCAGATGCCATCGTCTTCCTGACAGGCAATAAGAACATTGTTGACCGGCAGACCTAGTTTCCTTGCGTAACATGCGGACAAGTAGGATACATAATCAGCAGTATTGGTTACAATATCAAATTCTTTTATACCTGTCCTGTATATCTGCGCAAACATGCCGAATAGCATCGCTGTTCTGATTGCGGTTCTGGCCAAAGGCGGGACAGCACCAACATTCCCGGTTAGTCTTCTATAAACAGCTTTCTCAATAAAACGGTAACTGCCCTCCGGATTATGCCAAGTCTCTGAAATAATCAATTTATGGGGCATTTTTCGGCAAACGCAAATATTCCGGCCTGCACACAGTTCCAAATCCCACCCGGAAAGCTTAACCGGGAAGAAAATATTCAGCACCGTGGCCACTGCCTCATGGAAAGTTCCGTTCAATATTTTCTCAAGATCGTCACCCTGAAAGGGAGTCAGACGGAAAGGAAGGAACATTCCTCCATCTGTTGGCCCGTTCTCACGAAACGCACGGTACGCGGTAAAGGTTTCCGCCTTGTTCCTACTGCTTACGTACAGCATTTATCCAGCACCCCCAGTGCGTTGTTCCAGAAAATGTTCTCCACATTTTCAACTGTCAGACCAATGTCCAGAAGATTATCCGCCACAGCCGGATAATCTTGAACACCCTCAAACCCCTGGGGAAGATCATCACATCCATCCAAGTCACCCCCAAGGGCAATATGTTTTCCGTCGGGATCCAGCTCCATCCAGTGCAGTATGTGTTTTGAAACATCTGTCAGTGAAGGATTGCTGCCAATGAACTTGCTGTACATATTCAGTCCGGCAACGCCCCCGGTCTGGCAGATGTGGAGGAACATATCATCCGTCAGATTTCGGCTAACATCATATACGTTTCTGCTGTTAGAGTGGGTCGCGATCACAGGCGCCTGTGTTATATCCATAATATCCCAGAAGCCCTGGTCACTGATATGACTCACATCAATAATCATGCCAAGACGTTGCGCCTCATGTACATAGGCTTTACCCATATCTGTCAACCCACCGCCAGTTTTGTGGGAGCCGGAAAGTGGATTGGATTCATTCCATCCTAAAGTTGTAATCCGGCAGCCAATTTTATAAAGTTCTTCCAAAAAGGCGGGGTCGTAATCAAATCCAGCAGTTCCCTCAATGGTCAGAAGTGCGGAAATAATACCATTTTCCTTGTTACTACGCACGTCATCTGCCGTATACACCTGTGATATCAAGTCCTGGTTCTTATCCAATTGGTATAGAATTCTGTCGAGCTCCAGTTCAAATACCGAAACCGCGTTCTTCCCATACCGCTGCATAGTTGGTGTGGAAAACAACGCAAAACTCTGGCAGTACCCAGGAAAATTCATTCCACGCACAAGGTCAATATGACAGGTATTTTGCCGTAACTCCTGTGCCGGTTGTCCTACATCCCCCAGCAGTTTCAGGGTTGTATCGCAGTGCAGGTCAAAGACAGGGAATTTCATTGAAAAGCATCCTCCAAATGGTTGATTGTAGGTGATTTTGTCTCTACCCCATCCGGGGCATAAATTTCAATAACATCAAATCGCGGCTGCAGCAATGTCGGATATTCGGCCAGAAAAACGGATGCCGTTGTACGTAGACGATCTTGTTTTCGAGTATGAACAAATTCGCCGGCTGCGGCAAAATGGTCATTTTTTCTCATCTTAACCTCAACAAAGACAAGGTACTTTTTGTTCTGCGCAATGATATCCAATTCACCATAACGGCACTTATAATTCATTGCAACAATCTTGTACTTCTTTTTCTTAAGATATTCTGCCGCCAGTGCCTCTCCCCATGGGCCGGATAAGTTATTCTTAGCCATATAGTTTTTTCAGAAATGTCATTCTGTGGACGGGACTTGGGCCAAACTTAGCAAGAGCCTCATAATGTGCCTTTGTCCCGTAGCCCTTATGTATATCGAACTGGTATTGAGGATATTGGGCTGAGAGCGCAATCATATAGTCGTCACGGGTTACCTTGGCAAGCACAGAGGCCGCGGCAATGCTTGCGCTAAGGCTGTCACCGGATACAACAGTCTCAACCGGAATTCCAAAATCCTTTGCCCTGTTTCCATCAATCAGCGCAAAATCCGGCTTAATTGCAAGTTTAGAAATGGCCCGCTCCATAGCAAGGTATGTTGCCTGGAGAATATTGATCTGATCGATCTCGCCGTGATCAGCGAAAGCAATACCGTAAGCAAGTGCCGTTTCCTTAATTACAGGAAACAATTCTCTGCGTTTTTTGTCAGAGAGCTTTTTGCTGTCATTGAGTCCAGGAATTTCCACATTCTCCGGCAAGATAACTGCAGCGGCACAAACAGGCCCAGCCAAAGGACCTCTACCCGCTTCATCCACGCCGCAAATCACATGAAAGCCTTTTTCAAAGAAACTCTGCTCTATCTGCCACATATTGACCCCGCTCATGTTCCTTCCTCCGGTTCCTCAAAGGTAATGCATCCAAGCTTGCCGCTGCGGTATTCATCCAACAGCACCTTAGCCATACGTTCTGTGTTGATTTCACCACCGGAAAGCAGATATCCCCGTTTCCGGCCAGCCATTTCCAGAAGCTTATAACCAGGTGTTCCATCCTCCGCTTCCACACCATAACGCCCCGCAATGGTCTGTGGGTAGCGCTTCAGCAGAAGCTCCATAAGCCGGGATGACAACTCCTCAATATCAATAATATCCTCTTTTACAGCACCTGTATAAGCAAGCATCATGCCAACTTCCGGATCTTCAAATTTCGGCCAAAGGATACCGGGAGTATCCAAAAGCAACAGGCTGGTATCCACGGTTACCCACTGTTTGCCCCGTGTGACGCCCGGCCTGTTCTCAGCCTTCGCACCCTTTCTCCCAGAGATTTGGTTGATTAGGGTGGACTTTCCCACGTTAGGGATACCAACAATCATCACACGCAGAGGCTTATTCATCCCTCTTGCCGCATTACGTTCGATTTTTTCCTGAAGCACAGCGCGCACAGCGGGCTGAAAGTTTGCAATACCTTTTCTGCTTTTACAGTCGGTGGCAACCGCCGCATATCCCTTTTTGCGGAAATAGGCGATCCAGCGTTTCGTGGCTGCCGGATCAGCCAGATCCATTCTGTTGAGAATGATGATCCGTGGTTTATTCCCACAGATGGTATCAATATCCGGATTGCGGCTGGACACCGGAATCCGCGCGTCCACAATTTCACACACCGCATCCACAAGCTTCAAATCCGCCTCAATCTGTCGGCGTGTTTTGGTCATGTGGCCGGGATACCACTGGATGTTCATACGATCATTATCTGCCATTACAATGCTCCAATTCTGTCCAGCTGGCGTCTGTTTGTATCCGGGTTTTCACCGGGGAACACCAGGAAAAACGCCCTACCCAGTATTTCTCTAATATCTATCATTCCTATTTCAAAACTTCGGCTGTCTTTAGACTCATTGCGGTTATCACCCATCACAAAAACACATCCGGCAGGAACAGTTACAGGAAATTCAATTCCCTCTGAAAGATTTGTTGGAGTTTTTGTGTAGGATTCCGAAATAGGTTCTTCATCCACATACACAATTCCGGATTCAAATTCGATATGCACCTGTTGATTTTCTGTCGCTATAATTCTTTTAATAATCGGCTCACCATCGTGAAAGGAATCTTTGCTGATTACCACAATATCTCCCACACCGTAATCTTGGTAAAATAAACTGTTGACCAGTATGACACAGTCATTGTGGACAAGGGTGTCTTCCATGGAAGGGCCATTGACAACCACGATGCGAAAGAGCAGCAGAAAAACAAGCAAAATAACAGCCAACGCATGAACTATATCCTGCAAATAAGACAACAGATCCTCTTTCCAGGCAGTTGTATTTATCACTTTATCCGTAGTATTATCCACCGGTTTCCCAGATTCAAATTTATTATTTTCCATCCAAAAGACCTCATCAGAGAATAAAAGACTATTTCATATATTATAAACGATTTTATGCAATAAAAAAAGAGGGTCGCCCCTCTTTTTTTACGGAATTTGAAATTAAACCTTTTCCTTGACCTTAGCAGCCTTGCCGGTACGCTCACGCAGATAGTACAGCTTGGCACGGCGTACCTTACCCTTACGGACAGTTTCAACGTCAGCAATACGGGGGGAATGCACGGGGAAAACCTTTTCACAGCCAACGCCATGGCTGATACGGCGAACAGTGATGGTCTCGCCAATGCCGCCATGCTTACGGGCAATGATCGTGCCTTCGAACACCTGGATACGCTCACGGGAGCCTTCCTTGATGCGCACATGAACACGGACAGTGTCGCCTACGTTCATTTCGGGCAGTTCTTCCTTCAGGTACTGGTTAGACAGAGCCTTAACTAAATCCATATCTATGTCCTCCTTAATATTAGGCGTTCATGCAGCGTTCGCTCCGGCGATATGGTTCCCGGCACCACAGAGGACTCACCTTGTTTTCAGACCGATGTATTGTAACACAAATAGTTTCAGAATGCAAGTGCTTTTTCAGTAAAAATCAGTTTTTTGTCAATTATTTTACTGTAAGATTACAGAAACACCGTCTGGGATGGCGGGTGTAGATTGTTCACAAAGGTACAATGTCCATACAAAAAGCAGAAGTAAATAAAAAATTAAGACCGGAGGAGTGAACTCCTTCGGTCTTAATGGTCCGAGTTACTGGATTCGAACCAGCGGCCTCTTGAACCCCATTCAAGCGCGATACCAAACTTCGCCAAACCCGGATTTTGCTTGCGTCTCACGACAGCTTTGATATAATAGCACACCAATTCGCAAAATGCAAGCCCCTTTTTCAAAAAAGTTAAAAATTTTATTCGCCTACATCGGACTTGATTACTTTACCAAGATTCCACAGTCTTGCCACCTGAATCTCAGCTTCTTTCTTCTCCTGTTCCGTTTCGTACTCCACGTAAACAGTATGTGCACTGCAGTCAGTACACTCGACCTGCACATTCCAGCCGCCTTCATGTACCAAAAAACCGCTGCCTCTGCATACGGGGCATTCTTCCAGAATGAAATTAGGATTGATTTCCATACAAAAACTCCTTATCTGAAAACAGATTGATTGCCGTCAAAGATTTCTTCTCTGGCACAACACACAAAATCCGCCTTGTAATCCGGCAAGTATAGTTCAATAGCGACTGCCAGCTGCATTGGATTAAGCGTTGGGTTCTGACAGCACACTACCGCCTCTATCTGTATTGTATGCCGATCAGAGATATTTAGTGAACAGTTTTGGAGCATTGGAATAATATTTTGTACCTGTACACCATTTTTTGTCTTTTTAGGGACAAGGACTTCCTGCCTGCCAAAAAGCTCCTTAATTGCCTCCAGTGCCCCAGCAGGGACGCCATTATCGTATTCCAACGTAACTGTACACTGCAAAAGCGCAAGATCCCGAAGTTTTCTGCCGTCATCATAGCAGGAGCGTACACGGACACCGGAAATTAAAGACCTGTTCAGCGCCTCTGTGATTTGCTCACAGGGCACTTGCTGCCCGTCAAGTTCAAAGTCAAGCAGCTCACACCTACTTTCCACACCTACGGACAAAGGCAGCGCGATGGAAACAGAGGGTCTTGGATTAAACCCCTGGGTGTGCTTCAGCTGTAAACCCGCACGCTTAAAGGTACGCTGGAACACACGCATAAGATCCAGATGAGAAATCCAAACCGCATTTCCTGTCTTTTCAAACAGCAGCCTAGGCATCGCACTCCACCTCCCTCAAAAGGCGATCCGCGCCGCAGCCGCTGCATCCCTGGCGGCAATCCGGCGTAATCTTCTCTTCGTATGCTCTTTTCCGCTCACGCAGTAAAAACTTCTTGGAAACACCCACATCAATCCTATCCCACGGCAGGGTTTCCTCCTCACCGTAACCACGAACGGTATAGAAATTTGGATCAACACCGCATTTTTCAAACGCGTCCATCCAAATCTTATAATTAAAGTACTCGTCCCATCCGTCCAGCTTTGCACCGTTTCTGGCTGCCTCCTCGATAACAGAGCTCAAACGACGATCGCCACGGGCGGTAACTGCCTCAAGCCGGCTGATATTCGGCGTGTGGTAGTTGTACTCAATAGATTTGGAGTAAAAATGATCCTTAAGCAGCCTGCAGCGGCGCAAATATTCCTCAGGCTCTATCTGCTTTTCCCACTGGAACGGGGTGTGGGGCTTGGGCACAAAATAGGCTGTTGCCACATGGACGCAAAGTCCCCGCTTTTTGTTGCTGGCGTGTTCCTTCCAAGTGCGGATCACCTTGTAAACCAGGTCCGCGATTCCAAGAACGTCCTCATCCGTCTCAGTAGGCAGTCCCAGCATGAAATACAATTTTACATGATTCCAACCGCCGGAAAAAGCATTTGCGCAGGTAGTGAGAATCTCATCCTCTGTCAAATTTTTGTTGATTACATCCCGCAGACGCTGTGTTCCAGCCTCCGGCGCAAAGGTAAGTCCGCTTTTTCTAAGGGTCTGCAGTTTTTCCATAAGTTCTCTGGAGAAGTTGTCCGCCCGCAGAGACGGCACTGACAGATTAATCCGGTGATCATGACAATAGGGAATCAATTCATCTGTTAGTTCCTTCAGTTCACGGTAATCCGAAGTAGACAGGCTGGACAGTGTAATCTCGTTATGTCCGGAATCCTCCAGCATTTCAATTGCCTGCTGTTTCAGAACCTGGGCGCTCTTTCTACGCACAGGGCGGCAAGAGAACCCAGCCTGACAAAAGCGGCATCCACGAATGCAACCACGGAACACCTCAAGATTCCCTCGGTCATGCACGATTTCCGTAGAGGAAACGATCATTTTTGTAGGAAAATATGCGCTGTCCAGATCCTCAACAATTCGCTTTGTAACCGTTTCAGGTGCGCCGTTTATGGCAGTTACTGATAAAATCGTGCCGTCATCGTTATAGCTATGCTCATAAAAAGAAGGCACATATACACCGTCAATTTTGGACACAGCAAGCAAAAACTGCTCCTTTGACCACCTCTCAGCTTTGGCACGGTCGTACAAGCTGATAATTTCCGTTGTGATTTCCTCTCCCTCACCCAGGGAAAAGAAGTCTATGAAGTCTGCCAAAGGCTCAGGATTAAATGTACATACACCACCGGCAAACACAATGTTTTTAAGGCCTGTTCTTTCCTTACTGTGAAGCGGTATGCCGGCTAAATTCAGCATATTCAAAATGTTCGTGTAGCACATTTCGTAGCCAATGGTAAAAGCAATCATGTCAAAGTCTTTTACCGGGTGCTGGCTTTCCAGCGCCCAAAGGGGCAGGCCATGCTTGCGCATAGCGTCCTCCATATCTCCCCAGGGATGGAAAACACGCTCACACCATACCCCATCCATCTGGTTCATAACACCGTACAAAATACGCATACCCACATTGGACATACCGATCTCATAGGTATCCGGAAAACAAAACGCTACACGCACCCGGATATCATCCAGGTTCTTGATAACTTCGTTATATTCACCTCCCGTATACCGTGCAGGTTTCTGCACTTGGGGCAGGATTCTTTGGAGCAGATCTGTCATAACGCTACCTCGCTTTATTTATCTTATCTATTGTACTCACGAAAAGCCTTATTTGCAAGGTATTTTTACATTATGTCCCTTTATGTCCCTTTTATCCTGTTCTTACGTAATCTTCCTCCATCCAAAGGATAAAAAGGGAGTAGGTTAAACGTAGAGTGTGCCAGTGCGCATATAACAAGGCGGGGAAAATTCCATCCGCATACACACAGAAGCAGGCCGGCCGCCGGCCCCGCTGCAATGGCTGCAATCTCCTGCCTTTTTGTCAGGCCCGTACACTCCATAACACACCCAAACTGCCCAATTGAAAAAGAAGTTATACTACCGCCAAAAATCCGTACAGCACAGATGTGGCCTGCCTCATGTACCATCACTGACAACAGCCATGCGAAAAGCCACCTCAGCGGGACGATGTATACTGCCAACACAAATGTAATGAGGGAAACCGTGCTAATAGAAATTTCCGTTTTATTCTCCATAACTAAACAGTATTTGGGCGTATTCTGTGGTCTTCCGTCCGATTTGTGTTTCGTCCTGAAGCCATACACAGAGGCGTTCAATGGAATCGCTGCAAACTTCCTCAACCATCGGCTGATTTCGGGCAAATAAGCCAAGGAAAAATATTGTACACAGTACACATCCGGTAATAAGACCCGTCCGCTTCTTCTTCAATTTTCTTGTTGGATAAAGCTTATTCTTGTGTGGTTCATAGTCAATACGGTAACTCATATGATCCCCCCTACATAAAGAGTATATTGCATGAACAAAAATAAAACTGCTGTTAGCAATCCGGTTACAATTATTTTCTGTGATTGGTATAAATTTCATACCCATTATGGACCACAGCCATTAAAAAACACCCTGCAATGCAGGGTGCTTTTACCATTACTCATGTTTAAACAGAAAACGCGTCTTAAATCAGTCAACATTTTTATTATGCCGATAATTTCTCCATACTGTTTCAAACGCCTCATTTTCCTGCGGCAAGGGCCGCACATTCCTCCAGCTCACCGATATGTGCTCAGGACTGTACTTGACGGTCTGGATTTGATCCTTATAGGAGCCATCTCCCAAACGGAAACGGAAGACCCCCTCTAACCCCTCTGCAACCTCACCATCTGCCGCCGTATAAATGGCTGAGCCCCTTGAGAAACCCACCCGATCTACATAGTCAGCCATGGCGGTTAGATATACCTGCTGGGTAACCAGCGCGTCCTTAAGCTGATAAGCACGCCGCAGCGCATTGCAGTTAGGAATACGCACCACATCTGAAAAATGCTCCAATAGTTTAGTGTTATCTGCAATGAGTTTGGAGAGCTTATCTTTTGAGCGTATGGCTCCCGCTGCCTCACTCATACCATTTCTGACAGACGCCTCGTACCCCGTTAGGTTGTTCCCGCCGGATAGCAGACGCTGGCAGAAAGCATATTGCTTTTCCAATGCTGTACAGGCGCATTTTGAAAAAACACACTCGTCTGCTGCTTGCTCTTCCGGTTTGTGGTAAGCAATATATTGCGCTGCCCGCATGGAGCCTACCTGCCCAGCATTCAGGGCGCTTCCGCCGGGGCGGTAAATGCCATGGCTTCCGGCAACTTCTCCGGCGGCAAACAGATGTCTGATATTGGTTTGCCACCAACAGTCAATGTCCAAGCCGCCATTGTTATGCTGCGCGCACAGGGCGATCTCAAGCATATCCTTTTTCAGGTCAACGCCCTTGGAAAGATACAATTCATAGGCAGGCTCATTCAGATGAATCAGCCGGTCAATAGGTGTTCCAAAGCACGTATCTGCCTTTTCCAGATATCCACGGGCTTCATCTGTCAAACGAGAATACTCCAATTGGGAGGAACGCTCGGGATTGCTGCGGTAATCCAGGAAAACACGGCGTTTTCGCAGAACGGCTTCCCTGTATACAAGAAGATCGATCACAGAAGAACCACAATGGGCTTTATTGCAGTCAAAGGGCCATTCATATCCTTTTTTGAACACCAGAGACAGATAATCCGTGCCCTTGCCATAGTGTTCCGCCAGGAATTCGTGCTCCTGTCCGTCTGCGTCAATAGAGACAAACCGTGGCAGAACCTGCATATATGTACCGGAGACATTCCATCTGGGAGATACGGATGCCAGGCCATATTGCCATTCCGTAAGGTTCTTTCCGCAAACGCCTGCTTCAAACGCCACACCTGAAGAACCTCTATGACCACAGGGATAAACCGTATCGGCATAGATTCCAGCAGGGCCGCCGGTGGCAAAAATAATGTTTTCGCAGCGGAACAACACAAATACAGGCTGCTGCTTTGACTGTTCCAAGTCCAGCGCAACAAGACCAATGGCACGGTCGTCCTTGCACAGGATCTGCACCACTAGGCAATGGTCATAGATCTTAACGCCGGCTTCCTCCACGCTTTTTTCCAGTTGCTGTGTCATCAGCTTTGAGGTCAGCGGACCGGCGGAGGTTGCCCTTGCGGTAAAATCATGGTCTGTCTGATATCCAACGTATTCTCCGTATCTGTTCATGGGAAACGGAACACCCAACTCGGCAAGCTGCAAAAAACAAGGAACAGACAATGCCGCTTCAGCATAGGCGATATCTCCATCCACACAGCCACCGGCAAACAGATCACGGGCCATAGCGCCCGGAGAATCCGGTGCACTACCGCATAGGTTCAATTTATAGTAGGTTTGTTTATCCGAACCGGTATTTCGGGATGTACCTATATTTTTCCCTTCCGTGATGACCGCAACCGATTCAACACCGTACTTTTTCAAACGCAGTGCCGCGTTATAGCCGGCAGCGCCGCTGCCAACAACAGCCGTATGGAGAGAAAAAACCGGAACAGAAAACGTCTTTTCACCCAGAAAAATATCCACACCAACCGCCCCTTTGTTTAAATCACAATCTCCTAATATGGAATCCCCCGTCTACGTCCACAGACTGGCCGGTTGTATAGCACATAGCACCACTGTAAAATACAGAGACCGCATTGGCCACATCCTCCGGTCTGCCCCACCGGGGATTGGGCAGAAGTCCATTCGCAATAAGATTATCGTATTTTGCTTTAACAGGGGCAGTCATTCCGGTTTCAATAATTCCGGGACGCACCTCGTTTACAGTTATCTGATGTGCCGCAAGCCTGTCGGCAAACAATTTAGTAATCATGGATACACCTGCTTTTGAAATACAATACTCTCCCCTGCTTATGGAGCTTGTATAGGCAGACATAGAGGAAATATTTACGATATATCCACGCTGGCTATTTTCATCCGGTTCTTGGCCGATCATAATTTTCGCGATTGCCTGTGTTAAGAACAGAGTGCCTTTTGTATTGATGTTCATAACACGGTCGTAGCTTTCTTCCGTCATTTCCAGAAGGTCTGTGCGCACCTTTGGTGCCACACCGGCCACATTGACCAGAACATCCACTCTGGGTAATTGCGATGCTCCCTCTATAATACGCTGCCGCTCCTCAGATGAGCCGATATCACCGCAAAGGTAACGGACGGAATCCCCGTACTCACTGAACATGGGAGCTGCCATTTCGGCAGAACGCGCGCTTGTGGCAAGTACCCTGTAACCATCGGCAACCAAACGCTTTACAGTTGCATAACCAATACCGCCGCATGCGCCGGTCACCACTGCGTATTTCTCCATGTCTTCATTCACTCCTTCTTTAAGACAAATTTCTTGTAGAGCGGGGAATAAACCTCTGTATCACGAATGACACAGCCGGTAGTTCCGCCGTTCCTCATTAGCTCCGTGCACTTACTGCAGGTTATGCACAGCTGCTTTTTATCAACATTTCCACCTATACAGATGTCTTTCGCGATATTCGGATATGCAAATGCCTCCCGTCCAAAACCAGCAAACTGGAACCAGTCCTCTTCAATACAGCCGGCGGCAACGCTAGGCCCATTTTCCGCCAGATAACTCAACCCGGAGCATACAACAGGAACACGATTCTTTACCGCTGCAGCTGTTTCGGCAATACCGGTGAGCATTCTGTTCACACCTGCTATGGCTGTCTCGTCAGGTGTGTACGGACAGATTTTGCTCGGTCGGTTTACATGAGGATTCACATAAGGATTACCCATGGTCAGGTTGAGCAGTCCAACACCAGCGTCTGCCAGATCTGACAGCAGTTTCTTGGATTCTGTGTAATCGGGGGATAATCCATTATCCGGTGAAGCTGCAAAGCCGTAAGGATACGGGAAGCCATCATAGATATTCAAACGGCTTGCGATGACAAAATCTGCTGACGTACATTTTACCGACTCGGTAACGGATTCCCTTAACAAACGTGTGCGGTTTTCAAAAGAGCCGCCGTATTTACCGGGGCGGTTATACGCAGACAGAAGTTCACAAAGCAGATAGCCATGGCAGGACTTAATATCAGCCCCGTCAAATCCCGCCTTTTCCGCCAACATTGCACCGCCGATAAGGGCATCCTTAAGGCGGTCCAGACCATCATCGGAAATGATATTCTCGTCGGTGACGGAGACCTTTTTCTCAAAATAAGGATTTCTGTACGCTATGATGGGTGCGGGAACACCCTCAGGCTTGCTGTGGCGGCCGGAATGGGTCAACTGCACGCAAACAAACGGCTCAAATCCGTTTGTTTTGAAGGATGTTTCCTTTATCAATTCACAAAGACGCTTAAAATCGTCCAGAGAATCTCCGTTAAGATACAACTGTCTGGGATTTGCCCTGCCTTCGTGGGCAACGGCAGTAGCTTCCACCCAGATAATGCCAGGACCGCCGGACGCAAATCTTCTATATCTGCGAAGTGTAAGTTCATCCGGAGATCCTTTGAAGGTTCCGTCGCAGCCCTCCATTGCCTGGTATACAATCCGGTTTTGGACTTCCTTGCCACCAAACATTGCTTTCTGAGCCAGTATATCCCATTGTGTATTTGTGGGCAACACTACGTTCTCGAAGTCTTGACCGTTTAAACTTTCCATAATTTACCCTCCATCCTATTTTGTACAAACAGCATCGCAACATTACCCTGCCTATTTTAGCACAACACAGGTACTGTTGCAAAATCGTTGCGTTTATTGTATAATATTCTCAACACAAAAGATAGGCTTGGTTGGTCTTGCTTTATGTAAAAATTGCTTTTTAGAGGATATGAACTATGTCATGTATTGAACTGGTTGCAAAAGCCGATGGTTCTGTTGCCCATCACTCACATCTGCACCAATCCGACCAATTGCTGTTTGTACAAAGAGGAAATGTGGATGTTCAAATCAATGGCCATCGTTTTAACATAAATAAGCCCTCAGTTGTTTTCATCAGCCGTCTGGAAAACCATACTTTTATCAGCAACTCCCCCTCATACTCCAGGTATTACATCAATATCAGAGCTTCGGAAGCTATCTCCCAGATAAAAGACAGCCGCTTACTATCACCCTTTGTCAACCGGCCATCCGGGCATTTCTATGTGATTGACGTTTCCCCTATCCATGATAAGCTGGAGCTTCTTTTTTCCATGCTCTATGATGAATACCGCATTAGTGACTGTCCAAACGCAATGATATCGGTACTGCATACGTTGCTGCAAACCATATACCGCTTTATGCCGGATGCTTTTCCTTATGAGAATTCTCCGTCAAACAACGCCGTCCAGGTAATTCAGCGGAGATTTGAATCCAAACCATCCGATGATGTAACCTTGGCAGCCTTGGCAGAGGAACACAATTTCAGCGTATCTTACCTAACCCATAGCTTCAAAAAAATAACTGGATACAGCATCGGCAGATACCGAATGCTGTGCAGAATAGCGTCAGCCAAACAACTGCTTCTGACAACCAACATTCCCATCAGCCTGGTATGCAGCCAGTGTGGCTTCTCGGATTTAAGTAACTTCAGCAGATACTTTCGTAAAGAGGTCGGCTGTTCTCCCACAGTCTTTCGCAGCCGTCAAGGCTTATGACAGCAGGACCTCCGCTTTTAACGTAGGTCCTGGGTTTATGGTGTTACTTCTTGATTTTGTGAACTCAAACAACGGGGTACGGAGTATAATTATGGGGGGCGAAGATCGAACAAATTTGATTTCTGTCCACACCCACAAGGGGTGCGTCCAGAAACCAAAGGATTCTCCCATGGACTAAAAAAGTGTCCACCTGACACTTTTTTACACCAGTATGCGCACTGGCGCCGTCCTTTCGAATCTCGTAACAACGATAAAAATTCTGGGAATGGCAGAAGCCATTCCCAGAATTTTGGTCGGAGTATCGGGATTCGAACCCGAGGCCTCTTGGACCCGAACCAAGCGCGATACCAAACTTCGCCATACCCCGATAGCTCATACATTATATTGAATATCTGTTACTTTGTCAAGTCTAACAAACGATAACTTGAAGAAATACCTGTAATATATGTTCATAATTTATCAATATTTTTGGCAAACCACATTGACTAGCAATTTAAAAGTTGTTATAATATCTTTATCCAAAAATTAGGAGGAACGTCAATGAAGCCCCTGGTTTTCCAAACAGATTTTGGTCTGGTTGACGGTGCTGTCAGTGCAATGTACGGTGTTGCATATACAGTAAATCCTGCCCTGAATATTCACGACCTTACCCACGACATTACACCCTTTCACATATGGGAAGCAAGCTACCGGCTGATACAGACCATTAACTACTGGCCGGAGGGGACTGTGTTCGTTTCTGTGGTGGATCCAGGTGTTGGTTCCGATAGGAAAAGCATTGTGGTTAAAACGAACAGCGGCCGCTACATAGTTACGCCGGACAATGGTACGCTTACCCATGTACTCCGTCTGGAGGGTATCTGCGACGCGCGTCAAATTGACGAAAGCATCAACCGTCTGCCTCGTTCCGGTGAAAGCTACACTTTCCACGGCAGAGATGTTTACGCCTTCACCGGTGCCAGACTGGCTAGCGGCATCATTGATTTTAACGGTGTCGGTCCTCAAGTGCCTGTTGACGAACTTGTTACACTCCCTATTGTGGAACCCTGGCTTGAGGGAAATGCTGTGTGCGGAACCATCGACGTCTTGGACGTGCGTTTTGGCAGTCTTTGGACAAACATTCCCAAAACACTGTTTCTGCAAACCGGAATCCAGTATGGTGACCGGGTCAGTATTACAATCGAAAATGACACCCGGTGCGTTTACAGGAACATCATTCTCTACGCAAAGAGCTTTGCAGAAGTCTATGTAGGAGAAGCGCTGGCGTATGTCAATAGTCTCGATTGCGTGGCGGTAGCCATCAACCAAGGCAGTTTTGCAAGAGCCTATAATATCGGCACCGGCAATTCCTGGCGCATTCGCATTGAGCCCTTTAAGGGTTTCCACTAAGTCCTGTTTTGGCGAAAGCCCGAAATAGATCAACAAAATGGAGGTAGTATCAATGAAAAAGTTTTCTGTAAAAACCATCGTTGCCATCGGCATCGGCGCTGCCCTGTTCTTTGTGCTGGGTAGGTTTGTTGCCATCCCCAGTCCTATACCCAACACCAACATTTCCACCCAGTATGGTCTGCTTGCCTTTATTTCCGTAGTGTTTGGACCTATCGCCGGTGCGTTGGTTGGCCTGATTGGCCACACCCTGATCGACTTCAGCTACGGCTGGGGCATTTGGTGGAGCTGGGTTATTGCTTCCGGCGTATTCGGCCTGCTGATGGGCTTCTCCGCAAAAGTCCTGAAGATGGATGAAGCTGATATGGGCAAGAAGGGGCTTATTAAGTTCAACATTGCACAGATCGTGTGCCACGCATTCAGCTGGATTGTTGTTGCCGCTGTTCTGGACATCTTGATGTACTCCGAGCCCGTTGACAAGGTCTTCCTGCAGGGACTTGTGGGCGGCGCTGCCAACGCAGTCACCACCGCAATTATTGGCAGCCTGCTGTGCATTGCCTATGCCGCTACCAAGACCAAAGCCGGCAGCCTGAACAAGGAGTAATTCTTTATCACCATATAAAGGCAGGCCCAGTGCCTGCCTTTATCGTTACGGAGGACATTTCGTTGGATCAAGATACTATTATTTCCTTTGAGAATTTCAGTTTTCAGTACACTGCACAGGCAGAGCCAACCCTGTACGATATTAACTTGAATATCCGTAAGGGCGAGAAAATTATGATCGCCGGTCCCTCCGGCTGCGGTAAATCCACCCTTGCCCACTGCATCAACGGTCTGATTCCCAATTCCTATCCTGGAAAAGCGACAGGTTCTCTTACCATTGGCGGTAAGGATGCACAGAAGCTTGGCATCTTCGACCTGTCAAAGGTAGTAGGAACCGTTCTGCAGGATGCGGATGGACAGTTTATCGGTTTGACGGTGGCTGAGGATATTGCCTTTGCATTGGAAAATGACTGTATCACCACAGATCAACTGCATCATCAGGTGGAGACAGTCGCAAAACTTGTGGATGTGGAATCGGTTTTACATCATGCACCCCACGAAATCTCCGGCGGTCAGAAGCAACGGGTCAGTCTTGCTGGTGTTATGGTTGGGCAGGTAGATGTACTGCTGTTTGATGAGCCCCTGGCAAATTTAGATCCTGCCACTGGTAAGCAGGCCATTGTACTGATCGATGAAATACAGAAGCGAACGGGTTGCACTGTCATCATTATTGAACACCGAATTGAGGACGTTTTGTACTATCCTGTGGATCGTGTTGTAGTCATGGGTGATGGGCGCATCGTGTATGACGGAGATCCGGATACCCTTCTTTGCGGTCATGTGCTTCAGTGCAGCGGAATCCGGGAACCTCTGTATGTAACAGCGCTGAAATACGCAGGCATTGATTTGACACCCGATATGCGTCCTTCCCATCTGCCTGAACTGAAGCTGTCAAGCAAACAGGCCGAAAAGGTACGGCAGTGGTTTTACAGTCAACCTGCGGCTGCCCCACCAAAGGAATGTGATGTTTTGCTGCTTGCGGACAATGTGGACTTCACCTATGAGGGCGGTCATCACGCCCTGAGGGGCATTTCCGCCTCAATCCACAAAGGAGAAATGCTCAGCATAGTAGGTACCAACGGTGCCGGTAAATCTACCTTCTCAAAGGTGATCTGCGGTTTTGAAAAGCCACAAGGCGGCACTCTGCACCTAAATGGCATGGATTTGTCCACACTCTCCATAAAAGAGCGAGCTGACCATATTGGCTATATCATGCAGAATCCCAACCAGATGATCTCCAAGACACAGATTTTTGATGAAGTAGCCCTTGGTCTGCGCAATCGTGGTGTAAGTGAAGAAGAAATACGTCCAAGAGTAGAAGATGTACTGAAAATCTGCGGCCTGTACCCTTTCCGCAACTGGCCGGTCTCCGCATTGAGCTATGGTCAAAAGAAACGGGTCACCATAGCATCTATCCTTATTCTCAGACCTGAAATAATCCTATTGGACGAGCCTACTGCTGGACAGGATTTAAAGCACTATACGGAGATCATGGATTTCTTAAGTGAGCTCAATAAGCAGGGTGTGACCGTGGTTCTCATTACCCATGATATGCACCTTATGTTAGAGTACACACAAAGAGCGATTGTGTTCCATGGTGGCCGTGTAATTGCAGACAAATCTTCCGCCGAGGTACTGAACAGCCCGGAAATCGTAGAACAGGCTCATCTAAAGGTAACATCTTTGTATCATCTGTCTGAGCGCTGCGGTATCCATGACCCCGAGGAATTTACAAGGCGCTTTATCGCCCATGACAGGGAGGTGCGGAAATGATTAACCTTTTCAATTACATCGACCGCCCCTCCGGGATACACAGGCTGACAGGTGCCTGCAAACTGGTTGCGCTTATCGCCTGGAGCATTGCGGCAATGACCAGTTTCTACACTCCCCTGCTGATTGCGATGACCGTTGTATCTTTTGTCCTATTCCGCGTTGCAAAGTTAAAGATCAGCGATATTTCCTTTGTGGTGGGTCTAATGGTCATCTATATTGTGCTGAACAACCTGCTTATCTACCTTTTCAGCCCTACCCATGGTACCAGCATTTACGGGACACAGACGATCCTGTTTAAAATAGCCGGTCCTTATGTTATTACCGCGGAACAGCTGTTCTACCATCTGAATGTGATTTTAAAGAACACTTGCACCATTCCCATTGTGTTGCTGTTTGTTTGCACCACCAATCCCTCAGAATTTGCCGCATCTCTCAGCCGCATTGGTGTCAGCTACCGCATCAGCTATGCCGTTGCCTTAGCGCTTCGTTATATTCCCGATATTCAGCGGGAGTACCGGGATATTTCCCTGGCGCAGCAGGCCAGAGGTACGGAGATGAGCAAAAAGGCAAGCCTTGTGGATCGCCTAAAGGCTGCAGGCACCATTCTGATCCCGCTGATACTTTCCTCTATGGAGCGAATCGAGACAATCTCCAACGCTATGGAGCTGCGCGGTTTCGGAAAAGGCAAAAAGCGCACCTGGTATTCTGAGCGCAAATTTTCAAGGGCTGACATATTGTGTATGGTGTTATGTACTGTCTTAATGCTGCTTTCCTTCCTCATCACATTTTTAAACGGCAGCCGTTATTACAATCCTTTTGTGTAATGTCGGAAATTAGCACTGTTGACAAAATCTATGCCAATTCTGGACAAGTTGGATAACCTGTGGTAGAATGGCTAAAAAATAGTGGTTAGGTGTTTATATATGCAAATTACAAATGGCAGGCCTGCGGATCTCTCAGGCCGTTTAGACAAAGAAATCCGTGTTTACGATTTACTTGACAAATTGAATATCTCCTATGGACGTATCGATCATGCCGCGGCTATGACCATGGAAGACTGTGCCGCTGTGGATGAAGCGTTGGACGCTACCATATGCAAAAATCTGCTTTTGTGCAACCGACAGTGCACCAACTTTTACCTTCTTATGCTGCCGGGTGACAAAGTATTTAAAACCAAAGATCTTTCTGCCCAAATTGGATCTTCCAGGCTGTCCTTTGCCACCGGTGAGTATATGGAGCAGCTTCTTGACATCACACCGGGTTCTTTGAGTGTGCTTGGACTTATGAATGATAAGGAGAATAGGGTGCAGCTTCTAATCGACGAAGACATCCTGGAGGGTGCGTATTTTGGGTGTCATCCCTGTATCAACACTTCCAGTCTGCGTATCAAGACAAAGGATCTGCTTGAAGTATTTCTCCCCTATACAGGTCATATGCCCACAATTGTGCATTTATAAGAGCAGGGATACTTATGCAAACGCCTACATCCGTAAGATGCAGACGTTTGCATTATTTTGGGGCTGTTGCTTTGTTTCGCAACAGCCCCTTACCTTTATTTTTCAGTGATAACCAGCTTGCTGAGCATTAGGTTTCCAAACTCCGAGGTTTCACCGGTACAGCAGACCTCGCCGAACAGGAACAGCCCCAGTGACGGCGTGTCAAGGGGTTTGTCAAGAATACCGGACAAGCCCGCACATCCGAAAACGATTGCATTTTTGTCATCGTAGAAACCGCGCATGGACTCATACACATCCTCATGGGCAACATAGCGTAAGATCATCTTTTCATTTACATCTCTGCCGCTTTTAATGACACCATCCTGGATGGAGAGATGGGCGTTTACATGGTTAAGATCCGATATGGTCAAATGCTCAAAATCTCCTTCGGCGAATCCAAGCTCACGCTTTTTCTCTGCAAGAAAGGTAGCCGCATCAATGCCATCGATGGTTAACAGCGTTCTGGGATCAGACGTTTTTACGGTGCACTCACCTATGATCTTATCATGGATGCATTTAAACTGGGTCTGGTAAGTATACCTATCGTCTGTCAGGAGCATAACGGCCGCCTGTCCTCCACCGGTAATCAAGCCGCTGCGGCCGGTTGATCCATCAATGGCAGCACCACCCCCCACCATTGGACACCGGAAAACTTTGGTCAGAGACTTCATAAAGTCATTCTCGCCGCCGGCGTTTCCAAAAAGAACAATGGCTGCATAAACCTGCCCAGTAACTTTCTCTGCCTCAGACAATATCTCATCATAGCTACCGATAAGAACAATGCTGTTTGGTACTTTATCATACGCAGTGAGACAAACAGATGAATTATCGCACAAGCCAGGCAACCCAAGGCTTGCACAGCCAAAACCGTCTGCCATATCAAAAGAGCCCGTAGTTGTAAATGTAATCTTTCTCACTGCAAATACCTCCAGATTTTTCTTTATTGTACTCTATATTCACGGAACATGTCAATACAGATCATCTGGATCATTATTGTACAGGCACAGAAATTGCCGCATTTCCCAATTTTTCCCGAAGTAATCAGTGAAACGATACACAGAAGAATTTCATTTGAGGATATTCCCTCAATTGGTAGGCAACAAATGTCCTATATTAAAAAGAGCGTTTGAATTCAAACGCTCTTTTTTAGATCATCACCTTATAACCAGTCTGTTTACAGCATCTTGAGTAAAGAATCCGTGTATTCCCTACAGGTTGCTCCATCAGTATTGCCCGTGATAACACAGGTACAGTCTGCAAGCGCCTTTTCCAGTGCTTCAGCCGCACGCGTTCTGCAGATATGCCGCAGGAGCATTGCCTCCGCTTTCAGAATGCTGGAGGGATTTGCGTACTGCCCAAGGCCTTCCTCTATCATTCTGGGGGCGCTTCCGTGAATAGCCTCAAACATAGCATACCGGTCACCAATATTAGCACTGCCGGCAGTGCCAACACCACCCTGAATTTGCGCCGCTTCATCCGTCAGGATATCTCCGTACAAATTAGGCAGGACAAATACCTGGAACTGATTACGAATATCCTGATTTACCAGATTCGCTGTCATAATGTCAATGTACCAATCATCTACATGGATGTTGGGATAATCCTCCGCTACCTCATGGCAAATAGTTGTAAACTTGCCATCTGTCTTTTTGAGGATATTGGCCTTTGTGACGATAGATACACTATTCTTTCCGTTTTGTTTTGCGTAGTCAAAAGCCGCGCGGGCGATCCGTCTTGTTCCGGCATCGGTAGTCACCTTAAAATCAACAGCCATTCCGTCCAGGTCAATGCCCTTACTGCCCAGAACATACTCGCCCTCTGTATTTTCCCGGTAGAAGATCCAGTCAATCCCCTCCTCCGGGACGCTGACAGGGCGCACGTTGGCGTACAAATCCAGTTCCCGGCGCAGTGTCACGTTAGCGCTTTCCATTTTACCACCCATAGGCGTGGTCGTAGGTCCCTTGAGCAGCACGTCGCAGGATTTAATCTCAGCAAGAACTTCCTCCGGAACACTCACACCCTTGGCAAGGCGGTTTTCGATGGTCAGTCCTTTGATTCGTTTCAGCTCAACCCTACCGCTTGCAATATCATCTGTCAGCAGCTTTTCAAGAACACGAACAGCCTGTTCCATAATGGTCGGGCCGATTCCGTCTCCATCCAGAAGTCCGATTACCACCTTTTCGATGACGGAGTAATCTTTCTTTTCCTTCTGGAGGGTTTCAAGACGTTGCCGCTGTTCCAGGAGCAGTTGTTTAAATTGCTCACAGGCGGCTTCAATAGTAACCATATCAGCTATTCTCCTTTGTGTAATTCAGCAGACCACCGGCTTTTACAATTTCCATCTGTCTCTTGGTAAAATTACATACCAGAGGAATTTGTTTTCCTGTGCTGCAGTCAGTCATCATCACCCTGCCGGATTCCATTCCCTTGGTGATACCGCTGATGGTCAGCTGGCTGTCTTGGCTCAGTGTATCGTAATCCTCACTGTTTTCAAAAGTCAGAGGCAGGATACCTGCGTTGATCAGATTCGCCACATGGATTCTAGCAAAGCTCTTTGCAACCACACAGCGGATACCCAAATACATGGGCACAAGGGCCGCATGCTCACGGGAGGAGCCTTGGCCGTAATTGCTTCCACCTACGATGATGCCATCCCCTGCCTCTTTTGCACGCTGTGCAAATTCCGTGTCGCAGACTTGGAAACAGAACTGGGAAAGGAACGGGATATTGCTGCGATAGGGAAGAATTTTTGCGCCGGCAGGCATAATGTGGTCGGTAGTGATGTTGTCGCCAACCTTAAGTACCAGTTTGGCTGTCAGTTCATCCGCAAACGGCTTGCTCTTGGGGAATTCTTTGATATTGGGGCCACGCAGCACCTGAACGCTGTCCGCATTCTCCGGACTTGCAGGGGCAAGGACAGCGGAATCGTCAATTCTGAACTGTTCAGGCATCACAACAGGCTCCATAGGCGCAAAAGTAGTGGGGTCAGTTATGTAGCCGGTCAACGCCGCGGCAACCGCTGTCTCCGGCGAAACCAGATATACCTGTCCATCCTTAGTACCGCTGCGGCCAAGGAAGTTACGGTTGAAGGTTCTAAGGCTCACACCGCCAGAGTTAGGCGAGAATCCCATGCCAATACAAGGACCGCAGGCACACTCCAAAACTCTCGCTCCGCTGGCAAGGATGTCTGTCAAAGCACCGCAATCTGCCAGCATAGCAAGAACCTGCTTTGAACCCGGAGAAATAGAGAGGCTTACATTGGGACTGATGGTCTTACCTTTGAGCATTTTTGCAACCTTAAGCATATCCATCAGGGAGGAATTGGTACACGAACCGATACAGACCTGGTCGACCTTGGTTCCGGTAAGGCTATCCACACTGACAACATTGTCAGGGCTGTGAGGACAGGCGATCATAGGCTTCAGCGCATCCAGATCGATGGTAATGATACGGTCGTACACCGCATCCTCATCACTGGAAAGGGGTACATAGACATCTTCCCTGCCCTGAGCCTTTAAAAACTGTCTTGTCACTTCGTCTGAAGGGAAAATAGATGTGGTAGCGCCAAGCTCAGTGCCCATGTTGGTGATTGTAGCTCTTTCCGGAACGGTCAGTGTGGCCACAGCCGGGCCGCCCCATTCGATAATAGCGCCTACACCGCCCTTAACAGACAGAATCCGCAAAAGCTCCAAACTAATATCCTTTGCCGTCACGTAGGGTTTCAGCTTGCCGGTCAGCTCCACCTTGAACATTTTAGGCATTGTGATGTAATAAGCGCCGCCGCCCATTGCCACCGCCACATCCAGGCCACCGGCTCCAAAGGCTAGCATACCAATGCCGCCACCGGTGGGGGTGTGGCTGTCAGAGCCAATGAGGGTCTTGCCTGGAACACCAAAACGTTCCAGGTGGACCTGATGACAGATACCGTTTCCGGGTCTGGAAAAATGGACACCGTGTTTGTATGCAACAGACTGTAAGTAACGGTGGTCGTCCGCATTTTCAAAGCCAGACTGCAATGTGTTGTGATCCACATACGCAACGCTCAGCTCTGTCTTGACTCTGGGTATTCCCATAGTTTCAAATTCCAGATACGCCATTGTGCCGGTCGCGTCCTGCGTAAGGGTCTGGTCTATCTTAATCGCGATTTCACTGCCGACGGTCATGTCGCCGGAAACAAGGTGATTCTCTATAATCTTCTGCGCAATGGTCTTTCCCATAAATTACACTCCCAACATGCTCTTTCTGGCATTTTCCACATGCTTTGTAGTAAGTTCCCTGGCAAGATCGGCATCATGTGCCGCAATTGCCTCATAAATCGCTCTGTGCTCTTTAACAATACATGCGGTACGGCCTTGATTATCCATGGATTTTCTGCGGTAACGTCTGGTTTTTCGGTGCAACGGTGTCAGCGTATCGGAAATTACGCTTCGGTTACTGAGTTTGCAAATCATGTCATGGAAATCATCATCAATGTATCGAAGATGCATGGTATCTTCCTTAGAGAAGTAAAAATCCTGCAAATCAATCAGGTGACGTAGTTTTTCCACGCCCTCCTGGGTGGCGTTCCGGGCTGCATAAAAAGAGGCAAGGCCTTCAATCTGCACACGAATATTCATAATATCCAGCAGGTCATCGTCCGTAATACCCAGAATGACAGAGCCTTTTCCAGTATCCTCAATGAGCCGTTCCTGCTCCAGCCTGCGCAGAGCTTCCCGAATGGGGGTTCTGCTCACCCCAAGACGCTCAACCAGTTTTAGTTCTGTCAGAACCTCACCGGGCTTATAAACACCAAAAACAATATCGTTCTCCAGCTTATCGAAAATTTGATCTGCCAAAGATGTAGTTTTAAACTCTCTCATGCTACCTCTCCTTTACGAAAATCTGCCGGGTGCCAGTTCTTCGATCTTAAGTTCAAGTTCCTTGTTGGAAAGCACAGTCTGCCGTCCTCCCTCATACTCCAGATCAATCCAACCCTTGATGGCAATGACAAGAGGATCTTTCTTATCCAGCTTCTTGTCGTCGCTAAGGCCATAATTCTGATTGATCCAGTAGGCAATACCCGCAAGGCCGGATGCCTTGCCGATCTGCACAGCAGGGGCAACGCCCAGAAGCTTCTCCGTATCAAAAATAGTGTAAATCTCTTTATCTTTGATTAGTCCGTCGGCATGAATACCCGCCCGGGTGACATTAAAACTGCGTCCAACAAAAGGTGTCATATCCGGAATGTTATATCCGATTTCTTTTCGGAAGTACTCAGCAATCTGTGTAATGACGGTGGGGTCCATACCATCCATGGAACCGCGGAGGGAGGCGTACTCAAACACCATTGCTTCAAGAGGAATATTTCCTGTTCTCTCGCCGATACCAAGCAGAGAACAGTTAACCGCAGACGCGCCATAAAGCCATGCGGTGGATGCGTTTGCTACTGCCTTGTAAAAATCATTATGACCGTGCCATTCAAGCAGCTCGCTGGGAACATCCGAGTAGTGCTGCAGGCCGTATATGATTCCGGCAACGCTTCTGGGCATTGCGGCTTCTGTATAGGGCACGCCGTATCCCATGGTGTCGCAGGCACGGATCTTTACCGGAATACCAGCTTCACGGGAAAGTTTCTGCAATTCATTGACAAAAGGAACTACGAAACCGTAGAAATCCGCTCTGGTGATGTCCTCTAAGTGGCAGCGGGGCATGATACCGGCGTCCAGCGCATCGGAAACCGTAGCAAGGTAGTAATCCAGTGCCTGCTTACGAGTCATCTTCATCTTCTTAAATATGTGGTAGTCACTGCAGCTGACCAGAATGCCGGTCTCACGGATACCCATATCCTTAACAAGCTTAAAGTCATCTTTGGTTGCCCGAATCCATGTGGTGATCTCAGGGAAACGAAGATCCAGACCCATGCACTTTTCTATTGCTTCCCGGTCTTTCTTACTGTAAATAAAAAACTCGGTTTGGCGAATAATACCGTAAGGACCACCAAGCTTGCTTAGCAGCTTATAAATTTCAACAATCTGGTCAACCGTGTATGGCTCAACGGATTGCTGGCCATCCCGCAGGGAAGTATCTGTAATCCAGATCTCTTCCGGCATATTCAGCGGAACTCTGCGGTGGTTGAACGCCACCTTGGGAACGGTGCCCTCAGAATAAATATCACGCTGCAGATTAGGTTCCTGAACGTCCTGCAGGGAATACTTATAGGACTTCTGTTCCAGCAAATTGGTCTTATTGGAAATTTCGAGCATAATCTTTCTCCTTGTTGTGGATTATCGGATTTTTGAATCCCTGTATCTTTGTATACAATTATACTCAAGCACAAGAATATGTCAATACCAAGCATCAATATAAGCACAAAAAATTTATCACTGGAGGACATTTGTATGTGTACTGCAATCAGTTTTCATGCAAAGGAACATTATTTCGGCAGAACATTAGACCTTGAATACTCTTATCAGGAACAAGTCATCATTACCCCAAGAAAGTACCCTCTCCATTTTCGCGGTGAGCCGACCCTTTTGGATCATCATGCTTTCATTGGAATTGCAACACTTGCAAAAGAAATCGCATTGTACTACGATGGTACCAATGAATACGGATTAAGCATTGCTGCCCTGAATTTCCCAGGAAATGCCTGCTACCACACAGCAAAAGATGGGTGCAGAAACATTACTCACTTTGAATTCAACAGTTGGGTTCTTGCGTCCTTTAAAACCGTTGAGGAAGTAAAAGAAGCAGTAAAAAACCTGAATATTATCGATTCCCCTTTTAGCGATGAATACCCTGTTTCCCCGCTTCACTGGATCGTCAGCGACAAAAACCAGAGCATTGTGGTAGAATCTGTGGAGGACGGTATCCGGTGCTACGCCAACCCCTATGGCGTTTTAACCAACAATCCCCCCTTCCCTTTCCAGGAGGATCATCTGCGTGGTTTCTTGGGACTTTCAAGGAACGAGTTTGCAGATACACTCTTTACGCTCCAACGTGACACCGGCGGCACAGGACTCCGTGGCCTCCCCGGAGATCCCACCTCTAAATCCCGGTTTGTCAGGGCCTTTTTTACAAAACAGCTCTCCGTATCTAAGGATTCTGATTCTGCAAGCGTCAGTCAGTTTTTTCATATCATGGCATCCGTCAGTGTGACACAAGGTTGTGTAATGACAGAGAATGATTATGTAAAGACTGTCTACACAAGCTGCTGCAATACCGATAAAGGCATATATTACTACACCACCTATGAAAACAACCAAATCACTGGTGTGCGTTTAGCGCAGCACAACCTGAACGGAAAAACTCTCGTCCATTATCCACTTATTAAAACACAACAAATCCGAATGGAGAACGAGGCATGACCCCTGTCCTTTACTACGAAGTCCCCATCGGTGATTTAAAGATTACAGCAACAGAGGAAGGAATCAACAGCATACACCCCACCAAAATTACAATATGTTACGGCAACCAGAGAATCCTCTGTTACGGGCTGCCGTGCGATAGCTGGATTGTTATTTTCCGGCAAAAACCAGAGGCAAATCTATTGCCTCTGGTGCTGGAAGGTACATATTTTCAAAAAAGAGTCTGGTTAAGACTACTGTAGATTCCATACGGAGTGTCTTTCACCTACGGTCAATTGGCAAAGGAGTGTGCAGATAACAGCAAGATGTCTGCGCAGGCCATAGGACAGGCTGCGGGAGCCAATCCTATCGGCATTATAATCCCCTGCCACAGAGTTCTGGGCAGCGGTGGAAAACTGACAGGCTACGCAGTATTGACAGGAAAAATGGCTGTTGGATTATGAGGATATTCCATAAAAATAAAAGTGCTGTTAAACAGCACTTTTATTTTTTATCTTTTCATGTATGTAATTGCTAACCTGATCGGGTTCCATATCCAGCACAAGCGCAAACTCACTGCTCAGCAGTTTCTGTGCGTCACGGAGAAAGGTTTCATCACACAGGTGAAATTTACGTCCGGAGGAAATCTGGTGCTCTTTGTGAACCAACAGAGTTCTGACCATGGCGATCAATGCTGCACGGTCACCACTGTTAATTAGTTCATGATAGCGTTGTTTCCTCTGATTTTCATCCGGTATCCACGAGTCAATCATGGATTGGGGTGAAGATATTAAATTGTCCAAATCTTCACGGGAAAGCAGAGGACGAAGCTTGGCAACAGCAGTTTCACTCTGAGTCGGAACATAGAACCTGGCATTGGGCTGACCGATTGGCGCCAACACATAATACTCAACCTTTTTACGGTTAATCACACGGACTTCACGGTCAATGATTACACACACTCCGTGAATTCCGTACACGACCTTTTGTCCACACTCCAGCACGTGTCTGCCTCCTCTGTGTTAAAATCCATACCAGCTATGCAATAATTATATCACCGGAAAGGAAATTTTTCACGTGGGAAAAACGACGAAATTTTACATCTTTTACTGACACTGAACTCGCAAAAAGTGTCACAAAACACAATAACACAAAATTTTATGAGACAATTATGTCATTTTCTCCTGTTTGACCTTATGGTCAATCACATGACGGCCTGCAAGTTCATTTCTGATCTGGTCGACGGAGATCCCAGACTGCACCATCAAAACAAGCAAATGATAGGTAAGATCGGCAATTTCGTAGATGGTTTCAGCCTTGTCCTCCGCCTTTGCGGCAATGATTACCTCAGTGGTTTCCTCGCCTACCTTCTTTAGAATCTTATCAAGACCCTTTTGGAACAAATAGGTAGTATAAGATCCCTCCGGCAGTTTCTCTTTCCGATCCAAAAGAAGATTATAAAGAGACTCCAGCTCAAACCTTGGCTCACTTTGACCGTACACAGGATTGGTAAAACAGGAATCCGTGCCAAGATGGCAAGCTGGGCCATCTTTTTTTACACGAATTACAAGAGCATCCATGTCACAGTCAGCGGTTATGGAGACAATATGCTGGTAATTTCCACTGGTTTCCCCCTTCAGCCAAAGTTCGTTGCGGGAGCGGGAGTAAAAGCATGTGAGTTTCTTTTCCAGGGAAATCTGCAGACTCTCCCGATTCATATAGGCGAGGGTCAAAACGTTTCCATTGTCATCATCTACAACGATAACAGGGATCAGACCTTTATCATCAAATTTTAGTGTGTTAATATCAAACATAATTATAACCTCACAGGAATATTTTCGCTTTGCAAAAGCCGTTTCAAATCCGGAATCTGTACTTGCCCAAAGTGAAAAATAGAAGCAGCCAGTCCTGCGTCTACTTTATCAAGCCGATGAAACAATTTTACAAAATCCTCAGCGCAGCCGGCGCCGCCGGATGCGATAACCGGAACATCCACCGCGTCACAGACTTTTTCCAGCAATTCCAAGTCAAATCCACCCTTGACACCGTCTGTATCGATAGAATTGAGGACCACTTCGCCCGCGCCACACTGCACACAGGAAGAAATCCAACCGATGGCCTCCATTCCTGTGTCCACACGTCCACCTTTGGAAAACACACGGAACTGTCCGTCCACACGTTTCACATCAGCGGAGATAACCACACACTGGTTGCCATACTTTTTAGCTGCTTGGGTAATCAAATCCGGATTGGCGATAGCGCCGGAATTTACGCTGACTTTGTCCGCGCCGCACTTCAAAACACGGTCAAAGTCCCCCACTGTGTTGATTCCACCGCCCACAGTAAGGGGGATGAAAATCTGGCTTGCCACTTCTGTCAAAACATCTGTAAAGAGCTTTCTGCCGTCGCTGGATGCTGTGATATCGTAAAACACCAGTTCATCCGCACCGTTTTCACTGTAATACCGGGCAAGCTCAACAGGAGAAGAAACATCCTGAAGGCTCAGAAAATTCGTTCCTTTGACCACTCTTCCGTTTTTAACGTCCAGACAGGGGATGATTCGTTTGGTGATCATCGTGCCACCTCCAGTGCCTGGGGCAATTCAATCGCTCCGGTGTAGTAAGCTTTACCAACAATTGCGCCGTGAAGACCCATTTCTTTCAGCGCCGCAATATCCTCAAGGGAGGAAACACCGCCAGAGGCGATCAGATCAATTGAGAATTCCTTAGAAAGCTCCCGGTAAAGCTCCCTGTTGGTGCCCAGCATAGCTCCATCCTTGGAAATATCCGTGCAGATAATGGTCGCAACACCCAACGTCTGCATTTTCTCGAAAAATTCATCGGCAGTGATATTAGATTTCTCCGTCCACCCGCGAATAGCTACACAACCATCCTTCAAGTCAACACCGACAGCAATTTTTTCACCGTATTGGTCCAGTGCCTGCTTTAAAAAACCTTCGTCATTCACCGCGGCAGTGCCCAAAATCACTCGATCCACACCCAGGGAAAGGTAGCGTTGGGCTGTTTCCATACTGCGGATCCCGCCGCCAACCTGGGTGAACATATTTGTACGGTTTAAAATAGCCTCTATGACAGTCAGATTGGAGGTAACACCGTCACGGGCACCCTCAAGATCCACAAGGTGAAGCCGCTTTGCGCCGCACAGTTCAAAGGATTTGGCAACCTCCGCCGGTTGATTACTGTACACCGTCATCTGGTTGTAGTCGCCCTTGTACAGCCGAACCGCCTTAGATTCATATAAATCAATTGCAGGATACAAAAACATAACCTATCTCCTTAAAGGTCACAAAAAGCTCTGAGAATACGAAGGCCCACTTCCCCACTTTTCTCGGGATGAAATTGGCAGCCAAAGACATTCCCTTTCTCCACAGCTGCGGTTATAGGGATTCCGTAGTCAGTCACAGCGGCAAGGGAATCCTCACAGCCGGAAGCAAAATAAGAATGTACGAAATACACGAACTCACCGGGGGAAGTGTTTTTAAACAGTTTGCTCTGGGGATTTGTAATTTGCAGCTGATTCCAGCCCATATGGGGAATTTTCAGCTGGGACTGGATTTTTCCCTGCATAGGAACTACCTGCCCTTTCAGCAGCCCTAGCCCGCGGTGCTCACCGTATTCTAAGCTTTTTTCAAACAGCATCTGCATTCCAAGGCAAATGCCTAACAGAGACGTGCCATCGGACACCTTGTCGTATACCAAACGGTCAAGTCCGGAATCCCGGAGCTTTCTCACCGCATCGGCAAACGCGCCAACACCCGGTAAAATCAGTTTATCCGCTTTTTTCAGGACTTCCCTGTCGCCGGAGACGATTACATTCTCCCCGATAGCCTTCAGGGATGACTGGAGGGAAAACAGGTTTCCAACCCCATAGTCAATAATGCCGATCATTACAGAACTCCTTTTGTTGAGGGAATTTGGTCGAAGAACTTACTGTCGATAGAAACCGCTGCCCTTAAGCTCCGGGCAACCGATTTAAAACAACCTTCCACAATATGGTGGGAATTTTTACCCGCAAGCTGGAGGATGTGCAGGCTCATAGGACAGTGCCTTACAAATCCAAGCCAAAACTCTTCCACAAGTTCTGTATCAAAGGTTCCTATCTTTTGGGACGGGACAGTTAGACCATAGTTCAAATAGCTTCTGCCGCTGATATCACAGGCAGCCTGGACCAGCGCCTCATCCATAGGCAGCAGGAAGCTGCCATAACGGCAGATGCCCCGCTTATCACCAAGGGCCTGCGTAAAAGCCATGCCAAGACAAATACCGATATCCTCCACCGTGTGGTGGTCATCCACATTGGTATCCCCGTTACAGGTCAAAAGCAAATCAAATTTGCCGTGGGATGCAAAAAGGGTGAGCATATGATCCATAAATCCGCATCCGGTTGATACAGAACACACACCGCTTCCGTCCAAGTTCAGCTGAACCATGATATCAGTTTCTGCTGTTTTACGTTGAATTTTCGATGTCCTCATAACGCTGCCTCCATGCGAATTTGATCAATCACTCTAAGAAATGTTTCCATCTGTTCCATCGTACCGATGGTAATGCGAACGAAGGAGGATATCCGGGGTTTTGTGAAATGACGCACAAGCACACCCCGCTTCTTTAGCTGCTGATACAGCTCAGCGCCATCCATAAAAGACGCTTTCGCAAACAGGAAATTTGCCTTACTGGGTAAGACCTGAAAACCGGAGGCACAAAGCATTTTGGCAGTGTACTCTCGCGCTTTGACAATCTGCCCGCATTTTTCTTGATAGTACGGCTCAGCGTCAACGGTTGCCTCACCCAGCTTCATGGTCATCCGGTTCACATTATACGGATTGGTAGAATACTTCAGCTTTTCCAGATCTTCCACAATCTCCTCCGATGCAATGGCGTAGCCAAGTCTTGCGCCTGCCATAGACCTGGATTTTGAGAAGGTTCTTGTAACCATCAAATTATGATAGCTGTCAATCAGCCGGTAACAACTGGTTCCGCCGAAATCCACATAAGCCTCGTCAATTACAACCACACTGTCCGGATTGGAGTTTAGGATCTCCTCAATCTGCCAAACAGGGATCTCCATTCCGGTTGGGGCATTGGGATTGGCGATAACAATCAGCTTATCAATACCGCAGTAATCTTTGTAATCCAGAGAGAAATCCTCTTTCAGCGGCAATATCTGGCAGCTAATACCGTGAAGCTGTGCAAATACAGGATAAAACCCATAGGTAATATCGGCAAAGGCCGCTCCTTTATGACCGTATGCCATGAACGCAAAATTCAGCAGGTCATCAGAACCGTTGGCTAAAAAGATATTCTCTGTATCAACCTGATACAGGCCAGCCAACTTCTCCTTAAGCACCTTACAGGTGGGGTCGGAATACAGGCGCAAAAGCGCGCATTCATACTGATCTAAAAGCTTACAAACCTCGGGTGCTGGAGGATATGGGGATTCATTGGTATTGAGTTTTATGTACTGCATATCTCTGGGCTGTTCTCCCGGAACGTAAGCCTCCAGAGCCGCATATTCAGCCTTCAAAAACTGACTCATTCTATCTCCTCAATTCGTATCATAGCGCTCTTCCCATGGGCATCCAAGCCCTCCTGCGCCGCAAAATAAGCAACATCTTCCGCACATTGGGCAAAAGCGTCTTTTGTGTAGTAGGTAAACTGACTTTTCTTTACAAAGTCATCTACAGACAAGGGGCTGGAAAAACGGGCTGCGCCGCCGGTGGGCAACGTGTGATTAGGTCCTGCGTAATAATCACCCAGGGACTCCGGACAGTATCTTCCCATAAAAACTGAACCTGCATTTTTGACTCTGTCCAGATAGTCAAAGGGATTGTCCACCATCAGTACCAGATGCTCCGGAGCAATCTCATTGGATACCTCTATTGCCTTATAGAGGTCATCCGTAACGATAATCTTGCCGTTATTGTCGATGGACGCTCTTGCAATTTCATGCCTTGGAAGTCTGGCCAATTGAAATTCAATCTGCTGCTGCACCGAGATGGCTAGCGCTTCACTGTCAGTAACCAAAACCGCGCTGGCAAGCTTGTCATGCTCCGCCTGACTAAGCAAATCAGCCGCCACATGGGCAGGATTACTCTTTCCATCGGCAATTACCAAAATCTCACTGGGGCCTGCGATCATATCGATGGCAACCATACCAAAGACCTGCCGTTTTGCCTCTGCTACGTATGCATTGCCAGGGCCGACAATCTTATCCACCTTGGGTACAGACTGTGTTCCATAGGCCAGCGCGGCAACAGCCTGAGCTCCGCCCATCTTAAAAATCCTGTCAATTCCGGCAATTTTAGCCGCGGCCAGAATGGCGTTGGGAATTTTCCCGTCCTTACCCGGGGGGGTCACCATGACAATCTCACTGCAGCCGGCAATCTTGGCAGGGATGGAATCCATCAGCACTGTGGACGGGTATGCCGCTGTACCACCGGGAACATAGATGCCCACTTTTTCAATAGGGGTTACCTTCTGTCCAAGTATTACACCGTTTCGCTCACATACAAAGCTGTTGCGAACCTGCTTGGAGTGAAACTGCCTGATATTGTCCGCAGCCTGGCGGATGATATCCAGAAACTTCGGTTCCACAGCAGCCACCGCATCCTCCAATTCCTGAGAGGATACTTCAAGACTTATTAAATCCGCGCCGTCAAACTTCTTGGTGTATTCACAAAGCGCCTCATCACCCCGCAGGCGTACATCGGCAATAATGGCAGAAACCGCCTCTGTCACATTTGCGGTGGGATTGATACGGGCAAATATTTCCTCATTACTTACCTGGCCAAACTTTAAAATTGGAATCATATTGATTGCCTCACTTGCGTTTCAAGACTGGAGCGGATCGCGTTGATCGTCTCCGTTTTAAATTTCATTGCAGAAACATTGCAAATCAGCCTTGCGCTGATAGGAACAATTTTTTCCAACACATGCAAATCGTTTTCCTTCAGTGTTGTGCCGGTTTCCACGATATCCACAATCACGTCGGAAAGATCCAGAATCGGTGCAAGCTCGATAGAACCGTTCAGGTGGATAATATCTATATCCCGGCATTTGCTGGCGTAATGTGCCATTGCAATATTGGGAAATTTCGTAGCAACTCGCAGTGTATGGTCGTTTCTCTCACGGAATCCGGCCTTTCCTGCAACGGCCATGGCGCATTTACCGATATTCAGGTCCAAAAGCTCATATACATCCGGCTCATATTCCAGAAGAATATCCTTACCAACCACACCAATGTCAGCCGCACCATGCTCCACGTAGATAGCAACATCCGAAGGCTTCACCCAGAAATACCGGATGCCCTTGTCAGCATTTTCAAAAATCAACTTTCTGCCACCAGCTTCCAGTTCCGGACAGGAGTAGCCGGCATTCTTCATCAGGCCATAGACCTTTTCGCCCAATCTTCCTTTGGGAAGGGCCACATTAACCATATTCTTCAACCAGTACCGCCTCCCCGTCTTTTACTTCCATCAAACGTCTGAAACTAAGCTGATCCGGTTTCTTCCCTGCAACAAGCACAGGTGTATTCTTTCTTAGTTCTGCGGCAATTTTCAGAACAGTAGCAGGATCGTTGCTTGGCCCATACAACAGCACCGTATCAACGTCGTATGTGTTATTCTGTTCCTGCGTCCGCTGAAGCAGATCCAAGTAAATAGCAAAACCAATAGCCTTGCTGCTTTTTCTCATTTTTTCAAGAAGGGCATCATACTGACCACCGGAGAGCACCACATTGGGGATTCCCTGTAAATAACCGCAGAAAACAATGCCGCTGTAGTACTTCATTTGGCTTCCCGCAGAAAAATCAATATTGATATTGTGAAGGAATCCCTGACTTTCCAGTATCCGGCACACCTGATCCAGTTCATCCAGCAGGATCTGCTGTCTTTGCGAAAACAGCATGTCCCGCACCCTAGGCAAAACCTCCGCAGGTTTTCCGGAAATCGTGGTTAAAGCAGTGAGCAGGGCTGAACCAGCAGCGCAACAGCCTGCTTCCTCGCAGAGACTGGCCATTTGGTGGGCATTTTTCTGATGAAGCAGGGTCATAGCACATGTCCTGTGCTCCTTTCCCATTCCACAATCCTCGAGAACCGCAGAAAGCAGACCCATATGAGACAGGTCGAGCACAAAGGGTCTTTCCATCATGGCAAGGCTTATTGCAGCAAGCAACACAACCTCGGATGTCTCTAACTCCGTCAGGTCACCAACACACTCCAGACCCACCTGCATAATCTCTTTGTAATTGTGTGAACTTTTGTCCGGCCTATAAACATTTTCATGATAGTAAACCTTCTGCACATTCCGGGGGATATCCTGTACATTCTTAATAATGGACAGTGTCACGTCCGGCTTTAACGCCAGCAGTTTTCCGGAACGGTCAGAGAACGTAATAACTTGGTCAGACACCAAAAAATCCTTGTTGCGGACATACAAGTCATATTCTTCAAACCGGGCCATCTTGAAACGCTGATAGCCGTGCTGGGAATACAGACGGCGCAGATTAAAACTCACCCGCTCCTCATTTTTCAGGATATCCGTCATTTTTCAATGTCCTCCATCTTTTCCAATCTGTCAAGGGCAATTTTATACCCGCCACTTCCGTACTGCAGACACTTATTCACCCTGCAAATGGTGGCGGAGCTTACACCAGTATCCTCGTAAACCTGGTTATAATTTTTGCTTTGACTCAGCTGTTTTGCCACAAGCATTCTCTGAGCCATAGCCTGTAATTCCTTGATAGTGCATACATCTTCAAAGAACAGGTAACACTCATCCAGTGTCTTCAGTGACAGGATCGCTTCAAAGAGAAAATCTTTATCTGCATCCTTCCGCAACGGCACACAAATCACCCCTTTACAATTTGCACCATTTTATCACTTTATCGCGTTAAAGTCAATAGGTTGTCTGTTTTTTCTACAACTGTGCCAAACAGCCAACAAATTACTGGAAAAAAACGTGAAAAATACCTATATATTTCTTTAACGTCACGGGTTATAATAACTGTGTTAGATTGGGGGAGTGTATATGCGCATCGTTATCAAGATCGGGACAAGCACATTGGCCCACCACACAGGACACTTAAACATCCGCCGTGTAGAGAATATTTGCAAGATTGTAAGCGATATTAAAAATGCCGGCAATCAAGTGATCCTGGTTTCCTCCGGTGCAATTGGCATGGGCATCGGCAAGCTCGGGCTTCGTTCCCGACCCTCTGATATGCCAACAAAGCAGGCTGCCGCCGCCGTAGGCCAATGTGAGCTTATGTATACATATGACAAGCTGTTCAGTGAGTATAATCACACAGTAGGCCAGCTTCTAATCACCGGTGACGATATCAAAAACGACACCAGACACCAGAATTTCAGTAATACCCTTTCAAGGCTTCTTGAACTGGATGCCATTCCTATTATCAACGAAAACGACACAGTGGCAACCAATGAAATTGTCATTGGAGACAACGATACCCTCGCCGCCATTGTGGCCGAAAGTGTGAAAGCCGAGAAATTGATTTTGCTTTCAGACATTGACGGACTGTACACGGCTGATCCTCACAATGATCCCGACGCGAAGCTGATATCCGTAATCAGAAAGCTGGACCAATCCATCTATGCCCTTGCAGGAGCAAGTGCCGGCAACCTGGGTACCGGCGGCATGATGACAAAGCTGCAAGCAGCCGAAATCTGTATGGCCTGCGGCTGTGAAATGATTATCACCAACGGCAACAAGCCAGAAAATCTGTACGCAATATTGGAAAATCAACCTGTGGGTACAACCTTTACTGAGAAACGCTATGGATAAATTACTTATAAACGCGAAAAACGCAAAACTTAAAATTGCCCAGCTGACCACAGTGGAAAAGAACACTGCACTGAAAGCCATGGCGGATGTCTTAATTGCCTCCAGCAACAAGATTCTGCAGGCAAATGCTCAAGATATGGAATGCGCCAGCCACAGCATCTCCAGTGTCATGCTGGATCGGCTGCGTCTGACAAAAGAACGGATCGCAGGCATGGCACAGGGTATTCTGGACGTTGCTGCCCTTCCCGATCCTGTTGGCAAACTGCTGGGATCCACCACAAGAGCTGATGGTTTGAGAATTGACAAGGTTTCTGTACCTGTTGGCGTGATTGCCATTATTTATGAAAGCCGGCCTAATGTTACCAGCGACGCAGCTGCCCTTGCCCTTAAAAGCGGCAATGTATGTATTCTTCGTGGCGGCAAGGAGGCTTTCCGTTCCGCAAACGCTATTGTAGACGCCCTTCGTTTAGGTCTAGAGTCTGTAGGTATTACACCGTACGCAGTGAATTTGGTTCAGGACACCTCCCGGGACAGCGCCACAAAGCTGATGAAGGCTAATGGTTTTGTGGATCTGTTAATCCCCAGAGGTGGCACAGGACTTATCAACGCATGCGTGCAGAACGCTACTGTTCCCTGCATCGCAACGGGTACAGGTATTTGCCATGTGTACGTCAACGAAAGCGCCGACCTTGATATGGCATGCAGGATTATTGAAAACGCTAAAACCAGCCGCCCCAGTGTCTGCAACGCCATGGAAGTTCTGCTGGTTGACAAAGCTGTTGCTCCCCAGCTGCTTCCAATGCTCCACCAAAAGCTGGTTATGGAGCGCCAGCAGCCTGTTACAATGAAGCTGGACAGCTTCGCCCAGTCCATCATTCCCGGGGAAGCTGCCGGTGAGCAGGACTATGACACGGAATTTCTGGATTACATCATGGCCGTCAGGTGTGTGGATAATGTTCAGTCTGCTGTGGAACACATTGCCCTTCATTCCACAGGGCACAGTGAAGCCATAGTTGCAAATGACCAGTCCGTAATTGCCTATTTTACCAGCTGCGTGGACAGTGCGGCTGTCTATGTGAACGCATCTACGCGCTTTACAGACGGAGGAGAATTTGGCCTTGGCTGCGAGATGGGAATCTCCACCCAGAAGCTCCACGCCCGTGGCCCCATGGGTCTTGAAGAATTAACCAGCTATAAGTACGTCATTCACGGTAACGGACATATCCGTTAAGGAGGTAAGGTATGAAGTATGGTTTTTTAGGCTGCGGCAATATGGGCGGTGCCATTGCCAAAGCCATTTGCAAAAAAAATAAAAACATTTTTGTTACCGACCGTTCCGGCAAAGCAAAAGCCCTTGCGCAGGAGCTTGGAATCACTTATACCGGTGCCGAGAGTGTTGCAACGTGCGACGCTGTGTTTCTGGCAGTGAAGCCTCAGATGATGGCATCCGCCTTAGAGCCGGTTTGTGAGATTCTTAAGGAGAATAAGCCTCTAATTATTACCATGGCGGCCGGAATCGAAATCGCCAATTTGGAAAAAATGATAGGCACTCCCCTGCCCGTTATCCGTATTATGCCCAACACCCCCGTTGCGGTAGAAATGGGCATGACCCTGTATTGCTGCAACGCCCTTGTGCAGGAATCCCAGCTGCAGCAATTCTTGGCGGATATGGAATACGCAGGCCAGTTTGATAAAGTCGAGGAAAAACTCATTGATTCTGCCGGTGTGGTATCGGGCTGTGCGCCTGCCTATATGTATATGTTCGCGGAAGCATTGGCAGACGGTGCGGTAACCTGCGGTGTCCCCAGAGCCAAAGCCATGGAATATGCCGCGGCTGCCCTTATGGGAGCCGGTAAAATGCTCCTGGAAACAGGGCTTCATCCCGGTGCACTGAAGGACGCTGTCTGCTCCCCCGGAGGCAGCACCATCGCAGGTGTAAATGTTCTGGAACAACGTGGTTTCCGCGGCGCTGTGATGGACTGTGTGAAAGCCGCCTATAAGCGCAACACAGAACTTGGTAAATAATAAACGCTGGAAAAGAAATCAGCTGCCTTAGGGCAGCTGATTTTTTATTTAGATAGAATTACTTAATAACTCTGACTCTTAAAACACCATTAATATTCTTAATCTTTTCAATGGCATCCTGAGAGGGCACAAAATCCAAATCCAGCATTGTGTAAGCATACTCACCCTTACTGCGATTAACCATGTCGGAAATATTAATACCCTCCGCCGCGAACGCACCGGTAAACTGTGTAATGGAATTGGGGATATTCTTGTGCAAAACAGCCACTCTGGCAGCTTTAGAGCAGATGCCCATATCACAGTTGGGGAAGTTAACAGAGTTGACAATATTGCCGTTCTCCAGATAATTCATCATCTGGCGCACAGCCATTTTTGCGCAGTTATCCTCAGACTCCTCGGTGGATGCGCCCAGATGGGGAATGGCTACAACACCTTCCATACTTGCGGTTCTGTCATTGGGGAAGTCAGTAATATAACGCTTAACCTTGCCAGACTTCAAGGCCGCTTCCATTGCGTCATCATCCACAAGAGAGTCACGTGCAAAATTCAGAATGATAACGCCATCTTTCATCTTGGAAATAGCTTCGGCATTGATCATCTTTCTGGTGCTGTCCAGCAGAGGTACATGGAGAGTAATGATATCACACTGGGCATAAACATCCTCCCGGGTCTTTGCGGGGATAATGCTGCTGTCCAAATGCCATGCCGCGTCAATGGAAATGTAAGGGTCACAGCCGTAAACCTGCATGCCCAGTTTGATTGCCGCATTGGCTAGAGGTCCGCCGATGGCACCCAGGCCGATAACACCCAAAGTCTTGCCAGCAATCTCATGTCCGGCAAATTTGGACTTACCCTTCTCTACCTTCTTTGCGATGTCCGTTTCATCCTTAATACTCTGCACCCAGTTAATGCCGCCAACCACATCACGACTGCCCAGCAGCATACCGCACAGAGCCAGTTCCACAACACCGTTTGCATTAGCGCCAGGGGTGTTGAATACCACAATACCATTTTCCGCGCATCGGTCCAGAGGAATATTATTCACACCTGCGCCTGCACGGGCAACAGCAAGCAGATCATTGGAAAATTCCATGTCATGCATGGCAGCGCTTCTGACCATAATGGCCTGCGCCTGCTGGACATCATCGGTCTTCTGATAGTTATCCGTCCACAGAGCGGTGCCCTTAGGGGAAATAGGATTTAAATAATGTACGTTATACATAACTATACCTCTCTTGCCCACCTGTTATCAGGTATTTTCTTTCTCGAACTGCTCCATAAAGGCTACCAGCTTCTCAACACCTTCCAAAGGCATAGCGTTGTAGATACTTGCCCGCATACCACCAACAGAGCGGTGACCCTTCAGGTTGGCAAGGCCTGCAGCAGTAGCTTCTTTTACAAACTTGGCGTCCATTTCTTCATCGCCGGTAACAAAAGGAACGTTCATCAAGGAGCGGTCTTCCTTCACAACAGTACCCTTGAACAGCTTGCTCCGGTCAAGGAAATCGTAAAGAATCGCTGCCTTCTTCTGGTTGTGTGCCTTCATTGCCTCCAGACCGCCCATTTTCTTCAGCCACTTAAACACCTTACCGCAGATATAAATACCGTAGGCAGGAGGTGTGTTGTACATGGAGCCGTTCTTCACATGGATATCATAGCGCAGCATGGTGGGAACTGTATCCGCAAGGTCAGAGCGGATCAGATCCTCTCTAATAATAGCAATTACCACACCGGCAGGGCCAATATTCTTCTGAACGCCGCCGTATATCATACCATACTTGCTCACATCCACAGGCTCGGAAAGGAAGCAGGAGGATACATCGGAAATCAGGATCTTACCCTTGGTATTAGGCAGATTCCAGAACTTTGTGCCGTAGATGGTATTGTTTTCGCAAATATAGACGTAATCGGCATCTTCACTGATGGGAAGATCACTGCAATCCGGGATGTAAGAGAAAGTCTTATCGGCAGAAGAAGCCACAGCGTTGGCCTTACCGTATTTCTTAGCTTCCTCATAGGCTTTTTTTGCCCACTGACCTGTGACAATGTAATCAGCTACGCCATTTTTCATCAGGTTCATAGGAATCATCGCAAACTGCTGGGACGCGCCACCCTGAAGGAACAGAACCTTATAATTATCGGGAATCTGCATAAGATCACGCAGATCCGCCTCCGCTTCATCAATGATGGCCTGATAGGCCTTGGAGCGGTGGCTCATTTCCATGACGGACATACCGGTTCCACGGTAATCCATCATTTCAGCTGCCGCTTCCTGCAAAACCTCCTCAGGGAGAACTGCGGGACCTGCGGAAAAGTTGTAAATTCTAGCCATAATAAATTCCTCCTTACCCAATCAGCATTTGTACCAAGTTATGACCTGCCGGCTCGTAAAGACCAGCTTTTTCAGCGTCATGCTCAGTAAACGCAAAGGGATTTGTTTTTGTATTTGTACTGTCATATATCACATAGGGAACCGGGTCACAGGTATGGGTGCGGCAATAAATCGGGGTGGGATGATCCGGAAGGACCATGATCCTATATTCACAGCCAGCATCATCAAGGCCTTTCTTGATTACGGAAACAATCTTACTGTCAATCTCCTCAATGGACTTGACCTTATCCATAATTCTTCCCTGATGACCCATTTCATCGGGCGCTTCCACATGGATGAAGGTAAAGTCTGCACCGTCATCCAATAGTGATTTCAGCGCAGCCTGCGCCTTGCCCAGGTAATTGGTCTCCAGAGAACCTGTGGCACCGGGAACATGGAGCACATCCATCCCCGCTCCAACAGCGATTCCCTTCAAAAGATCCACAGCGGAAATCACAGAACCACGCAACTGTGTCTTTTCTTCAAAATTCTGAAGCACCGGTTTTGTACCCGCTCCCCAGAACCAAATAGAATTTGCCTTATTTTTTCCCTCTGCGGCACGTTGTATGTTCAGCGGATGATTGTTCAGAATGTTAAAGCTGCGTTTCATCATATTACGCAGAAGCTCATTTGTGGGCAGGTTAGGCCCGGTCTTTTGCCCCAGATGATCGTGAGGTGGTTCCAGATCCAGTTCCTTGCCTTTATCCCAAACTGTAATATGACGATAGCTGGTACCTGTATAGAACTTAAACTGCTCGCAATCAAAAGCTTTTCTGACAGCATCCATAAGGATGTCTGCATCCTCAGTGGAAATTTCACCGGAACTGTGATCTATCAGCATCTTATCCTCATAAACACCGTCATCGGAAAGGGTCACAAGGTTACATCGGTAGATTACGTCTGTGTCCTTCATAGCAACGCCAACGCTCAGTGCTTCCAGCGGTGATCGACCTGAGTAACACTTGGTAGGGTCATAGCCCATCACGGAAAGGTTTGCAACATCACTTCCGGGCTTCATACCGGCAGGTACAGTACGCACCGTCCCTACTCTGCCATGGGCTGCCAGATAGTCAATGGTAGGAGTGTGGGCATATTCAAGAGGTGTTTTCCCCCCGAGCTGGGCAATTGGGACATCCGCCATACCATCGGCCAGTACGATCACGTATTTCATTTCCACTCACCCTCTTTACGCCGCAGCGTCTTTGTGCTGTGCACAAATGTTTTTGTTATAGTATCACTTCTAGATTCAAAATACAACTGCCCAAGGAAAAGATTATAGATTATTTCAAATTTTGGGTTCTTAATCAAAATCTTTTGTTAATTTTAACAATTGGTTTTTGACCAAAATAATCCCCCCTGTTTCAAGGGGGATTTTTATGAAAAAAAACACGAATTTACCAGCAGATTTCTACGCTGTATTCTCTCAACCAAAAATCTATTTGGAGCATAAACGCAATAGTCTGTGGTAATTTCATCAATTGTCCGTACCAAGGCCAGGTGTATTCCGCCTGCAAAAGGCTCCTAAGCGCGTCTGTTTTAATTACACCGTGTATTGGCGCGCAGCTCTGGCCCAGTAATTGCCGCAATCGATCGCTGACAATTTCCAGATATCTGGGGTCATATGTCTTCGGATAGGGACTTTTCTTCCTCCAAAGGACTTCCTTTGGCAAAAGATCCTGCATTGCATAGCGCAGAAGGCCCTTCTCCGTTCCGTTATACTCTTTATACTTCCATGGAACACCATACATATACTCGGCGATCCGGTGGTCGCAGAATGGGACACGAACTTCCAGGCTGTGATACATACTCATTCTGTCTTTTCTGTCAAGAAGTGTCTGCATAAACCAGTTAAAATTGAGATTTACCATTTGCTTTATTCTGACATTCTCCTGATCTGTGCCTGGCAGTATATCAGAGTTTCTTATTGTTTGCTGGTACAAATCTATTACGAAGCTCTCTGGATCCAGTTGTTTGGCAATATCCTCCTGAAGAAAGGATGCTCTGTATTTTGTGTTCTGTGCCCACGGGAAACCGTCCAGCGAACGCACTTCAGGGTCTCTATACCATGGGTAACCGCCAAAGATTTCATCAGCACACTCACCAGAAAGGGCTACCTTTACATGATTGCGTATATGTCCGCAGAAGCAAAGCAGAGAAAAATCCACATCCGCCATACCGGGGAGATCCCTTGCAAGTGTTGCCTGCTCCAGAGCATTGATCAGATCATCCGGTGACAGAACAGTGCTGTGATGTTCCGTTGCCAAGGTGCTTCTCATAATTTCAATGTACGCTCCATCGGAGTTTGGCTGAAACTTCCCAGGGACAAAGTATTTGTCATTATCCTGGTAATCCACAGAGAAAGTATCCAGTGCACTTCCCTGTCTCCTACTCTCACCGGCACACACTGCGGTAATGATACTGGAATCCAACCCACCGGACAGGAATGTGCCTAGGGGCATATCAGAGACCATTTGGCGTTTTATGGAATCAGTTACCAAAAACCGAACTTCCTCTGCAGTTTCCTCCAACGTTTCAGTATGTTCCCTGTCCTTTAAAGACCAGTAGCGGTGCAAACAGAGTTTTCCATTTTGGAATATCCCATAGTGTCCCGGTTTCAATTCCTCAATATTTTTAAACACGCCGCTGCCCTGTATTCTGCCGGGCCCCAGCAAAAGTATCTGTGCCGCACCGGAGATGTCCAATTGGGCAGGCACACCTGGATAACGCAGTATGGTTTTGATCTCAGAGGCAAAGATTAGTGTACCGTTGCGGCACCTGTAAAACAGTGGCTTTACACCGATCCTGTCACGGGCTATAAAGAGTTTTCTGCTGTCAGTTTCCCATACCGCAAAAGCGAAGATCCCGTTCAAATGTTCCAATGCCCTCTCTTTCCATTGGATGTACGCCCTGAGCACCACCTCTGTGTCGCAGCTACTGAAAAAGAAATGCCCCTGTTTCTCCAGTTCTTGGCGGATCTCTGCTGCATTGTAGAGTTCCCCATTATATACAATCACAAAGTTCTGCCCTTTCCAGTATACCTCCATAGGCTGTCTGCCACCGTCGGGATCGATAATGGACAATCTTGAATGGAGCAAACAACAGCCATTTTCAATATACTTCCCATTTTGATCCGGACCACGTCTATGCATGGTATCAAGCAGCGTTTGACTGGTTTTATCATCCATTGTCATGTTTAACACGCCCGCAATTGAACACAAACTAACCCACTCCCTTCAAAAATATCCTTATATTCTATGCCAAGAAGATTTCTTTTGTACCTGAATTATATTGACATGGAAGACACATATTTTTTAAACCAGCATACAATGGGATATCGCGAAAGGAGGAGTCGCCTTGCCTTCAACCGGCTACATACAAGTACACGCATACACCAGCTACGCCCAAATTCCACTAAAAGACGTTGCAGTTACCATCACTGACCAGTCCGGAAGTGCCATTGCCTTTCGGCTTACAAACAGAAGCGGTCTGTTTAATGAACCTATTGCTATTTCTGTACCGGATCTTGCCGCCGGACAGACGCCAAACACAGGGATCATCCCCTTTTCCTCTGTAAACCTGTTTGCCCGCATTGAAAACTATGAAGAAATTTATGTGGAGCAAGTACAGGTGTTCCCTGATACAGTTACCGTGCAGAATTTGGAATTTATTCCCCTCTCCGAGCTGCCACAGCAGTGGAATAAAGGAGAAACTTTCCAGATTACCCCGCAGAATCTCTAGGAGGTACCTATGCCAACAGTCATTCCCTATGTACCTCAGAATATCACCGTTCATCTTGGTCCCCCGTCCTCACCGGCAAAAAATGTAACGGTTTCTTTCTCCGACTATGTGAAAAATGTTGCTTCCAGCGAGATCTATCCAACCTGGGATGAGAGCGCAATCAGAGCAAATGTTCTGGCAATTGTGTCTTTTGCGCTGAACCGGGTATACACAGAGTTTTATCCCAGCAGAGGATATGATTTTGACATTACCAATTCTACGGCCATTGACCAGTATTTTGTAGAAGGCAGAAATTTCTTTGAGAATGTGTCCAGAATTGTTGATGAGTTATTTAATGACTACCTAAGACGCCCCGGTTTTGTAGAACCTCTGGCGGCAAAGTTCTGCAACGGGACCACCGTCACATGTGAGGGTCTAAGCCAATGGGGCAGTCAAAACCTCGCACAGCAGGGGTATAATTCCCAGCAGATCCTACGAAGTTATTACGGGGATGTAGAAACCGTGGTAAACGCACCCATCCGGGGCATCACTTCGTCCTACCCAGGTACACCCCTGAGAAACGGAAGCACCGGTGCAAATGTTGTTGTACTCCAGACTTCTCTGAACAGAATCGCACAAAACTACCCGGCCATCCCAAAAATTCCGGCTGTGGATGGTATTTTTGGTCCACAGACTGAGGCCTCCGTCCGTGCGTTTCAGCAAATTTTTGGTCTGACACCTGATGGTGTAGTGGGTCCTGCCACTTGGTACGAAATCGTGCGCATCTACGTTGCTATTAATTCCCTGGCAGAGCTTAGAAGCCAGGGGCAGCAGTTCTATGCCATTAATTGGTCTGCTCCCAATAGTCTCCAGCCAGGAGATACCGGCGATAAGGTGCGCCACCTACAATATATGTTATCCGTTCTGTCTGCCTACGTACCGGAAATACCCCGCCTGACAATTGACGGTATCTACGGACAAAACACCCGTGCGGCTGTACTTGCGGCGCAGCGCAGATTCCAGCTGCCAGAGACAGGAACTGTGGATCCGGCCACATGGGATGAGATATATGACCAGTTCTCCGGCATCGAAAATACCACTTTGCGCAGCGCTGAATTATTCCCACAGACGGAAGCACAGCAGGTGCGGCAGGTATCCAATATGCGCAGGGGAACAAATGGAACAAGCAGCCAAAATGGGTACAACAAAACAACAACTCTCACACAGTATCCTGGAAAAGTTCTTAGCATCGGCTCTAAGGATCCAATCAAACAGGAGGTAGTCAGATGAGACCAGGTGAATCATTTGTATCCCAGCCAGTGAGAAGCTTGCAGACCATGCTGCGTGTGATTGCAGAGGACGACCGCAGAATCCCTACCGTAGTGCCGGATGGTATTTACGGACCTTCCACAATGCAGGCTGTAACCGCATTTCAGCGCCGTGAAGGTCTTGGCGCCACAGGAATTACCGATCAAGCTACCTGGGATGCTGTTATTATTGCCTATGAGCCTGCCCTTATCCGCGTCGGCAAAGCAGAACCGATTGAAATTATCATGGATCCCGGCAGAGTGTACCGCAGGGGAGAAATACATCCCTACCTGTATCTGCTGCAAAGCATGCTTATCCAGCTATCCCATGATAACCCATCCATCACTGAACCTGAGCACAACGGCATCCTTGATGAAGTAACTTCCCTGTCCCTCTCGCAATTCCAGGAACTTGCGGGATTACCCGTCACAGGTGAACTGGATAAAATCACTTGGAAGCATATTGCGCGCCAATTTACAGCAAATGTTCACCACTACGACACTGTCACCTCGAATACTAATAGGTACTAGTTCTTAAATTTCTTTAAACATTATTACAAAAAACTTGAATCATTTCCAAAAAAGGCATATAATGTACATACACGCATTGCGTATGTTCATGCGGAGGAAATTCAAATGCCCATCAAAGACTGGAAAAAAGAAATACTCACTATACCAAATCTGCTGAGCCTGTTCCGGCTACTGTTGATCCCTGTCTACGTAACGATTTACATTAATGCCAGGGATCCTGTGGATCATTTTCTAGCTGCGGCTATACTGGCTGTATCCTGCCTTACTGACCTTATTGACGGTAAAATCGCAAGGCATTTTAACCTCATTACAACGGTTGGCAAGGTTCTGGATCCTCTTGCGGACAAAGCAACTCAATTTTCTTTGATTATCTGCCTTGCCGTCCGTTACCCCAGTCTTTGGAGAATTGTCTGTTTGTTTGTGGTCAAAGAATCTTTCCAGTTGATTGCCGGCAGCATTCGATTCAAAAAAGGCCGTATATTAAAGGGCGCCCTCATCAGCGGGAAAGTTTGTACAGCAGTTTTATTTATCAGTTTGATTGCTATGGTTTTGTTCCCTTATATTCCCCAGAGAGTTGTGGATATTATCATCCATGTAGATGGAATTTTCTTGATTATAGCCTTCTCGGAATACGCGCTGACATACTTTAAGCGTGACTCTATGTTTCAGTCGATTTCTGAGTCCACAGGAGGTCAATAAGCGGAACGCATCAGCGTTCCGCTTTTTTACAGAATAAAGGGGCTGTTGCAAAATAAAGCAACAACCCCTAATTTATACAAGAGTCTACATCCACAGGATGTAGGGGCGGCCAATGTGCCGCAAGAAAAACATTTATCATTTTATTCCGCAAGAACGTAACCGGGCGGGTCAGGGAAGAAAAGACTATTGCCTGACCCATGCTCATTAGCTGTCGGTCTTGCCGTCTCAGCCCAGTACGTATCAGCCTCTCATCTTGTGGATATGGGCGGCCATTGGCCGCCCATACAAATTCTAACGAAAATTTGGGTGTTTTGCAACAATCCCTTACTATTTAGAATAAATTGGAATTAGAACAGACCCTGCTCCATCATAGCAGTGGCGACCTTCTTGAAGCCGGCAAGGTTGGCACCTGCAACCAGATTATAACCCAGGCCGTATTCCTCTGCGGCTTCCGCGCTAACCTTATGGATATTGATCATCATCTTATGCAGCTGCTCGTCAACTTCCTCAGCAGTCCAGACAAGACGCTCGGAGTTCTGGCTCATCTCAAGACCGGAAACACCAACGCCACCTGCATTAACTGCCTTGGAGGGTGCAACGATCATGCTGGGCTGCTCCATCAAATAGTAGAGAGCATCATTGGTAGTGGGCATGTTGGCAACCTCAATGTAATACTTAACACCGTTGGCAGCAATGCGCTTTGCCTGCTCCAGGTTCACATCGTTCTGCATAGCAGAAGGCATGATAATGTCAGCCTTTACACCCCAGGGCTTCTCACCGGGGAAGAACTCTACACCAAACTTGTCAGCATAGTCCTTAACTTTATTACGGCCGGAAGAACGCATCTCCAGCATATAATTAACCTTTTCCTCGGAGGAGGAAACGCCTTCGGGATCGTAGATGTAACCGTCGGGGCCGGACAGAGTCACGACCTTAGCGCCCAGGTGCATTGCCTTCTTACAGATACCCCAGGCAACGTTGCCGAAGCCAGAGATGGCAATGGTCTTGCCCTCGATGGACTCACCCTCGTGCTTCAAAACCTCCTGCAGGTAGTAAACCGCGCCGTAACCGGTAGCCTCAGGACGAGTCAAAGAGCCACCGTAGCTGAAGCCCTTGCCGGTAAGCACGCCATTCTCCCAAACGCCCTTCAGGCGGCGGTACTGACCAAACAGGTAACCGATCTCGCGGCCACCAACACCCATATCACCGGCGGGCACGTCGATATCAGGTCCGATATAACGGTACAGAGCAGTCATATAGCTCTGGCAGAAGCGCATAATTTCAGCATCGGACTTACCGGCAGGATCGAAGTCGGAACCACCCTTGCCACCGCCCATAGGCAGGCCGGTCAGGCTGTTCTTAAAGGTCTGTTCAAAGCCAAGGAACTTAATAATGCTGGGATTTACATTGGGCTGGAAACGCAGACCACCCTTGTACGGTCCAATCGCACCGTTAAACTGGCAGCGATAGCCAATGTTGGTGTGGGTCTGACCGGCATCGTCGGTCCAAACAACCCGGAATGTAAACATACGCTCAGGCTCGACCATACGGTTCAGAAGATCAGCCTTCTCATACTCAGGGTGCTTGTCAACCATGGGGGCAATAGAGGAAAGCACTTCCTCCACAGTCTGGACAAACTCAGGCTCATTTCCGTGCTTTTTCTTTACATTCTCAATAACGCTGGCAACATAAGCATTCATAATGATTTATCCTCCAAAATTATCAATTTATCTCACTGCCTATAAGCAAACGTGGAAATTCAGTGAAACAGTTAAGTTCCCTAAACCGTTTCACTTGTTACATTTATAATATAAAAATTTTACAATATTTTCAATTGCTTTTATACACAAATTCAAACGCATTTTTTGTTGGTTATGCTTAGTATTTACTAAATTTTCCACTATTTTTCTTTGCTAGGCCAGGATTGGAGTCTGGATCTGTCAACATTGTGCTTAAATTTTAAAACAGCATCCCTTTTAAACAGCAAACTAAACCGCTTTATTGCTATCTGTCATATTCAGCAAAAACATAGGGTATTCCAATGTCGAAACAAAACAATTTACTACGGTTTGTATCCATAAAGTTGAGAATTTGCTTACCTTAAACAGTTGATTATTTAAAAAGAACATGATACTATATAGGGGAAATTTGTACCATCTACCTGGTAAGGAGGATATTAGCAATGGATTATTCTAAGCTTCAAAACGGCAGTGACATTCGCGGCGTTGCACTGGAAGGCATTGAGGGCCAGCACGTGAATCTGACCGAACAAGCCTGTACCGATATTGGCAGAGGTTTTGCCCTATGGCTGAAGAACAAAGCTGGTAAGGACGGTCTTCGTGTGGCTGTTGGCAGAGATTCCCGTCTGTCCGGTCAGACACTCTGCGGTTGGATCTGTGACGCAATGGTTCAAGAGGGACTGCATGTTACCGATTTCGGAATGGCAAGTACGCCGGCCATGTTTATGTCCACGGTTACCGAAGGCTATGCGTTTGACGGTTCTGTTATGATTACCGCAAGCCACCTTCCCTTTAACCGAAACGGTTTTAAGTTCTTTACCGCCGACGGCGGCCTGGAAAAGGGTGACATTAAGCAGATTTTGGAATTTGCTTCCAACGATGCCCACACCGGTCTGCCCAAAGGACATCTGTGCCGCGGCGAATTTATGGATACTTACGCAAAGATTCTGGCGGATAAGATCCGAGCCGCTACGGGCGAGGAAAAACCCCTGGAAGGTTTCCATATCGTGGTTGATGCCGGAAACGGCGCAGGCGGTTTTTATGTGGACAAGGTTCTTAAACCCCTTGGTGCCGTCACTGACGGTAGCCGCTATTTGGATCCTGACGGCAGCTTCCCAAACCACATTCCCAATCCCGAGGACAAGGAAGCCATGCACAGCATTACGTCCGCAGTGGCAGAGACCAACGCGGATTTAGGTATCATTTTTGATACTGACGTTGACCGCGCAGGCGCAGTTTTGTCTGATGGCAGCGAGCTTAACAGAAACCGAATCATTGCCATGCTGGCAGCAATTTTGCTGCGGGAGAAACCCGGCACTACCATCGTAACGGATTCCATCACATCCACCGGTCTTGCAAAGTTTATTGAGGAAAAAGGCGGCATCCACCACCGGTTTAAGAGGGGCTACCGCAATGTTATTAACGAATCTATCCGTCTGAATAATCTTGGCCAGGACAGCCAGCTGGCCATTGAGACCTCTGGCCATGGTGCTCTTAAGGAAAACTATTTCCTGGATGATGGCGCGTATCTGGTTACCAAGCTCCTAATTGAGCTTGCACGGGGCAAAAAAGAAGGCTACACGTTGGAGTCTCTGATTGCCGATCTGGAAGAACCTGCTGAGAGCATTGAATTTAGAATGAATATTCAGTTTGACGATTTTAAGCCCTACGGTCAGCAGGTAATTGACGAGCTGACTGCCTACGCCCAGAACCAGCCCGGCTGGAGCCTTGCCCCCAGCAACTATGAGGGTGTTCGTGTAAACCTTGATGAGGAACACGGCAACGGCTGGTTCCTGCTCCGGCTTTCTCTCCATGACCCCCTGCTTCCTTTGAATATTGAGAGTAACACTGCCGGCGGCGCCAAGAAGATCGCAGAGGAGCTTGCTTCCTTCATTAAGGGCTATAACAAGCTTGACGCAGAAAAATTCCTCGCCTACGCCCGGTAATACGCACTCACCCATTGACTTGCAATGACAAAAATCAGCCATTCGGAAGGATGGCTGATTTTTTATGTGCACTTAATCAAACAACGAAACTGCTTTAAATCCGTCAGCAGTAAGAACATAATGATCCTTAAATCCTGCATCGATCAGATACTTTTTTGCGGTGTCATAGCCAGCATTAAGCATCTTGGCATCGTGACAATCCGTTGTAAGCACCGCGCCAAATCCACGCCTTTTAAACTCCGCCAAAAAATCCCAGGCGGGATATGGTGATGTGCGGTATCCCCTGGTGATTGCACCGGTGTTGACTTCAAAATAAGGAACACGTCCCTCCAGTGCCCGGATGGCACTTAGACCGGCAGCCTTATAATCACCAGACTCTATGTCAAAACAATTTTCAATCTCGTAAAATTTAGACACAAGATCAAAATGTCCCACAATGTCAACTTTTCCATAGTCCGGGATTTTTGACACTGTTTCAAAGTACATACGTACATAACCAATCCCGTCACCGCCGAAAGCCTCGTTTACATTATACAGTAGACTTGGCACATCCCGGTCAATAAACAGATCTGCCCCGTCTTTTTTCATACAATGTACAGAACCGATCATGTAATCAAACCCGGAAAGATCCATTTGCGTCTGATAATCCTTTTCCAGGCCGCAAAATACCGCGATCTTGTCCTTATAAACTTCCTTCAGGTTCCCGATTTCTGACTTATACCGGATAGTTTCCTCATCATTCATAGCATATTCATGCAAAACCGGCACATAGGAATGTCCGGAGAAACCAATGGAATCATATCCCTGCTCTATGGCAGCTATAATCATCTCCTCAGGAGAATGCTTGCCATCACAGTAAAAGGTATGTGTATGCAAATTCTGTTTATATCCCATATTCGGCACCTCTGTAAATGGAATGAGAAAAAGCACCTGCAAATGCAAGTGCTTCTTCTGGAGCTACTGGCCGGACTTGAACCGGCGGCCTGCTGATTACGAATCAGCCATGTGCTTTAGCTCCGTTCCAGCCTTGCTATTACTGGATTAGCGGTTGATTTCCAGCCATTCTAAGCGGTTGATTGGGTTAAATGATTGAAAAAAAACCATGAAAAAAGGCTCTCAAGCCTAGAGAGCCTTTATGGAGCTAGTGATGTGATTTGAACACACAACCTGCTCATTACGAATGAGCTGCACTGCCGATTGTGCTACACTAGCAACTTAGCAAAAGAATTATAAATTAGAATTTTCCAAAAGTCAAGAAAATTCTATTGAAATAATTTTATTAAGTATTCTTCTAATTCTATTGTATCTACAAAATAATAATAATCTGCATATTTTCCTTGTTGTATTCTTATCAATTCAAAACCAGCCTCTAGAAGCTCCTGCGCAAGCTCTGCGCCCAATATACACATTTCTTCCATTATTACCCCTCCTCTAATAAAAGCCGCTCAAAACTTAAGTAGGCGGCTCTGTCTGCCGCTCTTCTCTCCAAGAGTGGAAAGACTTTACTAAATCTAGTGCGCTCGTAACTAACCTCCGAATAGTTCAAAGCCTTTGCAGAAGCTATTAGCTCTTGCTTATCACCTATATATATTTGTAGCTCTACTGGCAAGCTCTCCCATATCTCATTAATTCGTAACCTAGCCTGCTCTCCTTGCGATATTCCAGAATTGTCTATATAATTATATTCAAGCCTATATGAATAATATAATACCTCTTTCAAAGCCTTGCGATAGAGCGCCCATAGCTCTGTTTCGCAAGGTTTATCTTTTGTTCGTAACCTTTCTATATGCTCTATAATATCTGCTGGCACTGGCGCATATTTACAACTTTTCAAAGCCATATATAACCCCTTATCTACTTCATCATCTGTATACTCACATAATAGCGCTGTCCATGTATCTACTAATAATTCTATATCAGTATCTTTTCCAAAGTAACTATAAACAGTTTTAATTGCGGCAATAGCTTTTATAATAGTTTTTTTACTAGCCATTTACTCTTGCTCCTTATAAAGCTCTTGTAGTTTACCCATAAACTCATTATTAATATTTTTGTTTTTAATAGTTTGTCTTTTTTTACTTTGTTGTCTGCGGTTTTCTTTATGCCGCTTTTCTGTCTGCTGTTTATCCGTATGCAGGTTTTCGCTATATGGAGTTTCATAGATTATATACTCATAAACAAATTGCCCTTTATCGTCTTTGTGGCGCTCTCTCTTCAAGTAATAAAATGTTTCTAACTCCTTTAAAGCGCTTCTTATGCTAGTCTGGCTTTCCTTACAGATAGCGCATAAGCCATTAATACTATATTCCCAATCATCTGGCAGCGCCAGACAGAGCGCAAGTAAGCCCTTTGCTTTTAAGCTCATTTCTTTTTCTCTTAGAAACTTATTACTCATTACTACAAACTCTCTGCTCTTCTCTATCCTAAAAACAGTAGTAGCCATATATAAACCCTCTCTCTATTGGAATAATTTAATTATAAAGTCCACATATGGATTTTGTAAAGCAGGAGTATCTAACAATACTGTTATATAAGGCTTGCGGCTAGCTGCCATAAGCAAAAAAAGAGGGTAAAGCCCTAAAGCTTTACCCTCTAAAAGTTATATTTTATTTATTGGTTAAGATATTGATATCAGTTTTAATTTCACTAATATCCTCTTGAATCTCTGTTAATTTAATATCATATTGCGCAATTATGTTTGCAAACATACCATTAATTTCATTCTGCTTTTCTAATTGCGAATATAGCTTCTCTTCCCTTTCTTTACATCTTTCCTGCACTGCTTGCATATTAGCAGCATTATGCTTAGTGGTATCATTGTAAATCTTATAAATAAACCAACCTAGCAAGATTACACATACAATAGGAAAGCCAATAGTAGGGATAAGCTCTGCAATTGCTCCTAAAATCTCCATTAGTTTACCTCCTAGCTAACTAAAGAAGCCTTTAGCTCCTGTAATTCGTTTTTAAGTGCGCTAACCTCTGCTACTGTATTCTTCAATACCTGCGCAGTTAGCATATTGTAATACTCATATGTAATAGCAAAGTATTCTACATCATTTACAGGCACAGTAGCCACAAAGCCATACTCTTTATAGTCAAGCCCATGCTTTTCAAATACTTTAATGACATCTTGCGCAATTAAGCCAAAGTGCTTAGTATCATCACCATTATTTAACTCATTCCATTTAAACACTTTGGGCGCAAGCTCTAACCATATATCGCAGAATACTTTAGGGATATCTTCTATATCCTCTTTTAGTCTACTATCACTGCTATTAGTCCAAGCTTTATTACCGCCAATAGTGCCAGCTGCAGTAGCACTAATATTATTCTTACTGCGGATATACACACTATTTCCGTCAAAGTATGTAGAGCCTAAATTGCCATTATATAAGCCATAACCGAAAAAGGCTTGATTACTTGAGTTAATACTAACCATTAAATTGTCATTTCCGCTAGTATCCTTAATCCATATTTGTTTAGTATTATCAAGAAATACTGGGGTATGGAAAGCAAAACTATCTGCGTCCCAATCAAATACAGGCAAGCTTTTTAAAGACTTTTCAGCAGTATAAATAGTAGCTAGTTTATCCTTTGCATAAGCTTGGAAAACGTATGTAGTTTGATAGTCAAGCCCAGTTAGGCTAACTGTTGCGCTATAAGTATTGCTGCTTTTGGTAACTGTCATAGCTGCCCAGCTGCTATAAGTTCCTCCACTGGCTTTATATCTATAATATACATTCAAAGTATTGCTTACCGCTCCAAAAGAGCCATTAAAATAGTTACCAGTTACTTTAAATGTAAATGTGCCATCTGTGGCAGGTGTATTAGTTCCCATATTGCAGGAAAGCTTAACATAGGAAACTAATGTTTTATCTACTGTTTTAGTGCTGCTATTACCTCTACTGTCCTTTGCGGTAAATACAAACTTGCCGCTCTCAACTGCGGTAATTGTTCCATCTGCTGTTAAGCTCTTACTACCGTTTGTTACCTTTTTACTAGATAATGTAGCGCCTTTAACTGCGGAAATGCCCATAGTTACTTTAGCATTACTATAATACTTAACTAACTTATTGCTATCTCCTGTTAGGGCTGTTGTAGTAGCGTTAGTATCAATAATAGTAGGGCTAATTGTGGGATTGCCATTTACAATAGTTAATGTTTTAGTTAGATAATCTAAGTATGTCTTATCTCCTATTGTAGTTCGCACATAAAAGCGCACTGTTCTACTGTTTCCGCTAGTAGCATTTCTTAATACGTTTCTTTCTGCTGTTGTTAGCTCAAAAGTGTAGCTACTACCTGTTTTAGAAATGCTTCTATATTGAACATCTGCGCTAGCACCTGTTAGAGATATACAAGCTTCTAGAGCGTCTACACTATTTCCAGCTGGGTTAGAATATGAAATAGTGGGGTTAGCTTCATCATTAAAGTTAGGCGCTGCTGTTATGCTTGCGGCTCTTGGTATTGTAGTTAAAACTTTACTAGCGCTAGCTGTTATTGTTCCAGAGCTAACCCCAGTAGCAAAGGAAGCATTACAAGAAACTGTTTTGCTTCCATCTGCTTTGTGGGTTATGTCTACTGTTTTTGTATATAGCGTTTTGCTGCCGCTGCTTGTTACACTGTCATTAAATGTATTGCTAAAGTTATATTGCGTTCCGTCAATCTTAACCCATCCTGCTGGCGCTGGGGAAGTTCTATTATTACTGCTATATGTCCATGAAGCAATAACTTTAACAGTAATATTAGAAGTGTTATTAGCTATGCTTTGGCTATTTTGAGTAATTGTAATTCCTAAACTTACTGCCAATGTTAATTACCTCCAATCCAGAAGCAGCCAGTTCTACTGCTTCCAAAAGTTTCAAAGCGGCTATTTCCGCCAATAATCAAGTATGTAGTAGCATTAAGGTTTACTGCGTCTACACCTAAGTTATTAGCAGTTAAAACCTCTGTGTTATCTCTATACACTACCATTCCGTCCTCTGTGATTGTGGTAGTCATTTCACTACCTGTTTTAGAAACTGTTAAGCCATCTTCATTAAAAGTAAATCCAGTAGAAGTAGTAACTTTATCTACTCCATTAGTTAGCTCTGTTGCAATCTGTAATTGCACATCTGCCGCTGTTACTTTTGTTTCTACTGATTGCTTGATTGCTTGTATCTCTTCATTAATTGCCTCATTTGCGCTATCTGTATTAGTTTCTAATCTAGTCACAGAAGCAGTAATACTCTCTGCGGCTAACTCTAATTCTGCTACATTAGAATTAATAGAAGCTATATAATCTGCGTTATTATCAATAGCTTGCCTATTATCTTCCACATTCTTCTCTATACTTGATACAGAAGCACTAATATTATCTGCGGCTAGCTCTAGCTTTGCTACATTAGAATTAATTGTAGTAATAGCGCTAGTATTACTATCTACTTTCTCTTCTACATTAGATACAGAAGCGGTTAGGTTTGCTGTTGTAACTTGTAACTTGCCTATGTTACTACTGTTTTCTGTTACCTCACTTGCTACAAGCTCTATTTCTTTGTTAGCCTTATCTACTCTTGCGTATGTCTGCTTTAAAGCTTCTCCAAGAGTTACAGGGTTACTTTCTGTTTCACTGTCATTATTAGCAAACTCCCACTCTGTTACCTGCTTCAAACTGCCATCAAAAGTTAGCGTATCATTTAGCAGGAAAGAATAAACCTTACTATTATCCTTATTAGTTAGGCTAATTCTATCGCCAATCTCTAATAAAAAGTTACCTCTCCAATCACAAGAGAATTGGTTAATAGTTAAGCCGCCTACTGCGGCAAGCGCATTACTAATTAATGTTCCTATATCGTTACGCAGTTCCCAAAACGGATTCTCTCTTACATACTGTGTAGAGCCAGAAGCAGAAGTAGAAGCACTAACATTATCTCCAAGCTCTGTTGTATGCGCAATCTTACCTAATCTGCGGTTTTCGCCACTATCTAGAGAAAAATACTTAGCTTTATCAATCTCTAAAGCCACTGCCGCACTATTGCTTAGTCTTTTAAAAGTTAGCACCCAATCCCAATTAATGTAGTAAATTGTCTGTGTTGCTTCTGCAATAGCGTCTAATACCTCTCTAATGCTCTCTGTGCCGTCAAAATTAGCGCCAGTATCAAACATAGTATTAAATGCGCTAATGCTTCCTGTGTCTACTGGAAGTCCTAGAAGCGTTCCGCAAGCCTGCGCTATATCTCCAATTGTATAAGCTTGATTTAGTTGTAACTGGCTATATGTATAGTTAGAAGCTTTATAAAGCCCATCATATCCAGTTATAGAAAGTTCGTTAGTGTTTTCATCCCTATATACATCTGTTACGAAAAACCTAGGAAAAGGATATATATAGCTAGTATCAATACCAAATTCAACCTCTAAAGAGTTTTCAGTAGTAATACTAATTTGCCGCTCTCTATCTATAAGCTTTACATTTATTTTGTGGCATACTCCATAACCAAAAAACTTACCTGCGCCCAATCGCTCTACTGTAAATTCTCTTAAGCTATCATGGCAACCGCAAATAAGGGTTAGTGTAGAGCCTTTATAGACTTCTACACGCCCTCTTAAACTTCTTACAGGTGCATTAAGCATATTTAGAAATAAGCTATTACTAATCATATAAGCACCTCTTATAACTCTATAAATTCAAGAGAAAAGGCATTATATAACACCTTTCCTACTTGAATTGTATAGTATTCAATATTGTTACTTGGAATAATGCAATTAATAGAATCTAGCGCTTTAGTTCGTGGGTTTAAATAGGTAATAGTAACATTAAAGCTATCAAGTAAAGTTTGCAGCTGTTGCATAGAATCATCTGTTAATGGAATAATACCTACTTCAATAGTGCGCTTATGGTTAATCAAGTCTACTACTGTATTACCAGCCGCATTAGTTTGTGCGTTATAGTTCGCAGATTTACTTACATTCAACTTATTTACATACTGTGAGAAGTCCACATTATTAATTTTAAAATAAGCCATTCTATTACCTCCCTTACACTAGATTTAAGGCTAGTTTGCCTGTTTGCCTTGTTTGCTGATTGATAGTATTAATTGCTGTTTGTGCAAATACCTTACCATCTACATTTAGCACTACTGGAGTGCTTCCCATTCTATTACTTAGCATACCTGCTAGCTTATCTAGCCACTCTAAGTTATTTTCTAGTGGTGCAATCATTTCTGCGCCATTCTCTCCAAGCCCATGCACACTACCGCCATAGTTAAATAAAGTAGGCTCTTCAAATACACCGCCTAGCTTATGCCAGCTAATAGAGAATTTAGGCACTTGTAAAGGCGATAAGCTAAACTTACCTGTAATTGATAGTTTAGGCATTTTCAACTTTGGCAAGCTCCAAGAGAAGTTAAAAAAGCCTTTGATAGCATTAATAACATTTTTAACAGTGTTCTTTGCATTTTCAATCCTGTTTTTAATACCATCTTTAATACTGTCAAAGATACCTAATACAGCTTCTTTTGCTGCGCCAAAATCGCCAGTAAAGATAGATTTAATAAGTTTTACAATGTTTGAAATAACATTTTTGACAGTTTCAATCCTGTTTTGTATACCATTCTTAATCCCATCAAAAATAGATAGCACAATATTTTTTGCCATTGTGATATAATTCACAATTACGCTTTTAATTGCGCCAAAGACAGTAGAAGCAATATTCTTTATAGATTCAAAGATTTTACTTGCTTTCTCCATCATCTTATTAAACCAGCCTACCACAGCGTCTACTGCGGCTTTTGTCTTATCCTTAATCCAATCCCATGCTTTAGCTACTGCGGCTTTAATGGTATCCCAGTGCTTTACACACAATACGATAATAGCAATTACTGCGGCAATCGCTGCCACAATCAGCACATAAGGCGCAATTGCTACAATCATAGCTGCGGCCTGCGCTGCATAAGCTGCTACTAAGCCCCAAACACTAGTTACTTCTAGCGCTGCCATAGCAGCTTTAATTGCGGCTACTGCGTTATAAGCGCCAATAGCAACAACAATAATACCCACTAAAGTTCCAATAGTGGCTAATAGTGTAGAGTGCTCTTGTATCCATTTAATAGTATTAGATAAAGCTGCTCCTACACCCTCTAGAAGCTCTTTTAAGACAGGTAAATATTGTTCCGCTAAGTTCTGTATGTATGGGGTAACTGCGGCTAGTGCGTCCGCTGCAAGACTTGTAAAGAGTGTAATAACTGGCGCTACTGCTTCTCCCACTTTAGCCATTGTATCTTGTAGCTTAGCTTGTGCTTCATTCTGCGCTAAAACTTGTGCGTTATTCTCTTCATATTTTGCAGCTGCTTCGCCATAAATGCCGCTTAATGTTTCTCTAATAAGCGCTTCTCTCTCTGCTTCACCATTACAAGCTTCTAAGCTTGCCGCAAAATCATCTTCTTTAATGCCTGCCCAATTAAGAGCGTCCGCTAAAGAGCCTGTTAATGCGCCTGTTTTAGCTGTTTCGTTTGCGGCTTCTGTTAAGCCCTCTATTGGAATACTATCTCCAAAAGTAGCGTAAACACCTTGACAAATATTTGTCCATTCGCTTAAAGCCTTTTCCTCTGTGGTTAGCTTTGCTAAGTGGGCTGCGGCTTCTGTTGCCTGTCCGCTATCGCCTAAAACTCTAAATAAATCGTTATAAGTTTCTTTGGCTTCTGCGGCACTGCCGCCTGCCGCTTCAAAAGAAGTAACTAATTTAGCCTGCTCTGCTCTATATTCAGCAGTAGAAGCGCCTAGCGCAAGAATTGCTGCGCCTGCGGCTGCTATACCTGTTGCAGCTGCTTTAGCTCCATTGGCTATTCCAGTTCCCATAGCTTTAAATTTGCTATCTACTTCTTTACTAGCTTCTTTTACCTTATCTTTAAAATTAGCTACTTCTTTTTTGGCTTTATCAATATTCTGTTTTAGTTTTGTAACTTCCGCTGAAAGTATAATTTTTAGCTCTTCATTCACTTGCAATTTTCCCTCCCTTTAAACCTTTTATTATGGGATTCTGCAAATTGCTTAAATCTCAAAGCTGTTAGCTCATTCTTTCTAGAAACTTTCTTTTCTTCTATGTCCTTATCATCAAATAAACTAGGGTATGCTGCGCTAATATCTGGCATTTTAGTAGAGCTAGAATATATGCGCCCTATGCTGCGCCCTATAAGTTCGGCTAGAATATAATCAAAGCTGGCTTGCTCTTGCGCTTGCTGCTTCTTAATTCTATTTTTGCTGCGCATAGCTCTAGTTAGCTCTGCAATAGTCATTTCCCAAAAGTCACACTCTCTAATACCCATATCTAAAGCGCAGTCAAGCCATTTATAAATAACGTCACTAAACATTTTAGGAGAAGCATTAGCTTCTCCATTTATTAGTTTTTTTCGGCTTTCCCCTCTGCTTCAATAATTCCAGATACCTTATAAACATCAATTACCACATTAAAAAAGTCTGTCATAATATGCCCATCTGCTAAATAAGCGTCAAAAATGTCATAAGCGTCATTTAGGGTAATACCATGGTTATACTGTTGCAAGCTTGCCCATAACACAGCTACAAGCTCTGCTACTGTGGGAAGCTTATCGCCATCTGCGAAAATTGATAGAGGATTTCCGCCCAGTTGCTTTTCTAATGCAATAATGTTTCTAGTATTCAATCGCAATTTATAAGCCTTATTACCAGCTTCAAAATCTAAATAATTCATATATAAAACCTCTCTTTTTTATAAAATAGTAGGGAAAGGGAAAGAGAAAACCCTTTCCCCACTCCCTTAATTAAGGGTTAAGCCCATACCATTTCGGAATTAGGCTTAATAGATAAAGTGTAAGTTAATGCAGCATTAACTCCTACACCATCCAGCTTTACAGAGCATGAACCGCTAAAAGTGCAAGTGCTGCCATCTGGCAACTCTACTTTCCATGTTTCACTCTCATTAACTGCGGCTAATGTAGTAAACTGCTCTTTAGCATAAAGGAATTTAAATGCTAAGCTATCGCCATAATTTAAAATACCATCTGTATACATATGGGCTGCGTCTGCTAAAGTAGTTACCTCAATAGCTTCTGCGTCACCGCCTAACTCTGGGATTTCCTGCAAGTCTTTTAATTCAACTTCACCCATAAACAGCTTAATGCCCTTACTAATAACTGCCATAGTCTAAACCTCCATTAGTAAACCTCTAAAGCCAGCGCTTCATAGGTTAATATTTTCTGTATCATAGTGCTATTGATATCGTAAAGCTCACCGCTGCTAATTCTCTTAAATCCAAGAGTGCGTAACGCTTTATCAATCTCTAGCGCATATCCTTGAATCATTTCCAAGTCATTTCCCCACACCTTAACTGTATAGCTAATATTGCTATATTCTCTTGTAGTTCCAAGAGAAGCAGAAGTGTTATTCCTCTCCTGCCAGCTAATGCAAGGTGTATTTGTTTTACTTGTTAGCACTAATTCGTGATAAGTGGGAAGTATATTATTTAGTGCGCTAACAAGCTCTTTATTATAATCAATCATTTTTCACTAAACCCTCCCCAAGTAGTGCTAAAATAGCGTCTTTATTATTGTCTAAAGCTGGGCGCATATATGGCTGCGGCTTTTGTCCGTATGTCATATATGCAGGTAAGCCCTTTTCCCTAAGGAAAGCTACTGCCTGCTCTGCGCTCTCTTTAGTATGTATTGTTTTAGCTCTGCCGCTGCTAGGCTGTCCCTCTACATAAACCCAAGGCACTTCTTTTCTGCCGCCGCCCTTGCCCTCTGCAAAAAGTCCAGTTCCATACTCTACATAAGGCGCATACTCTAAAGGTGTATATACTTCACCTCTTAAGCCGCCAGTGCGACTTGCAATAGAGCCTTGTAACTCACCTTTTGGAGCAAGCTTTTTAGCTTCTCCCTCTAAGAAGAGAGTAGCTTTAGTTAAAGCCGCTTCTACTTTATCTGTCCTCTCAAGCTCTCCAAGTCTATTTAAAACTATTTCTAATCCCTCAAGCTCAATAGCCATTAGCTCATTTTTGCTAAGAATACTTGAATATAGCGCCCTTGCTTCATTGTATAAAGCACCTTTAAGCGCTCTTTTCCGTATTCTATAACCCATTCATCATTAATATTTTTATCATGCGTTAGAGCAATATAATTAGCATTAGTATAGTTAATATTTGCTTGCACACTTTGAGAAGTTGTAAAAATAGAAAGCTTTACTTGTCCTACTGGCTCTTTACTTAATTGCGGCTGTCCGTATGCGTTAGGCTCTCCAAAAGTGAAGTAATTGTAACTGCGCATATTAGTATAAATCATAGTTACATCACCTTAATTTTTCTTTTGCGGTTTAGCAGCGCTAAAATGTCCGCTGGGTATCCGTCTAAGTAGCTTTCACTTACTCCGCTAAAGCTTTGTGCGCTCAAGCCCTCACTAGATAACCTATTAAGCTTAATTACTGCAATTCTTTCTGCGGCAAGCTCTAATGCGCTATCCGCTTCTCTATTGCAGTATTCCTCTACTTCACTTAGCGCCATTTTATAGCATAAGTTAATTTGTGCGTCTGTGTAGTTTTCCGCTGCTTCACCTAATAGCAGCTTAATTTCTTCTAACATCTATAAACCCTCCTTTTAGGAGTTTATGGGGTTAATACTAACCCCATATTTATTAGGCGCTCTTAGTAAGCTTGCAAATCTTAGTTGCGTCCTCTAATGCGCAGATATAGTAAGTAGTCAAAACCACAGTATTAGCCTTAGTTTCAATATCTCTATCTTGCTCTACTTGAACATCCTTTTTCATAAACAATTTAACTGCTTCATTAGTCATAATGTAAGCAGCGTCAGTTAATGCCTTAGAAGCAATAACAGGGATACCGCAAATAGTGCCTACCTGTCCGTTATAAATAACTTCACCCATTCTAGCAGCCTTATAATCTTCATCCTTGCGCAAGTCTGCTTTCCACTCATTAGGAATAACTACAAACAACTTGCTCTCATCTTCCATATTCAGCTTAGAAATGCCATCTACAATAGCGTCATATCCAATAGCAGCTGCGGAATGAGAAAGAGTAGCCTTGCCGCACTCACCGATAAAGTCAGAAGTCATTTTATTAACCATGACTTGATTAGCGCCCTTTAACATATTGTCAACGATAGTATTATCTTTCATAAAATCATCGTCCAAGTAATCAAAAGTCTGTTGCACTCTCTTTACCTTGTAGTCAGTGCCTACATAAGAGATAGAGCCACGATTGCTATTAGCTTCTCCTGCTTCCAACTCTTCAGCAGTGCCGCTATAAGTGTAAACGTTAATGGTTTTAGTCATACCTGCGGTTTCTGCTAAGGTATTATCTACACTCATTAAAGAGCGTGTATTTAAAGCAGTGGTTAACAAGTCCTTTGCTTTTGCTTCAATAACTTTATTTTCATATACAGTATTAGCCATAACTAATAACCTCCATTAATTAAATAATTTTTTAAATAACTCTGGCTGCGTCTGCGCCAGTTCGTTAAGCTCTGCCATACTCATTTTTAAGGCAGATTCTTTTGTAATTTCAGCAGGTGCAGAGCCATTACCTTTAGGCGCATTACCTGCTAAGCGCTTTTCTACTTCTGCTTTTACAGCAGCTTTAAAAAGCCTATCTAATTTATCAATATTTGATTGACTTGCTTCAATATCATCTGTAATAGCGATAATATCCGCAAACTCTGCGCTAAGCCCTCTATTGGAAAGCACACTCTTTAGCTCACTCTTATTACGCTCAATATTCATTTCCGCTACAAGCTGCTCAAGCTCCGCAATTCTGTTAGCCGCTTCTGCTTTCTCTCTCTCACTACCATCTAGCTTAGAAAGACTTAGTTGTTTTTCATATTTCTTTTGTTGCGTCTTTAGCGCTGCTGTTACTCTCTTATCGCTTTCGCTTTGAATCAGCGCTAATACTTCCTCTTCTGTGAAAGTTTTCACTTGTTCCTCTGCGCTTGCGCCTGCGCTCTCAATACCAGTATTGTTATTCAATTCTTCCATAGTTTTACCTCCAAGAGTTGCGGTTAGCCGCTGCTAACTGCCCCTCAAAATAAATTCAGTTGTTCTTTAAAGCCTGCTCCTGTAAAAAGGCATTACTTAGAAGCCATCAAGCTTTAATTGCTCTGGCTCTACTTCAATAACAGGGATAATAGTGCAGCGGCAGCGTGGATGTGCTGGAATAGGCATTTTGCCGCCTACTGGAAACTTCTGTTTATGTAGCTTGCCGCAAATATCGCAGCGTCTTTCATCTTTATCTGCCCATACTTGCACTTCTTTTACTCCTGCGTCTGCATAGCGCTGCCTTGCTGCCTGCGTCTGTATATGGTTTAATTCAGTTCTAACAATATTGTCAGCCCTACTAAAACTTACATTAAATTCTTCTACTAGGCGCTCTTTCAAAACTGCGCTAGGTGTGCCACTAACTACACACTCTATTAGTCCGTCATTTAGTGCCTGTTGTAGTTTGTCTGTATTCTTCCATATGCGGCTAGTCCAGCTACTACCATCTGCGCACCATATTTCTTTAATCATTTGCAGCGCTGTTTCATTACTTATAGTGGAAAAAGCAGCGCCATCATTTAAGGCAATTGCCCTATAAATTTGCTTATATTGCTTAGTAAACTCTCTACTTAATAACACTGATTGCTTATCTCCTAGCTTTTGTAGTTCGTCACGCAGCTGCGCTTGCATATTCCAGTAGCTATCTAATTTATAGAGAGTAGCAGGAGAGTTTTCTAATCCCCTCTCTACATTTGCTAAATATGTATTATAAGTTGTTTCAAACTGCCCAATTACATTTTGCATAGAGCGCTTATAGTATTTAGCTAATTGCGCTTCTGTGTCCTTAATACTCTTATTAGTAAGTATCTCTTGCGCTTTAGCTTGTCTGTCTGCCCAGTAGTCAAAGCTTTGCATTATGCTACCTCTGTTTCTTCCTCTTCACTATCACTAGCGCCAAAAGCTCCAAAACCGTAAATTTCCATATTTGCGGCTTTCTGCTCTTGGAGTGCTTCTAACTCTGCGTTTACATCTGTAATAAATGGCAGCTGTGCAAGTAATGTAGCGTCGCTTACAGTTCCCTTTAAGCTATTTACCAGTGCAATTAAAGATGTTTCATCTTCTGGAATATTGCGCTTAAAGTCAATCACAATATCTCTAAATACCTCTTCTCCATACTTCAAAGAAGCAATACCGCAAATAATTTCTACTCTGCGCTGCAAGGCTTTTTTCATAGCCGCCTCAATCTTACCTGCTCTAGTTTCCATGCCTGTCAAGCGATATCTAATAGCAATTCCAGAAGATACACCGCCTACAAAGCTCTCACTACTAAAGTCTGGACACTGGGCAACTCTATAAATGCTCTCATGGATTCGTTTTAAGATATTCTCTACTTGTGCGTCATTTGCGCTCTTAGTAAGCCATGCTGCATTAGCGCCCTCTGGCAATACTAATACTCTATTCTCTTTCATGGCTGCAATATCTTCTGCGTCTGCGTCTACTCCAATTAAAGCTAAATATGCGTCACAAAAGGCGCTATAATCGTCAATCTCTGCGCTTAGTAATTCATTAATGCTATCTTGCAAGCTCATAATACAATCAAAAATGCTCTTTTCATCTGCTAAGTAAAAAATATTAGCTGGGCATTGACTAAAGAAGTGCTTTTCCTCTTCAATAAATTTTAAGTATCCATTAGTTCCATTCATTCTATAATGCTTAATATTATAATCGCTATAAACATCTACATTATAGAAGTCACTTTCATCCCAATCATTAGCTTTATACATTCTTACAAAGTAAAGTAAATCTCCTGTTAAGCTATCATCATATACACCAAAGCAAGTAGTAGGGTTAATAAGCTTAAATCTTACTTTACTATCCTTATCAATAAACATTAGCTCTGCGGCTACTCCATAAGTTAGAGCGTCTAGTAAGAAGTCACTATCCTGCGCTTGGTAATCGTTATAGCGTAAAATATCCATTATTTCCTCTATATCGTTTTCACTTCTATAACTAATGTAGCTAGGTGTAGCTAGATATCCACAGTAACTATCCACAATGTTCTTACAATAGTTGATAACTGATTTATTACATGGCTTACTTGTATCTGCATAAGCTTTCTTTAAAATCTCCTGCTTTCCGTCATAATACTGCTTATATCTATTTAGCTTTGGCAGTATATTAATCTGGAATCTATTAATCATTTTTTGCAGTAGTTCCGCTGTTAATTCAATATCTTTATTTAGTGCAAACATCTATTACCCCTCCTTACTCTTCAAAAGTAATTTTGTATCTGTCAAGCAGCGCTTTTACTGTTTCATTTCTAAGAAGCTTCTTTCTCTGTCCTTGGTTAAGCTCTCCTAGAATTGTTTCTAATGCTGCTTTTAGTTCCCTATTATAGTTAATTACCATTTCTTTTAGTTCGTTCATTCTGTTGCGCCCTCCAATAGTAGGCTTAAAGCTTCTTCTAGTGCGGCTGTCCGCTCTTCCACACTTAAAGCTGGCTCTAGTTCTTCCTGCCCATCATCTACAATAGAATACTCACCATTATGCGCTTCAAGCTTAGCAATCTCTTCATTAGCTACATTCCAAGTCATTTCCACAGAAGATAAGATATTCTCCCATTGTGGGCTTTCTTCTGTTCCATAGTTAACTCTTGTGCAAAGATTATATTTAATAACTTTCATACAATCACCTCATTGCACCTTTGTATATTTAATAATGATAGTAGCAGTTAGACTTGAACAATCATTTTCGCTAAGCATACGAACACTCCAAGTAGTATTATCTAGATAGAATTTACCGCCAGAAGTTCTATCATAATTGTATCCACTAGCTATTGCTGTTCCGTTAGATAATCTTCCGTAAATTTGAATTGGATATAAATTTACACTTGTTGCAAAGTCCGTATTCTTATGTCCTGCGTTGGGAAGATTGCCGAAGTTAATAGCTTTTACATACACAGGCTGATAGTTATGTCTTTCTGTTGTGCGATATTCTACCCCTAATTTCATAGGAGGGTTAATATATTCCCATGGTTTCCAATCTTCGCCATTTGCGTCTTTTCTCCGTATAGCCATAGTGTTATTATGTGTTCCGTCATTTAGGTGACTAAATGCAAGTTGTGTTGCTCCTACTCCTAATCTATTAGAAACTAACATAACTCCATATGGAAAAGGTGTATTAGTAGTATTAGAGCTAAAGCCATACCAGCCGCAAGCAGTAAGGTTATTAGCGTCCCCATCTCCTTTATTTACATTCTTTATATCAGAGGAAATACTTCCTAGCCCATATCCGCTAGGCGCTGCGTTTGCGTCTACATATTCCTCTACTTGATTCATAAAGCTATTAATTTCTTGTGTAGTAAAATAGTCTACTCCATACTTAGGCTTATACTGCTCACCTTTTGCGCCCTGTGCGCCCCTAATTCCAGTATCACCCTTTAAGTCTGCGCTACTTGTGCCACTATCGCTAGTTACTGTTAAAACTGTTCCATTCCAAGAGTGTGAAATAGTTCCACTCATTATAAAACCTCCTTATAAGCTTAAAGCTGCCTTATTAAAGCTCTTAAGCTTTGTATTTGTGTATATATCACTGTAAGCATATCTACAAGCGTCTATTGCATGGCTATATTCGTGTGTAGTATCCTCTGTCCATTCTCCTGTTTGCTTACTCTTGATATAGCTAAAATTTTCAAGTTCATTTATAAAGTTCTTGCAGCTAGGATGAACAATTATTAAATGATTCTGTAAAAACATTAAGCCAGCTTTTACGCTGTCTTTACCTTTTGCACAAGCTACTGCGTTAATGCCCTCTTGCTTAAAAAACTGTATGCTTCTAGGCTCTGCGCTATCTACAAAAAGCTTTGTTTTCTTCAAGTTCATATTTCCAATAGCTTCTGCAAGTTCTGTTAGCTGGCAACCGCTTTTATAAAATTCATTGAATACATAAATGATTTTATTCTCTCTATCATAAAGTGTATCCAGAATAGCCGATTTATCTATCCAGCCTAAATCCATGCCAGCCCTGTGCTCTAATCCGCTTGCGGCAAGCTGCATTGCGTTAAATTCCTCTTTGCGCCAGTTAGTAATTACAAGCCCCTCTGCGTCTACTCCCCATTCACCATCACAGAAAATCCTAGCTTTAGCTGGGTTTCGTTTATAAAGCTCTTCAAGCTCTGCTATGTATTCTGCATTTAAAAATGGATTATCTTTATATGTGCTATGAGTGTATACAAAGCTTGTAGGCGGATTATTTTCGCAGAAGTCATATAGCCAGTGATTCTTGCTAATAGGGTTAAATGCCATTAGTATTTGCTGTTGCTGCGTATTACCTCTCAAGCGCAAGTTAAGCTGCTCTACTATTGGCTTTGGCACTTCAAAAGCTTCCTCTATAAATACTGCTCCAATATTATTTAAAGAAAGTAGCTTAGTTTCTTCATCTAATCCAAGAAATATAATTTCACTTCCATTAGGAAACTTTATATTAAAGTCTGTTTCTCTTATCTTTACATAAGGCAATAGCTGCCACTTACTCAAAATATCCTTAAATAAGCTAAAGCAGGTATTTCTAATAGTTGTTCCATACCTGCGGCAAACTAATATTTTAATAGGCTCTCTGCAAGCTCTTACTATTAGCTTTTGGGTAATAAAGTAGCTTTTACTAGAGCCTGCGCTGCCCATGTAAATTTCCCATCTATGCGAATAGTCCAAAAGAAGAGGATAGAATTTAGGCACAAAAAGCGCTTTACTTAGGTTTAAATTTATTTGTGCCATAACTAAACCTCATTATTTTCTAATCATCTTGCGCCAAGTGTTAATGCCTACAATGCCATCTGCGGCTAGCCCATTATTGCGCTGATATTTAATAATTGCCGCTTCTGTAATGCTGCCACACTTTCCGTCCACTTCCACACCTACTATTTGCTGGACAATCTTAGTAAGATTATTGTATTTATATGTATTTCTGCGCTTTACAATTGCCTGTCTAGCTACTGCGTCACATTCAGCGCCCCAAACTCCATCTGCTCCATACTTAGGAAACTTAAAACCATCTGCAATTGCGGCAAGCTGCCATTTCTTTATTAAGTTTTGCTCTTGTGTAGCTAATTCCTTGTTAGTTGTAGGTGTAGTTACAGGTGAATACTTAGGCACTCCGTAACCCCTAATAAATTTTCCATTAATTTTAATATTTCTTCTAGTTACTGCATTTTTATAATTACCCTCAATAACAGTAATTACATTGTTTTCTACTTTCTCAACTATTCCCACGTGGTCACTATTTCCCATGTTATCCCCTATGCTATTATCTTCCCAATCATAATAAATAATATCGCCTGCGGCTGGGATATAGTTATCACTTTCTACCCACTCTCCAAGCTTCTTAAATAGCTCAATCTGTTTACCACAGCCGCACTCCTTTGGGATAATATGAGTAGCGCCACACTTAATAGCTACTGCTGTTACAAAAGTAGCACACCATGCGTCTGTATAAGTTACTTTGTATCCTCTTGCTAATGGCTTATGTGAGTTATATACGTCTATAATCTCTCTATGTGATTTATCCGCTTCATTCTTTCCTAGCCATGCTTGCGCCTGCCTTATAATCTCTTCTCTTGTAGCCATAAAGCGCCCTCCTTACTCTTCTATATTAATTACAATGTCTGTATGTAAATCTGCTTCTATGTGCTGCTTCTGTAAGCCTAGCTGCTTCTGCAATAAGTCCAGCGCCTTTAGCTGGGCGCTAGGTGTGTAATGTTCATCCTCTTTAGGAGAAAAAGCAATCTCACCTAATTTAAGTGCTACTCTCTCTGCATTAATACAGGCATTAGCAAAAGCTTCTTTTTGTAGCTGGCTAATATATTCTTTAATCTCTGGCTTTCTAAATGTCTTACAGTATCGCTTTCTTGCGTCCTCAATAGAGCACTCATAAGCTTTACAGTAAGCCCTAGAAGCATTGCAGCCATTCTCTACAAACTCTTCACAAAACGTTTTCTCTTTCTTTGTTAGTGCCATCTATTGCACCTCCTTACTAAAATTCTCTCTATTGTAAGTAGGTTTATATTTTGTTCTCTTTATTGCTTCTGTCCAAAAGGCAACAAAAAAGAGAGTTAGGCGCATTTGCCTAACTCCCTTATATCTATATAATAATTTATTATTTACTCTGCTTCAACAGTGTTAGCCGCTCTTTCCTTTTCTAAGTCTGCCGCCCATCTTAGAGCAAACCGTAAATCATCTTCATTAGAAAGAGAAACTGCAAAGAAATCTTCGCCCATATCTTCCACTGCAAAAGCGCCTCTAGGCTCTACAAAGTCTATAAAATCCATAAGCATTCGCTTTTCTACCCATACAGAATCAGCATAATAATAAATCGTTTCCATAATCAATTAACCTTTCTAATTAAAATGTTATATTTTCTGTAAGCTTTTCCTTTATCTTACAATAATATTTTATCAAATTTTTTTATAAAAATCAAAAAATCCCTTAATAGTTAATCTCTGCAATCATAGCGCCCCAATTGCGCACCTGCGGCAAGCTGCATAAGTAGCAATATGTTATCTAATCGCTATGCTCTATTGCTTTAAACTCACCGCTCCTATAATGTTTCTTTAAGATACTAAAGTCCATTACATATATTTTTCTTTTCTCTTGCGACACTACACAATATATTTGATAATCGCTATAAAAGTTCCCTTTAATAAAATCTCCAATAGCAGTATAGAATACCTCTTCTTCACAGAGTATATTATTAGTTTCTGCTATCCTGCTATCATTCTTTACCTCTATAAATATTTCTCTACCATCTGCGGCAACCGCTTTAATATCTCCTTTATGGAAGTATTCCCTCTAGCTGCCTACATCAATAAAAGTATAGTTATTAGATAGCTCACTAAATACCTCTCTTACTAGCTCTTCTACCTTTTGCGCCTGCCGCAAGTCATTATAGAAATTACTCACCATTTGCGGCAACCTCCTTTGCTATTGGAAGTCCGTCCATTAATCCCATAGTAGATTCTAACTTAAGTAGCATTATATCTAGCTCTAATGCCTTATTTAGTTTCTCTAAACTTTCCTTATAGTCCATAGTTATATATTCTCCTTTATTATTTATTTGCAAGTATTCCTTGCATTATATAGTGAAAAAGCTATTAATTGCCTTATCTTCCTTTGTCCTAACAAGCTTTTTACTTAGTAGGCTCTATAAGGCGCTGAGCGCCCCTGTAAGCGCCTTTTAAATAAGTTAGATAAATACATCACTCTTTCGCTTATTCAGTTATTCACTACTTTATACAAAACATTTTGTGCTATTTTGTCCTCCACTCACGCACACTCTAAAATTCAAACTCCAAGAGCCAAACAGAGAGAGAAGAGAAACTAAAATCCTCTCACAAGTCACAGAAGCCCTTGTAAGAGGATTTTATATAAAAGTGGTGTAAGTGTATGTCAGTGAGAAAGTCCTCTCACAGAGCCGCCAAGAGCATAGAAAAAGAGAGGGTAGTCACCCTCTCTCTTCTAAATACTGAATAAGAATTTCTCTTTCTTTTTGGGTAATTGCTCCAAGAGCAAAAGCAAAGTCAATTGCGCCCAGGCAGTAATGAAAGCTTGCGCCCTGGCGCATAAGTTCAAAAAGTTTAGTTACTGCGATTATAACCCCTTTGCGCTTTGGGAATAGAATAACCATTTGCGGCTGCTCCTTTCTTTATAGAAAAGGAACGCTTTTGTTAGCGCCCCTTACTTAATGCTATATCGTTCTTCTAGTTCATTTTCTAATGCTTCTCTTTTGGCTTTAATCATCGCTTTATTGCTTTCAAGCATTTTATGCTTTACTGGCTGCGCCAAGTCAAACAAGTAAAATAAGTAGCCATCCCAGCCATTCTTCTTTGCTGCTAGTTCTTTGCTAGTCCATAAGCCATTTACATAAGGGGATATTGCTGTTACTGTGTGCCACATACCGCCTTTTACTTTAACTCTATCGCCTACTTTAATCTTAGCTGCTTCTGCCTTTGTCATATCGTGCCGCTCCTTATAGTTAGTGTAGGGAACACTTTCCCTTTCTACCTATATTATATCATACTTTGCCATTATTTTCTATTGACATTCTAACCAAAGTATGCTATCATCTTTTGTTTACTTTGTGCGGTTTATATTACTCTAACAATTCTGTTAGTTTGCTTTATTCTTATTAAGTCTTTACTATCCTCTATTACTTCATACTCTATTCCCATATATACCAGCTGGCTTACTGTTACTACTGGATAGTCTAT
>JAZNIL010000038.1:0-12761 GCA_045577435.1 Faecousia sp. | reverse complement strand
TACAATCTCTGCGACAATGCCATCAAGTACAATGTTCCCGGCGGCAGTGTAACGATCCAAGTAGAAAACAACCGCTTGGTTCTCAGCGATACCGGTATCGGCATTCCTGCTGAACATAAGGATCGGATCTTCGAACGGTTCTATCGGGTGGACAAGAGCCATTCCAAAGCTTCCGGCGGTACCGGCCTTGGCCTTTCGATTGTTAAACATGCAGTTGCCTATCATAAGGCAAAAATTCATCTGAAAAGTAGGCCCGGTAAGGGAACTACAATTACCGTTCTGTTTGATACAGGTGCATAACATTTCAGGGAAGGAGACATCAAGCTCCTTCCCTGAATTTTTGTTATCCTATCATATCTAAGAATGCTTTTGCGGCATAGGAGAGGGGTGCGTTTTTTAGGTATGCGCAGCCAATACTTCTTTTGGGAAGCGGTGGATCAAGAGGTATTTTTGTGATAATCCCCTGTTCCAGTTCCGCTTTTGAAAATTGTTCTATTACACAGGAAATACCGAGGTGAATGGACGCAAAGCGGATCAGCAGATCGTGTACCGCTACCTCAATCTGCGGATTTAAGGAGATATTCCTTTCACTGAAGTTCTTTTCGAGAAAATGCCGTGAGGATGCGTTTTTTTCAATCAGGATCAGCGGCAGCTCCGCTACTTCCTCCCAGGAATAGGATGCTTTCTTCTCAAAATCTGGCCCGCAGACGAACACATCGTTAATTTCAAGGCATGGCTCGAACACAAGCTCCTCATCCTCCATCGGCATATTCACAAAGGCCAGGTCGGCTTTTCCCTCTTTCACATGGGTGAGCATCTGGGAAGAATAGGAGTTGGCCATTTCGATTCGAATGTTGGGATAGGCTGCGTGATACGCTTCCAGATATTTCAGCAGAAAGTGGGTCGTGATCGTATCGCCTGCGGCAATCCGGAGTTCACCCGCTTCCAGATGACGGAGTCTGTCCAACTGTTTTTCACCTTGCTCTATGGAGGTAATCGCACTTTCAACCTTGAGGAAAAGAAGTTGCCCTTCAACCGTCAGGGACACACCTTTTCTCGTCCGGACAAACAGTTGGGCATTCAGATCGCTTTCCAACTGATGGATACATTGCGAAATGGCCGACTGAGAAATATACAGGCGCTGGGCGGCAATGGAAAACGAACGACAGCGAGCCGTTTCATAGAAAATCCGGTAATAATCCAACTTTGTTTTCATATAAGCTCTCCTTATGACTGCTGTAAGTATTGCATATTTTACTTATCACTATATTTGTATTATGATAGTTTCAGTAAGATAAGTCAATAGACGGAGGAAAATTTATATGAGCAGAGTATATGGTACTGTTTCCATGGGCCTTCGGGCTCCTATTATCCGGCGGGGCGACGATCTGGTGAACATCGTAACCGGCTGCGTGGTGGAAGCCATGAATGTGGAAGGCCTCATTCCCAGAGACCGGGATGTGGTCTGTATGACTGAAGCAATCGTGGCCCGTGCCCAGGGCAATTATGCCAGCGTCGATCAGATTGCTGCGGATGTAAAAAATAAATTTGGCGGCGACACCGTTGGTGTCATTTTCCCCATCCTCAGCCGGAACCGCTTTGCGATTTGCCTGCGGGGCATCGCCAAAGGCTGTAAGAAGGTGGTGCTGATGCTGAGCTACCCTTCCGACGAAGTGGGCAATCATCTGGTGGATCTGGATCTGCTGGATGAAAAGGGCATCAGTTCCTACACCGATGTACTGACAGAAGCGAAGTGGAGAGAGTTGTTCGGTGCGCCCAAGCACACTTTCACCGGTGTTGACTATGTGGCATACTATGCCGATCTGATCCGGGAATGCGGTACGGAGGTAGAGGTTATCTTTGCCAATGATTGCCGAGCCATCCTGAAGTACACCAAGAATGTTCTGAACTGCGATATTCATACCCGTGTCCGCACCAAGCACCTTTTGAAAGCTGCCGGTGCTGAAAGAGTTTACGGCCTGGATGAAATTATGACTGAGTCTGTTGATGGCAGTGGTTGGAATGCCCGGTATGGTCTGCTGGGCTCCAACAAGGCAACCGAGGATACGGTAAAGCTGTTCCCCAGAGAGGAAGGTCAGCAGTTGGTGGAGGATATTCAGGCCAAGCTGCTGGAAATTACCGGCAAGCACATCGAGGTCATGGTCTACGGTGACGGCGCATTCAAGGATCCCGTGGGCAAGATCTGGGAGCTGGCCGACCCGGTTGTTTCTCCTGCCTATACGCCCGGTCTGGAGGGCACCCCCAATGAGCTGAAGCTAAAGTATCTGGCGGACAATGATTTCGCGGGTCTCTCCGGCAAAGCGTTACAGGAAGCGATCAAGGAAAAAATCATGCAGAAGGATGGATCCTCTCTTGTGGGCAACATGGTTTCTCAGGGAACCACGCCTCGCCGTCTGACCGATTTGATCGGATCATTGTGTGATCTGACCTCCGGCTCCGGCGATAAGGGAACGCCCATCGTCTATATCCAGGGCTATTTCGATAACTATACCAACCAGTAATAAGGAGAAACAATATGGAGAAAATTGTTCGTCCCGAAAGCATGGAGCGCATCACCACCCCTGCGCTTGCACAGAAATTCATTGCCCAGCAGATTGCTGAGATTCGAGCCCAGGTTGGAAATAAGAAAGTTCTGTTGGCTCTCAGCGGCGGAGTGGATTCTTCCGTTGTCGCAGCTCTGCTGATCAAGGCTATCGGCAAGCAGCTGGTGTGCGTCCACGTTAACCATGGCCTGATGCGTAAGGGTGAAAGTGAGCAGGTCATCGAGGTGTTCGGCAAGGAACTGGATGCCAACCTGATTTATGTGGATGCCACCGACCGCTTTCTGGATCTGCTGGCTGGTGTCGCCGAGCCTGAGAAGAAACGCAAGATTATCGGCGGCGAGTTCATTAAGGTGTTCGACGAGGAAGCTGCCAAGCTGGAAGGTATTGAATTCTTGGCGCAGGGCACTATTTATCCCGACATTCTGGAATCTGACGGCGTGAAAGCACACCACAATGTGGGTGGTCTGCCGGAGGATATGCAGATGGAACTGGTGGAACCTGTGAAGCTGCTCTATAAGGATGAGGTTCGTGTGGTTGGCGATGCGCTCGGCTTGCCCCACAATATGGTCTATCGTCAGCCGTTCCCCGGTCCCGGCCTGGGTGTCCGCTGCCTGGGTGCCATTACTCGTGACCGTCTGCATGCGTTGAGAGAAGCTGATGCTATTCTCCGGGAGGAATTTGAAAAGAACGGTCTGGCAGGAAAGGTATGGCAATATTTTATTGCTGTCCCGGATTTCAAAAGTGTCGGTGTGAGAGATGGTAAGCGCTATGAAGGCTGGGCCGCCATCATCCGTGCAGTGAATACCACAGATGCCATGAGCGCCACCATTGAAGAAATTCCTTACCCGCTGATTCACCACATTACAGATCGCATCACCCATGAGGTCGAGGGAATCAACCGTGTCATGGTGGATGTTACGCCGAAACCCGTTGGAACCATTGAATTCGAGTAATTTTTCGGAAAGAGGTAAATTACCATGGAAAACCTAAAGCTGCTGTACACCGGTAAGACGAAGAATGTTTACGCACTGCCCAACGGCAACTGCCTGCTGCTGTTCAAGGATGACTGCACGGGTAAGGACGGCATGTTCGATCCCGGTGAGAACTCTGTTGGTCTGACTATTGAAGGTGTTGGCGACGTGAACCTGCGTATGTCCATCTACTACTTTGAGAAGATCAATGCTGCTGGTATCCGCACCCACTATGTGAACGCCGACCTTAGCAACACCACCATGGAGGTTCTGCCTGCCAAGGTTTTCGGCAAGGGTCTGGAGGTTATCTGCCGCCGCAAGGCTGTGGGATCCTTCTTCCGCCGCTATAACCAGTACTGCACCGAGGGTCAGGATCTGCCCTACTACGTGGAGACCACCTTCAAGAACGATGCTCTGGGCGATCCCCTGGTCACCAAGGACGGCCTGGTGGACCTGGGTGTCATGACCGCTGAGCAGTACGACTCCCTGAAGGCTCAGACCCAGGCCATTACCAAGATTGTGGCTGATGATCTGGCTGAGAAGGGCATGGAGCTGTACGACATCAAGTTCGAGTTCGGCTATGATCCCGATGGCAATGTGATGCTGATAGACGAAGTTGCTTCCGGCAATATGCGTGTTTACAAGGACGGCCAGTACATCGATCCCATGACCCTAAACGGCCTGTTCTTTGCCTGATTTTACGCTTTGGGGCAACCATTCTATTGCCCTAACAGCAGCAATTGAATAGATTGTTGGACCGCATCTTCCAAGATGCGGTCTTTCGCTTTACATAGATTTTACTTAGGTTTTGCAAACCCTCTATGGTTTTTACAAATGGCAAAAATTATAATGTAGACTGTCGAAATAAGAAAACTATCCGTAAAGGAGAAAAATATGACAGCCTATATTTTCAAAATTATCACCCTTCTGGGAGGCCTGGCTCTGTTCCTCTTCGGCATGGATGTAATGGGCAAGGCGCTGGAGCGTCAGGCAGGCGGCAAGCTTCAAACCATTCTGGCGAAGATGAGCAGCAATGTGTTCAAGGGCTTCCTGCTGGGCCTGGGTGTCACCGCTGTGATCCAGTCCTCTTCTGCAACCACGGTCATGGTAGTCGGCTTCGTTAACTCCGGTATTATGACTCTGAAGCAGGCGGTTGGTGTTATCATGGGTTCCAATATTGGTACCACTGTTACCGCATGGATTCTGTCCCTGTCCGGTCTGGAGGGTGACAGCTTCCTAATTAAGTTCTTCAAACCTTCTACCCTGGCACCGCTGATCGGTATCTTCGGCATCCTGCTGTACATGGGTAAGTCCGAAAAGAAAAAGGGCATTGGCACCATCATGCTGGGTTTCATGGCTTTGATGACCGGTATGGATCTCATGAGCAGTTCCATGGCATTCCTGAAGACCGAAGCCTGGTTTGCAGACCTGATGATCTCCTTCACCAATCCCATCGTGGGCATCCTGTTCGGTGCAGTATTGACTGCAACCATCCAGTCTTCTTCTGCTTCTGTCGGTATTCTGCAAGGCCTGTGCAGCACCGGTGTAGTCACCTATGGCGCAGCTATTCCCATCATCCTTGGCCAGAACATCGGTACTTGTATCACAGCCATTATGGGCGCTATCGGCGCAAACCGTAATGCCCGCAGAACAGCTATGGTCCACCTGCTGTTTAATGTGGTGGGCGCTGTGATGTTTGCTGTGGTTTTCTATGGCCTGGGTATGTTCATCGAGTGGAACTTCCTGGGCGATGCTGTGCAGGCATGGGACATTTCCGTGATCCACACCGGCTTCAACCTGATTGCAACGGCTGTACTGATGCCCTTTAATGGTCTGCTGGTAAAACTGGCATATTTGATTGTTCCGGAAGTGGCAGAGCCTCAGAAGACCGAACTGCTGGATTTCCGTCTGCTGGCTACCCCTGCCGTTGCTGTGCAGCGTGCGCATGAGATTGCAGGTGAGATGGCAGGAGATGCTGCGAAAGCAATGCACCTGGCCATGGGGCTGACCAAGAAGTTTGAATCCGGTGTTATGGAGCAGGTGGTGGAGCTGGAAGATAAGACGGACCGGTATGAGGATGCGCTGAACACCTACCTGGTGAGGCTGTCCGGCATGAACCTTTCTGTCCATGACAACCGAATTCTGAACACCCTGCTCTACACTGTTTCCGACATTGAGCGGATGGCAGACCATGCTATGGCTGTCGCCAAAGCCGCTTTGGAAATGGAAGAAAAGAAAATTGAGTTCTCTAAGCATGCAAAGGGAGAGTTGGCAGTTTTGGAGCAGGCTGTGCTGGATATCGTGGATCGCACGGTTGCAGCTTACGGCAGCTTTGATCTTGATGATGCCATTAAGATCGAACCCCAGGAACAGGTTGTTGACGCACTGGTTCGTGAGGTCAAGTCCCGGCATGTGCGCCGTCTGAGAGACGGTCTTTGCACCGTGGAGTACGGCTTCGTACTGGAAGATCTGCTGACCGCTTGTGAGCGTACCGCAGACCACTGCTCTAATGTGGCTGTGGAAATGCTGCAGGTTTCCGAAGGTAAGCTGGAAGCTCACGAATACCTGAATGCCCTGAAGGCCGGTGAATTGCATGAGTCCGCCGCTTTTGCGGAACACTTTGCCCGGTACAAAGCTCAGTACGCCTTCCCGGAAGAAAGCTAACAAACGAGGTTTCGCACTAAAATATGTGCGAAACCTCTTTTGCCCTTTGTTCCTTCATTTGTCACAGCGATAGCACTGTGTCTTTATCTTGGTACAATGATTGTTTTATGAATTTTTGGATAGCTCATATTTCACATCCACCATCCGTGCAACTTCCGGTGAATGGGTAACGATGATAATGCACTTATTCTGTTCCCGCGCAAGCTTCATAAAGATATCCATAATGGCATTCTGTGTTCTGCCGTCCAGGTTGCCGGTAGGCTCGTCAGCCAGGATCACATCCGAATCAAAAGCCAGGGTTCTTGCAATGGCAACTCTCTGTTGCTCACCGCCGGACAGCTTCAGAATTCTTCTGTCCCACAGTTCTTCGCCAAGGCCTACACTGTGGAGCAACTCCTGGGCCTTCTGCCGCTTATTGGGGATCTTCTTGCCGCTGATATCCATGGACAGAATGACATTTTCCACTGCATTTAAGTGGGGCAGCAGGTTGTAGCTTTGGAAGATAACCCCTACATACTTGCTTCGGTAGGTATAGGGATTCAGCTTGGCAATGTTCTTTCCGTTGTAGACGATCTCGCCCATGGTAGGCTTGGTAAGCCCGGAAAGCATAGAGAGCAAGGTAGTCTTGCCGGCACCGGATTCACCGACGATGGCATACAGAGTGCCTGCCTCAAAATCCAGGTTCATATTCTTAATGACCATCTTCCGCTTGTCGTAGGTATAGCTGACATCTTTTAATGTTAAAACGCTCATACTTCTCCTCCTTATCTCTCGCTCAGGATCTTCAGCGGCTCATACCGCAGCACTGAGATCATACCCACGCTGCTTGCGATCAAGGTGAGCAGGATCGAAATGCCCATGAGGCTCAATAGAACGGTCAAGTCGGTGGTTGCGTTCAGAGAATTCAAATACTCCACATCCTCTGCTGTGCCGGGTCTGCCCATATTGCCCATGCTCTGGAAGCGGTTGTTGCCCATACCCTGGAATCCGCCGCCGAAGTTCTGATTGGTGTTTTGGGTGGTAGTCTCAACGGATGCCACCTGCTCCTGCAGCAGATAGTCGCCAACCGGCTGAGAGGCTGCTGCACCCACGCCGGTGCCAACCAGAATAGCGATCAGCGTTACAAGGAAAGCTTCGGTCAGGAACTGCAGCGCAACCTTGCCCTTCTTCATGCCGATGGCGGCAAGCACACCGATCTCATATTTGCGCTCACGCACGGTGAACATGTTGAAGATGACGAGAATACAGCCGCCGATCAGCAGCACGACGATAAAGAAGATCATGGTGAATTTGCTGAGGCTTTCCAGAGGAACAACGCTCTTTTCGTACTGATTCAGGTCAGCAGAGGTGACGGTATAGGTTTCCATATCCAGTCCCATGGATTCTACATCTGTGCAGAAGCCTTCATACCTTGGCACATCGTAGAAAACATAGGTTCCGCTGGTGGAAGCGCGAAGAGCGGTGCTGGTAGTAGTGCCACGGTCGTTGGTGATTTCCTCCGCGTTTCGTTCGGTATCGGCAACGATTGCATCCAGGGATGCGTAAGTGGTAAAGATCGTATTGGAATAGGAATCGGTGGTCTCGTTCTGGAAGATACCGCAGACGGTCAAGGTGTAGGTCTGATCCTCTTTGGAAGGATTCAGAACGGTGACGGTATCGCCAACCATGAGGTCGTTCAGCACGGCCAGCTCATAGCTGATGACACAAGAGTTATCGGTAGAGTTCTGCTCGAATATGCTACCCTCATAAATGACGTTTTCGCCGTTAATAAAGCTGGTCATGGCATCGTGGGAGCTGTAGCCGATCACGGTAAGGTCGGCGCTGTTTCTGCCGCCGCCCATCATACCGCCAAAACCTCCACCGAAGCCGCCGGAAGAGCTGGTTTCATAGATGGAAAAATCTTCGGGGGCATTCAGACCTGCGGACATGGAATAATAGAAATTGTCCACGAACTCGCTCTTTGCGTAATAGTTCATTTCATCTAGGGTCAGCGACTGGGACAGCTTATTCATCATGGAGTCACGGTCAAAGCTGCCACCGCCCATAATGCTTTGTCGGTTGGTACTGATCTGTGCCGTGATACTTAGAGAGTTGTAGGCGGTTTCCTTTGCCGACTCTGCACTGTTACGCACGCTCAGCGCCACGCAGGCAGATACGGCGATCAAAAATACCAAGATAAAAATGAGAATGTTCCGTCCTTTGGCACGGACGATGCTTTTGTAAGCATTTTTTATGATGTACATTATGTTCCCTCCATTTGGTTTGGTGTCCGTAGTATAACAAGGGCTTTTCATATTTTTGTTAGGGGAAATAAAAAATCAGCAGAAAAATCAAAAGGATTTCTCTGCTGAAATTTCGCTATTTTTATTGGTTTAGAGTGATGGTTACGGTAACACCGCCGTCGGTATTTTCAATATGGCAGGTTCCGCCGTGCTTGTCCATCACGGTCTTTACGATATACAGGCCAAGACCGACATTGTTTTTTCCATCCCGTGTCCGTGCCTTGTCGGTGCGGTAGAAGGCATCCCACAGATGCTCCAAATCTTCTTCCGGGATGTGTTCGCCCTGATTGAAGATTTCAAGACAAGTCTTGCCGTTTTCACGTCCCAGTGTGATGCGGATCTCATTACCGGAAGCGGTGTGCTGCACCGCGTTATTCAGAATGTTTTTGATAACTTGCTCCAAATACTTGATATCGCCGGTTACAACCGTGCTTTCCTCCAAGGATACCTTGGCTTGATACTCCGACAAAATCGGCTGATACTGACGAAGAATATCCCTACATAGCTCCGCAAGATCCACTTCCGCAAAGTCCAGTTTGATAAAGCCGCTGTCAATGGAGGATATTTCAAGCATATCCGACACCATTTTGCTCAGCTTTTCGGTTTCCTCAATAATGGTGTCGCAGTAATAATCCCGGTCAATACCGCAAATGTTGTTTTTCAGATTCTCCGTGTAGATCTGGAGCAGCGCCAGAGGTGTTTTCATTTCGTGGGAAACGGAAGCGATAAACTCTCGGCGGTAGCTTTCGATTTGTTTTCTGTATTCATTATCTTTCTGTAATTGCTCGTTGGCAGCGGAGAGTTTACGCATACTTTGGTCAAGCTGCCGTGACATTTGGTTGATTCTTCTTGCAAGGCTCGCGATCTCTGCCGTGGAATTATCCTCGTCCGCATCGCTGGAAAAGTCCAGCTTGGCGATCTTCCTGGAAACAGCTTTTATATTGGTAATAGGCCGGGAAATCGTCTTGGAAACCACAAGAGCGATCAGCACACCGATGATAAGTACCGCAACGGAGATATAAATATTGGCTTCGGTAAATACCGAAACGCTGTTATCAATGGCGGCGATCTGCAAGGTCATCAGCACACGGATTTCCTTGCCGTTATGATAAAAACAACCTGCAAGCTGCAATCTGTCGGTATCCCCAAGCGCACCTTTACCTTCAATGAGCAACACTGTCGGGGTGCTTGTGAACTCTGCGCCGTGGAACATTGGATTCATTCCGGGACGCTGACCTTGTAGCATAAAAGAGCCGGAGGAATAGACGATCTCGCCATTATCCGAGATAACCGTCTTGATACCGTACGTATCCTGCAAATTCTCCGCAATATCGTTTATCTCTTTCAGGTCATCGCTGTATCCCGCTTTGATCTGCTCAAAGCTTTCGGCAATAATACTTTTCTGCTGACGCATAAAAAAGCCTTTGGAAAGGAACTGATTGAAAACGATCTGTCCCACAAGGGATAGCAGGATCAGAGAGCAAATGGTGATCAGTATTTTATTTCGTATTTTCATCTGGCACCTCAAATTGATAACCGACACAATGTACGGTCTTGATATAGTCGGCGCAGTCGCCAAGCTTGCCCCGAAGCTGGCGAATGTGGGTATCCACCGTGCGGTTTCCGCCTTCAAAATCGTAACCCCATACACTGTTCAGGAGCTGCTCCCTGGAAAATGTCAGCTTGCGGTTCACCACCAGATAGTAAAGCAGGTCGTATTCACGGCGGGTCAATTCCAATTCTTTGCCGGAAAGATAGACCGTGCGGGTGGCGGCATTGATGGAAAGCAGACCTGCCACGATATCGTTTTGGGTGTCCTTTCCGAATCTGCGAAGCACAGCTTCCACTCTTGCCATCAAGAGCGACGGAGAGAACGGTTTTGTAATATAATCGTCAGCACCGCAGGAGAAGCCTTGTAGCTGGTCATATTCCTCACCCTTGGCGGTCAGCAGAATGACAGGTGTCAGAGAGGATGATTCCCGAATCTGTTTCAAGGTGGTAAGGCCGTCCTGCCGTGGCATCATCACGTCCAAAAGGATAATATCAATAACATTGGAGTTCTCGCAAAATACATCCAAGGCTTCCACGCCATCCTTGGTTTCCAATACACAAAAACCGCTTGCTCTGAAAAAATCCCGGAGCGCCCGAACCATTTTCGGCTCGTCATCCGCTATTAAAATACAACGCTTATTCTCAACCATAAAGTTCACCTCAATTTCCATTATACATCGTTTTGTTAGGAAATTGTGATGTCTTTTCGAAAAAACAATGCATACAAAAAAACGGCTTTTCGGCCGATCCATGAACGCATATAAAGAAATAACCCTCGACGTGTTACCTATGGGCAGATTGCGATCCGTACTCAGCATACTCGTTGGGGCAGCTGCAGCAGCAAAGGCAACCTCAATTTCAACTGCCTCCTTGCTCTTGTGTCGCCTGAGGTACTGGACTATGTTGTCGTGCATGAGTTATGCCATCGCAAGGAATTAAACCACTCTGCTCACTTCTGGGGCCAGATTGAACGGATACTGCCAGACTATAAAGTGCGAAAGAAATGGTTAAAGGATAGCGGATCAAAACTGATTATGAGTTTGTAGAGTATGACCGATGTGAATCGACGATAGATTGGTAGAAAAATTCACAATTACTTGGTAATATATACTCAATCATTACAGGAGGATTTTGTTAATGCCGATCACAACCGTCCTATTTGATTTGGATGGCACATTGCTGCCTATGGATCAGGACATATTTATCAAGAATTATTTTGGCCTTTTGGCACAGAAGCTGACACCCCACGGATATGACCCTGAGAAGCTGATCCAGGCGGTTTGGGCAGGCACTAAGGCTATGGTGATGAATAATGGAAAGGTTACGAACAAGGAAGCCTTCTGGATTACCTATGATGCTGCCCTTGGCTGCGAAGCCAGCAAGGATGCTGACATACATATGGAATTCTATCGGAACGAATTTAATCAGGTACGGGAAGTCTGTGGCTTCGAGCCTATGGCAGCGCAGATCGTGCATTCGCTGAAGGACAGAGGTTGCCGTGTTGTACTTGCTACTAACCCGCTGTTCCCGGCGATTGCAACGCAGAACCGTATCCGTTGGGCAGGATTACAGCGGTCAGATTTTAAATATATTACTACCTATGAGAACTCCCACTATTGCAAGCCCAATCCGGATTATTACCGGGAGATTCTGGAACAGCTACACCTGCAGCCGGAAGAATGCTTGATGGTAGGCAACGATGTAGGTGAAGATATGATCACCCAGCAGCTTGGGATGAAGGTGTTCCTGCTGACAGACTGCTTGATCAACAAACAGAATGCAGACATTTCTCAGTATCCCAACGGCGGCTTTCCGGAATTGGCACACTTCTTAAACACCCTATAACAGAGTAAGGCTCCGCCGAAAAGCGGAGCCTTACTCTTTTCATCGGCTTGAGCGCAGTTCGCCATTTGAACTGCGCTCAAGTAATATATTACTGCACTATGCGCTATTGGCATATGCGATCCCGTCGGCTTATCCGCGGCGTTTGCCACAGCATCAGGTCACATATAGCGTTATCACAGTGGTTAGATGGTGTGATTATAGTAGCACAGGCTGCACGGAAGTTACTGAATAAAGTATAAACAGAATTTGTAGATACTGTAAAGGATTGTTTTAGCCGGAGAAATCTTACAAACCTGTTCCATCCAGTCTTCTATCGTTGCATTTACTCTATAAATCTTAATGACAACTATGACCACCGCAATTGTGACTTCCGCAGCCGTGGTCACCGCAGGTGTGATCCTGTCCGTGATGGTCGTGGTGGTCGCATTTCGCATTGGAGTCGTAGGATAATGTTCCGGCGATACAAGCAACAACAGCATCGTCCGCGTTTCCGCTAACACCACCGAACAGCTTGATGCCTGCCTGGGCAAGAGCCACCTGGGCACCACCGCCAATGCCTCCGCAAATGAGGATATCCACCCCGAGGTCAGAAAGCAGTCCTGCCAACGCGCCGTGACCGCTTCCGTTGGTGTCAATGACCTCTGCCTTAACAATGGCGCTGTCCTGGACCTCATACACCTTGAATTGTGCGGTGTGACCAAAGTGCTGGAAGATCTCTCCGTTTTCGTAAGTTACTGCAATTTTCATTGATTTTGGAAACCACCGGCTCTGCCGGTGGAGGTGCCTCGTAAAAAAGCTTTAGCTTCAAGCAACGAGCGAAGCGAGTCACTAATAAACAATCTAACGAGTTAGTACAAGCTCAGTGTGAAGCGAAAGTGCCCGTT
>JAZNIL010000037.1:0-4976 GCA_045577435.1 Faecousia sp. | reverse complement strand
ACGGGCCAGCAGCAGGTGCTCCTTGGTCTGAGCCATGGGGCCGTCGGTAGAAGCGATAACCAGGATAGCGCCGTCCATCTGAGCAGCACCGGTGATCATGTTCTTGATATAGTCGGCGTGGCCCGGGCAGTCAACGTGAGCGTAGTGACGTGCGTCGGTCTGGTACTCAACGTGAGCAGTGTTGATCGTGATACCACGAGCCTTCTCCTCGGGTGCCTTATCGATGGAAGCGTAGTCCTCGAAGTCAGCGTAGCCCTGCATGGACAGGTACTTGGTGATAGCAGCGGTCAGAGTGGTCTTGCCGTGGTCAACGTGGCCGATGGTGCCAATGTTAACGTGAGGCTTAGTTCTTTCAAATTTCTGCTTTGCCATTTGAAATTTCCTCCTGTTTGTAATGTGAAAGTTAAATTTTTAAATTTACATTTTTTAAATGCACTCACGAAGTCATTATACTGTAATGAATGCACAAATACAAGAAAAATTTTTGAAAATCTCAAAAAAGTCTCTAATTTTAGTCTCTGCCGCGGGCCTTGACCAGTTCTTCGGTCTTGGACTTGGGCAGTTCAGAGTTATGGCTGGGCTCCATAGAGTAGTTGCCACGACCCTGAGTCTTGGAACGCAGGTCAGTTGCGTAGCCGAACATCTCAGCCAGAGGCACATTGGCATCAATCTGGACGGCACCGGTACGGGTAATCTGGCCCAGAATGTTGCCGCGGCGTGCGGTGATATCGCCAATAACGGTACCCATATATTCATCGGGGACGGTAACAGACACCTTCATGATGGGCTCCAGAACAGCGGGGTTGGCCTTTCTGCAGGCTTCCTTAAACGCCATAGAACCGGCGATCTTAAATGCCATTTCAGAGGAGTCAACCTCATGGTAGGAACCGTCGAACAGGGTGACCTTTACGTCTACAACGGGGTAGCCGGCCATGACACCAGCTTCCATTGCGCCCTGAATACCGGCATCGACAGCGGGGATATATTCCTTGGGAATTGCGCCGCCAACCACTGCATTGATGAATTCGTAACCCTTTCCGGGCTCGTTAGGCTCAACACGGATCTTAACATGACCGTACTGGCCCTTACCACCGGACTGACGTGCATACTTGGTATCCTGTTCCACTTCTTTGCGGATGGTTTCCTTGTAGGAGACCTGAGGTGCGCCAACATTGGCTTCCACCTTAAATTCACGCAGCAGACGGTCAACAATGATTTCCAGATGCAGCTCGCCCATACCGGCAATAATGGTCTGACCGGTTTCCTTATTGGTGTAGGTGCGGAAGGTGGGATCTTCCTCAGCCAGCTTGGCCAATGCGATACCCATCTTTTCCTGACCAGCTTTGGTCTTGGGCTCAATAGCAACCTCGATAACAGGCTCGGGGAACACCATGGACTCCAGAATGATGGGATGATCTTCGTCACAGAAAGTATCACCGGTAGTAGTGTTCTTCACACCAACAACAGCGGCAATATCACCAGCGTAAACGATATCAATATCCTCCCGGTGGTTGGAGTGCATCTGCAGAATACGGCCCATACGCTCCTTAGTACCCTTAGTGCAGTTAAGAACAGTGGTGCCCTTCTCCAGAGTACCGGAGTACACACGGAAGTAGCACAGCTTACCAACATAGGGGTCGGTAGCGATCTTAAATGCCAGGGCGGAGAAAGGTGCTTCATCAGAAGCAGGACGGAAATCCTCTTCCTCGGTATCGGGGTTAACGCCCTTAATGCCCTTCTTGTCCAGGGGGCTGGGCATATAGTCAACAACTGCGTCCAGAACCTGCTGAACACCCTTGTTCTTATAAGAAGTACCACAGACCACGGGAACCAGCTCATTTGCGATAGTAGCCTCGCGGATGGTCTTCTTAATCAGCTCAACGGGAACATCTTCTTCCATCAGGACCAATTCCATGATCTCATCGCTGAAATCAGAAAGAGCATCCATCAGCTTCTCACGGTACTCGTTGGCCAGATCTGTCATGTCCTCGGGGATTTCTTCCACACGAACATCCTTGCCCAGGTCATCATAGAAGACGTTTGCCTTCATCTCAACCAGGTCGATGTTGCCCTTGAAGAAAGCCTCGGAGCCGATGGGCAGCTGGATGGGCACCGCGTTGCACTTCAGACGTTCATCGATCATCTGCAAAACACGGAAGAAATCCGCACCCATGATATCCATCTTGTTGACGTAGATCATACGGGGGACCTTGTACTCGTCAGCCTGACGCCAAACGGTCTCGGTCTGGGGTTCAACGCCACCCTTAGCGCACAGAACGGTAACAGCGCCGTCCAGAACACGCAAGCTGCGCTCGACTTCCACAGTGAAGTCCACGTGGCCCGGGGTGTCGATGATGTTTAAGCGGCAACCCTTCCAGAAGCAGGTGGTTGCTGCGGAGGTGATGGTAATACCACGCTCCTGCTCCTGAGCCATCCAGTCCATGGTGGCAGAGCCATCATGGGTCTCACCGATCTTATAGTTCTTACCGGTGTAGAACAAAATACGCTCGGAAGTGGTGGTCTTACCGGCATCAATGTGTGCCATGATGCCAAAGTTTCTGGTATTTTCCAGGGAATACTGTCTAGGCATTGCGTTTTTTCTCCTTCGTTACCAACGGAAATGGGCGAATGCCTTGTTGGCGTCGGCCATTTTATGGGTATCTTCACGCTTCTTAACGGAAGAACCGGTATTGTTGGCAGCATCCAGAATCTCAGCTGCCAGACGCTCCTTCATAGTGTTCTCACTACGGGAGCGGCTGTAAGTGGTGAGCCAACGCAGGCCAAGGGTCTGACGGCGCTCAGGACGAACTTCGATAGGCACCTGGTAGGTAGAACCACCCACGCGGCGAGCCTTCAGCTCAACTGCGGGCATAATATTCTCCATTGCCTGCTGGAATACTTCCAGTCCATTTTTGCCAGTCTTGTTCTCAACGATTTCAAACGCACCATAAACGACCTTCTGGGCCACGCCCTTCTTGCCGTCCAGCATGATGCTGTTTACGAGCTTTGTAACCAGAACGGAGTTATACTGAGGATCGGGCAGAACCTCTCTCTTGGGAACATTACCTCTTCTGGGCACTTTGCTTCCCTCCTTCATATATAAAATGATTTCATCGGTACTCGAAAGTGTTACTTTCGTTGTGCTTGCCAGAGGTTCTATATAAAAAAACCATCATGGCAAGGCTTAGCCTTGCGAAAGGGCTTGGAACAATTCAAGTTTTGCGGACAGGCAAAAATTACTTCTTGCCGGCCTTGGGACGCTTTGCACCGTACTTGGAGCGAGACTGCATACGGTTCTGCACACCCTGAGTATCCAGAGTACCACGAATAATGTGGTAACGAACACCGGGAAGGTCCTTAACACGTCCACCGCGGATCAAAACCACGGAGTGCTCCTGCAGGTTATGGCCAACACCAGGGATATAAGCGGAAACTTCCATACCGTTGGTCAGACGCACACGGGCGATCTTACGCAGCGCGGAGTTGGGCTTCTTGGGGCTGGTGGTACGAACAGCAGTACAAACACCACGCTTCTGGGGGGAGGGCAGGCTGGTAGCCTTGTTCTCCAAGGTATTCAGACCTCTCTGCAGAGCAGGAGCAGTGGACTTGTAAGCGACCTGCTGACGGCCATGTCTAACAAGCTGATTAAAAGTAGGCATTCATTTTCTCCTTTCTTAATTACTCGCCATTGGCGGATTTATTCCACGGCTAAAAGCCGACAGAATCCTATCAACGGACGACAGCTGCTACAGCCGCGCCCACGTCAATACCACAGGAACGGCCCAAGTCAGTCATCGACCGCACCCAGGAATACGCAACATTATTCAGTTGGCATAGAGTCATGATCGGTTCTGTAATGACCGGGTCGGCATTCTCCGCCAGATAGACTCTTTCGGCGGTGCCAGAATTGAGGGCTTTGCGGAGCTGTTTGGCTCCAACGACCAGCTTCCTGCCGGCAAGTTCCCTGGACAATTCACAATAGGCCATATTGTTGTCATTATGAGTATCCATACGGTTTACTATTATAATCGTTTTTTTAGAAAAGTCAACAAAAACAATAGAAAAAATTCTACATTTTTACTGTAATACCCAGCAATTACCAGTATCCGCCTACACTGTTTTCCCCAAAAAGCAATTCATCCTCCCACAAAAAACACAGGACCGTAGCCGTTGGGCCACGGTCCTGTTTTCTCTTAACTAACCTGGTTTTCTGTATTATCCTCACTTACCCTGCTTTCAGGGGTCGTCAGGGGCTTATAATCCCTGTACGCCATGAGGCCGGAGCCCGCGGGGATAAGCTTACCGATAATAACATTTTCCTTCAGACCGACCAGATGGTCTACCTTACCCTTAATGGCGGCATCCGTCAGGACCTTAGTGGTTTCCTGGAAGGACGCTGCGGACAGGAAGGAATCTGTTGCCAGAGAAGCCTTGGTAATACCCATCAGCACAGCAGAGGCGTTGGCCAGCTTCAGTTCTGTCTCACCGGCATCGATTCTGGCCTGAATCTCGGCATTGGCGTCCTCATAAACAAAGGAGTCAATTACCGTACCAACAAGCAAATTGGTATCGCCGGGATCGTTTACGCGAACCTTACGCATCATCTGACGGATAATGACCTCGATATGCTTATCGTTGATCTCAACACCCTGCTGGCGGTACACAGCCTGAACAGATTGCACCAGATAATCCTGAACCGCTTCCACACCGGAAATACGCAGCACATCCTGGGGATACAGCGCGCCGACGGTGATGGGCTCGCCCTTCTGGACCACTTTGCCGTGGGTTACCTTAAGGCCCACGGAATAAGGCACCTGATAGACCTTTACTTCACCGTCATCAGCAGTAACGGTAATGTTACGCATAGCGGTGCGGTGGGTGTCATCGATGGACACAAGACCGGTGATCTCAGAAATCTGAGCCATCTTCTTGGGACGGCGGGACTCAAACAGTTCTTCAACTCTGGGCAGACCCTG
>JAZNIL010000036.1:0-11877 GCA_045577435.1 Faecousia sp. | reverse complement strand
GCGGAGCAAATGAAAAAGGGCAAAAGATATTCTCAACTCACATTTGGCAGGAGTATCTGGATTTGGTAGAACAGATACGAAAGACAGAGCGTGCTAAAAATATTTATGCACAGCGCAAAGAAATGATAGAGCGTGTCTTTGCGGATGCAAAAGAGAAGCACGCAATGGGATATACACACCACAGAGATTTGGCCGCAGTCACAAGATGGGTTAGGCTTAAATATGCTGCCATGAATCTGAAAAAGCTGGCAAATTGGAGTTGGAACAACTTCTTTTTCTCGCAGATATTGCTCATATTTACACCTAAATACACCAAAACCCCTGTTTTCGCCTAATGAAAACAGGGGTTCTTTGACACTCTGCTTGTAGGGGCGGTCAGTGACCGCCCGTACAGTATAGCAAAAGGAGAAAAATATACTATGAAAGCCACAGGCATCGTCCGTCGGGTGGATGAATGAGGTATAATAACACCAATAATTTATATAGCAACAGCGGAGTGAACTTCACTCCGCTGTTGGTTGTTATGCGCTTATTTCTTTGTAACCTCGCCAAGTTTTATGACGACAAAATTATCAATGATTTGAATAGAGCCTTCATTTGGCCAACACGGCATGTTTTGAACAGCGTCTGTTTCGATTAGCGCCGCCTTGTCAGCAGCTGTTGCCGTAGGGATGGATATTCCCAGATATGCCCTTATCCAGTTTTCTTGACGAAAACTGATGAGGGACTTAAATGTCATATTGCCGCCTATAAGATTAATATTGTTCCACGACTTGGTTAGCAAGGGATCCTCGACATTCCCAATAAAAACCCATTTTTTCCCGGTATCATAACCTTCTGTCATCTGGGTCTGCGTGATTATACGATTGTAATAGTTTGTGAGTTGCTGGTTGTTGTAAAACTGAATCGTATAATTAGTGTTTGTTTGGTAGCAGTAACAGAAAGAAATGATAATCAGGATCACTGCTGTGGCTTTTTTCAAATAGCGAGTAAATACTGCCATTTTTCCTTCAAAGGAGGGAAGAAGCTCTTGGAGGATCACGGGCAGAAACAAGATCATGACAAACGAGAAGACCATGAGCGTATATATATCTTCAACGCTGCACATAAACGAAACGAAATTCACCGCGATTGGGAGCAGCAAACAAAAAATCAGGCAACAAATGATGTTGATGTAGTTCTTTGTTTTCTTAAAAAACAGGATGCCGATCTCTACGGCGCAAATCACCCCAATGACCAAGTAAGAGAGTCGAGTCAATTTGGTTTGCGCGATATCTCTATAATCTTTTAGAGGCAGCTTAACCACCGGAAGAAAGGCAGATTTGATCATGGCAGGTAGTTTGCTAATGGAAAGCTGCCCCATATCGCTGATTCCTTTATAATCCACCAGGTTTGTATCATAGATAACAAGCGAAAGCTTCATCAGCAAGAAGTATGCGACCGCACCCAAAATCAAAACAGCAGCATAATATGTTCCGGTCAACGCAATTTTCCTCAGTGTTGCCCCAGAGTCCAGGGAGAGAACAATCAGCAGGACGATGAATATGGCTACTGTAAAAGAAACAAATGCTTGATAAATGCCCATGCTAAAAGCGATACATAGTACAGCTACAGGAAAACCGAACTTGTATTTCACGATAGCATACGCGGCAAAGATTGCCAGAAAAATAGCCAGCCCATAATAAACTGAGGTAAACCGATAGAACAGTATGGAAGCAACAGAGGGGAATGCGACCATGCACATACCCATCAGCGCTGCGGCCCGTCGGGATCTAATCTGGAAAATACCTACGAACAAGCCCACAGAGAGCGCGATGAGAGCAATAAACAAAACACCGTTGAACCAGGCCAAATTATATCCGCCGAAAAGTGATTTGTTTAAATCACCCAGTACCGTGAGAAACCAACGGCCAGAAGGGATGCCGGAGCCATATCCTGTGGGAACCCGGTAAATACTGTCGTGGTTATGCAATACATTGACCAACCCGAAAAGATGGATAAATAAGCCACAAGAGAAGGAAAAGAGTGCGGCAACATACCAGGGCTTTTTTAACTGAGCGGTAACCTTATCCATGCCGTGCCTCCGAAAAAACAAGTATCTTTGAAATGAAATAATTTAAAATAAGGACGATCACTTGTGCCACGGTCTTTATTACTAAACCATTGAGTCCGAGACAAGTAACAAAGACGAGCAAAAGGATCTCTTCTATGATAAGTGTTGTGATTCTTCCGCCGTAAAAGGCGGCGATTTCTTTAATGACTGCATTGCCTGTGGTTTTTGATCTAAAGACCCATATTCTGTTGGTGACATAAGCAAAGGTTACTGCCGCGACCCAAGAAAAGATATTGGAGATCAGTTCATTAATAGAAAAAACAGCATTGCATAAAGCAAATGTTCCAATAGATACAAATGTTGTTAGTCCGCCGAAAAAAATATAAAGAATCACCGATTTTCTTTTTTGAAAGAATGGGTCTAATATTTTTAGACCAGGCAGAGACATGATCTTGTCGAAAATGTCTTTTTTATTTGATCGCAACGGCGGTATCCTCCGATTTTTCTTGACAGGTATCCAGACTGACGATGTATTTAGGCCGCTGTTTGATCTCATCGTATATAGCAGCCATATATTTACCCAGAATTCCCATTCCGACCAAGATGCAACCGCCAACGATAAGGATCAATAAAATAACTGTGGTAAAACCTTCGACAGCGTTATGTGTAAAATAACGGATCAAAGTCTGTACACCCAGAACAAAACTGAAGAACAATGCGATCACACCAAGATATGTAACAAGATTCAGGGGGGCAGAGCTAAATGAAACAATATTGTTTAACGCATACTTAATAAGGGATTTGGTTGACCATTTTGTTTCTCCAATAGCACGTTCGGCAACATCATATTTTACTGAACAGGTTTTAAAGCCCACCCAAAAAGTCAACGCCCTAAAAAAGGTTTTTCTTTCTGGCATACGAATCAGAACATCAACGACTTTTCGGTCAATCAACTTGAAGTCACTGGTGTCTCCCATATCAAACCCGGTCAGTGTGGAGATGAGACCATAAAATGTTTTAGCAAACAATTTGTGCAATACACTTTCATCTCCACGACTCCGCTTTATCCCCTCAACCACCTCGTATCCTTGTTCCCACAGCCGGTACATTTCGACAATTGTTTCCGGCGGGTGCTGCAAGTCGCAATCCATTACCACAAAGCAGTCGCCTCTTCCTGCCGACAGACCCGCCATGATTGCAGCTTCTTTGCCAAAATTTCGGCTAAACTCCAGCCCTCTCACATTGCGGTGCTGTTTGGACAAGTCTGAAACAATAGAATAGGTGTTATCTTTTGAACCGTCGCTTATGAAAATCAGCTCACAATTAATATTTGCTGCGGAACAAATGCCCAAAACAACTTGCGTGGTGTTCTCAATGTTATCTTCCTCGTTATAGGCGGGAATAATTATAGATAACAATTTTTTCATAGAGAAATGCCTTCTTTCGTGCCTATAAAATGTGTGTTTGTGTCTTATGTAACATTTTGTTACATAAAACACTATAGCACAACGTTACAATAATTGCAAGGGGTGGTTGGATGATTGGGCTAAAAAACATACGCAAGCAGCGGAGGTTGAACCAGCAGAAGGTTGCCATGGATTTAAATATTTCTAGGGAGGCACTTTCCTATTATGAAAACGGGAAGCGGGAGCCGTCTCTTGCGTTGCTGGTTGCAATGTCAAAGTATTATAATGTGTCAATTAATTACCTAATTACCGGAGAAGAATTTCATAAAAGATAAACCTACCTTTCGATGCAATAAGGGTAGGTTTGTTTTTTGTTTTCATGCGGTATAATCTCCGTCTGTTTACAGATACTAACAGCGTAATTTGTAAATTAAAGGAGATAGATATATATGAAGGCTACTGGTATCGTCCGTCGGGTGGATGACCTCGGGCGTATTGTGATTCCCAAAGAGATCAGAAGAACCCTGAAAATCCGTGAAGGTGACCCGCTGGAGATCTACACAGAAAAGGACGGGGGTGTGATCTTCCGCAAGTACTCCCCGATGGGAGACCTGCAGGATTTTGCTACCCAAATCTGCGAGTCCATTGGCTCCAATACCGGGTGTATTGCCGCGGTTTCTGACAGAGACAGCATCATCGCCCTGTCCGGGGCTCCCAAGCGGGAACTGATGGACAAGCCCAATTCCAAGGAACTGGAGCGGCTTATGGAACAGCGGAAAAACTACCGTTATGAGCCGGGGCAGGCCCTTATCCGTGCCACAGAGGGCTCTGATAAATACCATTTGGGTGTGGCTGCGCCCATACTGAGCCAGGGGGATCTGATGGGCTGTGTGTTGCTGCTGTTGGGGGAAAATGGGGAGGCTCTGGCCGAGTCCGATCAGCGTCTTGCCCAGACGGTTGCAGGTTTTTTGGGCAAACAAATGGAGAGCTAAGTTGTTTCCGCGGGGCGTTGGGACATCCAACGCCCCGCAGAAAATTCTTGTTTTAAAGAAAAATGTTCTGAATTCCAGGAATTTATGGAGGTACAGCCTGGTTTTGCACGAATCTTTTAGAACGGTAATGGGTTGACAAATGGTAACGATTATGCTAAAATCTGTAACTGATTTGTAACCTTTGAAAAGGAACTGTTATCGAGAAAGGATTCGTTTATGTTTTTTGCTCCCTATTCAGGAAAACGGCTGCTGTGTATTTTGTTGAGCTTTGTGCTGGGCTTGCTGTGTCTTGTGATCCCTGCCCGGGCAGAGGACAACGCACCGGAGGTGGTAAACTATACCAGCGTGGTGCGGATATACCCGGAACACGACGCTATGGTTATCGGACTGTTGGAGGAGAATACGCCACTTAACGTGCTGGCGGAATGTGAGGATTTTTATAAAATCGACTGTTACGATATGACCGGCTATATTGCTAAGGAGCAGGTTATGTTGGGGGATGATTACAGACATTATGTAAACTGCGATGTTTCTTCTCCCAACACCAGGTTAATGCCCTACGTGACCCTGGCCCAATCCCTGACCCTGCGGGGCAGTGTGCTGGAGCTGGCGCAGGAGCAGCTGGGCGTACCCTATGTGATGGGAGGAATGAGCCCCAGGGGATTCGACTGTTCCGGCTTTGTATCCTATGTGTTTACAAACAACGGCTTCTCCCCCCGGCGGACGGCAACCCAGCAGCTGCAGGATACGGTTATCATTTCCCAGGAGAATCTGCAGCCGGGAGATCTGGTGTTCTTCCGGGCTGGGGGACATTTTGCTTCTCATGTTGGGATTTATGTGGGAGACAATCAGATCATTCACGCCGGAAATGCCGGCATTGGGTATGCGGATCTGGATTGGGCCTATTTTGCCAATCATTATCTGTGCAGCCGCCGGCTTTTAAATGTGGATCTGTCTGCGTCCTCCCAACTGGTCAGTGCCGCATCCATGCTCCAAACCGCAGTGTATGCCATAGATAGGAAATGACGCTCTGAACAACACCAGGGGGTCAGGGAAGAAAATAGCACTGACCCGCTCGGTGGGAACGATTAGTTGGCATTGCTGAGCGTAGTATGCCTTTAACCAATCAGTATGTGCATGATCACTTTACGCTGGCTTTTCGGATATAACAAGCCCCCCGAAGTAGGCATGAACCTGCATTGGGGGGCTTTGATGTTTACGCTACTACATAAGCAATACCGTATACCCCCGGGCCCACATGAGCACCAATGGTAGGGCCAACCTGCCGTCGTTCTGCCACAGGAAAACCGGCCTGGGACAGCTTGGTTTCCAATTTTTCCACATTCTCTGTGCCCTGAGTGTACAGTGTATACAGGGGAAAGCGGGGATCCAGAGGGGACTCCTTCAGGCGGGAGAGCATATTGCTGATAGCCCGGTTCACGCCGATGGCCTTGTTGGCGGCGTTGATCGTGCCCTCCTGGGTCAGGGTAATAATAGGCTTGATACCGGCAACCGTCCCCACCGCCGCGCCTGCCCGGCTCAGCCGGCCACCTCTATACAGGTATTCCAGCGTATCCATACCGGCCATTACCCGGATCTTTCCTTTCAGTGCCTCACATTCCTCCACGATCTGTCGGGCAGAGCGGCCATGACCGATTCTTCCGGCGGCATAGCCGGCAAGCATACCTATAAGGTGGGAGACCATTTTTGTGTCAACCACATGAATACCCTCATACCCGGTAATGTCCCTGGCAATGCAGGCGCTTTGGTAAGTACCGCTAAGGGCAGAGGACACGGTAAAACAAATGGCTTCATCCCCATCTGCCTTAACTTTTTCAAACAGGGCACAGAAGTCCTCCGGAGAGGGCTGGGAGGTTTTGGGGAATTCCTTGGTAGCGGTGAGCAGCTGGTAAAACTGATCTGGGTTCAGGTCAATTCCGTCCCGATAGTCTTTGCCACCAAGGCTCACGGTCAGGGGGACAAACAGGTCAAGGCCGTTGCTGCCGGGGCAGTCTGAGGTGGAATCTACAATAATTTTAATCATAATGACGCTCCTTTGTTACATGGGGGTTCGTTCCGTGGGGAAAGACCCTCTTTACTCAGAACTTGGAGATTGGCGGTGATTAACTCCAGCGCTTCGTAGAACACTGCCCGTTTTTCATCGCTCAGTCCCGCACTGGCCTGTTCTACCGCAAACTGAGCCTTTTCATTAATCTTTTGAGCCAGTTCCTGCCCCAGAAGGGTCAGACGGATGGCAGCCCGGTAGGACTTTCGGTTTTCAGAATCTCTGGTGATAAGCCCCTTTTCTTCCAAAATAGACATGGCCCGGGATACGTCTGCCTTATCTTTTCCGGAAAGCTCTGCCAGTTGGGCAGCGGAGATACCATTAGGATACCTGTAAAGAAGGGTAAAATACACGGAATAAGGGCCTTTTAACCCAAAATGGACCATTTCCTCCGCCGCGATCCGGTGCCAGCACCGGGAAATTTCTGTGATGGCATAGGAAAAACGGGCAAATCTGTCGATCATAAACCGGGCACCTCCTAAGATGTTGATATTTCAACTTGTGAGGATTATAGCAGGAAGATGTTGAAATGTCAACAATGTTTTGTGGGAGATTTCTGTGTCTATCTCGATAATCCGGTGTGTTTTCCTATGGAAAACCGGGATTTCTATTGCAATCCCGGTAAATGCCCACTATAATGAAAGAAAAACAAAACGGAGGAACGATTATGGACGTAGTAGCGCTGGGTGAACTTCTTATTGACTTCACCTGCAAAAGCACCGATGGGGACGGCTATCCCACCATGGAGGCTCATCCCGGCGGCGCACCTGCCAATTTCCTGGCAGCGCTGACCAAATTCGGCAGAAAGACCGCCCTCTTGGGCAAAGTGGGCGGAGATGCCTTTGGCAAGCTTCTGCTGGGGACTTTGCAGAAGGCGGGTATTGAGACTTCCGGGATTGTGGTGTCCGATGATGTGTTTACCACCATGGCTTTTGTGACCCTGGACGAACACGGTGACCGGGAGTTCTCCTTTGCCCGCAAGCCCGGGGCGGATACCTGCCTAACCTGGGAGGAAGTGAACCTTTCCCTGATTGATCAGGCCAAGGTATTCCACTTCGGTACCCTTTCTTTAACCGATGAGCCTGCCCGTAGCGCTACTTATAAGGCGGTGGAGTATGCCAAAAAGGCAGGAAAGCTGATTACCTATGACCCCAACCTGCGGAAACCTTTATGGAAATCCCCGGAGGAAGCCCGGAAACAGATGCTCTGGGGTCTGAACTATGCCGATGTGGTGAAAATCAGCGAGGAAGAAGTGGATTTCCTGTTTGGTCTGGGTGTTGAGGAGGGCGCTGCACATATTCTGAACACTTTTGGTACCAAGCTTGTATTTGTCACCTGTGGCCCGGACGGCTGCTATTTCAAGAACAAGGTTGCCTGGGGCATGGTACCCAGCCTATCGGGAATCAAGGTGGTGGATACCACCGGCGCCGGAGATATTTTCGGCGGCAGCGCCCTTTGGAAGCTGCTGGAACTGGGGCAAGACCCCCAAACCCTCACCGAGGCGCAGCTGCGTGAAGTGGTGACCTTCGCCTGCACCAGCGCGGGTCTGTCCACCACTAAGCCAGGTGGTATTTCCAGTGTGCCAGAGTATGGCGCGGTACTGCAGGCCATGGGCAAATAAATCAGAAAAAGCCCCGGAGCAAACCTTTCATCAGGCAGCTCCGGGGCTTTATGCCGGGAAAAGGGCGGTTTATGCTTTCGGCCGGTATGTGGGTACGATCTGGGCAACCAGCTGTTTCATAAGGGGGTCTTCCCTGCGGCAGGCCTCCTCCAGTCGGGCAAGCTGCTGACGAAAAAGGGCATCATCCATTTCTATGGGCTTGCCAATGTGGATAAGATGGTTGGTGGTGCTTTGCAGGCCCTCCTCGTCCATGAGCAGCTCCTCATACAGCTTTTCTCCGGGCCGCAGTCCGATATAGGCGATGGGGATGTCCACCTCTGGCTCCAGACCATACAGGCGGATCAGGTTTCGGGCCATAGTGTCAATTTTCACAGGCTTGCCCATATCCAGAACAAAAATCTCTCCGCCTTTGGCGTAATAGCTGGCCTGCAGCACCAGGCTTACCGCCTCCGGGATGGTCATAAAATAGCGGATGATATCCGGATGGGTCACCGTCACAGGTCCGCCGGCTTGAATCTGCTGCTTAAACAGGGGAATGACAGACCCATTAGAACCCAGCACATTGCCAAAACGCACTGCCACAAATTCCGTGTCGAAGTGACGGTCCATCATCTGCACCACCATTTCGCACAGCCTCTTGCTGGCGCCCATAATGCTGGTGGGATTGACCGCCTTGTCGGTGGAGATGAGCACAAACCGTTTTACGCCGTATTTGGCGGACACCCGGGAGAGGGTGTAAGTGCCGAAAACGTTGTTCCTCACTGCCTCTGTGGGACTGTCCTCCATGAGAGGCACATGCTTGTGAGCAGCGGCGTGAAAGACAATTTCCGGGTGGAATTTCTGAAAAATGGATTCCACACGGGACTCGCTCCCCACAGAACCGATAAAAACCTCCTGCTTTAAATGGGGATAATTCCGTTTCAGCTCCATCTGAATCTGGTAAGCGTTGTTTTCATAAATGTCAAAAATCAGCAGCAGCTCCGGTTCTGCCCGGGCAATCTGGCGGCAAAGCTCACTGCCAATGCTTCCGCCACCCCCCGTAACCAGCACAACCTTTCCTCGGATAAAGCTCAGAATTTCGTCATTATTGACCCCAATGGGTGCCCGGCCTAGGAGGGCAATGGGATCTATCTGGGGCAGCGGTTTGGAAAAACCGGACTCTTTTGCGGAACCGCTGTACATACTAACATCCTTTCTAAAAAACAGACAATTTGTTTTTTTAATAGGGTTCGTCATATCCTACCACGTATGCGGCAAAATAACAACGAACAAATGCTGTCTGCGCTGGTACTTTCTGCAGGGGGAGGAAAGAGCGGCCTCCCTTGTCAAAAACAGGGACACATGCTATACTTTTTGTGATACTATGCTGCCACCGGCGGCGCTATGTTAGCACAGAGTGGAAGGGAGAACGATTATGCTCCAGGATTTATATACAGCCCACACCCCAACAGAAAAACCTTGGCAGAGCTATCCACGTCCACAAATGCGTCGGAGATCTTATGTAAACCTAAACGGCAAATGGGAGTTTGACGTATCCCAAGATAGTGCCATTCCGGAAACCTTTGACCGGGAAATTTTGGTGCCTTTCTGCCCGGAGAGTCTGCTTTCCGGGCTGAAAATGGAAATACAGCCCGGCTCGTTCCTGTTTTACCGGAAAATATTTACGCTGCCAGAAGGATTTCAGCAGGGAAAGGTGCTGCTTCATTTTGGAGCGGTGGATCAGATTGCAGATATTTATGTAAACCAAAGACATCTATGCCACCACGAAGGGGGCTATAATAGCTTCACTGTAGACATCACCCCGGCACTTTTAAAGGAGAATCAGCTGGTGGTTCGGGTTCTGGATGACTTGCGCTCACCGGTGTTGCCATACGGCAAGCAGACCCTGTCCCGGGGCGGCATGTGGTATACCCCGGTGTCCGGCATCTGGCAGACGGTGTGGCTGGAGAGCGTGCCGGAGCACTACGTACAAAAACTGGATATTTGCGCCACGGAAAGCGCTGTCCGGATTTCTATTCAGCCCCCTCTGGAGGGTGAGATAATTCTGGAGTGCAAACGTTATCCCCTACGGGAGGGTGCGGTGACCATCACCCCGGAAAATCCCCGGCTTTGGAGCCCGGAGGATCCCTACCTTTATGCGTTTACACTGGTAACAGAACAGGACCGGGTGGACAGCTATTTTGCCCTGAGATCTATTTCCGTAAAGAATGTAAAGGGTATTCCCCGGCTGTGCCTAAACGGCAGTCCCTACTTTTTCAACGGTGTTCTGGATCAGGGCTATTGGAGCGACGGCCTGTACACCCCGGCAGAGGAAAGCTTTTTTGAGCAGGATATTCTGCAGATGAAACAGCTGGGCTTTAACACCCTGCGCAAGCACATTAAGGTGGAGCCGGAGCAGTTCTACTATGCCTGCGACAGGCTGGGCATGGTGGTGTTTCAGGATATGGTGAATAATTCCCGGTACAGCCTCCTGCGGGACACCCTGCTGCCCGGTGTGGGATTCCAGCGCCGGGATGACAGGAAGCTCCACCGGGAACCCAAGAGCCGGGCGGCGTTTTTGTCCTCTATGGAGCAGACGGTGGAGCAGTTAAAGAACCATCCCTGTATCCTGTACTGGACGATTTTCAATGAGGGCTGGGGTCAGTTCTGCAGCAGCGATGCCTATGAGCGGCTGAAGAAGCTGGATGACAGCCGCATCATCGACGCCGCCTCCGGCTGGTTCCGGGGGGAAAAGACGGATGTGGACAGCCGTCACCTGTATTTTGGCTCCTGGAAGGTACTTCAGCCGTCGGAAAAGCCCTTAGTGCTCAGCGAGTTTGGCGGGTACTGCCTGCCGGTGGAGGGGCATCTGTTCCATCCGGAAAAAGCCTTTGGGTACAAATCCTGTAAGTCCCGGAAGGCTTACACCCAGGCCATAGAAAGGCTCTACCGGCAAAAGCTGCTGCCTGCGGTGAGGCGGGGCGTGTGCGCCGCCATATACACCCAGGTCAGCGATGTGGAGGATGAAATCAACGGCTTTTTGACCTACGACAGGCGCTGCTGCAAGGCAGAACCCGAAACCATGACGGCACTTTCTAGGGCTTTGGGGCAGGCGCTGGAGGAAAGCGTCCGCTGAGCCATTTGTGCAGCCCCATGGCCCCCATGCTTACGGGAATCCATAGCAGGCAGAAGGGTAGGCAAATCTGCCCTCCCAGATTCATGGGGGCGTTACGATAGTCCCAGACAGTGTAGTCCCGGTTGGCAATCAGCCCGGTGAGCAGCTCCACAAAGGTTATAATCCCAGCCCCGGCCAAGGCCCGCAGAGGAAGAGGAAGACGGGGCTCTACCTCATTCAGCTTTCCCAGCAGGAGGAAGCAGCTTCCCCCTGCCAGGAACATGGTGTGATGGCTCCAGCCACGCCAGAGAAGCTCCAGACCCACATAACCCAAGCCCCCGGCGGAGAAGAAAAGAATGTTGCGCAGCAGTTTCAAATTTACGTCACCTCATGGGCAGTATTCCCAAAAAATTCCGAAAAAAACAGTAAATTTGGCTTGACAAACAGGGGAACACTGTATATAATAACAAAGCTGATTTCGGCGGCGCCGGAATCTGTTGGCCAGCATGGCGGCGTAACTCAGTTGGTAGAGTAGCCGGTTCATACCCGGTATGTCACCTGTTCGAATCAGGTCGCCGCTACCAGGCCCGTTGGTCAAGCGGTTAAGACACCGCCCTTTCACGGCGGTAACATGGGTTCGATTCCC
>JAZNIL010000035.1:0-48215 GCA_045577435.1 Faecousia sp. | reverse complement strand
TCCTATGATCACGGCGTGGGTGGTACTGTTCATGTCCAGATATTCTTCGATATCTCTAATCAGATTCTTTCGGACATATCCCAGCTTTCTGCGTCCCCCATCAGATACCTTGGCCAGGTCCTTTCGGACAAGCACATCTCCCAATTCCAGCGCCTGCGCCATTTTTGTGGCAGAGATGTTCTCGGTGGTTTCCGGCAAAGATTTTATATAGCTTAAATAAACCGGTAGCCGCTTCAGTAGTTTTTTGGATACCTTGTTCGGTTCCATGTAATCCCTCCGTGAGCATTCTGTGCAGAGCCGCAAGAACACTCGCAATCCGGCAGTTGTTCTATATTGCCGACTGGGAGATCAGCCAAGAAACCGATGATTGTCTTGTGGATGGTGCATAAGAAAATTATAATTCGTCCCATTGTCAAAACCAATATCGTTATGATATTTTATTTATAGAAGTAAACTATGGATTCCGGAGAAATGTATATGAACTACAATGTGCTGCGTTATTTTTCTGTTTTGGCTCAGGTTGAGCACTATACCATCGCCGCTGCCCGATTGGGAATCTCCCAGCCGTCTTTGAGCAGTGCCATTCACAATCTGGAAAACGCCTTAGGTGGTGTAAAGTTATTTGAAAAGGTGGGCCGCAATATCCGTCTAACCGATGAGGGCCGTTTCTACCAGGAGACCGTGGACGAAGCCATTCAAAAACTGCACAATGCCTCCCTGCTGCTGCGGGACAGCAAGACAATGGCCCCGGTTGTGATCCGGATGGGTGTGGTGTCCGGCACTTTAGATGGATTGCTCGCCCGGGAGATTGTACAATACACCCGGAACAATAACCGTATACGCTTTCACTTGACAGAGAGCTCGTCGGAAAACCTAATGGATTTGGTACGGCAGGAGAAGTTGGACATGGCCATCGTAGACTCCTCTGACCGCGACCGCAGCCTCCATTTCAGAAAGCTGTATGAAAGGGATTTTTTTGTTGCCCTACCCTGTACCCACCCTCTTGCCAACCGCGCATCCATTGATCCCCAGGAAGTCGTTTCTGAACCGCAGGTGGTTTTTAATTACAATGTGGATAAAAGCTTTAAGGAATGGACTACCGGCTCACCAGCAGACGAGGCGGTTATTTGTACAGTTGATACGTCCCGCGCCGCACTGGATCTGGTAAACGCGGGAATCGGCATCAGTTTTATTCCCAATGAATGCGTAGAAAACCGCCCCGGTATCGCATATGTTCCCCTGAAAAACTGGCATCAGGCGTTGTATATGTGCATCCTCTATGATAAATGGCTGGAACCCCCCGTATGGGATTTCATAGAACTCATTGTTAAATCCTTCCGCTCCAGAAAGAACTAATACAACAAATCCATTTTGTGACCACTGTCACCCATTCTTTTATTTACCAGAAACAGCACTGTCGCATTACCAATCATACTCACCTGTCAGAAAATATCCTTGGCACCGTAAATAGCAAAAGAGCTAGCAGTTTTGTATCTGCTAGCTCTTCTCATTATCCTGACTTTTCAATTACATACTAATGGCGATCGTCCAAGATAACGCTCCAATATCTATATTGATTTTAATCAAAATTGGATCAATCCATAATTTTAGATCGTTATAGCGCAATCCGTGTAGCACAGGTCTTATACATACCATCTTCGCAGAACCAGTGAGACATTAGGATATCGCCATCAGCAAGACGAATAGCACCAGGTTGGCCAAATTTTAGAAATGCAAAAATTTCAGATGTATTCTTGCTTCTCACCACAGGAGTAGTAGGTTCCCATACCAATGTCTTCTCAAGGATTTTAAATGTATCACCAGATACGTCCACAAGGCATGCGTAGATACCCGGGCGGTCTGTGTCCCGCCGCACACTGTGTAATGTCAATACACAATTCTCTCTTATTGACAAGATAGATGCAGTCTGACCATCTACGCCAGTATCCACCGGTGCAGAAAATGATTTGCCGCCATCGTGGGAAAACGTGACATGATTATTGTAGCGCTGACCTGTAACCAAATTCTCATTCCACCCAATCACAACAATCGTACCATTTTCCAACTGGCACATACGCTGCTCAAAGCATGTGACCATATCACCGGGAAACGCCATACATATTACGTCATCGTTCCAGTTTTTCCCACCATCATAACTGCGCAATAAGCGTCCGCAATTTTTAGCCGAGTATTTACCATCCCAACAACAAAAGCCGGTGATAGGTGTTGCCCAGCTGCCATCGTGCAGTACCGTTATTGGGGCTGAGGCCTCTACATGGTTACCCCAAGCACACCCCACCGGTTGGGTAACTTCCCAGGTCTTACCTTCATCTGTGGAGATAGAAAAGAAGACTTCATCATCCAAAAGGCCACCCGTTTCGGGGTTGGCAAGGGTTAACTCAGGATCATCCCGAAAAAAACGATAACCTAATGCAATCAAACGTCCATCTGGTAACCTTGACACCTTGGCACTCTCACTCGTTGGGCGTTCAGTAGGCTTAAAACAGCGCCGTGGTTCACTCCATGATTTTCCACCGTCTGTACTTTCCGAAAGAAATGTCGCGCCATCCACACTTTCAAATGCCTGCCCTATTTGATGGGCGGCCAGAATCCGCCTGTCTGGCAGTTCGCACAAAAAAGGAAAGGCAGAGTTACTTGCACGGAGCAGGGGTTTTGGATTTTCATAAATGGTAGAAGAAAGAATAGTTCTCATGGTCGCCTCCATCAATTTCTATATGATTCCATACTTTGGTCATCTATCTTCAATTTTTAAGATGACCTTTTTAACCACATCATTATCACCACATGCCAGGCAGGGCATGTGCGCATCCTCAGGATATGTAATACAAAAATCGCCAGGACGGAGCAACAAAAATGATGCTTCACCGGTCAGAAGCTGATAATCTTCCTTTTCATCATAGTCTGTCATAGGTTTCAGCCTATCCACATGGGCATAGCCAAACCGCTCCTCACCCTCCACCACATAGTGAATATCAATATATTTCCTGTGAGCCTCAAAGCACTTGGGCTTCCCATCTTCAAAGGTGTCACTTTTTTTTATAACACTAATACCACCACAAACGTTGCTTTCCTCAATATGTTCTTGTATAGAACTTTCTGTCAAGGTTTGAAGAAACCCAAATGCGCGTTCAAACGCACAATTCATACTGCTGTATCTTTTGCAATCTTTTATATTTCCCGTAATCATAGTAGTTCACCTGTTAATTTCCTCTCATTAAAACAAATTTATCTAAACATAGTTTTACACTTCATTTTCCAGCTGCACAAAAAAACCATCGCAAACACACCACATATCCACGGGATAATTAAACTACAAATGCATACCTTGTGCAATAGCACGACATGGCAAAATTCTTTGAAAATGTCATTATATTGCATCATATTGCGGTTATTACTGCAATTTCCAGTTGATTCTTTTAAAAAATTGAGTATAATTATCCCACAATATATTGATATATTGAGGTGTCCGCAATGAGTACCATATCTTCAAATGATACAGGATTAGCCCCATTCCCCTTTACAGATACAAATGCGTACTGTTTTCACATTGACGATACGGAAGTTTCTGTTCTGATTGATTCTGGGACAAAATTTGTAGGTTCTAATATTGTCGATGACGTACGCCTTCCCCTTCATTCCCATCCATACTACGAATTATTCTTCGTAGAACAAGGAACCCTGCGTGTCTCTTTTCAGGAGAAAGATGTTCTTTTAGAAAAAAATGACCTTATTATTATTCCACCAAAAACAGAACACACAACATTACGGACTGAAAATGACACTTACAGGTACACTCTGAACTTTCATATCAAGAGAAATTCTATTCAAATCAACAATTCCCTTTTAGATGCAATTGATAAAATATGTACTCCCCCCTATACTCTATTCCAGGACTGTCCGCTTTTACAGGGGACAATTAAAAATCTTCATAGGTGTGTACTAAACCAACAAAGCATGTTTGTCAGTCTATATTTTCACGAGTTTATCGTACGGCTTCTCAATTTTACGCCTGTTCTGACAGACCAAGCACAGAAGATGCCGACCTATTTTGAAACCGACATCATGCGGCTGCAAAAGATTTCGGGGATTATCAACGGCGAATTCACCAGCAATATTACATTGGAACACATAGCCAGTTATCTAAACCTAAGTGTACGCCAGACTATTCGCATTATCAAAGAATACTATGGAATGACTTTTTCTGAGCTTATCATAGAGAACAAACTGCGTTACGCAACCAATCTACTTATTCATTCTGACCTATCAACTAAGGAGATCGCCTGTAAAACCGGTTATTCTTCTGTAAAAGGATTTTACCATTCCTTTAAAAAGAAATATGGCTGCCTGCCATCAGAATACCGCAAAGCAAACCGCATACAAAATACGCAGGCAGATAGCCAGAAACGCAAATAACATTTAAACTATTGTTACATTATAATAATTAAGCAGCCGAAAGGAGTCTATTATGAAGTGGATTACAGAAGGATTTGACGCATTTTCCAGAGGTACTATGGAAAATGGCGGTCAAAATTTGTATGTTTCTAAAAAGGGAGTCCTGCAACGCATTTTCCAGTATGACATAAATCAAGATGGTCATCCTGATATCCTGTTTGGTTGCAGCCACAGTATGTATGAATGCCCTCCCCTGTATGTCTACCGGGATGCCCTGAATGATCCTACACCTGTTGTGTTGCCCTCTAATGGCACTTACAGCGGGTGTCTTGCGGATCTCCATGGTAGTGGTTATGAGGACTTAATTGTGGCGTGCCAGCATAATGGTCATCACGGGGATATCGCCGCCGTTTTATATTTCGGAAACAAGGATGGCTTAAGTGAGAAATATAAGATGGAGTTACCTGCCCCACGCGCAACAAGTGTATGCGCGGGTGACTTTAACGGTGACGGCAAAAAGGAGATTATGTTTGTCAGTCATGGGAAATTGCGGATGTTCTATCAGTTAGAGCACGGATTTGCGCCTTGTGATTTTAAGGATTTTGATGTGCAGGCCAACGCAGTCGTTGCCGCTGATTTTGACGGAGACGGTATCTGTGATATTGCATTGAAAAACCAGGACGGAGATGTTGGGATTCTCTTTGGCGGAAAGGACGGTCCCGAGACAGATAATATTCTGTGGATAAAGGGTTGTGGCATAGAGGAAACACGTGAAGAATACAGTTCCACCGCAGGTGCTCTGGCCTCCGAATCTCAATGGCGTCCTTATTTTATTTCTATTAATCATGTACTTTACTTGTTCACGGTAAATGGCGACAACATTGTGCTCTATACTTGTAACGAAAAACGGCAAGTGACCACCGCGTACATACTACATTGCCCTCATGCTGTGGGTGTAGCCGCAGTTGACCTCACCGGAGATGGTTATGAAGATTTGGCTGTGGCAGTATACACCGATCGGGATGAGGTCCAGGCTTGCCGCATTTATAAGGGCAGTAAAAACGGCATTTACCAAGAGGACTATGAGACAATTTCCATTAAGGGTGCTGTCAGTGTTACCGCTGCCAATCTCAACGGAAATAAAGTGATCTTCTGCCGGACCGGCGAAAACATTAATCGGGAGGTGCTCTCCCCCGTTGTGTCCTTGAATGCCGCGGAGAAGCCAGAAATCGTTGCAGAACTTTTAGGCGGCGATTGCAGCACCATTTTAGCCGGCCATACTTCTGGAGCATACGGCAACGATGATGTGATCATGCTAAACAATACCTTTTTCCGTGGTGGTGGCCACGAAGATTGCTATGTTTACTTAGGTGGCACAAATGGTTACGTCCCGGAACGCAAAATGACATTTCCAGGTCATTCTGCCGTTGGCGGCGCTATGGTTGACTTCTTTGACAGCGGACATGTTGACGTTCTGATTGACAACTGTTATGAAGATGACGTTCCCTCAGATCACGGAAGTTATATTTACCGGAGCGAAGTCGGCTACGACCCAGCCCGCAAAGTAATTATACCCACAGTCCGCGGTCACGGTTCTGCAATTGGTGATTTCCGCAAATGTGGCTATTTGGACATTGCCTCCGGCGGCTACAATAACCGGGAAATTCGCATCTTTCATGGCAGCGAGCATGGATACAGCTTGGACAATTGCACAAAAATATTGCTTGGTCCGGACACAGAAAATTATACTCCTCCTAAGGGTAATCAGGCAGACACACCGGAAGAACGTGAACTGCACAAAGAATACGGTGAAGTCCGTTGGTTGCTGGCGGCCGATTTAAACGGCGATGGTTGGTTGGATCTGTTCATATCAGAAATCGTAGGGCCCCGCTGCTACATTCTCTGGGGTGGCCCTGATGGTTTTTCCAAAGAACGTATGTCTGCTCTGTATACCGACGGTGTTGCATCTGCCGCAGTGGCCGATCTTAATGCCGATGGTTATCCCGATCTGATTTTGGCACAGCATATGTCCACGAAGAAGAATGTTTACTATGAATCCTACATCACTGTTTACTGGGGTGGCCCTGATGGTTATAAGGAAAACCGCAGAATGCAGTTGCCCGCCTCCTGCGCTAACAGTGTAACTGTTGGTGATTTCTCTGGACAGGGCAAACTGGATTTGTACGCTGTGTCTTATCAGAACAGCCGTACCCGTTCCCTTTCATCCTATTTATACCCAAATGACGGTAAGGGTAATTTCAGCAGTCTTAACGTTCAACGGTTATTCACACATTCCTCCTGTGGCTGTGTAGCGGGTGACTTTAATGGGGACGGTTATACTGACCTAGCCGTTTGCTGTCATAAAGAATATGGCAACCACTGTACAGACTCCTTTATCTTCTGGGGTGGTCCTGAGGGCCTTTCCGAAGACCGAAAAACTGTCCTGCCCGCCATTGGTCCTCACGGTATGTGTACAATTGACCCCGGCAACATTATGGACCGCGGGCCAAGGGAACACTACACCTCGGAAATCTATACTTTGCCTGCGGGAGCAACCGTATCATCCATAACTTGGGCGGGAAGTTGTACCTCAACCAGTTGGGTAGAGGTTGAAATGCGTGCGGCTGCCACGGCAGATGCTATCGAGGATGCTTCCTGGCAGCATGTAGAATCGGGTGCAGACATATCCGCGTTGAATTTGTCCGGGGTTGTTCAATACCGCCTGGCGCTGTGTGCCAAATGTGCCTGTGGCACTCCCCGCATAGAGCGGGTTGTTGTCCAATACGGAACACCTATAATTTAATCATTTCATTCACTTACACGAAAGGAGAGGATTGCGCCTCTCCTTTCGTGTCTTTCAACTGTCTATTTACTAATTCTTCCATATATTTTGGTTATTCTTACCAACTTTTTATTGATTTTACAAGCAGTTTTAAAAAAGCAACAGCAGCATTGCAACAAAGTGCCATCCGGAAAATATGATGTCATCCCACCTGGTTGAAACCAAAAGCTATTTATGCTATAAAAAAAACACATTAAAAAATGTCGGGTATTGTAACCCTCCTTAGTATATGAGGCGTAAGGAGAACAAAGCATAAATAACAGGAGGTGATTGCCTTGCAATGTATCGGATCCAGGCTTCGGGAATTGCGTAAAAGAGAAAACTTGTCTCAAACCAAGGTTGCGGCTATTGTTGGTTCCAACCAATCTACGGTTGCACGTTATGAAAGTGGGAACACCCACGTCCCTGCAAATATAGTAATCAAGTATGCAGATTATTTTAAAGTTTCACTGGACTATATTTATGGCAGAATAGACCAACCGCAAGACAAACTGTATGACACAAACCATACTGACAGGATTGGTTAAATGCTTTTGAGAATTAAGTTATGTATTAAGAAACACCATTTGGTTAGTGTTAAGCAGATTGGAGGAAAATAAGATGATATCTGGATTCGTACCTGCTCTTGGTACCCCTGTGGACAGCAACGGTAACCTGCTTGTGGAAAGTTATAAAAAACAAATTGATGACCAGATAAATGCCGGAGCTACCGCGATTTTGTGTATGGGCTCCATGGGCATCCAACCTTTTCTCCGGCAGGAAATATGTCCTCAGGTAGCAAAGGCCGCTATCGAGGCCGCTGCCGGACGTGTTCCTGTATTTGTAGGAGCTATGGATACCAGTATTCAACGTGCCAAAGACCGCATGGCAGCCATGGAGGATCTGGACATTGCCGGTTTTGTTTTTACAACTCCCTACTATTATAGTTGCACACACGAGCAAATGGTCAACTACTTTAAGGGTGTTGCTGCCACTACTAAACATAAGGTACTGCTATACGACCTTGCAGTTGTAACACAATCGAAAATTACTTATGACTTAGTCCTACAATTAATTCAGGAAATCCCTAACCTTGCCGGCATTAAATCTGCGGACACTGTTATGTTCCGTAAGCTGAAGTTGAACCCCAAGGTTCCCGACGACTTTATCATGGTTTATTCAGGGCTGGATTCCTTTGATGTTGCCTACAAGTGGGGCATCACCGCCTGCCTGGACGGCATGCTCTCCTGCACTCCCTACAACACAAGTAAGCTCTTCCAATCCATGGCCAATGGTGACTGGGAGTCCGCAGCAGTGTATCTGGACAATATCACTAACCTACGCGACTTCTTTGCAGCCCATAACCTATGGCCCTCCTTCTCTGCCGCAATGAACCAATTGGGCTATGAGGGTTGTTTCTATCCGGACTACGTCAGCCCCTTGCAGGAGGGCTATTATGACCTGATAAAAGCAGAAATGCTCCGCATCGGAGAGCCTGTTGCATAACAGGAATCTTTGATCTCTCCGGGCTTGGTATGTCACTGCCGTGTTTGTGGTTGCCTCCGGCAGATGCGGTACTGACATTCCAAGCTTACAAAAATCGACAACCAAAACACATAAGAGGTAACGAAATGATTTCCTGTACTGAGTTTATCCCGGCATACAGCGAGTTATTTTCCTATTTGGAGCGCACCCGGGGTCGGGAGGAAGTGAATACCTTCTGGGACTATCTTTTTCAGCCCACCGGCGAAGGGATCCCGCTGGTCAACTTTGTAAAAAAAGAAGGCATTCGTGGTTGCTTTACCTATTGGGCAAGCACACTGAATGAAGAAGCCGCTGATTTCACCATGTACCTAAACGAAAAGAGGGGATGGTTTCTAATAGAAATGCACCACTGTCCCTCTAAGGGTAGACTCCTGGAGCTGAGAGATAAAATAGGCATTACCCCTTATCATGATTACTGCCTGCACTGTGATAGTTACCGCAGCGCCGTTGAACAGGTTGGACTGGACTATATTTATAATTTCTCTGGTGTTGATCATGCGGCTTGTTCCATTTTGATTTATGACCCTAAGGTCTTTAACGGGAAAGTGATTGTAGACGAAAACACCGAGATTATGGACAGAAAAGCAACCCAAAATGAATACTTCCACCCTGACTTCCATAGCAGCATGAATATGGGAATCCACTATCTGGGAGAGCATTACGGATTGTCTTCGGTTGAAGAATACTTAACCCAGTATACCAGAAATGTCTGCCATTACGACATAGCGACTATTCGGTCCCAGGGGCTTGTAGCTGTGCAGAGAAAGATCTATGACACCTACAAGAAGGAGAAGGCCCTGGATGTGCTGACAATGGAACTGTCGCAAAAAAAGCTCACTGTCCATGTTAGTGCCTGCCCGGCTGTGAAACATATAAGGGCGACGGGGCGGGAAGTTTCACCCTGGTTCCGATATACCTCAGAAGTTGTTATGCGTGTCCTGGCTGAGTCTGCAGGACTTACCTTTACAGTGGATTCCTATGACAAAGAAACAGGAGCGGCTCAGTACTGTTTTCTAACAAACTAAAACATTTTTACCTATGCAAGGAGATATAAACGTGGACAAGAAGGAAGCATCTAAGACAGTTGCACACCTCCTCCGGGAATTCATGGAATCTTCTCGTCGGCAAATGTTTCTTTTGTTGATTGGATTGGTTTTGTTGGTACTGGTTTGCACGCTGTTGCGGCTACCTGACCGGGTTAATTCCATTGAGGATGTCCCGCCTTTTGGAAGGGATGCCTATGTGGTGATTGAGCGGAATGTGCCATCGTTTCAGACATCCGACATATCCACAACCTGCTTCGTAGACTATCCGCCCCTGGATGTCTTAGGCAGACCTGGGGCTGTTACAGCCTGCATTGGTCCCGAAAGTCTCCCAAAACACCTTAGAGAAATCACTAATACGGTACAGCCCGCCGGCTGGCAAGAAACAGCCCACAAAGAAAACCACGGTGGAAAACTCTACTCACGCTGTGAGCTGGTCGGCAACCGCCTGACCGGGGATGATGAGTATGCAGAGAATCTCTTTACCGCAACGGGCTATCTAAAAAACGGTGCACTGGCGGAAATGGAGAACGTGGTATCACGCTATGTGAACAGTTCCAAAAACCATGTACTGTACCGAGTAACACCCATTTATCAGGATAACGAATTACTAGCCAGAGGTTTGGAGTTGGAAGCCTTTTCCATCGAGGACAACGGTGTAGGAATTTGTATCCACGTTTATCTGTACAACAATCAGCCCGGTGTGGAAATAGACTACGCAACAGGCCACAGCACTTTGGTTTCTGCACAATAGGAGGTTTTATATGAAAAGCAAGGAGTTTAATATTCAGGACTACACTGGTGTTAACATTCTTGATGTTCTATCCGATGAAAACGCAAAACAAACCTATCGGTATTGCACACAGTACATGCATGAAAATTACGGCGATAATGTGGACTACCAACACATGCTCCGGCAGGTGTTACTGTGTGATGCAACCAGGGATTACCTATATGGCAGCACCCCTGCCCCTGTGCGCTATGTTCCGGGTACTCGTCCCTATCTTGAAGGTGTCCTTGAAGGGATTATCAAGGATTGTACCACCGACCGTGAAAAGTTCCTTGCCATATTACGTTATGTGAGGGACAACTATAAAAGCTTTGGTGGCGAACACTCCTTCTTCGGTGGTACTGAGGAAGATTTAATTAAGAAAGGTGAGTGGGGTTGTGAACATGTAGCCCGCTTGATGATTGGCCTGTGTGAAATCGCAGGATTCCCAGGAAGAATTGTATTCCACATTGCTGCTGGACATATTACTTCCGAAATTTATGTAGAGGGTAAATGGGCCTACGTGGATCCTAGATGTGGCCTGTTCTATCTGTGGGAAGATGGCCGGTTCATGTCTGTGGATGAACTGGTGCGCAACAGGGATCGGATATACCACCAGGATCATTGGGTATACGATTATCAGAATCCCTATTGGAGCATTCCCTACCGTCAACACAGAAATTATCATTTCTGCTTAAGTCCCCTGGAGATAAATTGTTTCACAGATTATTCTCTGATGGATGCAGATACCTATGGATTCCAATGGAAAGCTTGGGGTGCTTCCACAAGCCGGGCATCGGCATCCAATAAATCCTACGTTGAATACGGTTTGATGACACTGATTCGTTGAGAAAATGCTGTGATTTTCCAAGAACAGGGAACCTGCCATATGCCCCCATACCTTATCCACAGGCTGCATACAGGCAAATTCACTTGTTTCCTTAATAAGGTTTCCAAGTAAAATACATACATATTTGGATAAACCTTATAAAAATATAAGGAAAAAATATTAAGGAGGATGAAACAATGAAAAAGTATCTTGCAATGCTGTTGGCACTGGTAATGATGTTGTCTATCTTTGCTGGTTGCACCAAGGCCCCAACCCCCCCTGATGAGACCGACCCCCCTAAGCAAACCGATGCCCCTGAGACCACCGCAGCCCCCGAAGAAACAGCCCCCCCTGAAAGCGAAACACCTCTGAAACTGGCATGGAACCAGGGTATTGGTGTTGACACCATGTTCGAAAATCCCCAGCGTGACTATCTCTCCATGTATCCCTTCGCCATCTTCGAGACCCTTGGCTGGAAGGAAACCGCCACCAAAACCTGGCAGCCCAAGCTGGCAGCAGAATGGGGCAGCAATGCGGATTACACCGAATGGTGGTTCACCATTCGTGATGACGTGACCTGGCACGATGGCACCCCCTTTACTATGGATGACGTAGTATTTTCCATCATGTCCGCAACTCTGAACCCCGTTGCTTCCGGTGTTTACCGCTTTAAGCATGTTATTGGACAGGAAGCTCTCGTTAACGGCGAGACGGACAAACTGGAAGGCATGAGCGTTGATGGAAACACCATTACCTTCAAGCTGACCGACGCTCAGGCTAAGTTTGACGGCAATGTACTGAACACCTGGATTTTGCCCAGCCATTTGCTGAGCGACTCCGGCTACACCGACCTGGACAACGATGACTTCTGGAAGAAGCCTGTTGGCACCGGTCCCTACAAGATTGTTGACGTTTCCTTCCCCGACTACTTCACCGCCACCCGTTACGAGGATTACTGGGGTGAGAAGGCTAGCATTAAGAACCTGCTGTTCACCAGCTTCGCTACCGGCGGTTCCGATGCCTCCATCGCCGCACTGATCAACGGCGATCTGGACTACCTGCAGTCCAACATGGTTCCTGATCTGGCTGCTGCTGAGTCCGCTATCTCTCAGAACAGCGACCTGACGCTGAGACAGAAGTCCGCATACTCCACCAGATTTATGTACTTCAACATGCTGGGCCGTGCTGACGGGGAGTTTAAGGAGGACCTGGTAAAGAATCCCAAGTTCCGTAAAGCCATTGATCTGCTGCTGGACGAGGAGACCTTCGCCTCCTTCTATCCCAACCAGGCAACCGCAACCCACGCTTTCTTCCCTGCCAGTGACCCCGAATACAACCCCAACTGCCCCGACAAGTTCTATGATCCTGTTGAGGCCAAAAAGCTGCTGGACGAAATCGGCTTCGATTACGACACCGAGATCACCCTAGCTTATTACTACGATGACCAGACCACCAAGGATATCATGATGTGGCTGGAATCCAGCTTTGCTGAAAACGGCGTGAAGCTGAAGACCGTCCTGCTCGCCGGCGACCTGACCATCGGTATCTATGAGGACATGAATTACGAACTGCTCTACGCTGCAGGTGGTTCCACTGAGGACTTGCCTGCCACCCTGTACGGCGAGTTCCGTTCCACCAATAACTTCAACTTCCTGGGCACCATGCCTACCTCCGCAGTATACGAAGACCTGATGGCCAAGTATTTTGCTGAGCTGGATATGGAAAAGCGTAAAGACATCGCCTGGAAGATGCAGGAGCAGTCCTGGGCAGATACCTACGGATTCCCCGTCTACACCAAGGACAATATTGAAGTCTTCAATGCTGCACATGTAGAGCTTCCCGAATCCATCAAGCAGACCTACCATGTGGCATGGGATGAGTGGAAAATTCTGCACTAATCTACCCAATCTAACGATTTAGCGAATGGAGCCGACGCCAACCGGCGTCGGCTCTTTGTTTAGGTTATTTGTTGATATCACCTTATTAGGTGTTCTTTCCACCAGTTCATAATACAATAGTCCAAAAACAATTTAAAATGTCGTCAGGTACGTCATAAGTCAGTATAAAAAGGGTATCCACAGGTACAACAAACAAACCATGCATTCATATACCCATCCGTTAAATTATTTTTTTGAATTTGGATCCAATGCCCGCGGACGATAACAGTTGGAAGTCCTGCGCAAATTGTTCCTAGTCAGTTTTTAATACTATAAGAAAGGAGATTGTTTATGTTTAAATATACACTACGCAAGTTTTTTGCACTGATTCCCAAGCTGTTGCTGATCTCACTGCTGTTGTTTATTGGACAGGATGCCCTACCCGGTGACGCCCTGACCAGAAACATGAGCCCCATGGACTACAATGCTCTTACTGAGTGGCAGCGAGAGCAGGCCCGTGAGGAAATGGGTCTAAACGATCCTGCTCCTCAGCGTTATATTAAATGGATCGGTAGGCTCCTGCAGGGAGATCTCGGTTACTCCTCCACCTCCAAGAACAGCATTGCTGAAATGCTGGCAGACCGACTGCCTGAAACTATGCTCCTTGCTATTACTTCTCTTCTTATTGCATATGTATTGGGAATACTTGGCGGTGTCCTATGTGCCTTGCATCGAAACTCCATTCTGGACCAAACAATAGTAGGTATTACTATCGGTTTAAGTTCCATTCCCGGTTTCTTCCTGGGTTTATGCCTTCTGGTTGTTTTTTCTTTGAATCTGGGCTGGTTTCCCACCGGAGGCAGGTTTGATCCCTTTACCGGCGCACGGCTGCCCTATTTGGTTCTGCCATTGCTCTCACTGACCCTTAGCCATTTTTCCGGTGTTGTGCGATATACCAGAACCTATATGCTGGATGTTATGAACAAGGACTATGTGAAAACCGCCCGGCTTAAGGGAATTAAAGAGTATAAGGTCATCGCCAAGCATGTTTTGCGGATCGCCATTATTCCCCTGATGACTGGTTTTATTCTGGATCTGCCCGGTATGCTCAGCGGTTCCATGGTCATAGAGCAGATCTTTAATTACCCCGGTATGGGCGAATTGTCTGTGCGAGCATCGGGTGCTCTCGATATTCCCGTAATTATGATTCTTACCATGGTCTCGGCGGTATCGGTGATCATATGCAGCGCTATGGTGGATTTGGTGATTGCCATGCTGGATCCCAGAGTTCGCCTAGAGAATTAAGGAGGATTTCAATGATAGCGATAACAAAAAAGAATAATGCGGCAAAATCCTCTCTTACCAAGCGGGCTGTTCAACGCTTTCTTGCCAACAAGATGGCCACTATCAGTACTTTTGGCCTTCTGTTAGTCATTTTTGCATGCATTTTCGCCCCATTAATTACACCCCACGACCCCACATTCATTGACGTTTCCAACCGCAGCGCATCTCCCGATGCCGTACACTGGCTGGGTACGGATCGTCTTGGCCGGGATATTTTTGCCCGCGTCCTTTATGGCGGAAGATACTCCATTGCCATCGGTCTGGCCGGCTCCCTGTTGGCCAACACCGGCGGCGTTATACTGGGCGGTATTTCCGGTTTCTTTGGTGGCAAGGTTGACAGTCTGCTGGTATCCCTGCAAGAGTTTCTCTCCGTTTTCCCTGCCATGCTGTTGCAAATGCTCGGTATTGCTATTTTCGGCCAGAACATCTCTGTTATGCTGATCGTATGGACCATCACTGGCTGGGGTGGGCTGATGAGAACGCTGCGTTCACGGATCATGCAGTTAAGACAAGAGCCATTTGTTGAGTCCTGCAGAGTAGCCGGTGTAAGCAATTCCTCTATTATGTTCAGGCATATTATGCCCAATACCAAGGGTCCTATCATTATTCAGTCCACTACTGCTGTTGGTGCTTACATGATGAGTGAAACCGCACTGAGTTATCTGGGTCTTGGCCTGCCCCCCGAGGTTCCCACCTGGGGTAACATTCTCAACGCTGCCAGAAGATTGGATATCGTGCAACAAGAACCCATGCTTTGGCTGGCACCTGGCATTGCCATGTGTCTGTTTATGTTCTTCCTGAAATTCCTGGGTGACGGATTGAGAGATGCCCTGGACCCCACTATGTCATAAGGAGAGGGCGATATGTCTGAAAAAGATTATATTCTGAGAGTCAATGACCTAAAAACCGAGTTTGCCGTTGGAAAGAGAATCGTCCACGCAGTAAACGGTGTTACATTTGATTTGGAACGAGGGAAAACCCTCTGCATTGTTGGAGAATCCGGCTGCGGCAAAAGCGTAACAGCCCACTCCATTCTCCAGTTGCTTCCCAAAAATGGCTATATTGCTGACGGAACCATTACGTTCTCTCCCACCCAGGACACCAGCTTCGTCCTTTCTGACTACAACAGGACCAGTGATAATATGAGAAAAATCCGTGGCAAGGATATCTCCATGATCTTCCAGGATCCTCTCTCGTCATTGAACCCGGTGTACCGTGTAGGTGATCAGATCATGGAAATGCTCCTAAGCCACGAGAATCTTTCCAAAGCGGAAGCCAAGAGGCGGATCATTAAGCTCCTGGATGATCTGTGTATTCCCAATCCGGATATCCGCTATGAGCAGTATCCCCATGAGTTCTCCGGTGGTATGAAACAAAGAATCATGATTGCCATTGCCATGATTTGTAACCCCACCCTCCTGATTGCGGATGAACCTACCACCGCGCTGGATGTTACCATCCAGGCTCAGATTCTGGATTTAATTCGGAATATGCAGGCAGAACACGGTACCTCGGTTATTTTGATTACCCACAATATGGGTATTGTGGCCGAAATTGCGGATCAGGTTGGTGTTATGTACATGGGTCGTATAGTGGAATATGGCAGCTTAAGGCAGATTTTTACAAACCCCGTACATCCCTACACCAAAGCACTGTTGCGTTCTGTTCCTGTGTTAGGTATGGACAAGCTTCAGCGGCTGGCAACCATCCCAGGCAGCACACCAGATGCATCCACCGAATTCCATGGATGCGAGTTTGCGGACCGTTGCCAGTATGCACGTGATGTCTGTTTTAACCGTTTCCCTAAAGACACAATTGTAGAAGATGGACACCGTGTCCGGTGCTTACTATTAGAGGAGGAGGGTAACGATGAAGAACAATAAAGAAAAACTCCTGGTAGTAGAAGATCTAACCATGGAATATGTCAGCCCCACACGCCTATTTGAAAGAAGAAAACCCTCTGTAAGGGCTGTAAATAATGTTTCCTTTGAGGTTCACGAGGGAGAAACCTTTGGTATTGTGGGTGAATCCGGCTGTGGCAAAACCACGGTTGGTAAGTGCATTGTACGGCTGCTGCAGCCAGCTTCCGGAAAAATGTATTTTAACTGTGACGGGCATCTGAAGGATATTCTGGCGCTCAAGCGCAAGGATAGTCTTAAGATGCGGAAGAACCTTCAGATCGTTTTTCAGGATCCCTACGCATCTCTGAACCCCCAACATACCATTTACCAGGCTTTTGAGGAGCCTATGCGTATCCACGGTATTGGCAGTAGCAAAGAAGAACGCGCCCAGCTGATTGCAGAAGCCCTCCAGCGTGTCAATCTGCAGCCAGATTATATGTACCGGTATCCACATGAGTTTTCCGGCGGTCAGCGTCAGCGAGTTTGTGTGGCCAAAGCTCTGTCTCTGCAGCCCAAGCTTATTGTTTTGGATGAGCCTGTATCCGCATTGGACGTTTCTATCCAAGCACAGTTGTTAAATTTAATGCGTGATCTGCAGGAGGAACTGGGTATCGCCTTTATCTTCATTGCACACGATCTGTCGGTGGTTCAGTATATGTCCGACCGTATCGCCGTGATGTATTTAGGTAATATTGTGGAGTTGGCTCAGGCTGAAAACCTTGAAAACACTGCCTTACATCCCTACACCCAGGCATTGCTTAGTGCTGTTCCTATCCCTTCCTGTGATGCACAGAGGGAACGGGTCATTCTGGAAGGTGATGTCCCCTCTCCCATGCATCCTCCCAAGGGTTGTCCTTTCCACCCCAGATGTTCTAAGTGCATGGAGATATGTAAGGAAGAAAAGCCTGTTTTGCGCCCCGGAATAGATAATACCCACTGGGTAGCATGCCATCTTTATGATGAAAGGATGTTTTGATTTGTCTGTCATCGAAACCGTGATCAACAGGCGTTCCATCCGCAGTTATCAGGATAGACCCATCAGCAAACAATTATTGGATAAGCTGCTATCTGTTGCACCCTATTATTTATCCGGAGCAAATCTGCAACCTCTTAAGTTTCTCGCCGTTGCAGACAAAGACCTGTGTGATGGCATTTTCTCTTCCTTGAAATGGGCAGGATACCTAAAGGAATATGTCATCGAACCCCATCAAATGCCAAAAGCATATATTGTTCTTTTAGGTGACCGCAGTATCTGCCGGGAATTTGAATTCTCTGCTGGCTCTGCAGCCACCGCATTGACTTTGGCGGCAGCAGAACTAGGATTGGCCTCCTGCTGTCTGGGAATCGCAAAAAAGGAAAAGCTTTACCAACTTTTTAATATTGACATTAACCAGACGGAAATTCTCTATGTCATTGCCCTTGGCTATGCCGGACACCGGTCGGAAGCTGTTCCTATGGTTGACACCGTTCGTTACCGTCTGGATGAAAACAAAAACTTCTTTGTCCCCAAACGGCGTATGGAAGATATTGTTCAGTTTTACCCGCAAAATCAGCCAACTAAAGACACGGAGTAATTACTATCATAACTGTATGGAACACCGGCCAAATACCGACTCCAAAATCTTAGGCAGAGACATACCTTAGCGACAACGCAAAAACATTTGGAACGCATGAGAAAACCAGCTAACCATAATGGGGCCTATACAGGAATTCCCGTATTATACGGTCGGCAGGGATTTGCAACCTTTTTCAATGATATGTACCATCCTTGTATTTTTCTGATCCCCAGTTGCAGCCAACAAAAGACAGTAGGCATCGCTCGTTCTAGAGTGATGCCTACTGTTATTTGCCGCATTACCTTTACTGCTTTGCTTAGGTTCTTGCATACATTGGCGTATGTTTGGCGTAAATGCGTAAGGTTTCGGGTTTTGCCAATCCTAAAAGCTGTTAAAACTCTAAGGTTTTCCAAATTAGCCGTCGGCTAGGGGCTTCATCGTGGGGAACAGAATGACTTCTCTAATGGAATCTGTGCCGGTCAGGAGCATGACACAGCGGTCGATGCCGATGCCCATACCGCCCGTGGGAGGCATGCCGTATTCCATTGCGTTCAGGAAATCCTCATCCAGCATTTCCGCTTCATCATCGCCGCGCTCACGCTGCTCCACCTGCTTCATGAAACGTGCCCGCTGGTCAATGGGGTCGTTCAGCTCAGAGTAGGCATTGCCCATCTCACTGCGGCAGATAAACGCCTCAAAACGCTCTGTCAGACGGGGATCTTCCGGGCTGCGCTTTGTCAGCGGAGAAACCTCCACAGGATACATGGTGATAAAGGTAGGCTGAATCAGGTGTTCTTCCACCTTCTGGTCAAAGCAGGCATACAGGGCGTTGCCCCAGGTCTTTTCGGCGGCATCTGCCAGCTCTACACCCTTGGCGTTGGCCGCGGCAACTGCCTCAGCATCATCGGAGATAGCACCGAAATCAATGCCCACATACTCCTTGACGGCCTCCACCATAGTCATACGGCGCCAGCCGGGAGCCAGATTGACCTTCTCGTCCATCCACTCCACTTCATAGGTGCCCAGAATCTCCTTGGCAGCACCGGAAATAATGCCCTCGCAAATATCCATCATATCATGGAAGTCAGCGTAGGCCTGGTACAGCTCCACAGAGGTGAATTCCGGATTGTGCTTGGGATCCATGCCCTCGTTACGGAAGATACGGCCAATCTCATATACCCGGTCCATACCGCCGATGATCAGACGCTTCAGAGGCAGCTCTGTGGCGATACGCATGTACATATCGATATCCAGGGTATTGTGATGGGTAATGAACGGACGGGCAGACGCGCCGCCTGCAATGGTGTTCAGGACGGGAGTCTCTACTTCCATGTAATTTCTGTCGTCCAGATACTGGCGCATGAACTTAATAAACTTGCTGCGCACAACGAAGTTCTGCTTCACCTCAGGATTGACCATCAGATCCACATAACGCTGGCGGAAGCGGATCTCCTTGTCCGTCAGGCCGTGGAACTTCTCCGGCAGAGGCAGCAGAGACTTGGACAGCAGTTTTACAGACTTGGCCCGGATGGAAATTTCCTCGGTCTTGGTTTTGAATACTTCGCCTTCCACGCCCACAATGTCGCCGATGTCATACTTCTTGAAGCGGGCAAATTCCTCCTCGCCCAACTCATCAATCTTTACAAACAGCTGGATGCGGCCGGTGGTGTCCTGCAGGTCGCAGAAAGACACCTTGCCCATACCGCGCTTGCTCATCAAACGGCCGGCAAGACGCACAGCGGCACCTTCCACGGTGTCAAAGTTTTCTTTCACTTCGGCAGCGTAGGCATTAAAATCAAACTTGGTCTCCACAAAGGGATCCCGGCCCTCAGCCCGGAGTGCTTCCAGCTTCTCCCGGCGGATCTGGGCCTGTTCAGATACAGGCAGTTCAGCCTGCGGTACAAACTTTGCCATAGTATCAGCCCTCACGTGTTACGTTGATTACCTTCATTTCGTAGGTGCCGGCAGGTGCGTTAACGGTGAACACATCACCGATGGACTTGCCCACCACAGCCCGACCAAAGGGAGAATCGTCAGAGAGCTTGAACTCCATGGGATTGGCTTCCTGAGAACCGGTAATCCGGTAATCTGTTACCTCACCAGTGGCAACGTCTTCCACAGTAACGGTGCAGCCCAGACCTACACGGCCATTGGCCTCGTTCTCGTCCTCAATGATAACGGCATGGGACAGGATATCCTCAATCTCCGCAATACGGCCATAGAGCTTGGCCTGCTCATTTTTCGCGGCATCGTACTCAGAGTTTTCAGACAAGTCACCGTAAGAACGGGCTTCGGCGATCATCGCTGCGATCTCACGTTCCCGGGTGGTCTTCAAATAGTTCAGTTCTTTTTCCAGATCTGCCAGACGCAGACTGGTAATCTTAAATTCCTTTGCCATAACGCAAATTCCTTCCTTAATAAAAGTTTCGATAGCTTTTCTTATTATAGTAGAATTTTACAAATCCGTCAAGTCTGCTTTGGTTATTTTATCGGTGAGACCCGGTGAAAATTCCCATTTTCAAATGGTCTAATAACCGCAGCCATTACCCAGGTAACAAATTACTTGAGGGATTCCACAGCCGCCTGCACCTGGGGATCCTCCTGCGGTAGCAGCAAGCCGGCATAGATTAGCGCGGAGGTTTCCTCATCCACGGGAGCCGGTACGTTAGGCACCAGGCCGCCCTGTTCCTGCAGATTCACACCTTTTGGAGTCAGGTATTTGCCCACGGACAAATTCACCGCAGAGCCATCCGGCAGTTTGATTGCAGTTTGGAAATACCCCTTTCCGCTGGTATTCTCCCCCACGGTCACCGCCCAGTCATATTCATCCAGTGCAGCAGCGAAAAATTCCGCTGCGGAATAGCTCCGCCCGTTCATCAAAACCGCCATAGGAATTTCCTGGCAACTTTCTCCGGACCGGTCCACTTTTTCCTGACCCTTGTAGTCCACGCTCTGGAACAGAATTCCCTCAGGAAGCAGATAGTCCAAAAGCTTCACCAGCTGATCCACATATCCACCGCCATTGTTCCGCACGTCAAAAATCAGCTTCTGCGCCCCGTCCTCCAGAAGAGCCTCCACTGCCGCAATGGCCTCTTCTGCGCATCTGTCGTTGAAATTGGCTATGGTCACAAGACCTACATTGCCCTCCAGCAGCTGTCCGGAAGCTACCACCTGCTGAATTTTTTTCAGCGTCATGGTAAGGTCAATCTCCTCACCGTCCCGCAGCACCGTGACGTTCCGCTGGGTACCTTTCTCTCCCTGAATATAGGTTTTGGCCTCGCTGCTTTCCATTCCGGCCACACTGACACCCTCCGCGGCAATCAGAATATCTCCCGGCAGCATGCCTGCTTCCTTAGCTGGGCCATTGGGGTCCACCATCAGCACATCAAAACCCAGCCCTTCTGCGTTTTTCTGGATAGTAATACCAATACCTACATAGCTGTTCTGTCTGTCCTGCTCAAAGCTCTGGTACTCAGATGCGGGAATGTAATAACTCCAACGGTCACCCAATGCTCTTACCATGGCATCCGCAGCCGCGTCCTCCATGGCTGTTTCATCCGCCTGTCCTATATAGCGTTGCTGGAGAAGCCGCTGGAGTATATCCAGCTTTGAATTCCCATGATAATACCGGGCAGCGGGAAAGGCAACTGCCGCCGATAATGCCGCCACCAATACATAGGATAGTACTTTTTTAAGGACCTGCCAATTGGGTTTGTTTGCCATAAGCTCTTACCTCACAGTAGCATTGTTCCCACAGCCCTCTGAGGGCTGTGGGAAGAAAATCAAATAGGAATGTATTCCGCGGGATTTACCGCTGTACCATTTTTATAGATGGCAAAGTGGAGATGGGGTCCGGTAGACGCACCGGTACTGCCGCAATAGCCAATTACCTGTCCGGCAGCCACATAATCACCGGGTGCCACAATATAGTGAGTCATATGCAGGTAGTTGGAAGTATAACCATCCAGATGATCAATCACAACATAGTAACCACCGGAAGATCCATATGTAGCGGTGGTCACACGTCCTCCCCGGCTGGCATAAATCGGCGTACCCTGGGGCGCTGAGAGGTCAACACCGTAGTGGAATCTCCAACCGCCATAGACAGGGTGTTCCCGCCAGCCAAAGGGGCTTGTAAAATGGGTATAGTTAATGGGTACCAGCCATGTAACACCGTCTATTGTACCGGAACTGTTACCCTGTCCACCCATAATGGGTTCGGAAGGTGTGCTGGGAATGGATGGATTGGGCTTGGGCTGAGCCGCCAGCCACTCCTGGTACTCCCGCTCCTTTGCCTCATCGTAGGCGGCCTCCAGTTCGTTGATCTCCTGCATCAGCTCACCGTTCTGGGTCTCTGCCTCATCCAGCAGCGCCAGATATTCATCGCCAATAGCAACCAGCTCTTGCAGCAGCTTATCCGCTTCATTACGCTTGACCTGCAGTTCTGCCTGGACTTCCTCCACAGCTGCCTTTGCTTCCTCCTGGGCTGTCTTTTCCAGTTGGAGTGCTTCCTTTGCCTGGCTGACAGCCTCAGCCGCCTGATTCAGTTCTTCAAGACGGCGCTGGTCAGAAGCGGCAATCTCCTGGATCATATTCAACCGGTCCAGCAAATCCGCAAAGCTATTGGCTTTAAACAGCACAGACCAGTAGGACAGCTGACCGTCCTCCTCCATGGCACGAATGCGGGCTTTATTCTTCCGGCTCAAATCCTCCAGCCGTTTCTGGGCTTCATCCAGCTCTGCCTGCTTGTTAGCAATGAGATCGCCATAAAAGGAGATTTGCTCATTGATATTGCTGATTTGCTGGTAGAGAAGGAAAATCTGCTGATCGATGGTATTTTTCTCTGCCACCACTTGCTCCATCTGGCCCATATTCTCTGTCAGTTGGCCCTCCAGCTGGCTGATCTTCTCCTCAATCTGGGACAGTTCCTCCTCACGGGCATCAATCTCCTGCTGGATTTCATCAGAGGACTTGTTGTCCGCAGCGGAAACATAAGTGGGCAGCGCGCCAGCCAGTAAGCCCAACAACATCACTGCCGCCAGTATTCCAGCCATAAGGGAAATAAGTTTTTTTCTGTTTTTCATGGTATCCTCCTGGGGGTAAAGGGAATGAAAAGACCCGGCTTACACATCCATGAACTTCCGAATGGATGTCCAGCTGCCCAAAATACCCACAAACAGGCCGGCAGCACCAAAGGTAGCGATCATAGGGATCAGCAGGGTTTCAAAGGGAACAAAACTGAACAGCTTGAGGGTATCCACAGCTTCCACTCTCTCGATCAGGGCATTATACAGACCCCATTCAGTAAAGAACGCAATGGTAGCACCCAGCATACCCAAAAGAAAGCCCTCTACTACGAAGGGCAGGCGGATAAAACCATTAGTTGCACCCACCATCTTCATAATGGCAATTTCGTCCCGTCGGTCATACATAGCCAGTTTCACGGTGTTGGAGATAATCAGCAGACTGACCACCAACAGCACAGCAATCACCGCAATAGATGCCACATGCAGCACATCCTGTAATGTAGAGAAGCCCTCTGCCAGTTCGTATTCCGCTGAAACCTTGGCCACACCGGAGATATTTTCGATTTGCTCCACGGTCTGTTCCATCTGGCGGTTATCTTTCAGCACCACAACGAATCGGTGGCGCAGATCCTCCGCCACAACGCCGGCAAAGGATTCCTGCTCGTCCTGATGATCCTCGATAAATTCCTCCAGTGCGTCCTCCCGGGACATGAAAGAGGCACTGAACACATTGGAAACACGATTGATCTTTGTCCCTATACTTTTAGCCTCTGCCTCGGGCAAGTCGCTATCCACATACACCATGATCTCGTTGGTCTTATTCAGATCCTCCACCATAATGTTCACATTATACACCAGAATGGAGAAGCTGCCTACAATCAGCAGGCAGGCCACCGTGACACACACGGCTGCAAAGGACATAAAGCCGTGGAGAAAAACAGCACGGATGCCCTCCTTAATCAAATATCCAAGATTGCTTAATTTCATAATCTATAATACCCATCCATTCCGTCATGTACCACAACGCCCTCGTCAATGGCAATGACACGCTTACCAAACCGCTCCACCAGATCCCGTTCATGGGTGACCACCAGCATGGTAGTGCCCAGATTGTTGATCTCCTGCAACAGGCTCATAATCTCCAAAGAGAGAGCCGGATCCAGGTTTCCGGTAGGCTCGTCAGCAATGATGGTGGAAGGATTATTTACCAGCGCCCGGGCAATGGCAAGACGCTGCTGTTCACCGCCGGAGAGTTCATTGGGATGGCGGCGGGATTTACCATCCAATCCCACCAGTTCCAATATGTAAGGCACGCGGTTTCTAATTTCCTTCTGCCTGGCACCGATGGCGCGCATGGCAAAGGCCACATTGTCATAAACCGTTTTCGTATCGATCAAGCGGAAGTCCTGAAACACAACACCAACCGTACGCCGCAGGTACGGAATCTCACGTTTGCGAATTCGCTCCAGGGAGTAACCGTTCACGTGGACAGCACCAGAGGTAGGCTTCAGCTCACCGGTGATCAGTTTAATAATGGTGGATTTGCCGGAACCGGAAGGGCCTACCAGAAAGGCAAATTCCCCATCCTCTATCTGCATATTAATACCCCGCAGGGCATGATTGCCTGTGGAATAGGCCTTGGTAACCTCAGAAAATTCAATCATAACAGCAAAAACTCCAAATCGATAATGTAACCAAATTGTAACACATTGTAAACACCATGTCAATCAATCTGAGGGGAGAAAATGTTGGAAACCGGAAAAATTCACAATTCTTTCAAACAAATACACGACTTTGAGCCGCACAAGTCGTGCGGCTCAAAAAGGGTAACTTATCGGGTCTCCCGGGAGGAGAGGTACTTGCGCACCATCAGTGCCACCTTAAATACGATGGCGTGATCGAACTGCCGCAAATCCAGACCGGTGAGTTTCTTAATCTTCTCAAGACGGTACACCAGGGTGTTACGGTGCACAAACAATTTCCGGGAAGTCTCGGACACATTCAGGTTGTTCTCAAAGAACTTATTGATGGTGAACAGGGTTTCCTGATCCAAAGAATCGATAGAATTCTTCTTAAACACCTCGGACAGGAAAATCTCACACAGGGTGGTAGGCAGCTGATAAATCAGGCGGCCAATTCCCAGATTTTCGTAATTGATAATGCTCTTTTCCGTGTCAAACACCTTACCCACGTCGATGGCCGTCTGGGCTTCCTTATAGGCATCCGCCAGCTCCCGCAGGTGTTCGGCAACGGTGCCGATACCAATGACGCATTTGACAAACAGTTCATTTTTCAGGATGTCCTCCATGGTGGCAGCCAGTTTCTCCAGTTCCTCTCCAGAGGCGCTGTGGCTGAGCTGCTTAATGACTGCAATGTCCGTCTCGTTGATAGACAGCACAAAGTCCTGGAGCTTGTCCTGGAACAGCCCCGACAACACGTCCACAGAGGCCACATCTCCATGCCCCAGCTGCCGCACCAGAAATACAGCCCTGGGGGCATCGGTAGCAAAGTGCAGCTCCTTAGCGCGGATGTAAATATCACCGGGCAGAATATTATCCATAATAATATTCTTTACAAATGTACCCCGGTCATGCTTTTCCTCATAGAAAATCTTGGCTTCATTGAGCGCAATGTAACCAATGTTGCAGAACGCTTTCGCCTGCTCATCATCACCGCCGCAGAAAACCGCATACTCAAAGAAGTTGGCGTTGTTAATGATCGCGCGGAATGTCTTTTGGCCGAAGGTGACATTCTGCTGATCACTGCCGGAGATCTTCACAACCGCATCCGGCCAACGCTCTCCCAGCAGGGAGATGTCGGTGCAGGAAACGACGCAGCCATCCGCGTCCACCACGCCAAAAACACGGTCAGTAGCTTCCTTCAGCTGCAGGATCACATTTTGAAAAACACTATTAGACATTGTTGGGGCCTCCCTCACAATATTGCACAAATGCGAATTACACAAAACTACCTTATCATTATATACACATTTTGCACATTTTGCAAGCACCTTTTGACATTTTATTGCAAAACTCACCAGTTATTTTAGCTATTTTTCCAACGAAATCTTTATTTTGGTGGGAAATATTCCCTTTTTTTATAAAAATACCCTGCATTTTCTTCGGCATTTTGCCATAATCAGCCGAGAGAATCTATTTCTTCCGGGGTCAGTTCCCGCACCTGTCCCCTGGGCAAATCCCCCAGCACAAGGGGGCCTTCCTGCCTCCGTTCCAGATATAGCACATGCATACCCCGGCTGGCCATCATCCTGCGCACCTGGTGGTACTTTCCCTCCCGAATGGTGATGAGGCTCTCTCCCGGCCCCAGAGGTTCCAGCACAGCCGAAAGGCACACCGTACCGTCACCCAAGGTTAAACCATCCTGAAATGCCTCCACATCCTCCGGGGAAGCTGCACCCTCATGGCGGGCATAGTAAACCTTATACACCTCTGACCTGGGTGAGATCAGCCTGTGGAGAAGGTCCCCGTCGTTGGTAAACAGTAGAAGTCCTTCTGTGGCCTTATCCAGACGGCCCACCGGTTTCACCCCCGCCTGACGCAGCCGGGCAGGCATCAGTTCCATTACCGTGGGTTCTGTGGCATCCTCCGTAGCGGTCACAAAGCCGGCAGGCTTATTGAGCATTGCCACTACCCTACCTGTTTTTCTGACGATTTCTCCGTCCAGAGTGACGGTGTGGAGGGTATTGTCAATTTTTCTTCCGTTATCCTTCTCCGGCTTCCCGTCTACCCATACACGGCCTGCTTTCAGCATTGCCTTTACCTGACTGCGGGTACCTACACCGCAATCACACAGGAATTTGTCCAAACGTTCCATACTTCCTCCGTTCTAGAAGTCCTGTGACCGGAATAGAGTATAGTGTCAATTCATCACAGGAGGGATTATTATGATGGTCATGACCGCAAAGGTCAATATGAAAAAAATACTTATTGGCCTGCTTGCAGCGGCAGCGGTAATTCTGGGTCTGATACTGCTGCTGGGAGAGGGGGACACCGTTCCCACCACCGCTGCCCTCTCCGGCAACGATGCCCGGGTAGCGTTTTTAAAAAAAATGGGTTGGGATGTAAGTACATCCCCCGTGGAATCCGGGCAGGTAAAAATCCCCACGGAGCAGACAGAGGTGTTTGACCGCTACCAGGCGCTGCAAAAAAGCCAGGGCTACGACCTGAGCCAGTATGCCGGCAAGAATGTAATGCGCTATGTGTACAAGGTCAACAACTACCAAGGTGCCAAAGACCCTGTATACGCCACACTGCTGGTTTACAAGGATCAGGTCATTGGCGGTGACATTACGGACACGTCAGCCCGGGGCAAGATCCAGGGACTCCAGCGTCTGGACAACAGCATTTCCCCATCGGAAACACAACCTCAGGTAACTGAGCCGTCCACCACGTGAAATATCCTTTTTTGTTTTATTCTAACATAAGACAAACACCTTGACAAGAACACCCTGCCGTGTTATTCTTGGAGAAAGTTCATAAAGGATCTTCAGGGCAGGGTGAAATTCCCGACCGGCGGTATAGTCCGCGAGCGCGCAAGCGCTGAATCGGTGCAATTCCGATACCGACAGTAGAGTCTGGATGGGAGAAGACAGCGGTCATATCCATATTCTTACGCCCTGAGTAGGTATACTCAGGGTCATATTTTTTGTGAGGTGTTTCCTATGGCAGAGATTTGGATGCAGATTCAGGAGAATCTATCTTTTGTTTTGGTGACGGTTTTGATTGCCGCCGCCCTGGGTGTGGGCGCAAAGCTTCTGGAGCGGCTACTGCCCCAAACGCGTACAGTTGCAAAAACCAAACATATTTGTATTATCGCTATCTGCGGTGCCATTGCTGCCGTGTTGCATATGCTGGACTTTCCTCTGCTGTTTCTTGCCCCGGAGTTTTACAAGCTGGATTTTTCAGAGGTACCTGTTCTGCTGTGCGGCTTTTACCTGGGGCCCTCTGCCAGTGTGCTTTGTGAAATAGTGAAGATCTTCCTGAAGCTAATGCTCAAAGGCACCAGCACCGCCTTTGTGGGAGATTTTGCCAACTTTGTGGTAGGGTGCACCATGGTGCTGCCGGCAGTGTTCATCTACCATGCCCACAAAAGCCGCCACAGCGCCATTGTGGGTCTGGTAATCGGCACCCTGTGCATGAGCATTTTCGGAAGTCTGTTCAACGCAGTGTATCTGCTCCCCAAATTCTCCCAGCTGTACAATCTGCCCTTGGACAACATTATCACTATGGGCACTGCCATTAACCGGAACATTACATCCCTAACCACCTTTGTTGCGCTGGCGGTAGCGCCTTTGAATGTGGTAAAGGGCGTTCTGGTTTCCGTTCTGACGGTTCTGCTGTACAAAAAAGCAGCCCGCCCCTTGTTTGGTAAATAAATCATTGCATATCAAAACTCGGCAAGCAGTGCTTGTGGAGTTTTGATATTCTCATACTGCAAATTCGTTGTCGGCAGCTTCAGCTGGATTTTATTCCTCCGCCTGCTGTTCTGCCGGGGCTTCTTCCTGTTCCGGTTCTTCCGTTGGCTTGACGGCACGCTCCGTATCCTCCTCAATCCGCCGGGGCACTATCTTTTTTCTGGGAGGCATACCATCATCCTTTTTCCGGCACACAAACAGAAATACCGGCAGCGTCACAGGAAACACAATACTAAGCACCAGATATAACACATTGTTGGAGGGCTGGCAGGAAGAAAACAGGTCATACAGCGCGATGTACTGGTATACCGCCGCCACCACGCTCACCACGGAAAGCGCCAGATAGCACACCATCATCAGCGCGGACGCACCCAGCAGCCCTGTCTCCTGTCCCATTGCCGACCGGGCAATCACCATAACCTCCGCCACAATAGCGGGGATCATCAGCACATACATACCGATGTTCAGTCCCAAAAGCACCTTGCGGCGGTTTTTCACCTTACCCTTACCCACGTACTGGTATTGGTCAGCAATACTGCCCAAAATCCACATATTGCCCACGGGAATCCACGCCAGCCAGGGGTTATGGATTCCTCTGCGTTTGGAGATGGTATACGTACTCAGGCTTTGCAGCACGTAAAACACAGCGCCCAGTGCAAGAGCAAACATCATAATGATTACAAACACACCCAACAGGATCCCTAACCCCATCTCTGTCACGGCTTCTGCCGCACCCATATGGGCATAATTCATAAAAACACCTCATTTCTTTATTGTTCCGGCAGGAAACCAGACGCCTGCCGGCTTTCTATGTTTTACCGGTACAACTCAATACCGGTTATTAAGCGCCTGAGGGGGCAGCTCCGGCTTTTGATCTCTGCCCATGAGCTTGTCCACCGTGTCCTTCAAGGACGCGCCGCCGTTAACCACTGCGTTCACAGCCTCTACAATGGGCATTTCCACTTGATACTGCCGAGCCAGGCGCATAGCTGCCGGCAGGGCATTGATGCCCTCTACTACCATGCCCACCTGCTCCACCGCTGTCTTGGGGTCAACCCCCTGCCCAAGAAGCATGCCGCAGCGGTTATTGCGGCTGTGCATACTGGTAGCGGTAACGATCAGGTCGCCGATCCCCGCCAGACCGCCAAAGGTCTGCTCCCGGCAGCCCATAGCCATACCTAAACGGGAAATCTCTGTCATACCCCGGGTGATCAGCGCGGCTCTGGCATTGTCCCCATATCCCAGGCCGGCAGCAGCGCCGCAGGCCAAGGCGATGATATTTTTCATGGCACCGCACAGCTCCACGCCGAAGGTATCTGTATTGGTATATACCCGCATGCAGCTGCCGCCAAATACCTGCTGCACCTCAAGGGCGGCTGTTTCGTCCTCACAAGCGGCTACAATGGTGGTGGGCAGGTCTCTGGCCACCTCCTCCGCATGGGTGGGGCCGGACAGCGCAACCAGTGGGATACCGGGCATATTCAGTTCCTGGTCGATGATCTGGGTCATGGTGCAAAGGGTGTCTGCTTCAATGCCCTTGGCCACGTCCACAATGATCTGCCCCGGTTTTACAAAGGGCGCTGCCTGTCGGGCGGTTGCCCGCACATAGGGAGAGGGCACCGCAAACAAAAGAATCTGCGCCCCATCGCACACCGTTTTCATATCCTTAGTAAAGCTAATCTGCAGCGGAATCTCCATTCCCGGCAGGTTGGGATGGCGGCGTGTTTCCGACATCTCATCAATCTCCCTGCCAATGGCCGACCAAACCTTTACCTGATGGCCGTTATTACAAAGCATCCGGGCCAGCGCCATACCCCAAGTACCCGCGCCCAACACACCGATTGTTTTCATAGCAAACTCATTCCTTTGGTATTATTCTACAATATAGGCCGCCAGCACCTGACCGTAGTAAGCCGTATGATAATCTCCCTCGTTGGCAGTGCCCTTTGCGTAATACCGGGCATCGTTTTCCGGCGCAATGGCTGCCGGGTCCTGATCCTGCTTGTAAATCACCTTGCATTCCAGCGTCAGCGGCAGCTGACGGATAGCAGGTACGGAGATCTTCTCCGGCTCCTCCAGCGTCAGGTTCAGCATGCTGATCTTGTCTGTGTCCCGCCCGGACTTGGTGCCGCATACCCCAAGGATCTCCTTGCAGCTGCTGTCCATAGGAACGTTGATGGTAAATTCCGGGTTTTTATCCAGCATAGCCTTGGTGTGGCGGCTTTCCCGGACGAACACCGTGTAAATAGGCTTACCCCACTGGATACCCAGGGTTCCCCAGCCGATGGTCATGGTGTTCACCTGACCGTCCGCCTTGGTGGTAAGCAGCACGCCCTTACCTGTCTGCTCCAAAATCTTTCCCGCATATTCCCAAAGATTAACTTGTTTCTTCATTTCACACTGCCTCCTTACATTTATTAGAAATATCATACCCTCAATCCGTGGTTTTTGCAAGGGTCAATTTCCGGCAGTGGGTATTGACAAAGTTCTCCGCACGTTCTAAACTGTTAACTGTCGAATCGAGGGATACCATGAACAAACCATCACATTTAAAAGCTATATCTATCAATCTTTTGGGAGGAGCTGTTCTGGGGTTTGGGCTTTACCACGTCCATTCCTTTGCCGCTGTGACCGAGGGCGGGCAGCTGGGGTTAACCCTTCTGCTACAGCACTGGTTCTCTGTTTCCCCGGCCCTCACCAGTCTAATCATTAACATTCTATGCTACGCCATCGGCTGGAAAACCATGGGCAGGTCTTTTCTTCTCCACTCTGCCGCCGCGGCAGGCGGTTTTTCCATCGTATACCGGATTTGCGAGCAGTTTCCGCCCCTGTGGCCGGAGCTAATACACTATCCTCTGGCTGCTGCCCTGTTGGGCGCCCTGTTCGTTGGCGCAGGTACAGGGCTATGTGTCCGTTTTGGTGGCGCTCCCAGCGGCGATGACGGTCTTGTGATGAGTCTGAGCCGGCTTCTGCACATAAAGTTGGAGCTTGTGTATATTCTTTTTGATGTGGTCATTCTGGCCCTGTCCCTTAGCTATATCCCCCTGAACCGTATTTTATATTCCCTGTTGACCGCTTCCCTTTCCAGCCTTCTGATTGGTTTTGTGCAGCGTATAGGAAAGGGAAAGGAGAACACCTATGAAGAAAAAAGCCCTTAAAACTGTTTTTATTGACACAATCCCTGTCCTTACCGGATACCTGTTTCTGGGTGCGGGCTTCGGCATTCTATTGGTGGAGAAAACCCAGTACGGTGTACTGTATGCCGCGGCGATGGGCCTGTTTATTTTCGCCGGCAGCGGCCAGTATCTGGCTGTCAGCCTCCTTGCCGGTCACGCCGGCATTATAAGCGCGGCTATCGCCACGTTTTTAGTCAACGCAAGACATATCTTTTACGGCATCTCTTTGATTGAACCCTACAAAGGTACCGGCAAAAAGAAGCCCTACATGATTTTTTCCCTCACGGATGAGACCTATTCTCTGGTCACCCAAAACCAACCTCCCGAGGGTATGAGCCGCCACAAATATTGTTTTCTTGTATCCTTGCTGAACCATATTTACTGGATTGCCGGCTGCTCTTTAGGCGCGCTTCTGGGTTCTGTAATCCCTATTAGTTTTGATGGCGTGGAATTTGTGCTCACCGCCCTGTTTGTTACCCTGTTTGTGGAGCAGTGGCTCAGCAGCAAAAATCATCTGTCCGCCCTGATTGGCTGCGTGTCCACTGTGGTCTGCCTGCTGATTTTCGGCAAAGACATTTTCCTCATTCCCTCCATGGCAGCAATCGCCCTCCTGCTGACCATCGCCCGTAAGACCGGAAAGCGGGGTGAGCGGCATGCATGACATTGTAATGCTTGTGGTAATCGCCCTGGTGACTATGTCCACCCGGTTTCTGCCCTTCCTGATTTTTGGAGAAAAACGGAAAACACCGGAGCTGGTGCTATATCTGGGCAAAGTGCTCCCCTTCGCCATTATGGGCATGCTGGTGGTGTACAGTCTGAAAGACACCGCAGTTCTAACCTTCCCCTATGGAATTCCGGAGCTAATTGGCTGCGGGGTGGTAGCGGCGCTGCATATATGGAAACGCAACTCTCTGCTGTCCATCGGTGCAGGTACTGTAGTATATATGCTTCTGGTACAGTTGGTATTTTAACTTTCCTTGTTACGTCAAAACCCGCCTCCAAAGGGAGGCGGTTTTTTATTCAGGACAGCAGTAGCTTATCGTCTGCCTCATCGGAGCCGCTGGCTTGGCTGAACAGGTTCAGCAGTTGCTCCACGGTCAGGTTCTTTTTCTGCTCACCGGATACGTCTACCACAATGCGGCCATCATACATCATGATTAAGCGATTACCGTAGGTAATGGCATCGCGCATATTGTGGGTAATCATCATGGTGGTGAGGTTATCCTTCTCCACAATTTTCTGGGTAGCCTCCAATACCTTTGCCGCTGTCTTAGGGTCCAGCGCTGCGGTATGCTCATCCAGAAGCAGCAGCTTAGGCTTCTGCAGCGTTGCCATCAGCAGCGTCAGCGCTTGGCGCTGGCCGCCGGAGAGCAGGCCCACCTTGGCAGTCATCCGATCCTCAAGGCCCAGATCCAGAATCTTCAGCTGTTCCCGGTATGCTTCCCGCTCCGCTTTGGTAATGCCCACCCGCAGTGTGCGGGACATGCCCCTGCGGGCAGCAAGTGCCAGGTTTTCCTCAATTTGCATAGTTGCGGCAGTACCCATCATAGGGTCCTGGAATACACGGCCAATGTATTTGGCACGCTTATACTCCGGCAGATTGGTCACATCCACGCCGTCAATAAGGATCTGTCCCTCATCCACTGGGTAAGCACCGGATACACAATTGAGCAGGGTACTTTTACCCGCACCGTTGCCGCCAATCACCGTAATAAAATCCCCGGGCTGTAAGATAAGCTCCACACCATTCAAAGCACGCTTTTCGTTGATGGTGCCGGCGTTAAAGGTCTTGTGGATATTGCGCACTTCAAGCATACTTGCGTCCTCCCTTTCTGTTCTTATGGAAATACCTGTTCTTCCAATAGGGGATGGACAGGAACAGCGCCACCACCAGGGCTGTCAGCAGCTTCAGATCCGTGGGCTCCAGACCCAGCCGCAGAACGAACGTAATTACCACATAATAGATAATCGCGCCAATGATGGCCGCAAGGAGCTTCAAAGCGAAATTGCTAAATACCTTGCTGAAAAGCACCTCACCGATGATTACCGCCGCCAGACCAATAACAATGGCGCCACGGCCCATATCAATGGTCGCACTACCCTGGTACTGTGCCAGCAAAGCACCGCACAGAGCCACCAGCGCATTGGATATTACCAGTGCCAGTACCTTGCCAAAGTTGGTGTTGATACCCTGAGCACGTGCCATTGCCTGGTTGGCGCCGGTAGCCCGGAGGGAACAACCCATCTCTGTGCCAAAAAACCAATACAGGGCACCAATCACCAGCGCGCACAAAAGTACCAGCAAAATCAAAGGATTATCCAGACTTAAATCCCGGATATACCGGGACGACAGCAGCAGGTCATGGTTATCCACACTTAAGGCAACCGTTGCCTTCGTGGTGGAGCTGCTGCCAATAGCCATAATCCGCAGATTAACGGAATACAGGGCAAGCTGGGTTAGGATACCGGACAAAATTGCGGGGATGCCGCAGGCGGTATGGAGAATGCCTGTGACAAAGCCCGCCAGCATACCGGCAAGGACTGCCAGCAGCATGGCAAGCCAGGGATTGACACCCAGGCTGATACAAACAGCGCATACCGCACCGCCGGTAGCCAGAGAACCATCCACCGTCAGATCAGCAATGTCCAAAATCCGGTATGTGATATACACGCCAATCGCCATGATGCCCCAGGCAAACCCCTGACCAAAAGCACCGGGCAGAGAATTAAAAAACGCAAAGATAGCATTCATGTAAGGATTCCTCCTTGGTAATTCTATGAAACACGGGAAAAACAGCGGAAAAACAGAAGTCATTCCGCTGTTTCTATTCACCTGTAAAACGCAATCAGCCGATGGCTGTGTAGTCGTCAGGTATAGTTATGCCCAAAGCGTCGCAATTTTCAGCATTGTACATTTTGGTAACTTCGGGAGCAAATTCAACCGGCATTTTGGAAATATCAGCCTTACCAGTGAGAATTTTGGCTGCCATCTGACCGGTGGTGTAGCCCAGATCATAATAGTCAATGGACAAAGTGGCCACGCCGCAGCCGGCGCAGGTATTAGACTCACCGCAAATCACGGGCACTTTAGCAGGGAGAACCACGTTGGCAATGTTCTCCGTGTATGTAGCCGCAGTGTTATCGGTAGGAATGTAGAGAACATCCACTTCCTGGCAGGCAGTTTCTACCACAGCAGTCAGGTCATTTACATCGGTAAAGGCATATGCCTCAGAGGATACATTCAATTTTTCCAGTTCTTCTTGGACTACAGTGATCTGATAGACAGAGTTAGGCTCCGCTGCACAGTACAGAAGACCTACCTTGGAGGCATCCGGAAACAGGTCAGCAATCATCTGTGCCTGCTGATCCAGGGGAGCCAGATCCGAAGTACCGGAAACGTTGCCGCCAACCGTGCCGGTCCAATCGGCAATGTTCAGCGCAGTGGCATAGTCCGTGATGGAGGTACCCAAAATAGGAATGTCCTTGGTAGCGGAGGCAGCCGCCTGCAGAGGCGCGGTAGCATTTGCAAGAATCAGGTCCACATTCTCAGCAACAAAACCGTCCATAATGGTACCGCAGTTGTTGAACTCACCACCGGCGTCCTGCTGTGTAAATACCACATTTTCTTCACCCAGCTCAGCAATCAGCGCATCCTTAAAACCCTGGGTAGCGGCATCTAACGCATCGTGTGTCATCAGCTGGCAAATACCGATCCGGTATGCACTGCCGCTGTCACATGCGGACAACGTGGCAAGCAGCATAATTGCCAGTACAAGTGCAATGATTTTTTTCATAATTTATCTCCTTTTCTTTTCCCCTTCGGGATCTCACCTGTATTACTATACCACTTTACCTACATATATGTCAATGAAAAAGCGCAAAAAACATGGAAAAATATTCACTATTTTTCCACAGCTGAAACACATATGTTTATACCACAAAAATTTTTGGGGTTTTTCACTCTTGTATGTGTATATTTATACGCATATTTATACGCACCATTTTATCTTATCTGGTTTTTTTCCGCAAAAAGCCCCTGCCTGGGCAGGCAGAGGTTGGTCAATTTGTCTAAACAGTTTGCTCCCCACAGTTGCGCAAACCCTTTTCCATTTGTAAGTTTTTTCACAGACCGACACACCTGCTCAAAAGAATATCCGTTCCCATTTTTCAAAAACGCTATTCTCCTGACAACAACAAAAATCTCCAAAGCTGTTGCTTTTTCTGCTTTTGCGGTGATACAATAGAGGAAAGACAACGAAAAAGGGATGTTTTCAGATGGAGATTATTTGGATCATGTTGACAGTGGCTGCCGTTATAGCGCTTTTTATCCTGGCTGCCGCCTATATTTGCTTCCGGCTGACCTTTTATGCACCGGAAAAGGGCAAGCTCCCTAAAGAGGAATACCCCATCCCCGAAGGTGAAATTTACGAACCGCACCGGGAACAAATGGTGGCGTGGATGAAAGAAGTACGGGCAATGCCCCATGAGGACATGGAAGTAACCTCTTTTGATGGTCTTACTTTGCGGGGAAGGTACTACGAATACACCCCCGGCGCACCTATCGAGCTTATGTTCCACGGCTACCGGGGAAATTCGGAGCGGGATCTGTGCGGCGGTGTGCAGCGCTGCTTCCAGCTGGGCCGGAGCGCATTGCTTGTTGATCAGCGAGGCTGCGGCAGAAGTGAGGGAAACATTATCACCTTCGGCGTACTGGAAAGCCGTGACTGCCATACCTGGATAGAGTTCATGCTCCGCCGCTTTGGCAAGGATGTTAGAATCATCCTTACTGGCATTTCCATGGGCGCATCCACCGTTATGATTGCCGCCGGCAGACCTCTGCCGGAAAATATTATCGGTGTGTTGGCTGACTGCGGCTACACCTCCGCCAAGGAGATCATCTGTAAGGTAATTCAGGATTTACGCCTACCTGTAAAGCTGGTCTATCCCATGATAAAGCTGGGCGCCCGGATTTTCGCAGGTGTGGATTTGGAGGCATACCCACCTGTGGAGGCTGTGAAGCACTGCACTGTCCCCTTGATTTTGTTTCACGGGGAAAACGATGATTTTGTTCCCTGCCAAATGAGCCGGGAAAACTACGAAAGCTGCGCCGCGCCCAGGAAGAAGCTGCTGACCATCCCCGGGGCAGGTCACGGCCTTGGATATATCATGCAGCCGCAGCAGTACTTACAGACCCTGCGGGAATTCTTTATCCCGGAGCTGGGTGGGGAGCAGCCTTAATCCGGCAAAGACAGCACACACCATTTCCGCTCCGCGTGTTGCCGGTTCTTCTTATCCATCCTCCTGCTCTTCGGCGTTATAGGGTAGGGTGATGCCATGTTCCAACTGCAAACAGCGTTGGATGGATATTCCGAAATACTTTTTAAACAGCCGCCTTGCGTAGCGGGTATCGCTGATACCGTTTCTGGCGCAGATTTCCTCAATATCTCTCCGTCCATCATGGCACAGCGCCTCCCGAATACGCTGAACTCTGTAAAAATTCAAATAATTGATTACGGTAGCACCGGTACCCTCTTTAAAAATTGTGGACAGGTAATTGGGGGAGATTTCCAGATACTGGGCAATGACGGGCACTGTAATATGCTCTGGGTAGTGATCGGCAATGTACTTTTTTGCTTTGTGGGTGTAATAATCGGTAGTAGGTCTGAAGGTATCCTGAAAAGAATAGATGCGTTCTGTTTCTGAACGGACATACTGGTCAAGCAACGCCGTCAGCTCATACCAATTTGCAAGACACCGGAGCTTTTCCGCCACGCTGTTTTTAAAACAGTTATTCACCACCGAGCGCATATACATAGCAATTTTTTGATACTGCCTGTCATCCGGCCGCATGATCTGGGGCAAAACGATGCTGCGCTCCGTTTCCTCCTGCTGAAGGAAAGCAGCCAGGGAATCCCTGTCCTCCGCATCATACCAGGTATATTCCAAATGCGGGATCTCCACCACGATACGGTATCCAGTACTCTTATGATTGTCCCACTGTTCCTTATGCAAACGCAGGCCATAGCTTCTGTCCGGGAAGATAACAGCAATATAATGGTGAAGAAAAGGAATTCTTTCTCCTTCTGTGTGCAGAAACTGATTGGCATTGGAGTTCATTAAGAACTCTATGGTGTTTTTCCTGGGTTCAACCACCCTGTCCGGTATAGCTTCAATGATATCTGTAAAGGAGCTGACAGCTTTTATTTCCGGCTGAGAGCGTATAGAAAAGCGAAAATACCTCATTTTTAAAACCTCCGTAGGTTTATACCAGTGCGGATAGATTCTTAATTCTCTTTTATCACGACAAACATATTGTTGTCAATCCGTTTTTCAAAAAAGAAAAACTGTGCCCACGCCCTCCGGCGTGGGTAAAATTCTCTAAAAAATTATTAGAGCATTCCGGTCTTTATCATAGAATTGTCCCTTTTCTTATGATTACCCTATGCTATAATCCGCCTATGGACACGTGAAATTTATCCATGCGCGCTGTGATATCGGGATCGTTGCCAATCTGCACTTTACTCGGATAAGGAGCTGAGTTTTATGAAAAACATAACCGAGAAACAACTAGAACCTTTCCGCCCCATACCTTTTTACTACATCACCAGCCATGACCCCGAGGAATTGAGCTACGAGAACTTCTACAAAGATCTTTCTGCCATGAAAGAAGCAGGCTACGGCGGTGTGATTATCTTTAACCGCCCCCCGGAGGGCTTCAATCAGGAGCTTTATTTCACCGAAGCGTGGTTTGACATGGTGGGCAACTGTATCCGCGCCTGCGCGGATCTGGGTCTGCGGGTGTGGATCAACGATGACTATGACTGCCCTCCCGGCGATATGGGCGGCCGGCTTGAAAAGATTGCCCCCCATCTGAAGCCCTTGCGTCTGTTTTTGACCGACGATGGTGAAGTAGAGGTGCGGGAGGTTGAATGGGGCTTCCCCGCCTTTGAGGAAGAGGAAAGCGCTCTCCTGTTCCAGAAATATGTGTACGAGGAATATAAGCGCCGGTTCGGCGAGTATTTTGGCAACACCGTGGTCGGCATGTTCACTGACGCCGACTCCCGGCGGGTGAACAGCAATGTCCTCAGCATAGGCTCTCCCATGAAGGACTACTTCCCCTGGTCCAAGAATTTTGCCCAGAGCTTCCAAGAGCACTACGGCTATGACATTACCCCCTATCTGCCCTCTATCATCCGCAGAGAAACCTCCTCTCAGGCTCGGGACTACTGGGAACACAGTGGACGGCTGTATATGAGCTGGTTTGCCTCCAACTACCGCTGGCTTCAGGAAAACGGTCTGGAATCCACCTTCCACACCAGTGATTCCGCTCCGTTCCGTGTCACCACCAGTTACTTTAACTCCGCCTTTGCTGAGGGAAAAGCTATTGATGCGGGTATTCACTGCGACTACCCCGGCACCGACCACGAATGTCTGAAGCTCAACGGCGGCTGCTATTTTTATATTGCCCATGCCAAGCACGCTCTGTCAATCTACGGCAGTGATGCGGATGTGCGGCCTTTCGACTTCTATGATGTGCATGCGGATCTGCGGGCAAAGCAGGCCCAGTCCTGCGCCTATCTCCACGACAAAAAGGGCGTTATGTGCGAGATGTATGCCGCTGCCACCTGGGCAGCTTCCTACAAGGAACTGCGCAACATTCTGGCCTGGCAGCTGATGCAAGGTGTTACATTCATCGTCCTGCAGGCCTACCATTACCGTCTGCGTGGTGTCACCAAGCACTTTGCGCCCCTTACCTTCGGCCCCCACAGCCACGCGGAGTTTGCTATGCGCCAGTTTAACGATTCCGCTGCCCGCTATGCCTATATCTGCTCTCAGGGCAAGTTGAAGGTAGACCTGGCCCTTTTGGATCCTACGGACTCCATCTGGGAGGGCAACGGTGACAGCGAAATGGAACTGCTGCTGGCCAAGGAACTGAACCACTATCCCCAGGGCTATATCATCTCCGATCTCAAGGGGCTGCAGTTAAAGGCAAAGGAACTGAAGGCAGTTATCAATCCCGGTCTGCCCCTGACAGGGGAACAGCGGCAGTATATTGCCTCTCTGGGGCTACTGCTGTACGAGGCCTATCAGCTTGACCGGCTGAAAAAAGAGATCGACCCAGGTATCCGCTGGAACGGCGATGGTGACGTGATGTTTATGCGCCGACAGCTGGAGGACGGCAGTGAAATGCTGATTGTAGGCAATATTGAATCTGATGACACGCTTGTGGGAACGGTCACCTTCCAGGGAAAGCAGTATGAGATCGAACTTTCCTCCGGTGAGCTTGCCTTCTTTGGCGGCGGTTTCGATGACTATCGGCCTGTCTGCCACGACCCCATCCGTCTGCCTCTGACCAAGGAAGTACCCGTTACCTTTGAAAAGCCCAATATCATCCCCCTGGCCAGATGGGAAGGTCCCGATGGCAGACCCTTCCCCCTTTCCCCCGCCCATACCCGGGGCAGTTGGGTAGTAAAGCAGGGCTGGTGTCCCCCGGATTTCCCTGACCTTCAGTCACTGCCCCTGGCACAAACACCCCTGTTCCATTTCACCTCCGCTGCGCCGCTGGATCACCTGGAGGTATTGGTACCCAATGCCTTCCATGAGCATATTCACAAACTGTATCTGGACGATGTCCAGCTGACCGCCGGAGAAACGGTGATGATCTTTGACGATTATTACACCAGCTATCCCATCAGCCTTGACGCAGGCCGCCATTGTCTGAAGCTGGATATTGACCCTGATGTAGCGATTAGGGATCACATTTTCCTCCGGGGCGACTTTGACTTGGATGCGCGAATTCTGGAGATGATGCCCCTCCACCACGGCAAGGGCTATTCCATGAGCTGTTACTTCCCGGAAGCCATGTCCTTTACGTTCTCTCCCCGCCGCAGCACACTGAAAACAGGCCAGTCCTGGACCGTACAGGGTCAGCCCTTCTACTCCGGTTCTGTTACCTATCACTTTGAGGCTGAGATCCCGGCAGAACTGAAAAATCCTGTGCTGGTGCTTCCCGGTCTGGGGAACGCTGTAAAGCTTTATATCAACGGCGAGCTGACGCAGGTTGGGATCTATCCCCCATACCGGCTGCCATTGGGCACTTCCGGCAAGATTACCATCGATCTGGAGATTGCAAATACGCTGGCTAACATGCTCGACAGCGCTGCATTGTCCTCCGGTATCGCCGGCACTCCCTATATCACCGAGCAGTTTCTGTAATTAAATTACTACATAAAGGAGCGTTTTGTCTATGAAAAAAATTAGCGAAAAGCAACTTCTGGTGGGTGCAGATTTTGCAGGTTTTCCTCTGAAAGAGGCTGTGTGTGCCCATTTGCGCAACAAAGGCTGGACGATTACCGATGTTGGTGTATGTACAGATTCCGACCCCAACAATACAGATCTCATGTTTCACAGAGTAGGTCTACGTGTAGGTTCTATGATTTCCGAGGGCGAGTTTGAGAGGGCACTTCTGTTCTGCGGCACCGGTATGGGTATTCACATTGCCGCGTCCAAATGTCCCCACGTCCACGCCGGCGTTGTTGAAAGTGTCCCGGCGGCGCTGCGTGCCATTACCGGAAATGGCGTAAACGTCCTGGCCATGGGTGCATTCTACGTAGCACCCCAGATGGGCTGCGACATTGCCGATGCATACCTGAACGCGGAGCTGGGCAGCGGATATGAGTGGTGGCACAACTTTTACGAGTTCCACAAGCTAGCCATTGATGAGCTGGAGGCCTTTGACTATGAACAATATAAGGCCAACGGTTTTAAAGTGGACAAACTGGGAGATTACCCTCTGAAACTGGAGGTTAAACCCACCCCATAAAGGAGGCAGATACCATGAAAATTATTGAAAAGCTTACTGCCAAAGCAAAGGATAATGCAAACCGGGAGGGTGTTACCATCGCCTTTCTGGGCGATAGCGTTACCCAAGGCTGCTTCGAGATCTACTGGAAAACCTCTGACGCCATCGATACCGTCTATGACAAGCAAAACAGCTATGCCATGGGTGTATTCGATATTCTGTGTCTGTTGTACCCCAGTGTACCTGTGAACATTATCAACGCAGGTATCAGCGGAGATAACGCGCCCAGCGGTCTGGGACGGCTTGAACGGGACGTTCTCCGTCACGAGCCGGATTTGACGGTGGTGTGCTATGGACTGAATGACTGCAGCCGGGACGGCCCCCAGCGGTATATTGCCGCCTTGGAGGGTATCTTTACCCAGCTTCGCAGTGCCGGCAGTGAGATCATTTTTATGACGCCAAACATGATGGCCCCCAGTGTCAGCTATCGGTTAGATCCTACCTTTGTCCCCATTGCGGAAAACGTATCCTCCTTACAGACTGACGGCACATTCGATGCCCATATTGAACAGGCCAAGCAGTTGTGTCAAAGAATGTCCGTGCCGGTATGCGACTGCTATACCATTTGGAAAACGCTGTGGGAAAACGGTGTGGATGTGACGGAACTGCTGTCAAATCGCATCAACCACCCTGTCCGCCCCATGACAAAGCTCTTTGCGGCAGAGCTGGTCAAAACTATGTTCACGGCATAATTACCCAAAGAACCTTTTAAAAGATCGGAGACACTTCTCAATATACTGCCACAGTTTGTGCGGACAGCACAAAAAAGCGTCCCTGTGTAGGAATATTCAATTTTAAGCGGAGTGGCGCAACGTTAGCGGCGCCACTCCAGTTTTTGTCTGGATGCGCTCGTGATTGTAAAAATGAATATATCTGTCAATCAGATTGTCTGCTTCTTTGAGTGTCTTTGGTTTGTGCCGGTAAATACATTCTGTTTTTAGATATAGAGAAGAAATTTTCTGCCATTGCATTGTCATAAGGATTTCCCTTGCTTGACATTGACGGTGTAATGCCATAAGATTGAGTTAGGTTAAAATACCCTGGAGAAGTGTATTGAAACCCCTGGTCGCTGTGGAGCTGCAACTCCGCAGCGATTCTCTTTTTCTCCTTCTTCATATCCAACCGGATTGTATCCAGTACAAGACTTACTGTTTGCCGAGATGCTGCGAGATGCCGTCTTGTAAGCTACAATACTGTTGTCATACAAGTCCCGGATCATAGACAGATACAGCACACCTTCCTTTGTGTGGATGTAGGAAATATCTGTGACCCATTTTGTGTTCAGCCTATCGGCACGGAACTGTCGTTTCAGCAAATTGTCATATCTATGTATTTGCTGACCAAGGTTTACCCATTTCCTCCTGCGTCGAATCTCTGACAACAAGCCATATTTCTTCATTGCACGAAAAACTGTTTTGGGATTTCTATGTATCTTCCTCTGTTCAAGCCACAACCATACACGTCTGTAACCATAGGTTCTATTCGTAGAGCGCTGACATATCCGGATCTCATTAGCGAGTTCTGTGTCTTGCTCAGGCTTACCTATAGGTTTCACAAAATCGTAGTACCCGCTCCGGGATACTTCGAAAAACTCACACATGACGAATACCGGATATTCGTTACGTTGACGATAGATAACTGCGTACTTTACTTTTGGCCTCACATCCTTCCTGCGGACTTCAGAAAATCCCGCAATAACGTATTCTCCATTCTTAACCGTTCCAGTTCTTTCTGCGCATTCTGTTTGGATGGTTGACCATCTTTCCTGGGGCGGCCTTTCGGACGAGGTTCCCACCCTATGGCTATATTCCGCTGTTCTCGATTATGACGATATGACCAGTCTCGCATTTGCTTATAACTTAGACCTAACTCGTCGCCTATCTCTCGTAGGGGCAGTCCTTCTGCGCGCATTGACAGAATGACTCCTTCTACAGCCTTTACTCTTGTATAATTTTGTTTTGACACAACAATACCCCCTGTGCAGTTATTATCCTACACAGGAGGCCGTTTTGTCTATTGTCCTATTTTACCGGTTCGGTGCACTGTATCCCACACACCGTCTTTCATCGCAAAATTACTCAGCCCGATAAACTACTTTGCCATTCACAATTGTAACCCAGGACTCAGCGCAAATCACATCCAACGGATCCCCAGTCCAAATTACCACATCACCATCCTTACCCGGCTCCAAGCTTCCCACCCGGTCACCTATACCGGTGTGCACAGCAGGATTGATGGTAATTGCCCGCCACGCAGCCTCCTTATCCAATCCGGATTTGACTGCCAAGCCAGCATAGAGCGTCAGATACTCAATGGGCACCACCTCGTGGTCAGAAATAATGCTGATGGGCACACCCGCATTGTGGAGCACACCAGGTGTGGTAAAGCTCTTGTTTTGCAATTCTCTTTTACTTTTATAGCCAAAGCTGGGGCCTACAAAAGCAGGAAGTCCTTCTTTTGCCAATTCATCCGCAATCAGCGCACCGTCTGTACAATGATCCAAGGTTAACCCAACACCAAACTCCTTGGCGATACGGATAGCGGTAAAGATATCGTCTGCCCGGTGGACATGGGCCTTCAGGGGAATTTTCCCCTCGATCACCGGCAGCATAGCCTCCAGCTTCATGTCAAAGGCCGGATTCTTGCCCGCATCTTTGTCCTGCTTGTACCTGCAGGTTTTAAACAGGAGTTCCCGAAGCATGGCGGCAATTCCCATACGGGTCACTGGGGATCTGCCTTTTTCACCATGGACTCTCCTGGGATTCTCGCCAAAGGCGCACTTCATTCCAATGGGATTTTTGATAATCATATCTTCCACACGGTTTCCTAAGCATTTGATTGCCGCGAATGTGCCACACACCACATTGGCACTGCCAGGCCCTACACAGGCAGCCGTCACACCACCCCGGATAGCGTCCTCAAACACCTCACTTTGCGGATAGATAGCATCAATCGCACGCAGCTGCGGGGTAATTGGATCAGAAACTTCATTGCAATCACCGGTAATTCCCACATGGCAGTGGGCATCTATACAGCCGGGTGTGACCAGTCTTCTCTCCGCATCAATACAGACAGCACCCTCTGGCGAGTCAATCTTTTCTGCCACCGAAAGAATCTTTCCATCGTCACCGATCAGTACGCAGCCGTTTTCCAGGTCCCCGCCTGCCATAGTTTTAATATGTCCATTATAGATAAGCAGCATAGTCGTTCTCCTTTTTTGTTTTCAAGCATCCTGTGCACAGCCAGAACATGCCCTCACTGATAGAATAGCACACCCGCATTTTGGATACAACCCCATAACTCCCGTAACTGCATATATATAATTTGTTATATTATAAATAGCGTTTTTTATATATCTCTACTGTACTCATTTTTCCACCCCTGCTGCTCCCGTTCATCTACCCACTAACGCAAAAGTCCAACAGCAAAAGCTGTTGGACTTTCCATGCAGCAGCCGGAGGAAAACAGCTGCCGCGTCGGAATATTATTCTTTTAAAAATTTAGAATAGCCCTTTCCATACTGGACACAGTTGGACACACGGCTCAAGGTGGCAGAGGAGATATCCGTCTGGGCGATCACCTGATTATAGGTGTTGCCCTCCATTAGGAGTTTCGCTGCCTGGATTCTGTCTGCCATTTTATCAATTTCCTTTCTTGTGCACAGGTCCTGAAATAAGTCCTGGCAATCCTCCAGTGTTTCCAGCTTTAGAATCAAACGGTACAACTGCTCAACCTTTTCTTCCATAATGCCTCCTGCTAAAACTTTTCCTGAGCACCATGCAGGAATGACCTAGTCTTTTCGCTTTGCGGGGCGTCAAACACCTGCTGGGGCGTACCAATTTCCTCAATAACCCCATCTGCCATGTAGATAACTACATCCGCTACATTCCGGGCAAAGTCCATCTCATGGGTCACCACGATCATGGTGGTACCCCTGTCTTTAAGTCCACGAATCACCCGCAGAACTTCACCTGTCAGTTCAGGATCCAAAGCGCTGGTAGGCTCATCAAAGCACAGCACCTCAGGCTGCATAGCCAGCGCCCGGGCAATGGCCACCCGCTGCTGCTGTCCACCGGAAAGCTGGTAGGGATAATTGCCCAGCTTATCCGCCAGACCCACCTGCTCCAGAAGCCTGCGGGCGTTTTTATCAATCTGTTCCAGCGTTCCTTTTTTCAGCAGAGTTGGGGCAAGGGTTACGTTCTCCAGTGCGTTATACTGGGGGAACAAATTAAAATTCTGAAACACCAGGCCAAAATGAAGCCTGTTCTGCCGGATAGCCTCATCACTGAGAGTCGTGGCATCCTCTCCGTCAAAAAGCACCTTGTCTCCAACAGTGATAGTGCCCTTGTCCGGCATCTCCAAAAAGTTCAGGCACCTTAGCAAAGTGGTCTTTCCACTGCCAGAGGAGCCAATAATGGCCACAACCTGTCCTTTATCCAGAGCAAAGCTGACACCTTTTAGCACCTGGGTCTGTCCGAAGCTCTTTTGAATATTGTCCACTTTCAACAATGCCATACATTAACTCCTGAAATAGCTGAGTTTTTTCTCCACCCGGCCCAGAACAATGGTCAAAAATCCCACAAATACCAGATAGAACACGCCTGTATAAAACAGCGGCCACACCATAGCCTTTGTAGCGGCAAGCTCCTTAGCCTGCTTGATGATCTCGCACACAATGATACAGTTTGCCAGGGCTGTGTCCTTAATCAGAGTAATGATCTCGTTGGACATAGGGGGTACAATCCGCTGCACTACCTGTTTGAGAATGATGTTGCGGAAGATCTGGGATTTATTTAATCCCAGAACGTATCCCGCCTCATACTGACCTTTGGAGATACTTTCAATGCCACCTCTGTAAATTTCAGAAAAATAACAGGCATAGTTTATGGCAAAAGCAATTAACACCGCAACAATGCGACCGGCATCATTGACACCATAGTTGAGAAAGAAAAACCTGTCCATGTGGCTGAACACAGGCACCTTGAACAACAATCCGGGCACATAATAAATAATGAATATTTGAAGCATTAAAGGAATACCCCGGACAATCCAGACAAACACTTTTGATATGGCTTTTACTGCTTTGAACCGGCTCATGGAACAAAAGGCAATAGGCAGACCAAGCGGTGCACCGCAAAGCAGTGTCACCGCAAAGATCAGCAGAGAAATCAAGAAGCCGTCAAACAGAAAAGCTGTCACTTCCAAAAACGACATGGTATGATCTCCAAAGTATATTTTATATTATTTCTGATCAGAGAAATCAGTAATTGCAGTGGTGGCCACGCCGTACTTTTCAGCAAGGGCCGCAATGGTACCATCAGCGGCCAGTTTCTCCAGCTGCTCATTGACTTTGGAAGTCAGCTTGCTGCCCTTCTTGAAGCCGATGGCGTAGTACTCTACATCGCTGGACAGGTCCTCGGCAATCACAAGCTCCGCATAATCGCCCTTACCGGCATAGCTCTTGGCAAGTTGGGCGTCCACAACTGCAAAATCAGCAGTGCCCGCATTGACCTCGAACAGGCAGTCCGTCTGCTTGGTGAAACCCTTGGTGGTAACGCCTTCAAAGCTGCCTGCATAGGTTTCGCCGGCAGAACCGCTTTCCACAGCAGCCAGCTTGCCGTTCAGATCCGCCTCAGAAGCGATACCTGCATCCTTCAGTGCCACGATTACCTGGCGGTTTTCCATGTACATATAGGAGAAGTCCACCTTTTCGGAGCGGAGCACACCATCTTCATCGGCAGAGTTGCAGGTAAAGCCGTTCCATACGCAATCAATGGTGTTGGATTCCAGATCGGTATATCTGCTGTTCCAGTCAATTTCCTGGAAAATGATTTCATAGCCCATGTTGCCAAACACAGCCTCTGCCAGCTCTGTATCATAGCCAACCAGCTTGCCGGTCTCATCCAGATAGTTCATGGGCGCGTAAAGAGTGTAACCCACAACAACGGTCTTTTCGCCGCCGCAGCCTGCAAAACATGCGGCCACGAGAATAAATGCCAGAATCATTGCAATCAGTTTTTTCATAGTAATCTTTCCTTTCCCTCATCCCGATGTGCGGAATGATTTTACAAGCGCATTATACTTTATCTAACTAAAGTTGTAAAGTGTATTTTTCACTTTTTTGTTTTTTCAGCACAGTGCATAATATCTCCGTACTTCTTCAGCACACTATTGTGAATAAGTAAACAAGGCTATCTCTGCTTCCATATTTCCAATCGAAAGGCCTCACCTTTTCTGTGTGGTTCTGGATTTTTAATGAGCATAAGGGCTTGTTTACATCTGGCCCTGTATATCATATTGCTGCAACCTATAATTGCCAACTGCCAACAATCCTACCAATTGCCGTCAGTTGGCAACGGAATTTCCCTTGACCTAAAAAAGTATCCCCGGACACTTTTTTCACCAATGTGCGCGCAGGTACCGGCCCTTCAAGTCCTAGGGCCACGCAGAAAACACCCGACCACAAAAGTGGTCGGGTGTTTCAGTCTGTCAAAAAACTTCCAATACGCCCCCATTTCTGGTATAATAAAGGAAACGGGGGTGTTATTATGGAACAATGGAGAAAAGATGCAAGAAGCGAAGCAATTATCGTAGATTTAGAGGCACTTGTCCCGCAAG
>JAZNIL010000034.1:0-4817 GCA_045577435.1 Faecousia sp. | reverse complement strand
GTGAAGCGAAAGTGCCCGTTTACGGGCGGCGGAGCAGTAGATGCAGGAGAAAGAATATTCAGTGCATCTTTAGATGCCCGCTGGTAAAAAGCCCTTCTAGGGCTTAATCAAGCCTCCGGCTTAGCCGGAGGTCATGACTATTCCTCTTCAGAAGTGTCTACATTTTCCTTTTTTCTAGAAAACATTCTCAGTTGCCGCCTGAGCAGACGGTTTTTACGGTTCGTCTCACGAATTTGCTTGAAGTTTGATTTCAATTCCGGAGGCTGATCCTTCAATTTTTCCGGCGCAATAGACAAGGCGGAGAGTCGCTTATTCGTCAGTTCTTTAAACAGGGCATATAAAACAGAGGCGAAGGGAATCATCAGGAACATGCCAGCAACACCCATGAGCTTGCCGCCAACCGCAATGGCCACCAAAACCCACATTCCGGACAAACCGATGGAAGTACCCACAACCTTAGGATAAATCATATTCCCCTCAATCTGCTGAATCACCAGGAACAGCACAACAAACCAGACTGCCTGCATCGGATCCACCACAAGAATCAAGAACGTTCCAACAACACAGCCAATCCATGCGCCCACAATTGGGATAAAAGCGGTCACCGCAATCAGGACACTTATCAAGGGAATATACGGCATTCTGAAAATAGCCATGGCGATTGCAAACATACCACCAAGGATACAGACCTCAATACACTGCCCCGAAAGGAAATTAGAAAAGGTTGAATTGGAAAGCCGGAGAACCCGGACAATATAATCCGCCTTATTCTCGGAAAGAAAAGCGTAGGCAACCTTTCTCCCCTGCCGTGCAAGCGTCTCTTTCTGGAACAGACAATATATGGCAAACACGAGGGAAATCACAAAGTTAAAGATGACGGTTGTAACACTACCGATGGCAGAAACTGTGGTCATTAGAACACTGCTGACGCTCTGACCAAGCACAGACAACACTTTTTGTACTGCACTGGTCCAATCGAAACTCTGAAAATCCGTATTGCTGTTAATCCATTGAAAGAGTTCTGGATTTTGCTTGAGCGTCTGCTCTACAAAGGTTTCCACCTCAAGGAAAAAATCATATAATTGGGGAATCAAAGACTGAACCGTATCCACAATTTGAGGAATCAGCAGCCAGAACACAACAGCCAAAACCAGGGCGAGCAGTATAAATGTGATTACAAGAGCAACTGACCTGCGCAAAGATCCATTGTTTATCTTTGTAAGTTTATTCTCTATGAACCGCATAGGCACATTCAAAATAAAAGCGATGCCGGAACCGATGACAAAAGGTGATATTACACCTAATATTTTACCTGTCACCTGCTGGACACGTTCCGCCTCGTGAAGCAGCCAGTACAAAACGATACACCCAGCGATGAGGAAGAAAATGCGTGTTAATGTTTTTTTATTCAGTTCTATCAAGCTTCTCGCCCCTTTCCTCTAAAGCATAACAAAAATTTTTATACAATCTGTGAATGAATTGCTATTAAACCGATAATCTTTCCAATTCCCGGCATAGGGCATCCACATCGCTCTGCTTCGTTGCCCAACTTGTGCAAAATCTCACCGCACGGTGTCTCGGGTCGATGCACTCCTGTTCGCTGAATGTATATTTATCTTTCAGCTTTTCAAGCAATTCATTGGGAAGAATTGAAAAAACCTGATTCGTCACCCCGGGGACATAGAAGCTGTATCCAAGGCTGTCAAGTGTTTGCCGAAGCTTATCCGCCATCCGGTTTGCATGGCTGGCGATATTAAAGTAGAGTCCGTCCCTGAATAGTGCCTCAAATTGCAGGCCTAACAACCAGCCCTTTGCCAGCATAGCACCATGTTGTTTGATAAGATAACGAAAATCCTCCTGAAGGGCCGGATTGGATATCACCACAGCCTCACCAAACATTGCCCCTACCTTTGTGCCGCCAATGTAGAATACGTCTGTATACGCGGCAATATCCTTCAATGTCAAATCATTTCCCAAAGCTGTCAGCCCATAGCCAAGGCGAGCTCCATCCAGAAATAAATACAGGCCAAACTCTCTGCAGACAGAGGAGATGTCCACCAGTTCATCCCGTGTATAGATCGTTCCCAACTCCGTGGGATTGGAGATATAAACCAGCTTTGGCTGAACGGTATGTTCACGGCATACATCGGTTAAGTGCGCCCGCGTTGTATCCCGGATTTGACATGCTGATATCTTGCCATCAGCGCTTGGCAACGTAAGGATTTTATGGCCTGTGGCTTCAACGGCGCCCGTTTCGTGTACATTCACATGGGCACTGGTGGCACAAAGCACCGCCTGGTGGGGTCTAAGTGCAGCATCAATCACCGTCAGATTTGTCTGCGTACCCCCTACAAGAAAATGTACCGCCAGATTTCCGCCACCACACATACTGCGGATCAGGTCTGCCGCACGGGTGCAGGCTGCATCCTCTCCGTAACCATCCATTTGCTGTGTGCTGTTTTCCATTATAAAGCGTAGAACCTCGGGGTGGCAAATTTCATTGTAATCATTGTGAAACAGGAGCATAGATTCCTCCACTGAAACGTATTTAATTACATTTTAGCGACGAATGTCCCAACTGTCAAGGATACATATTTGCCCTTTCTCAAACATAGTATTGACACGGTACCACACAGCAGGGAGGTTATCTTATGGCAGATACGATTGAGGAGCGCGCCTGCGAACTGGCTGTGTACATTATCGAAACCGGTGCTACCGTACGAGCTGCTGCAAAGCACTTTCATGTCTCAAAATCAACCGTACACAAGGACCTGTCCCAAAGATTGCCCCAATACAACTGGGTTTTATACGAAAAAGCCCGGTCCGTATTGGAATTGAACAAGGCAGAACGGCATATACGGGGCGGAATCGCAACACGGAACAAATATTTACAGAACAAGTAAACAGGTTTTGTGCCCAACCGTCTGGCTGGGCACAAAAGTTACAGGTCATCCGCATCCTGAACAGGCTTTTCCGTTGGGTCAGCCGGTTCTCCGGTGTAGCTGCCCATGGGATCAATATGGATCTTAGGATCCAAAAAATGTCCTTCGTTCTTCTTTTTGTTCAACATACTCACTCCCCATTTTAGCATACCACGACAAATGCGAATTATCCGGTTTGCAATCATCATCAAACTGTGGTATATTTAAGAAAAAGGTGGGTGTACTATGTTTGAAATTGTATTGATCGCTGTGGGCAAACTAAAGGAAAAGTTTTACCAGAGTGCCGCTGCGGAGTATGAAAAGCGTCTGAAGGGTTACTGCCAATTTAAAATAATAGAACTGCCAGAGAGCAGGCTCTCAGAAAACCCCAGCATTTCTGAAATTGAAGCAGGTCTTGAAAAGGAAGCCGAACTGATTTTTAACAAAATCCCAAAGGGCGCTTGGTTTTGTGTGTTGACCCCGGAGGGGAAACTGCTTTCTTCTCCGCAACTGGCAGAAAAGATGGAAAATATCAAACTAACCGGCAAAAGCAGCGCCTGCTTTTTGATAGGTTCGTCTTTCGGCATGGCCCAGAGGGTTAAACAGCGGGCTGATTTTCAGCTTTCTATGAGTCCTATGACGTTCCCCCATCATCTTGCACGGGTCATGGTTCTTGAGCAGCTCTACCGCAGTGAGGCCATACAAGCCGGAAGTAAATATCACAAGTAAACATGCCAAATGCTCGCTCTATACACAAATCAGCCAGCTAAATAGCCGGCTGATTTATTTTTAGAATTCTCCCGCATCATACATGACAGCGGAAAGGGCACACAGGGGCGCGGTTTCACAGCGCAAAATACGCTTTCCTAATGTACACACCTTGAAGCCCACCTGTTGAGCCTGCTCCACTTCATTGCTATCCAGGCCACCTTCCGGTCCTGTAAGCAGGCTGATGGTCTTATAGCTCCCTTCCTCAAGGGCCATACGCAGCGTCGTAGCCCGTTCATTCTCATAGAAGAGGATTGCTTTATCTGCTTTTACGCCCCTGTTAAGCGCATGCGTAAAGCTCGGTAAAACCATTACCTTAGGAATCCGTCCTCTGCCGGACTGTTCCGCGGCTGACTCAGCAATTTTTTGCCAACGCTCCAATTTTTTCCTCAGGCTCTTTTCGTCCGGTCTGGAGACACATCGGCTGGAGGGAAAAGCAATGATTTCATACGCGCCCAATTCCGTGGCCTTTTGGATCACATGCTCCAGCTTATCCCCTTTGGGAAACGCAATATAGACACTGGCCATGACACCAGCCTCTGATGAGGAAGTCTGCCGGCTGTCCACAACCAGGCTGATTTGTCCGGGACTGACATCACTGACTGTGCAAACACATTCACTGCCCTGCCCATCACACACCACAACCTGCTCACCCTGCTTAATACGCAGAACCTTAGCATGGGCTGCGTTATCTCCCGTGAGCACAAGAAAACCCGGCTGTAATTCCTCCGGTGTTACAAAAAAACGTGTCATACGCCATCTCCCTCTCCAAGGCAGTCCGCCATAGTCAAATCTAATTTAAGATCTGCTTATCAAACTGTAATATACCACCTATTGGGTACGATTTCAAGCAATATTCATATGACAATTATCCACCAACAGAAATAAATTGCGGCATTTTGCAGCCATTTACGCAATTGGAAAACATCCCCAGCCTTTTTAAAAAAGGATTGACAAACTATGACTTAATGGTTATAATACTTAAGCGCACTTGCGAGAGTGTTGGAATGGTAGACAAGCACGTTTGAGGTGCGTGTGGTTACGCCGTGTGGGTTCGAGTCCCATCTCTCGCACCAAAAAGAACGGGGAGGCATAAGCCAAGTCGGGGGCCAAGCGGTCTTAGGAAGA